>DASYIX010000128.1:0-16144 GCA_035997125.1 Gemmatimonadales bacterium
AGAACTGCACCCAGGCCAGCTGCTTCATGGTGTGGGGCATGTCCTGGAAATCATTCAGGATGGTGACGAAGCCGTTGTCGTAGCGGCCGCCCCGCTGGAGCAGGCCGCTCAGAACGAGCAACAGGCCGACCACGCCCACCCCGCCCGACAGAATCAACAGCTGGTAGATCGCGGCACGGGCCAACCAGGCGCTCAGCAGCACCCCGAGCGCAAGGAGGACCAGCCCCACCCGGATCTGGCGCCGGCCATTCAGGGTGAACTCCTCGGCCGTTCGCCGCTCCACGGCCGCGCCCTCGCGCATCTGGTTCTCCGCGAAGTTGGCCATCTCCTCGGGCGCGTACTCCTTCGAGCGCAGCACCGTCCACAACACCGCCAGGAAGAACACCGCCGCACCGAAGAAGAACGAGAGCCGCACTGAGTCCGGGATCATGTGTGGCGGCGCCTCGTTGCTCACCCCAAACTGTTCGGTCAGTAGCCAGGGGAGCATGGAGGCCGCCACTGCGCCCGTGCCGATGAGAAAGCTCTGCATCGCGAAGCCGGTGGTCCGTTGCTCCGAGGGGAGGTTGTCGCCCACGAAAGCGCGGAACGGCTCCATGGAGATGTTGATCGAGGCGTCCATGATCCAGAGCATGCCGGCCGCCACCCACAGCGCCGGCGAATTGGGCATTGCCAGCAGCGCGGCCGATGCCAGGATCGCGCCGGTGAGGAAGTAGGGCCGCCGGCGCCCCAGGCGGTTCCAGGTGCGATCGCTGAGGTAGCCGACGATCGGCTGGATCAGGAGTCCCGTCACCGGCGCGGCGATCCAGAGGATCGGGATGTTCTCAACTTTGGCTCCCAAGGTCTCGAAGATTCGGCTCACGTTCGCGTTCTGCAGCGCGAACCCGATCTGAATGCCGAGGAACCCAAAGCTCATGTTCCAGATCTCCCAGAACGTGAGGCGTGGTTTGGACCGGGCGGTGAAGGGAACGGCGGTTGCGGCGCGGGTTGCCATGTTGGCCGGCCTCAGGAGTGGGCGAATGGTTGGATCACTGCAGTGTTCCGGGTGTGATCGAGGCGGCGGAGAAGCGCATCTACGTCTCGGTCGGCAAGAATCTCATCCAGCAGCCGCCGCATCGGACGCTGCCAGTTGGGGCGCACGGACGAAGGAGTGCCGGGGAGGTTGACGCCCTCCTCCTCCAGCCAGAGGTCCTCGAGCCAGGGAACGACGAGCGGGCTCTGCGACCGGCCCAGCCACTCCAGCAACGCACTCAGAAAGGCGTGCGGGTCCTCTACGGTACTGCCCAGGTGGGTCGCCAGCCACTCTACGGCCCTCTGTCGTTCCTCAACCACTGCCGGGACCTTCGTCTCGGCCAGGAGACCGTGGCGCACTCGATCGGCAATGTCGTTGCCTTTGAGCCAACCCGCGAAGGTCGGGGTGTCATGGCTGCCAATGAGGGCCATGTCCGCCGCGGTCGGCGGGGCGACGTCGGGGCCGGCCGAGGCCTGGAACATTGCGAGGTACATCCCCCAGATCCGGTGACGTGGCAACGCCTCGAATATCTCGCGCGGCACGGTGCCCAGGTTTTCACCCACCACCTCGCACCGGTGACGGTTCGACTCCAGGCTCAGCACGGCGAACAACTCTTCGGCCGGATAAGAAACGTAGGTCCCGTCGTGAAGCCCGAACCCGTGGGGGATCCAGTACAGGCGGGTCCAGGCCATAATGTGGTCCACTCGAAGCACACCCGCGAGCCCTGCCTGGTGGGCCACGGACGCGGCCAGGTATCGGTGACCTTCGCGACGCGACGCTTCCGGGAGCACCGGGCTGAAGCCCCAGTCCTGTCCGCTGGGGAAACCCTGGTCGGGAGGGGCGCCCACCGACATCCCCTCGCCGAACAGGGTCTGGCGGGACCACGGATCGTAGCCGTCCGGATGAACGCCCACCGCCAGGTCGAGGCCCAGGCGAAACCCGTCGTGCTCAAGGCGCTGCCGCAGGTCGTGCAGCTGGCGGCGCGCAAGGGCCTGGGCCACGAGGTGAAAGCGCTCTTCTTCGGTATCGACCTCATCGGACGTCAACCTGCCGGCACGAGCGGCCGCCGGCCAGTCCCGCCAGTTCCGGCCCAGCCGCTCCTGCGCGCCGCGGAACCGGGCGTAGCGGATCAGCTCCTCGTCCAGTTCGGCCGGGGGCGGAGCTGGACATCCGGCGAGAGCGGCGCGGACCTCGGCGTTGCCTTCAGTCACGTCCAGGGTACCAGTGGCGGGCGCCGGGCGATGGGCTTGATCAAGATCAAGGATCAGCTCGGACCAGAAGAGCCGGCTCACCGGAGAGTACGGACTGGGCTCCGGCGGCTGGGTGTTGAAGGTCGGCACAAGGGGGAGGACCGTGACCAGATCGCCGCCCCGCTCACCTATCCAGCGGCAGAGCGACTCGAGATCCCGAAGGTCTCCGAGCGATCGGCTCCGGGCCGCGCGGAGAGCGGCCAGATGGGTCCCGACTCCCCAGCTCCGATGCGTCCCCGGCCGGCGCCATGCCTCGAGCGGCGCAGCGATGACCGTGCTCGTCTCGCTCCGACCCGAGACCTCGACCGTTAGGCGGTGGTAGCCGCAGGGAAGGGCGCGCGGCACCCGAAACAGTGCTCCGGAACGCACGAGAGGGACGATGGCTCCATCCTCGAGTTGCAACTGAACCTGGGCGGGGCGGTGAGCCGAGATCGGGAGCGGGCCGAGTGAGCCGTCCCACGCGACCAGCACGGGCGGCACCAGCCGCGCGCCGGTGGCCTCGCGAAGCGCGCGAAGCGCGCCGACGGCATCACCCGGCCGCTCGACCGCGGCGCCCAACGCGGCGCAGACGCGCACCAGCGTTTCGGGCGCCACGGTAACGCGCTTGCCCAGCCCGTTGAGGTAGCGGGTATGGACCCCCATCGTCCGGGCGAGCGAGCGCAGCGCCTTCAGCTCATCATGCGCGGACGACATCATCCCGTGGGCCGGATGCGGATCGCCTGGCCGCCTCCTGGCGCCAGCCTGACGCGCAGGCGCGTCGCGGAAGTCACCGGGCGCCTGGTGCGGGTGACCGGCAGGGGATTATCCAGCCAGTTTGCCTTCGGGCCGTCGGCATAGATCTCGGCGACGTAGCGCCGCCCTGGGGTGAGGAAGGAGAGGGGGACATCGAAGGTACGCCCCTCCTCGTCGGTGATCGCGCCCAGGAACCAGGTCTGGCCGCCCCGCTCGCGCCGAGCCACCACCACGTAGTCGCCGATCCTGCCGTCGATCACCCGGGTCGTGTCCCAGTCCACCGCGACGTCGCGAATGAATTGAAACGCGGGTTTCCCAGCGTAATTCTCCGGGAGATCGGCCGCCATCTGCAGCGGTGAGTAGAGCACAACGTAGAGCGCTAGCTGCTTGGCCAGCGTGGTGCGCACCCGCGGCTCGTCGGGCCGGTGGGGATGTCCGCTGCTGCGCTCGAGGATGTCGAAGATCCCCGGGGTGAAGTCCATGGGTCCGGCCAGGAGCCGGGTGAAGAAGAGGATGGTCTCGTGCTCCGGTGGGTTGCCGCCGTCGCCGCTCCAGGCGTTGTACTCCTGTCCCCGCGAGCCCTCGCGGCTCATCATGTTCGGGTAGGTGCGCCGCTCGCCGGTGTCGTGCATCGGCTCGTGGACGTCGAGCATGATGCCGTAACGGGCGGCGGTCTCCATCACCTTGCGGTAATGATTGACCATGACCTGCGAGTAGTGCGAATGGCCCTCGCTGGTCAGATCGGTGACATAGCCGGACTTGATGGCGTCCAGGCCGAGGGACCGGTAGAGAGTATAGGCGCTGTCCAGTTGACGCTCATAGTTCTGGATCCCCCCCGAGGTCTCGTTGTGCACGATCAGCCGCACACCCTTTTCCTTAGCGTAAGCGGCGACGGCTGCCAGGTCGTAGTCTGGATATGACTGGGTGAATGAGAACGCCTCCCGATTCGCGATCCAGTCTCCATCCCACCCAATGTTCCACCCCTCGACCAGCACGCCGCCGAGCTTATTGGCCGCCGCAAAGTCGATGTATCGCTTGGCATTCTGGGTCGTTGCTCCGTGCTTCGGCCCCGAGCTCCAGCTCATGATACCGAGGTGCATCCCCCACCAGATGCCGACGTACTTCATGGGATGGATCCAGTCGGTGCTGGCCAGCGCGTTCGGCGGATTGAGGTTGAGGCCGAGCACCGAGGGCGCCAGGTCGGTGGCCTTGTCGGCCAGCTGGATGGTACGCCAGGGCGTCACGAACGGCGTTCGCCCCCGCACCTTGACCCCGTCGGCCATCGGTGCCAGGGCAGCGGTCAGCACCCGGCTCTCACTCCGCGCCCCCCGCAGAAACATCCGGGCGTAGTCCACCAGGTTCGCCTCGTGGATCACCATGAAGGTGCGCCCGTCCTGGGTCTGCATCGTGAGCGGGGTTTGCACGCTGTCGAGCACGCTCACCGGGCCGGACGAGTACAGCATCTCGGAGCGGTCCTTCCGCGCCCAGTTGGACGGGATCCACCAGGCGCGCGCGTTGTCCGCCAGGGCGAACTGGGTGAGTTCGTCGCTGATTTCGAATTGGCCGAGTCCAGGCTGCTCGGGGAACTCGTAGCGGAAGCCCAGGCCGTCGTTGAAGGCGCGCACCCGGAAAGTGAACCGCCGGTGCGGGGCGGCGGTCTCCTCCACGGCCACGGCCAGCTCGTTGTGGTGGTCGTGCACCCGGGCCACCTCGCCCCACGGCTGGGTCCACCACTCGTCCTGTGACTGTCGAGTGGTATCGGTGATGCGCAGTCCATCGCGGAGCCGCGGCGCTCCCCGAAACTCAAAGCCCAGCAGCGAAGGCAGGATCAGCGCGCGACTGTCCCGGTCGAGACTGTAAGTCAGCCCGCTGTCGCGGACTTCCACCGTGACCTGGTTGCGCCCGTCGGGCGAGGAGACGCGCACCTGGCTCCAGAGCGGGCCGGCGCCGGCGAGCGGAGCCAGGATGAAGGAAGTAAAGAGGAAGCCGGGAGACCTGCGCATGGAGAGTTCCTATGGTGGGGTGAACTGTTGGTGTAGGGTTGACAGACTCGGGCTGGCGCCCGGGTCGGCCGGTCGGCATACTTGGTGGCGCCTCAGACCTGGAGGACACGTGCTTCACCGACTGCGGCTGCTCGTTCCTGCACTGCTGCTGACGGCATGTTCACACTCGGGCGGCGGCCAAGCGGCCCCCAGCTCCGGGTCGGTCGAAGTCCAGGTCAACAACCAAAACGCGCTGCCCATGGAGATCTACGCCACCGGCTCGGGAATCAACCACCGGCTGGGAACCGTGCATCCTGGGATGAACGGCAATTTCGTGGTTCCGCAGAACCTGGTCGGCGGCGGATCGGTCCAGTTCGAGGCCCGTCCCAGCGGTGGTGGTCAGCCGTTCCGCTCGGGGCCAATCTCGCTGGCCCCCGGGTCGTTCGTTCAAATTCAAATCGCACCCCAGCTCTTCAACAGTACCGTAAACCGGCGCTCGTAACTGCCGGTCAGCGCGCCGCTGCACGACCGGCGCCAAACTCCAGCGTCACCCACTCCACTTCCACTCCGTATCGGCCCGCCGGAATGACCGCTCCGTTCTCGCGGCGGAGCGACAGCTGAAGCCGCTCCAGATGGTCGAGGCGAGGACGGTCCGTCTTGCCGCCGCGACCTTCCGCCGGTCCCACCCAATAGTTCCACTCGCCGGGGAATCCCTCCGGCAGGAGCACGCCACGACCGATGGCAAACGACGAGAGGGGGATCGATCGATCGCTCCAGGCGCTGTCCGCCGTCACTGCCGCGTTCCAGCTGGTGCCGTCGTCCTCCATGAGCGTCACGTGGAGGACCTGGCGCGGACCGAGACCGCGGAGCCGGAGACGCACCGCCTCTGCACCGGCGATGCTCTCCCCCCGGGCGGCGATCCGGCTCGCGATCACGAGCGAGGCGGTATAGTCGGGTAGCCCTTTCCCGGCCGAGTCCCGAGGCAGCGCGACGTGAAGGACGGGCCGGCCCGTCAGTCCGACGATCCCCAGCCGAAAAAGCCCCTGGCGACCCGCGTCACCGATGCGAGTAAAGGAGAGCTGCTCGGCGTCCGAAGCGGGGTCGAACAGTCGCAGCGATGTCCGGGGGCCGAGGACATCCAGTGCCCACGAGTCGCGGCCGTAGTAGTTCCAGCTCGTCGGGTTCAGCTGCCGGCCGCCAGGGAACGTGACGCTCCGGTCCGCCATGAACAGCGTGATCACCAGATCGTGCGGCCCCTCCTCGAGCGAGCCCGCCGGGATGGTCGCGGCGTAGTCGTAGGCGCTCGCCGCTCGCATCGGATAGCCACGGTAGCGCGGACCGGCCGCCGGCCGCATGAACATGACCACCGAGTCGGGCGCTGTTCGGGCAACCACGCGGGCTCGCACCTCGGCGTCGCGTCCGACCAGGAATGCGGGCGGGGCGAGCAAGGTGACTAAGGGGGACACCGTATCCAATGGCGGCGCGTGATACTCGGCGAAGCCGAGGTGACCCAGCTTCGCCGGTAAGGTGGCGGCGTCCACCGGCCCGGCAGCGCTCAATACGTACACGCCGGGTCTCACCGTGATGCGGCCGTCCACGGCTCGTTCGGTGCGCGGGTTTCCCGCCGCCAACGGCTGGACCGTGAAGGTGTCGCCGAGCTCCGATAGATGGATAGTCATCGGCCAGCCCCGGCGAATCGCGCGGGTCACGATCTTGTCGGGGCTCGGCGGCTCGAAGGGGTCGCCGACCGGCACAGCGTCAGGGTAGACCTCGAGCCGCCACACGGCTGGACGTACCCAATCGAGGAAGTAGATCCCCTCTCCCTCGTAGGCGACCATGGCGGAGGAGCCGTAGCCCGCGATCCGGCGGAGAGCTGACGGGTCCGGGGGCCTCGACTCGGTCGAGCCGGCATACAGGAAAGCGTCGCGCGCGACCAGCTCGCCCAAGTTGCCGTCGTAGGAGACGTGGAAATCGCCGAACCGGGTGTTCTGGGGATAGGGACCGTACGAGCGCATACGGGGCAAACGGCGCATGGCCTCGGCGGCGATGATCGCGCTCATGGCCTTCCGCGGGGTGTAAACCAGGTTCAGGTAGTGGGTCTGCCAGCCGAGGTTGCGGGAGGCGGTGGCCAACATATCGTAGGCGAACATGGCGGCGAACTGCGTCCCGACGGAGCGGAAGGTCCGGACCATTGCCGGGTACATGGTGCCGGTGCGGAGATCGGGGCTGTCGAACTCGTACACGATCCGCGGCAGCCGGGCCAGGTCCTGACGAAGCATGTCGGGGAAGCCATCGACCGACCGGAGGTAATTGCCTTCCAGCTCGTGGGCGGAATTGAGCCCCGAGGGGTACCAGCCGAAGGTGACGCCCTGCGCTCGCGACCGGGCGATCGCGGGGGCGATCCGGAAATCCTGGCTCACGTTGTAGAAGATCAGCTTCCGGCACCCGGTACTCCGCACCGCGTCGGTGAGCGTGTTGATGTAGCGAATCGAGCCCGCCACGTTTTCGGGGTGGTGCCACGGCTCGTTCACCAGCTCGATGAAGAGGATGGCCGGTTCGTCCTTGAGCGCGACGCCGGTGTAGGGGTTCAAATGCTCCAGGATCTGCCGGAGATAGTTCACCTGCGCGGCTAGGGCGGCCGGGTCGGTCCCCATTCGCTCCTTGCCGAAGTGGTGCCCGAAGCCCGGCGCCGTGGTGTCCTGGAGCGCATCCGGCCAGTTGGAGCCGTACAGCTGAATCGGGCTGAAGAGCATGTAGATCCCGCGCTCCCGTGCGCGGGCGATGAGGTAGTCCTGCAGGTCCAGGTGGTCGTTGGCAATCAGGTTGCCGGCGCTGTCGGAGGCCTCCCAGTCGCCCCAGAAGGTGAGCCGCAGACCGTCCCAGCCCATCCGGGCGAAGTGCGCCATGTCTTCGTCGATCATTCGCTTCCGGTCGGCGCGCAGGTAGCCGGCCGCGCGGTAGTCGGAGGCGCTGGGCAAAACGTAGTTCGCGCCAAAGAGGGCCACCTCCTGACGGTTGTCGCTCCAGCGGACAACGCCTTCCTTATCTAAGTAGACCGCACGGTTGGCCGGTGCTGCGGCGCCGGGAGCGGCCTGCCCGTTTGCCGTTACGACCGGAACCGCTACAATCGCCGCGGCACACAGACTGCGCACCACGGAGACACGGAGAACACCGAGGCTGCACGGACCGGTCAACGTAGCACCTCTAGTCTCTTGGCTAGGTGAAAGGTGTGTTCTCCGTGTCTCCGTAGTGCGCAGTTGCTTTGTAGTATCTTTTTCGCCCTATGCCACGCTACGCAGCCTTTCTCCGCGGCGTCATGCCGATGAACGCGAAGATGCCCGAGCTGAAGCAGGCATTCGAGGCCGCCGGGTTCACCGATGTGAGGACGCTCCTCTCCAGCGGCAATGTGGTCTTCACCGCCCCCACTGCCTCGGAAGCGTCTCTCGAACGCAAGGTCGAAGCCGCCATGACCAGGCAACTCGGTCGCA
Source organism: Gemmatimonadales bacterium (assembly GCA_035997125.1). Classification (GTDB taxonomy): domain Bacteria; phylum Gemmatimonadota; class Gemmatimonadetes; order Gemmatimonadales; family GWC2-71-9; genus CAVVWJ01. The sequence continues at coordinate 8,462 of DASYIX010000128.1, forward strand.
GCTTTCTCACGATCGTGCGACCGGTTGATGCGCTGCGAGAGATGCTGGCATCTGATCCCTACCAGACCTTCCAGCTCCCACCCGACGCGAAGCGTATCGTGACATTTCTGCGCGAACGGCCAGCTTCGAAGCTCATTCTCCCATCCGAGATCCACGGCGCACGGATTCTCGCGGTCGACGGCAGCCACGTCTTCAGCGCCTATGTCCGGACCGCCAAGGGACCGGTCTTCATGACCCTGATCGAGAAGACGTTCGGCTCGGTGCAGACCACTCGCACCTGGGAGACGGTCACCAAGGTCGCCCGGTAGGATGTCTCAAGTCACTTCCGATTGACCGCCGGGACACTTCCCACCGCCGCGCCGCGCACCACCTGCACTTTCGTGCTCGCCGGGGTCAACCCGTCCGCGGTAGCGCGCACCCGGAGTACGCCGGGTCCCTTCGCCGTGAGAATTGCCAGCCCGCGGCCATTAAACGCGTGCCGGCGGTCGGAGTGGTACGGGTCGAGGTCCTGCAGGTTCGCGTTGTCCACCACCAGGATGTTCCCGCCAGTTGCCGTGAAGCTCACCAGGTTATCCGCGGTGGGGACGACCGTGCCGGCCGGGTCCACGACCTCGAAGTTCACCTGGACTACATCGCCCGCCCCGGTGGTGATGGTGTCGCGATCCACCGAGAGCCGGACGGCGGCCGGTGGCCCGGCCGTCCGCACTTCGGCCCGGCAGGCGACCGTCCCATCCCGCCGCTTGCCGACCGCCCGAAGCACTCCCGGCTCGTACGGCACGTCCCAGCTCAGGTGGAGATCGCTGGTCGTGGCGTTGACGACGGGTTGGGCGTAGCTGTTCCAGCCTCCCGACGTTCCCTGCGCCGGAAACTCGAGCCGCTTTTCGCCCAGCGAGCGCCCATTGAGAAACAGCTCCACGCTATTGCAGTTGGTGTAGGCCAGCACGGGGATCACCTGCCCGGTCCGCCCCGGCCAGTTCCAGTGGGGAAAGAGGTGGAGCACCGGCCGATCGCTCCACAGACTCTGATAGAGGTAGTACATGTCCTTGGGGGCGCCGGTGATGTCCAGGGCCCCGGAGGCAAACCCCTTGAAGGGCCAGGTGCTCTCTCCCAGATAATCGATCCCGGTCCACATGAAGCTGCCGGCGAAGTAGTCGTGCAGCGTGACCCACTTCCAGAGCCGTTCGGCCTGGAGCATTCCGACGTTGTAGTTGGGCTGTACGACCGCGGAGTCTGGCCCCAGCGAGTAGCGCTCGTCGAAGGACTGGAAGACCGATCCGCTCTCGGTGCCGATCATCTTCCAGTCAGGATGGTCGTGCCGGTCCGCTTCCGCGAAGAGCTCCCGGCGCTCGCGCCAGCGGTCCACATAGTTGTAGCCCACGATGTCCAGGGCATTCAGAAAGGCGAGCGTGGTGGGACGGCCGTCGGCGGCGATGTTGTCGTTGCCGGTGGTAACCGGCCGGGTCGGATCCTCCCGGTGGAAGATCTCAACCAGACGGCGAAGGACCTGCACTCCGTCCGGCGTGGTCTGCTCGCCGATCTCGTTGCCGGCGCTCCAGAGGACGATCGAGGGGTGGTTCCGGTCGCGGTGGACGAAGTCGATGACGTCTCGCTCCGACCATTCGGTAAAGTACTTGTGGTATCCTTCCGGCACCTTGCCGACGGTCCATTCGTCGAACGCCTCCGCCATCACCAGGAAGCCGAGCCGGTCGCACAGATCGAGAAACTCCGGGGCGGGCGGGTTGTGTGCGGTGCGGATAGCGTTCGCCCCCATGGCCTTGAGGGCCTCGAGCCTGCGCCGCCACACTTGCTCCGGCACCGCCGCGCCAAGCCCGCCCGCGTCGTGATGCAGGTTCACGCCCCGCATCTTGACCTGCCGACCATTGAGCAGGAAGCCGCGATCCTTGTCGTAGGCGATGCGGCGGATTCCAAACTTCGTGATGGCCACGTCGGCGGTGCGCTTGCCCTCCCTGACCATCGAGTGGAGCGCGTAAAGGTGCGGCGAATCGATTGACCACAGCTGGGGCGCATCGACCCGCAGATGCTGTTGGAGGTCGACCTCCTGGCCCGCGGCCAGCGAGAAAGGGGTTTCGGTACGGGCGACCTCCCGGCCGGCGCGGTCCATCACCACCGAGCGGAGCACTCCCCCGCGCGGCGCGCCGTACCCGTTCTCCACTCGAGTGCGCACCACCACCTCGGCGCCTGCGGAGTCGGCGCGGGGGGTGGTTACATAAGTTCCCCAATGGCCCACGTGCAGCCGGTCTCCGAGGGTCAGCCAGACGTGGCGATAGATCCCGCTCCCGGTGTACCACCGGGAGTTGGGCTGGCTAGAGTTGTCCACCCGGACGGCGACCACGTTGAGCCCAGGGACGAGATGCTGGGTGACGTCGTACACGAAGCTGATGTAGCCGTACGGACGATGGCCCAGGTGAACCCCGTTGATCCAGATGTCGCTGTTCATATAGACGCCATCGAACTCGAGCCACACCTCCCGGCCAGGCGTGCCTGCCGGTACTCGAAACGTTTTCCGATACCATCCGATGCCGGCAGGGAAGTAGCCCATGCCGCCGCCCCCCGGAGCATTCTCGTCCGGTGTCCCCTCGATGCTCCAGTCGTGCGGGAGGTCCACTGTGCGCCACTCGCGATCATCAAACGACGGCCGCTCGGCTCCCGCAGGGTCGCCGAGGGTGAAGCGCCAGCCAGGGTCCATGGACAGGCGCTGTCGCTGAGCGGCAGCCGGCGTCGCCGCGATGACAACAAAAAAACTCACCACGGAAGCACGGAAGACATGGAAGTTCCACGGAATTGTCAGCGGAATACCTCTAGTTGTCTGCTGAATTGAAGGTTGTTGCCCCACCCACAACATCAGGCAAGTACTGTAGTGATCTGGTGGTGTCCCAGTGAACCTTCCGTGCTTCCGTGCTTCCGTGTGGGCAGTTGCTTTGTTTACTGCCGCTTCAGTACTAGGGCACCATACGCCGGCAGCGAGATGGTGTCATGGCTCAGGACATTGTTCGACAGGAGGTCACGCGCACCAGCCACTTGGTAACCGGTTACAGCGACCTTCACCCCGCGTGGCCTGGCGTTCACCAGGACGACCAGGTCGCCTCGACGATAGGCGATCACATCGTCGGGGGCGCTGGTCTCGATCGCGTCAAGGCCTCTGGCAATCAGCGCCGGTTCCGTGCGAGCCAGTTTCATGATGCTGGCGTAGAAGGCCCGGGCTTGATCAGCGCCGGGCTGCTTCCACGCCACTGCCTCCCGCTCGAAGAGGCCGAGCTTCTGGGGACTCTCGACCTCTTGGCCGTTGTAGAGCAGTGGTCGGCCCGGCAGCAACGCCACGGCGACGAACGCCGCCCGGGCGCCGGCTCCGCGGCCAAAGATCGTCACCGGCGGGTTGTCCCAGGCCGTCTTGTCATGGTTGGTGGTGAAGCGCATGCGCATGCCGCCCGTGGGCATGGCCTGCATGTCCGCTATTTCAGCCTTGATGAAGCCGGATGCCGGCGAGCCCTGCCAGACCGCCTTGAGCCGATCGTACGAGTCCCACGCGTAGGTGAGATCGAAGCCGGCCCGGTGCATCTCCGGATCGCCCCACTCGGCGAGGAGGAGAATCGGTCGGGGAGCGGAGGCCCGTAGCGCAGGGACCGCCTCACGCCAGAAGTCGTAGGGGATGAATCCGGCAACGTCGACCCGAAATCCGTCGAGGTCGAACCGCTCGAGCCAGAAACGCATGGCTGCAATCATCTCGCGGCGAACCGCCGGGTTTCCATAATCGAGCTGCAGCACGTCGGTCCAGTCCGTCAGTTTGCCATCGGGGTCGCGCGGGACGCTTGGTTTGCCATGTTCGTCCCGGACGTAGAAGTCGGGACGCTCTCGCACCCACGGGTGATCTGCTGAGGTGTGGTCCGGGACCCAGTCGAGGATGACCTTCATCTTGCGCGCGTGCGCCGCCCGTACCAGCGCCGTCAAGTCGCCTGCGTTGCCGTAGGCGGGATTGATGGCGCGGTAGTCTCTCGCCGCGTAGGGTGAGCCCAGCGATCCCTTCCGGTTGAGCGCGCCGATTGGGTGGATCGGCATGAGCCAGATGACGTCTGCCCCCGACGCCTGAATGCGGTCCAGCCCGTCTGTCACACCACGAAAGTTACCCGCCGGCGAAAAATCCTGGACGAACACCTCATAGAGAGCGCTGCGGGCGACCCAGGAGGTATCCGGCGCCAGTGCGGGCGCTGGAGCCTGACCCGAAGCCCCCCAAGGGAGGGCGAGGGACATTGCCACCAGGGCGTGGCAACGGACGCGATTGAGCATCTGATCGCTCCTGAGTTCGGTGATGCGCAGTTGCAGTGCGCTGTTATTGCAACACAGCGCCGCCGCCCTTATGGCGACGACGCTGTGAAGGTGAAACGGTTAGTCCCCGCGCCTAATAGCCCGGATTCTGCTTCAAGTTGGGGTTGGTGGTGAGCTCGGACGCGGGCAGCGGATACAAGTCCCGGAACGACTCGGTTGCGGTGCCGCCCGCAACCCCGCCCTTCCAGGCCCAGACATAGTCGCCGCCGGTGAACTGACGATAGCGAACCAGATCGGTCCGGCGATGCCCCTCCCACAGCAGCTCGCGCCCCCGCTCGTCCAGGAGGAATGGCAGGGTCAGCTCTGGGGCCGTGATATCGGCGCTGGTATTTCCATAGGCTCGCTGCCGCAATGCGTTCACGTAGGCCAACGCCTGCGCCGGGTCGCCGCCACCGCCCCGGAGCACGGCCTCGCCATACATGAGATACGCGTCGCCGAGCCGGAACATGGGGAAGTCGGTGTCAGGGTGAACCGCATTGGAGCCGGCCGCCCCCAGGCTGGTCTTGTTGACGAACTTGGGTGCCGCGACGCCGTCAGTAAAGTTGCTGATGGTCGCGACTCCGGGGAACGTCTGTCCGTCGGTCCAGAAGTACGAGGCGCGTGGGTCGCCGGCGGGATAGCGGGTGTACGCCTCCGGCTTGAGCCGCAGGCCGTACCAGCATCCATCAACTCCGGAGTTGGAAGCCGGCATGGAGCCACCGCAGGAGGCATGGACCAGGAAGGTGGTGCCACCGAAGGTCTGGGTGCGGAGGCCATCCTGGATGATGGGGAAGATGATCTCGGGCGAGGTGTTGTTGTCGGCCTGAAACAGGTGACGGTAGCTCGGGTCCAGGGTGAACGGGCCCGCGATCACCTGTTGTACTGCGGCGAGGGCCTGGGCGTACTGGGGCGTGCCAGTGTAGACCTCGGCATTCATATAGAGCTTAGCCAGCAACATGGCCGCGGCCTCCTTGGTGGCCCGGCCATAGGTCCCGCTGCCGTTTGCCGCCGGCAAGTCAGCCTGCATGGCGGTCAGCTCACTGACCAAGAAATCGAAGATCACCTGGCGGGTGCTCTGCAGTGGCGGGGTGAATCCGATCGGGTCGGCTTCCGTTACCAGTGGGATGTTGCCGAACAGATCGATCCCGTGCCAATAGCTCAGTGCCCGGAGGAAGCGCGCCTCGGCTCGGAAGATCTGAATGTCGGCTGTAAGCTCGGGCGAGACGTTCCGTGCAGCCAGCGAGTCCGGGGTTGTATTCCGCAGGAGTTGGTTGGCCAGGCTTACTTGGTAGGCCACCCGGTAATACATGGCCACCACGAACGGGTTAGATGAGGACCAGAGCTGAGTGTTCATCTCCGGCAATCCCGGGTCTCCCCAGGCGATCACCGCCTCGTCGGTCGGCAGCTCCTCCGCCTCCCAATAGAGACGCAGGTATTGAGAGAATCCCTCGTCGATGCCCTTGATGTCCGCGTTCCCGGCCGGCCCGCGCTGCCCACTCACGGCAAGGCCGGAATAGATCCTGGCGAGCAACGCCCGGTAGGAGCTGGGGTCGTTAAAGTAATCGGCATCACTGATCGTGCTGATCGGCGTCTCCGTCGTATTGGTGCATCCGCCGGCCCCCAGCATCAGGAGCGTTGCGGCGATAAGCGCACGACGCGGATTGCGGTTCATGGCTCGGTCCCTTCTCGGGGTGGGTGCGTCCGTGGTCATGGCTTACAGCCTGAAGCTGATGCCGGCGCTGAACGTCCGCGACCGGGGGTAGATGTTGTTGTCGATCCCGTTCACCGTGGACGTCGTCTCGGGATTGAGTGGTGTGATGTTCGCGCTCGGATCCACGCCGCTGTAGTTGGTGATGGTAAACAGGTTCTGTAGCGTCCCGAAGGCCCGAGCCGACTGACCCCCCAAATTAAACGTGTAGCCGAGGGTAATGTTGTCCATTCGGAGGAAGGAGGCCTTCTCTACGTATACGTCCGACTGCAGCTGCTGGGTCTGGAAGCCGGTCTGCAGCACCGAGCTGTGCAGGTTATACGGCGAATTACCCGCCGAGAGCTCGCGATAGTCGCCACTGGCGGATGCCACGTTGTTGTAAATGTAGTTGCCCAGGTATGCCCGAAGGGTAAAGCCGAGATCGAACTTGCCCCGGGTGATATAGGACGAGTGGCCCAGGATCCATTTCGGGGCGGGGTCGTGGAACGGCCGGAGGTCGCCCTGGTTGATGATGCCGTCGCCGTTCTGATCCACGTACAGGTCCTGCTCGTTGATGTTGCCATCGGGCAGGCCGTCGACCCGCCCTCCGTTCACATCCCGGTAGATCGGCACCCCGTTTTCCCGAATGTGCTCGTAGACGTAGAACGAGTTCACCGGTACGCCGGGGGACAGGACCTGGATCTTGGTTCCCACGCCGCCGGAGACGTCGCCCGTCAGAATCTTCAGAGCCGTCCCGCCGAACGGGGTGATGGTCCGGAGGTTGTTGGTGTTGTGGGCCGCAGTGAAGTCGGCCTGCCAGTTCAGACCACCCTCGTTGTTGCCCTGGATCAGCCGGAGACCGAGGCTCATCTCGATGCCGTAGTTCCGCATGCTGCCGACGTTGGTGGTCACGAAGTTCGACAGGTTGGTGAACGCCGCCACCGGTACGGTGAAGAGCAGGTCATCGGTCAGCTTGTCGTAGTAGTCGATAGCCCCGGTAATCCGCCCGTGGGCCACTCCGAAGTCGAGGCCAACGTTGACCGCCTTGGTCTGCTCCCACTTGATGTTGGGATCCACCGCGCTGGGGCGGCTGGTCTGGAAGATGGTGTCGCCGAACTGATAGGTGGTCTGGTTGTCGCCCGGCTGATAGGAGGAGTACTGGAGGTAATTCCCGAACGACTGGTTGCCGGTCTTGGCCCAGGAGCCCCGCAGCTTGAGGTCGGTCAGCCAATGTGCCCCGCGCAGGAACGACTCCTGGGACAGCCGCCACGCGACCGACACTGACGGGAAGGTACCGTAGTCGTTCGCCGCCCCGAAGCGGGACGAGCCGTCCCGGCGCACGCTGGCGGAGACGATGTAGCGGTCATTGATGTTGTAGTTCATCCGGCCGAAGAAGGAGATCAGCTTGCTCTCCTGCTCGAACTTGATGTCCGTCACCGTTGCTGCCGGGACCAGGCTGTCGTTCCCGAACTCGTCGGTGGAGAGGCCATTCCCCTCCCAGTAGACCGAGTCGGTGTGGGTCTGGGTCCAGGAATAACCACCGGTGAGGTCGAGAGTGCCCGGACCCAGCGGCTTCGGCGTGGTGTAGTTCAAGTACGTCTCCAGCACCTTGCTGGTCTGGGTGGGGTTGTACCGCGTCTGCTGGCCACCTCTTCCGGTGGCCAGCTCCCGGTGGA
>DASYIX010000129.1:0-153932 GCA_035997125.1 Gemmatimonadales bacterium
TCTATTCAAGAATGCGGACCGAGGCCGGCCGGTTCTCTATCTGACGACGCTGTCGGAGCCGCTCAGCAAGATGGTGACCTACCTGCAGCGATTTGACTTCTACGACGAGACCAAGCTGGGGACGGAGATCGTGTACGACGACATCGGCTCGCTGCTGGCCAAGGAAGGCCCCGGCGCTCTGCTGCCCCGGGTCCGCGAGGCCATTGAAACGCTGGGTCCCAAGATCATCGTCATCGACTCCTTCAAGGCGATCCATGATCTGTCTACGTCGACCCCCCGGATGCGCCGTATCATCTCGGACCTGGCCGGTCTGCTCAGTGCCTACGACACCACCACGTTTCTGGTCGGGGAGTACCGTCCCCAGGACATCGCCCGCTACCCTGAGTTCGCCGTAGCCGACGGCATTGTGGAGTTTGCCCGACAGAAGCGATCGACCACCGATGAACGGTTCCTCCGGGTAAGCAAGTTGAGGGGAAGCGGCTACCTGGAAGGCCTGCACGGAATCCACATCACCTCGGCCGGGTTGGAGGTTTACCCTCGGCTGGTGAGTCCCACGGACCCGCAGAATTACAGCACTCGGCGCGAGCGGATGTCTACCGGGATACCAGGGCTGGATGCCATGCTACAGGGAGGCGTCTGGCGGGGGAGCACTACCTTGATAGTCGGGCCCACTGGTTCCGGAAAAACCACCTTGGGGCTCCAGTTTGCTCTGGCCGGGGTGGCTGCCGGTGAGCCCGCGCTCTACGTCAATTTTCAGGAGAACCCTACCCAGCTGGCCCGCGTCATCGATCCCTTGGATAAGGACGCGGCCAGCCGAACCCAGCGAGGGCTTCACCTCCTCTACGCCTCTTCGGTCGAGCTCCAGATCGACCGCATCATCGTCGACATTTTCCGGATGATCGACGAGCATAGAATCAAGCGAGTGGTGATCGATGCAGTGGGCGATCTCGCCATGGCCGCCGCCGATCCGCAGCGAATTCACAACTTTCTGTACGCGCTGGTGCAGCGGCTCACCGTGCTCGGCGTCACCGTCCTCTTTCTCATGGAGGACACCGCCCACGGTCCGCTGGGGGTTCCCTCCGGGCCCACTGAGTTCGGCCGCCTCAGCTACATGTGCGACAACCTCATCCTGCTGGAGATCCAGCGGGGCGAGCGGCTCCGGCGGCGGCTCAGCGTCTACAAGACGCGGGCCAGCGGACACGACGAAGAGGTTCATGCCATGACCATCACGGAAGCCGGAGTCGGTGTCGAGTAGCATCGGGCGTCCCAGTGGCGCATTTGGCACCGATGTTCCCGGGGTGACGCTGCTCCGAAAGCTCACTCAGCTGAGCCGCGCGGTGGCGCAGGCTGCCTCGCTGGACCAGATCCTTCAGCTTGCGGCCGCCCACGCCGCGACGATTCTCGAGGCCGATCAAACCCTGCTTATGCTGGTGGGAGATGATGGCCTCGCCCACGTGCGGGCCTCTGAGGGGGTCGATCCCGCCCTCGCGGCTTCCTTGAGCGGGCCGCTCGACGAGAAGCTGATCATGCGGATCGAGCAGGCCCTGGTCGGATCCGCTTCCCGGTCGTTCATGGCGGTGCCGTTGATCGTGCAGGGAGAGGTGACCGGTCTTGCGGCGGTGACGAGATCCGGAGCCCGGGCTTGGGATGACGAGGCCGAGGCCTTGCTGGCTGCGGTGGCGGATCAGTCGGCCGCACCGATCGAGATTGCGCGGCTCTCCGAGGAGGTGCGACAGGCTCGGCTCATCGCCGAAAATCTGCGGCTCACCGAGGCGGAGCGAGAGGCCCGGGCGGCGCTGGAAGCGGAACGCACCCGATTGGCAACCATCCTCGAGAACGTACCGGTCGGCGTCGTCCTGGCGGAGGCGTCAGGGCAGATCATCTTCCGCAACCGTGGCGTTGGCCAACTCCTCGGCTATCAATACGTCCCCAGTCAGAGCACCAGCGAAGGTCCGCGATTTACTGGGCTCCATCCAGACGGACGCCCCTACGCTCCCGCGGAGTGGCCGCTGGCTCGCGCCCTCGGAGAGGGTGAAGTCGTGAGCAGCGAGGAGATCGAGATTATCCGGCCGGACGGGAATCGCGTGTTCTTCAGCTTCAACGCGGCACCCATCCGGGATCCGAACGGAACGATCGTCGCCGCGGTGAGCGCGTTTCATGATGTGACTCACCGTCGCAGAGTCGAGCAGCATCTCCGTCAAGTGCAGCAGATGGACGCGGTGGGACGGTTGGCCGGCGGGGTGGCTCACGAAGCCAACAATCAGATGAGCGTGGTGCTTTCCGCTTCCGCGTTCATCCTGCAGCACCCAGGGCTCTCTGAGGCGGTGCGGAAGGACGTCGAATCCATCAGGCGGGCCGCAGAGCGGACCGCCGCGGTCACCGCCCAGTTGCTCGCCTTCGGCCGGCGCCAGATCCTCAGGCCACAGCCGATCGATCTCAATGCGGTCGTCAGCGACTTTGCCCCGGTGCTCCGCCGCAGTCTGGGAGAGGAGAGCACCCTCGCGCTGCGGCCGGATCCAAGCATCCGCACGGTCCGGGCCGATCGGGGGCAGATCGAGCAGGTGCTCCTCAATCTTGCCCTCAATGCCCGGGATGCGATGCCCCGTGGCGGACGGCTGACCATTGAAACCAGTCCGGTCACGTTGACCCCGGAATACACCGGCTTCAAGTCCGATGTTTCGGTGCGCCCGGGGGCGTACGTGTTGCTCGCGGTAAGCGACACCGGTCACGGCATGGACGCCGCGACGCTCAACCGCGCCTTCGATCCGTTCTTCACCACGAAGAGCATCGGCCAGGGAACTGGTCTTGGCCTTGCTTCCGTGTATGGGATCGTCAAGCAGTCCGAGGGATACGTCTGGGCCTATAGCGAGCCGGGGCAGGGGGCCACTTTCAAGATTTACCTGCCGGTCGATACCGCGGCCTTATTCCCGGCAGTAGAGTTACCCATTGCTTATGGCGCCAGTGCGGGTGAAGTGGTGTTGGTGGTCGAAGACGAGGAGGCGGTCCGCACCATGCTGCATCGGCTGTTGGAGAGTGAGGGATACCAGGTTCTTGAGGCGGCCGATGGACAACAGGCGCTGGCGGTGATCGAAGGAGCTGCCCGGGTGGACCTGGTGATCACCGACGTGGCCATGCCGGCGTTGAACGGGCGGCAGCTCGCCGACCGGCTGAAGCTCTCGCGGCCGAGGCTGCCGGTTCTTTTCATGTCCGGCTACACCGATGACGAGATGGTGCGTCGGGGGTTGATCGAGCCGGACCACCCCTTCCTCGGCAAGCCGTTTACTCCCGAAGTCCTGGCCGCCAAGGTGCGCCAGATGATCGACCAGGCCCTCCCCAGGTCATAGTGCGGGTGAGTCTTTGTGCCCCGGGCGTGGACCATTAACTTTTATCCACTTGACACTTCGGGGCGGTAGCTCAGCTGGGAGAGCACCTGGTTTGCAACCAGGGGGTCGCCGGTTCGATCCCGGTCCGCTCCATTCTGGAAGTTTTCCCCCTACTGACAGCTCCCGCTCTCGATTTCAGTGTCTCAGTGACACTGCCCGCTGCCTGAGTCCCTGAAGGTCACTCCGGGAATCGGGATGAACTGCCACTGATAACTGGTTGGTAGCAGAGTGAACTTGAGAACCCCGGGTCCGTTCCCGCGGACCTCGCTGTTCGGTTGAATCGCCGTTTTAAAGCCATACTCGGTAGCCCCACCGGTGCCCGCCACAAAGGCCCTAATGCCATTTGGGTCAGGGTGGCGGTTGATGTCCTGAGGGGCAAAGCGCTCGTATTGATGGTTGTGACCGCTGACGACCACATCCACGCCGCCGGCGTAGAGGGCCTGAATCAAGGGAGTCAGGGCCAAATACGGCGGATGAGGACCCGAGCTGAAGAAGGGCCGGTGCCAGTAGGCCAGGCTGCACGCCGTGGGGTGGGCCGCGAGATCGGCCTTGAGCCAGGCCAGCTCATTCGACACGCCGACCTTGGCCACCTCACTGTTCAGTACCACGATGTGCCACCCGCCGGTATCGTAGCTGTAGTACCCTTGTCCCCGTTTGCCGGCGATACCGGTGTCTTTCCCGAGACCATTGAAGTAGTCGAAATACGAGTTAGACGAGATGTTGTATTCGTGATTGCCCGGGGCCGGGCGGGTGCGGGACTTGTGTCTTCCCCAGCTGGGTCCATAGCAGTTGGCGTATTGCGCTGCTGTCGCGTCGGGATAGGCGTTGTCGCCCACCGTGAACACTGTCCCCGGGATCGCATCGAGCAGCAACGCGGTCTCCATCGAACTGAGGTAGGGTGCCCCGGTGTCATAGCAGCCCGCAATGTCGCCTGCTCCCACCAAAACGGCATCGGACGCGGGCGCGCTGCCCGTGACCGACACGACGACAGAGTCGCCCTTACCTGCCATGAAGGACCAGATCGTGGCGGTCCCGACCGAACCGGTCGCCATCACCCCGGTGCTACTGACTTGGGCTACTGCCGGATTGCTCGTGCCCCAGGTGGCTGCCATACCGGACACGACCGCGCCGGCCGCGTCGCGGGCCTCCGCCCGGAGGGAGAGAGTGGCTGACGGGGGGACGGTGAGAGGACCGGCAGGGACAATCTCGACCGTAGCGACCGACCCGCCGGAAGGACCCGTGGGCGTGTGCTGTCCACAGGCCACCGCCAGCCCAGCTGCCACAATCGCCGTGAGCTGCCATCTCTTCGTGACTTGCCAGCTATCTATTGAATCCGGGCCGCGCCCGGTTGTCCTGGCCACTTTGTCCGTCCGCTGCATTTCCGTCCCGCGAATGAGCCCTTAGGGCGCTCTACCTCGCCTCTGGTTACCAAGGAGCGTCTCGCAGCGGGAATTGTGCCCAAAGACCAAACACCGGCACCCTCGCCCGTAGGCGGGAATGCCGGTGCGTGGAACGGGTATTCCCCAGACGCTCTCGCGCCCAGGAAAAACTCAAGTGGTCAGCACGTTACCGTAACGGGTGTAGTCGTCCAGAATCCGGCCGGTGCCGCGCACGACCGACGTCAACGGGTCTTCGTCCATCCGAACCGGCAGGCCGGTCTCGTTCATCAACCGCTGGTCGAGCCCGCGGATGAGCGAGCTTCCACCAGTCAGCATGATACCATACTCCAGTACATCGCTGGCCAGCTCCGGCGGGGTCATCTCCAGGGCGCGGCGGACCGCATTGATGATCCGGGAGATCGGCTCCTGGATGGCCTCGCGGACCCCTCGGGAGTCGATCCGGATGGTCTTGGGGAGACCGGAAACCAGGTCCCGCCCTTTGACATCCATCTCTCCCTCGCGCTCCAGCGCAACGGCCGATCCCAGGTCGATCTTGATCCGCTCGGCGGTGGGCTCTCCGATCAGGAGGCTGTAGGTCTTCCGCATGAACTGAACGATGGCCTGGTCCAGCTCGTCTCCGCCGGTGCGGATCGAGGCGTCACACACGATGCCGGAAAGCGCGATCACCGCGATGTTGGTGGTGCCTCCGCCGATGTCGATGACCATACTGCCCACCGGGGTCTCGACCGGCAGACCGACGCCGATGGCTGCCGCCATTGGCTCGGCCACCATATAGAGCTTCTTGACCCCGGCCGACTGGGCCGAATCACGGACCGCTCGTCGCTCGACCTCGGTGATCCCGGACGGGACGCAGACGATGACCGTCGGCTTGACCCGGAAGATAGCCCGGTCGATCACTAGGCGGAGGAAGTGCCGCAGCATCTTTTCGGCGATGTGAAAGTCGGCAATGACTCCATCCTTCATCGGCCGGACCGCCAATACTCCTTCCGGGGTACGGCCCAGCATCCGCTTAGCTTCGAGTCCGATGCCCAGGACGTTGCCGGTGGCCTGATCGATGGCTGCCACCGAGGGCTCATTCAGCACCACCCCTTCGCCCTTCACAAAAACCAGCGTATTGGCGGTTCCGAGGTCTACCGCCAGCTCGCTGGCCGGCCGCCAGGACTTCCGCTTGACCAGCTGTCCATTCCGAGCGCGGGCATCGCTCAGGAACGCCTTGGCCGAGGCTACCGCCGGGTTGATATCGATCGCTACGGTCACTGTGCGGGATCCCTTCTGCTGAGGTGCCTGGAGCCGTCGCGTCCTCGGGGGCCTTGCATATCTCCGCGACGGTTGCGTTTCACCCGACGGCCCGACATCGGCAGTCCGGCGTTTCCTATTATCAGAAGTTTCGATTTTTGAGAGTGAGAGCCAGCATGCCCGTCGTGAAGCTGCTTCGCTCGGGTTCCTTCGGCGTGCAAATTATGATCCACAATCAAGCCATGATGGCCAAGGCGCCGAGCAGCGGCTGACCGAGGCGGAGATCGCCCTCGATGCGGATGCTCCGTCGTGCATGCTCGGGCGCGAGCCCCTTGGAGAACAGCTTCCAGGCAGCGTCCTGGGGGAGGCTCACCCTCGTGCCCGCGGAACCGTCTGACCCGGAGAAGAGGCGCCAGCCATCCGCCATCCGTTTCAGGGTCCAGAGGCCGCCCGCCTCGCCTTCGATCTCTACCTGGATGCCCCGGCCCACCTCGGCATCGACCTCGCGATAGGTGAAGGGCAAGGCCCGCATAAAGATGTCCAGGGTGGGATGAAGCCATTTCCGGGCGGTGAGAGGGGTCGCTCCGATGGCATCCCGGATCTGCTGCTGGTGCAGCCATCGCTCAGTGTATTCCCGTCCGATGTCGAACCAGTTGGGCGAAGCCTCCTCCCCGGCCCAGGCGACTCCAAACCGCGCCGAGGCATGGGGGTCGAGAGTCCGGAAGTAGTCGCAGAGTTCGGAACCGGCGAGGTCCACCATATCCAGCAGCAGTCGGGGACTGAGACGCCGGGCGGCCGCTACCCAGTCGGTGTTCAGCCGATTCAGGTACCCAACCAGGTCGGCGTAGGTCGTGATCGGTTGGTCGGCTGCGGGCTCCATCCCATCCCGCCCGTACGAGAGCCGCCGCAGGGCTCCGTCGAGCAGGTGAGCTACAATGTCCTTGACGGACCAGAGCGCGCAGGCGGTCGGTTTACCCCACTCGTCCGGCCGCATGGCCCCGAGCAGACGCATGAGCTCGGCATGCAGCTCCGGGAAGAGATCCACCAGAAACACTGGGTTTACCGGCGTCAGGGCGGAGCCGGGTGCGGGCATCGTCGTTGACCCCTCTGTCACACGGAATGATATTTCGCCGACTTGGCCGGAAACGGTTTGCAATCGAGATGTCTTCAGCGCGAAGGAGTCGGTCATGCCGTTCACCCTCCCCCCTCTACCCTACGATTATAAGGCGTTGGAGCCGCATATCGACGAGCAGACGATGCGGCTGCACCATGACAAGCACCACGCCGCCTATGTGAACAACGTCAACGCGGCGCTCGAGCCTTATCCCGATCTGCAAAAGCTGTCCATCGAAGAGCTGCTCGCCAATCTCACTAAGGTCCCCGAGGTCGCCAGGACCAAGGTCCGCAATAATGGTGGCGGGCACGCCAACCACACCATCTTCTGGGAGATGATGACACCCGGAGGACCCAAAGAGCCCAGCGGTGCGTTGGCGGATGCGATCAACACGGCGTTCGGCAGTCTGGCGACCTTCAAGGAGCAGTTCGCCAAGGCCTGCATCGAGCGGTTCGGCAGCGGCTGGGGTTGGCTCACCGCCGACCGCGGCGGGAAGCTCACGATCGAAAGCTCGCCCAACCAGGACACCCCCCTCATGGAGGGCAAGACCCCGGTACTTGGCTGCGACGTGTGGGAGCACGCCTATTATCTCAAGTATCAGAACCGCCGGCCGGACTACGTGACGGCGTGGTGGAACGTGGTCAACTGGAGCGTGATCGCCAAGCGCTTCGAGAAGGCCAAGGGTCTCGAGAAGGCCATGCGGTGAGTGATCCAGCTGGGGGCTCACTTCCCGCCGTCGGGAGTCCTGCACCGGACTTCACCCTTCCGTCCACCGCCGGAGTCGACGTGACGCTGTCGAAGCTCCGGGGAAGAAACGTGCTGCTCGCCTTCTTTCCCCTCGCGTTTACCAAGACCTGCACCCAGGAGATGTGCTCCTTCACGGAGGACTACAGCCGCTTCCGTGCTGCCAACACCGTGGTGCTGCCCATCAGCGTGGACTCGGTTCCCACTCTGCGCGAGTTCAAGGCCAAGGAGCGCATCTCGGTTGACCTGCTGAGCGACTTCAAGCGGGAGGTGAGCCGGCGGTATGGCACCCTGATCGAGGACAAGTTTTTCTCCAACCGGGCGTACGTGCTCATCGACCCCAGCGGCATCGTCCGCTGGGCTTTCTCGGAGGACACGCCGAGCACGCGGCGGGAGAACGAAGAGCTCCTGGCGCAGCTGGAGGCGCACCGCCAATCCGCATGAGCGGCCTGCGGCTCGCGGCCCTGACAATCGGGTTCCTGGCGGTGGCGGGATGTCGGATCGAAGACCGCACCCCCGCGGGCACCCGCCGCGACGAGGACACGATCCAGCGCCTGCTCAGCCGCTACGCCCGAGCCCTTTCCCAGCGCGACTGGACCGGGGTGCGATCGCTGTTCTGGCAGGACGGAACTTATTCCGGGCCGGTCGGACCGGGGGCGCCGTCTGACTATCACCAGGCGGTCTCGATCGATGCCGCACTCCGAGTTCTCGATCGGTGGCTCCGGGGCGTCGAGCCACAGAACTTCGATGTGCGGGTGCTTCGCACCGATCTGCGCCAGGATGGCGACTTGGCCGCCGCCTGGGTAGTCACTCGGCGGCGGACGCCATCGGGACCTACCGCGATCGAGCGTGACTGGATCGAGCATGTGGTACTCCGGCGGATCGACGGCGATTGGCGCATCCTGAGCGTGGCGGTGGCGGCAACGCCGAGAGGGAGCGTGCGCTGAGCTCGTCGTCGGCGCTCGCCCTGATCGGGTCGGTGGCCAAGCTGCTGAATGGGGGGCAGGAGGCGGAGGAGACCCTCTCGGCAGTCGCTCAGGCCCTGCAGCAGGGATTGCCGGCCGACCGAGTGGTGATCTGGTTTCGTGACACCCAAACTGGTCGCTTTCGGGGCGTGGAGGCGCCGCCGGGCAATGCTCCGCTGCAGGCCGACTCGGTGGAGAAAATCCCGCCCGATGGCGCCGGTGCCCGGCTTCCCCTGAAGCACGATGAATCGTTGGTCGGGTTGCTCGAAGCTCGGGTGCAGGCCGGACCGGCCGAGCGCGAGGTCCTGGCGATCGCGGCCGACCTGCTGGCGCCGTTCCTCGCATCGGTCGAGCTCTCCGCCGACCTCGCCGTTGAAGTCGCGTCCCAGTCTCGCGAGATCGATGAGCAGCGTCGCTTCACCAGCCTCATCATCGACAGCCTTCCAGTAGGACTCTACGTCGTGGACCGCGACTATCGGATTCAGATCTGGAACCGGCAACGCGAAATCGGCGCCCCCGGTCTCCGGCGCGACGAGGTCGTGGGCCGTCAGGTGTTCGAGGTCCTGACCCGCCAGCCCGCCGAAGAGCTACGGGCCGATTTCGACCGGGTCCTCCAGACCGGCGAGATCCTCCAGGAGGAGCTCGACGTCACTCTCGGTGGGGAAGTGCGTTCGTTCCGGCTCAGCAAAATTCCCATGCGGTTGGAAGGCGATGAGATCAGTCATGTCATCACCATCGGTGAGGACGTGACCGAGTCGCGCCGGATCCAGGGCCAGATCATGCAGAGCGAAAAGCTGGCTGCGATCGGTCAGCTAGCGGCCGGGGTGATGCACGAGATCAACAACCCGCTCGCAACCATCAGTGCCTGCGTTGCCGCCATCGATGGAAGGTTGGGTCAGCTGACCGGCAAAGAGAAAGCCGCGGTGGAGGAGTACCTGGAGATCATCGACAAGGAAGTGGACCGTTGCACCCGCATCGTGGATGGCCTGCTCGACTTCAGCCGGCCCAAGGGCAAGGCCAAGGGCCGTGTCCTGCTCAACGCCTTGGTGGATGAGACCCTGTTTCTGCTGAAACACCATCAGCGATTCAAACGTCTCAGCCTGGCCCGCGAGCTCGACATGTCCTTGCCGGCCACCAGCGGCAACGCCGAGCAACTGACCCAGGTATTGATGGCGCTGATGTTGAATGCGGTCGATGCCATGGACGACCGGCGGGGAAAGCTTACGGTGCGAACCGGCAGGAACCCCAACCTTACTGATGAAGTCTTCGTGGAGATCGAGGACAACGGCGTGGGAATTCCCCGCTCGGAACACTCCAAGATCTTCGACCCCTTCTATACCACCAAGCCGCCGGGTCGCGGCACCGGTCTCGGTCTGTCGATCTGCTATGGCATCGTCGAGGACCATCGCGGCCGGATCGAAGTGGACAGCCAGCCGGGACGAGGCTCCATCTTTCGGGTATTCCTCCCGGTGCATTCATGAAGATCCTCGTGGTGGAGGACGACCGGACCGTCGGGCAGTACGTCAAGCGGGGCCTGGAGGAGCAGCGGTACCACGCAGACCTGGTGGATGACGGCATGGAAGGGCTCCGGCTGGCCTCGGGAGGGCGCTACGATCTGATCGTCCTGGACCTCCGACTTCCGGAGATGAACGGCCTCGAGGTTCTCCGGACTCTCCGAGACCGGGGAAACACCACCCCGGTGCTGGTTCTCACGGCTCAGGACGCAGTGGACTTCAAGGTTCAAGCCCTCCGTTCTGGCGCTGATGATTACGTGACCAAGCCGTTTGCCTTCGAGGAATTGCTAGCCCGGGTCGAAGCCCTCGGCCGCCGCCCCAAGGAGATCCGCTCACCGGTGCTGCGGGTGGGTGATCTGGAGCTCGATACGGAATCTCGGGAGGTAAAGCGCTCTGGCGAGCGCATCGAGCTCACTCCCAAGGAGTACACCGTCCTCGAATATCTGATGCGCCACACCGGGCGGGTGATGTCCCGCACCCTGATTACCGAATACGCTTGGGATTACCACTTCGACCCCGGCACCAACATCGTAGACGTGGTCATCAACCGGCTACGCAAGAAGGTGGACTCCGCTCACCCGCAGAAGTTGGTCCATACGGTGCGAGGCGTCGGGTACGTCGTGAAGGCTTAGGTGGCCACTATCCGTCGTCGGCTCACCCTGTGGTACACGGTGGCCCTCGCGGTGACGGTGCTGGCCTTCGGGACCGCCCTGTACGTCGAGCGCCGCCAGGCGAGCATCCGGGAGCTGGACCAGCGGCTTACCCTGGAAGCGGATCTCGCGCATCGCTGGCTCACCCAGTCATACAAAGTCCTCGGCCGGATCGTGACCACGGCCAACCTCAAACCCGCCCTCGATCCCGGCATCAGCGCCTATCTCGACGCAGTCCGCGACTACCTGGTGGTGGCCGACACCGCGGGACAGGTGCTCGGTCTCTCCGACGTGACCCGGACGCTCAACGCCCCTGTGCTGGAGCGACTGAGCGCCCCTCTCGATAGCCTCGCGCTCACTCGGCAATCGGGGCTGTTGGCTCTGGGAACCGGGGCGGGCACCGTTCGCTACCTGGCGGTCCCGGTCAGAGATGCCGGGCCCGGCATCGGCGGGCTGCTGGTGGCGATTCCCATCAAGCAGGCATCCTTCGGCCCCTCCGACCTGCTGCGGTCGATGCTTCTCATTGCGCCGGTGATACTCCTGGGCGCGAGCCTCGTGGGGTACTGGCTCGCGGGCACTAGCCTGCGCCCGGTGCAGGGAATTATGGACGAGGTAGACGCGATCTCAGACGGTACCAGCCTGCATCGCCGCGTCGCCGTGCCGCTCTCCGGCGACGAGATGGCCCGACTGGCGCTCACGGTCAACGGTATGCTGGCGCGGCTGGAGCAGAGCTTTGCCGGTCTCCATCGCTTCACCGCGGATGCCAGTCATGAGCTGAAGACTCCACTCATGGTGCTGCGCGCGGGGGTGGAGCGAGCGCTGGTGCATCCCGGCGTGCCCGGCGAAATCCTCCAGTCGCTGGATGAAACCTTGGCTCAGATCAACCAGATGACCGAGATGGTCGAGAACCTGCTCACTCTGGCGCGAGCCGATGCGGGGCGGGCGCCGCTGGCCGTAGAGGAGAGCGATCTGCGCGACGTAGTGACCGACGTGGCGGAGACCGCTGGGATGCTGGGGGAGGCGGCCGGCGTTGCGTCGGTGCACAGTATGCCGGAGACCCCCGTGCGCCTCGCGGTCGATACCCACCGAATCCGCGAAATGCTCCTCAATATGGTTACCAACGCTATCAAGTACACGCCGAAGGGAGGGACGGTCGCGCTGAGCCTGGAGGAAGATGAGGAGTGGATTACCTTCGCCGTCCGCGACACCGGCGTCGGAATCGCCGCCGGCGATCTGCCCCACATCTTCGAGCGATTCTGGCGCGCGGATCCAGCGCGGTCCCGCACTGGCGCCCGGCCGGGTACTGGGCTGGGGCTGGCGATCACGCAATGGATAGCGGAGGCACACGGTGGATCCATTACGGTGCAGAGCCGGCCCGGGAGAGGGTCGATCTTTACCGTGCGGCTTCCCAAGCGCCAGAGGCAAGCCGGGTAGACATTCTCACGCTCGATTCACCATGCTGTAATCACCGCGCAACGCCCGCTTCAGCAAAGGTATTAGCAGTAGAGCGCTCCCCCCACGCTGCGCCACCGACCGGCATTCCGGAGATTCCGCCAGTCTCGAATCGGCGAGGGCTGTACTCCCTGCTATCCCGAGCCGCTCCGGCGCGCTGGAGTGAGTGGACAGGTCGTGCTGGAGTATGTGGTCGAGAGCAGTGGGTCGATTGATACGCTGTCCGTGCGGGTTGTCCTCAGTAGCCACCCGGCGTTCTCCCAGTCTGCGCGAGAGGCGCTGCGCAACGCGCACCTCAGACCGGCTGGGCGAGCCGGCCGGCCGGTTGCAGTACAGGTGCGTCAAACGATTCGGTTTGTAACTCGTAACCCGCCGTCGTTCTGCTTGCCGAAACTCAAACGGCGGGTAACATAGACCCTGTGAGTCAGATCACAGGTAAGTAGCCTGCGGATGTGTAGGCTTGGGTGGTGAATGGCACAAGAGTTCAGACCAGTAATGCGGTTGTAATCGAAATGACATCTGCAGGACAAGTAGGTGTTTTCAGTGGGCCTTACTTTCCGGGCACGATCACCCTCCCCCTGGAGGTAGTTGCGTGTTCGAGAACCTGATCGAATCCAAGCAAAAGCACCAGCGCACGCTCGGGCAGTCAGTCGCCTCCGTACTGCTCCACGTCCTTATCATCATCGCCGCAATCAAGGCGACTCAAGGCGTGGCCGAGACAGTCAGGAACCGGCCGGTGGACACCACCATGGTCTTCCTCAAGCCGCCCGAGCCGCCGAAGCCCCCGCCGGACCAGCCCCCGCCGGACGTCATCGTAGCCGCCAATCCGCCGCCCAAGGGGTTCCAGACGGTTGTCGCGCCGACCGACATCCCGAAGGACATTCCTCCGGTCGATCTGAACCAGAAGCCGTTCGACCCCCGGGACTTTACCGGCAAGGGTGTCGAGGGCGGCATCGGCACCGGAATAGCGGGTGGAACCGGCCCGGTTTCCGGCGAGGTGTTCCTGGAAGCGCAACTGGACGATCCGGTCCAGGTAATCTCCCAGCCGCAGCCGCGCTATCCGCCCGTGCTGGCCAGCGCCGGGATCACCGGTCGGGTCGAGATGCAGTTTATCGTGGACACGACGGGCCATGTCGAGCCACCGTCGTTTAAAGTCATGAAGACCACGCACCCGGCGTTCGCCGAGCCGGCGCACGAGGCCATTCTGAAGAGCGTGTTCAAGCCCGCCCGCTTCAAGGGCAGGCCGGTCCGTCAGCTGGTCCAGCAAGCCGTCTCCTTCAAGCAGCAATAGCTCCGTTCCCTCCGGGAGGCATTACACATGAGCGTAGATATTCTTCAGCTTTGGGGTCAGATGGGGTATTTCGCCCGAGGCGTGGTAGTCGTCCTGTTCATCATGTCCGCGTGGTCGCTGACCATCATGATCCAGAAGTACATCCAGTTTCAGCGCGCCCAACGGGAGACCCGGAAGTTCGCCCCGCAGTTCTCTCGGGCCATCCAGGAGGAGAACCTGGAGGCCGCTATCGCGCTGGCCGAGAAGAGCAAGAAGAGTCACGTCGCCCACGTGGTGGGCGAGGCGCTCACCGAAGTGAAGCCCCTGCTCCGCGACCGCGCGACGATTACCGCTGCCGACATCAACTCGGCCGAGCGCGCCGTCGAACGGCAGATGCTGATCAGCCTGGCTGACTTCAAGCGCGGCATCGGCATTCTGGCCACGGTGGGGTCCACCGCGCCGTTCGTCGGCCTCCTCGGCACCACGATGGGTATCGTCAACGCCTTCACCGGCATGGCGGCGCAAGGCGCGTCCGGCGGCCTGGCGGGAATCTCTGCCGGCATCGCCGAAGCGCTGATCACCACGGCCTTCGGCCTCATGGTCGCAATCCCGGCAGTGTGGGCGTACAACTACTTCACCACCAAGATCGAGAACCTCACGGTGGAGATGACCTACACGTCGAAGGAACTGATCGACTACTTGATCAAGAGCGTGGGCAGCGAGTTTGGCCGCTCGATCTTTACCAAGGAATTCCAGACCCAGAAGGCCGTCACCGGCAGTGGCCATGTCCATGGGTGAGCGCGGCGCAGGGGTCAGCCCGGCAAGTAGGAGGTAAGGGCGATGGCAATGGGAGCTGGTGGGACGGCAGGACAGACCTCGGTCAAGTCTTCGCCGAACGTGGTACCGATGATCGACATCATGCTGGTGCTGTTGATCATCTTCATGATCGTTACGCCACTGATCGCGGCGGGATTCAAGGCCACCCTTCCCAAGGGAAAGAACCTGGATCCCCGCCCCGAAGGCGATAACGAGGTAGTGCTGGGCATCGATCAAAGCGGCAACTATTTCGTTAACGGACGGCCGCTTCCGAAAGGCACACTGGAGGATCAGCTTCGGTCGCTCTTCTCGTCACGGACCGAAGACAAGATTCTGTACTTCAAAGCCGACAATCAGCTCAAGTACTCCCAGGTGCAAGAAGCCGTCGAGACCGCGCGGAAGGCAGGTGTGCGAGTGATGGCTGCCATTACCGAGCCGAAGAGCACCGGCCTGTTTGTTCCCGAGAAGAAGAAGAAGGAGAACTGATATGGCCGGTGGAGGTGGAGACGCCCACGGGGCGCTGACCGCAGAGCCCAATGTCGTTCCCATGATCGATATTCTGCTGGTGCTCCTGATCATCTTCATGATCACCCAGCCGCTGTCGCGAATGGCCCTCGATGTCCAGGTGCCGCCGCCGGACACTCCCGTGACCAACAAGACCCCGCCCAGCCAGATCGTGCTCGAGCTGGCCGACGACGGCGGGTATGCCATCAATGGGCAACCGGTCCCGCATGATCAGCTGGACACGCAAATCCATGCGATCTATGACGCCCGTCCCGCCAAGCTGCTATTCATCAAGGCGGGCCCCAATCGGATCTACCAGGACGTGATCGAAGCGATGGACGTTGCCCGGGGTGCTGGAGTACAGATCATCGGATTTACCCCCCGGGAGGCCGATAAGAAGCAGCAGCCGCAGCAGCAGTAGCAGCGCACCGTGCTGCGCTGCCTCATCCCACCGCGGGGACCCCAGTGGTCCCCGCGCGTGCGTTTGGCCCGGAGAAGCTCGTCTCAACGGTTATGTTTGGGGAGCATCCGGCATGTCTTCCTGCCATGACGAGGGACCCACGCGCTCGCCTGTACCCCTCACTCTGAAGCTCCCCCAGCCGCCACGCCGCTGGAGCGGTCTCACCGCATCACTGCTGCTTCACGGTGTGGTACTGGGCTTGATGGTGGGGTATGGTGAGCGGCTCTGGCGTCGCACGCTGGCTCCCGGGGATGCGGTGCTATTCGGAGGCAGACCCTCGGCCGCCGGTGGCGGGGGCAACCGGGTCGCGTATATTACCCTGCCTTCGCTTCCGGAGCCTGCGGCGACCCGCGTACCGAAAGTCGCGCCACCGGTTCCTCATCCCCAACTCGTTGTGCCGCCGGCCCCGCAGCCGGAACAACCCAAGGCTGTCACTCCGCAGCCGGTGAACACTGTTGCCGCGCCGCCGGCCGCGGCGCCCGGGGATTCGGGAACAGGAAAGGGCACCGGCTCGGCGACTGCGCCGGGCGAAGGGCAAGGCAGGGGGACCGGGACGTCAGCTGGTCAAGGCCCCGGAGGACCGGGCGCCAAAGTGCGGCCACCCGAGCCGCGGGACATGGCCTTCCCGTTCGACACGCCTCCCAAGGAGCTCCGGGGTGTGTCCCTCAACGTGACGTTTTGGGTCCAGGTGGATGGCAAGGTCGAGCGCTACACGGTAGAGCCCGAGATCAAAGACCGGGAATACGCCAAGAAGTTCGACGAGGTCATGCGAGCCTTTCGCTTTACCCCGGCCCGTGCCCCGGACGGCACCCGGGTTCCAGGCACAACCAGAATCTCCTTTACCCTTCCCGGGAAGCGCAGCTCGTAGAGAGCCGGCTCTCTCCACTCCATCCGCCTCAGGTCCGCGCCGTTGCGGCGGAGGCATAGGTGGTTCCCCGCTTATGAGGCACCGATGAGCCGGCTCTTTATCCGGAAATCGATTCAGGATTGCGAAAATGATATCCGGGAGCGCGGCGGTCTCCGGCGATCGCTCAACAAGTGGCATCTCACCGCACTGGGGGTGGGCGCCACCATCGGAGCCGGGATCTTCGCCACGACGGGAACCGCGATCGTAGGAGACCAGTTCCGGCCCGGTGCAGGACCCGCCATCGTCATCTCGTTCCTGCTCACGGCGCTGACTTGCGGCTTTGCGGCCCTCTGCTACGCCGAGTTCGCTGCCATGGTGCCGATCTCGGGCTCGGCGTACACCTACGCCTACGCGTCGCTGGGAGAGCTGGTCGCCTGGATTATCGGATGGGACCTGATCATCGAGTACGCCGTGGGGAACATCGGGGTGGCCATCGGCTGGGCCGGCTACTTTCGCGAGCTGCTCTCCCATTTTGGCATTTCATTTCCCGCCTGGCTGGCCACCGATTTCCGCTCCGCCCATCTGGCGGCCGAGGCGATCGCGGCCGGGGCCACCGATGCGTCGAGTCGCTATCTGGCCTCCGCCCTGACGACCGCTCCTCACCTGTTCGGTTTTTCAGTTATCGCCAATCTGCCCGCATTTCTGATCGTGGCGCTCATCACGGTGATCCTGGTGATCGGCATTCGGGAATCGGCCAATTCGAACAACGCGATGGTGCTGCTCAAGATCGGCGTGATCCTCTTCTTCTGCGCTGTGGGACTCACCCTGATCAAGCCGCACCACTGGAGCGACCCGTCACTCGGGGGCTTTGCCCCCAATGGCTGGAAAGGGATCAGCGCCGGAGCCGCGATCATCTTCTTCAGCTACATCGGATTCGATGCCACATCTACCGCGGCGGAAGAGGCGAAGGATCCGGGCAAGGACATGCCCTTCGGCATCATCATGAGCCTGGTGGTCTGTACCGTCTTGTACATTATCCTGTCGCTGGTCATGACCGGCATAGCCCCGTGGAACAAGCTGGGCACGCCGGAGCCCATGATCACCGCGCTGGCGCTGGCGGATGGCTCGCCCCGGCTGTTGTCCATCTCGCGATTGATCGTGTCACTGGGCGCTGTGGTTGCCATGAGCAGCGTGCTGCTGGTTTTTCAACTGGGTCAGCCCCGCATTTTCATGTCGATGGCTCGCGACGGACTGCTTCCCCCGTTCCTGGCGCGGGTTCACCCCCGGTTCAAGACGCCCTACATCGGGACCATCATCACCGGGCTATTCGTCGCCACCTTCGCGGCGTTCGCCAACATCGCGGAGGTGGTGGATCTCACGAACATCGGAACCCTGTTCGCGTTCGTGCTGGTCTCGGCAGGGGTGATCGTTCTGCGGAAGCTAGAACCCGATCGAGTGCGCCCGTTCCGGGCGCCACTGGTGCCGGTCACGCCCCTTATCTCGATCGTGACCTGCCTCTACTTGATGCTTCAGCTCCCGAAGCTGACCTGGATTCGCTTTGCCGTGTGGCTGGCTCTGGGACTTCTGATCTACATCTTCTACGGGAGCCGGCACAGCCGGCTCGGCCAGGCAGCCAAGCGAGGAGAGCGATGATCAGGTTGGAGTGGACGCGGCCAGCCGGAGGGCGCCGGCGACTGAATCGACCGGGGTATCGGTGGGCTCGAAGGCAGGTTCCTCCGCGAGCTTAGTCAGCAGGGTCTTTCGGAGTGGCTGGTCAGCGCCCAGGAGCCCGCCGGTAATGGATACCTTCACCGGAGGCTCCAGGTCCATCTTGGGAAGCAGGCAAATGGCCAACTGGGATAACTCGCGCGCGGCGTAGTCGGCAATTCCCTGGGCGAGGGGATCGCCTCCGGCTGCCACCGCAAGCACATGGGGTGCCAGCGCCGCGACTTCCGCGGGCGACGCCCCGGCGGCCCAGCGAACCAGCGCATCGAAATCGGCACTCCGAGTTGCCACCAGGAGTCGATCGCTCAGCGCGGTATTGGGGCTCCGCCCGTCGACCGCTCGACTGACCGCCCCGAGCGATGCCCGCCCGATGGCATAGCCACTCCCTTCATCCCCCATCTGCCAGCCGTAGCCGCCGATCCGGTGCTGCTTTCCGGTCCGGTCACGGCCTACGGCCACGCTCCCCGTCCCTGCACTCACCACGATGCCGGGTCCATCGGCAAAGGCGGCGGCCAACGCGATCTCGATGTCGGTCGTCACCCCCACGTGAGATGCCAGATTCTCGTTGCGCAGGGCGGTGCGCAGCTCTTCCCGCTCGGGTGGCCGACCGGCACCGGCGGCGCCCACCAGAAGCACGTCCCCAGTCAACCGCCCCGCCGCGGACAAGGCGCTGCGGACGACCTCGATGATGGTGCTGGCGGAGGCCAGCGCCCGTCCGGGCCGCAGCGCCGCACCGGGCCCCTCGGCTCGGCCCACGATCTTCCCGTCTTCAGAAACGGCCACGGCGGTTTTGGTGCCACCGACATCGGCGCCGATCAGAACCTTCGGCATGCGGATTCCTTATTCATCTCCGGCTAATTCCTGGAGTCTCGTGGGGAAGATAGCTGAGAACGATCCCGCTGCTGACTGCGAGGAAAGTGCCGAGCGGAACGTACCAGGGCCAGGCCAGTTTACCCAGCGGCGCTAACCAGTCGAGAGCGGGATGGACCGCCAGACGCTTGGCAAAGACCACCATCAGCATCACCAGCACTGTGAAGCCCACCGCTCCTACCACATCGCGCCCTTGAGCCCGGGGCCAGCGGCCGGCCAGCAGATAGGTGCCAAGGAGCGGGCCGTAGGTTACTGATGCTATCGAAAGCGCGAGCACCACCACCGGAGTGTCGTTTCCAGTCGCGGCGTAATCAAAGAATAACGCTCCTGCAATCAGTCCCGAGGCCCAAAGCGCCGAGAAGATCCGTCCCACCCGGAGCAGGTGTACCGGATCGCGGCGTCCAGTCCATGAGGCATAGAGATCGTGGGTAGCCGAAGAGGCAAGCGAGTTGATCGCGGAGCTGTGAGTGCCCATGGCCGCCGCGAGGATGCCGGCCACCACGAGACCGGCGAGCCCAACGGGAAGGTGCTGCACAACGAAGGCGGGAAAGAGCTGATCTCCAGGAACGGTCTCCGGCGCCAGGCCGGCCGCCCAGATGGCGGACCCTACCAGGAGGAAGAGGCTGAACTGGAGGATGACCATCACTCCGGATCCCACCAGAGCCACGCGAGCGTCGCGCAAGGATCGCGTGGCCAGCAGGCGTTGGACAATGAGGTGATCGGTGCCGTGAGAGGCGGCGGAGAGCAAGGCCCCGCCGACCAGGCCGCCGAGCAAGGTGTAGGTACGGGTGAAGTCGATCGCGGGATCGATCACTCGGAGCTTCCCGGCGTGGCGCGCCAGCTCGAGTGCGGTTCCCGGCCCGCCGGCGATGTGCCAGGCAACCAGCAACGCCCCGACACCACCGGCCAGGTATACCGACAGCTGGAGCACGTCGGTCCACACCACCGCCTTGAATCCTCCGAACCAGGTATAGACCATGGTGATGACGCCCATCACGACGATCGATGTCGGAATGCTCCACCCCGCCACGAGAGCGAGGGGAATGGCGCTGGCGAAGACCCGCACCGCGTCGCCGAGAAACCGGGTCACCAGAAACACCGTCGAGGTCAGCCGGCGGGTTCCCACCCCGAAGCGCGACTCGAGTCGGGCGTAGGCAGTCTCCTGATCGCCCCGGAAGTATCCCGGCAGCAGCCACACGGCCACTCCGATCCGCCCCACCAGGTATCCGAAGGTGAGCTGGAGAAAAGTGAGATCGCCGCGGGCGCCGATGCCGGGAACGGAGATGACGGTCAGCGCCGACGTTTCGGTGGCGACGATGGAGAGGAGGATGGCCCAGGCGGGGAGGTCCCGCGCCCCGAGGAAGTAGTCGCTGGCGCTCTGCTGCCGCCGCGCCACCCAGAGGCCGAGGCTGAGGGTGAAGACGAAGTAGAGGACAACAACGATGAGATCGAGCGAGTGCAGGGATCGGTACTCCCGTGATGGGCAACAAAAAAGGGCCCACGCGCCGGTAGGCGGTGGGCCCTGGAGTTACTGGATGATGATCAGGCGGTGAAGCTGCTGCCGCACCCGCACCCGCCGGTTGCGTTGGGATTGGTGAAGGTGAAGCCGGAGCCTTGCATCGAGGTGACGTAGTCGATGGTGACGCCGGTGAGATACTGAGCGCTGAAGCCGTCGACGAACACCCGGACGCCATTGATTTCAGAGACCATATCGTCTTCCAGTGCCCGCTCCTCGATGTTCAAGCTGTACTTGAACCCCGAACAGCCACCGGGCAGGACGCTGACCCGAAGACCCGCGGTCGCTGCCGACACCTGTTCCTGGGCAATGAACTTCTGCACCTCTTCGACCGCCCGGCCGGTGAGGACCACAGAGAACCCGCTGGCGGGTGCCTGCTGCTCGAGACCGCTCATTCTAACTCCTTCCGTCAACCCCGTTTACGGGGTAAACACGCGCCGGAGAAACTCAGTTTGACTGGGAGAAACCTAAGCCAGCGGCTTGGGTCCTGTCAACGCTGGCTGCGAGCTGATCATCGGCCCGCAAATTACGCATTATCAACGCGAAAGCTGCTATCGAGACAAGGCTGTAGAGCATCCCTTGCAGAGCCGTTCCGGTGAGGAAGGCGCCCACTCCAAAGAGGGCAGTGAACACCGCCGTCACTCCCGCCACCCAATTCACCCAGGACAAGGCCCCCCCGGGTATGCGGTCGTCCCCGAAGCCGAGTCGAGTGGATACCGGGCGCCAGCCGACCCCTCCCGGCCGGACCTTGCGATAGAACCGATCCAGCACCGCGTCGGGCTCGGGAGCGGTCAGGAAGGTCACCGTCAGCCACACGGCGGTGGTTATGCCGACCGTGATTGTCATGGCGATGGCGTAGTCCTTACTGGACGTGTCGCCGGCATTCACCCCTATCAGATGGAGGACCACGGACGTCACGAACGAAGCCGCCATGGCGCTGATCTCAGACCAGGCATTCACGCGCCACCAGTACCAGCGGAGGATGAAGACCAGCCCGGTGCCGGCACCGAGACCGATCAACAGCTTCCATCCCTGCTCGACGCTCTGCAGGTAGGCCATGACGACCAACGACAGGAGCATCAGGGTCACCGTCGCGAAACGGGACGCGAGGACCTGCGCCCGCCGGCTGGCCTGGGGTCTGATGAATCTGAGGTAAACATCGTTGACCAGGTACGAGGCTCCCCAATTGAGGTGGGTGCCGATGGTGCTCATGTAGGCTGCCGCGAAGGTGGCGAGCAGCAGTCCCTTCATGGGAGAGGGTAGCACGTCCACCATCACCCGGACGTAGCCCTCTTCAGGATTCAGCAAGCCGGGGTAACGGATCACGGCCACGAAGCCGACGAGTATCCAGGGCCAGGGGCGCAAGGCGTAGTGCGCGATCTGAAACCAGAGGGTCGCCAGCAATCCGTGGCGCTCGTCCTTGGCGGCAAGAATCCGCTGGGCGACGTACCCGCCGCCACCCGGCTCCGCGCCCGGGTACCACGCCGCCCACCACTGGACGCTGAGGAAGACAATGAGGGTCGAGAGCGGCAGCCACGCCTTGTCCACCGGTGGCAGCACTCCGAAGGCGGCCTCGTATGAGCCGAAGTGGGCCGAAACCTTCTGCACCATCGGGTCCAGTCCGCCTACGGAATTCACCGCGAAGATCGCGAGGACGATGACCCCGCCCATCTTCACCACGAACTGAAAGGTGTCCGTCACCACGACGCCCCAGAGGCCGGAGAAGATGGAGTAGGCCCCGGTGACCGCGAACAGCAGGATTGCCGCGGTCCAGGGATCGATGTTGAGGGAGATGTGCAGGATGGTCACCATCGCCCGGGTGACCCAGCCCATGATGATCAGATTGACCGGTAAGGCGAGATACAGCGCGCGAAACCCCCGGAGCACGGCCGCCGGCTTTCCCCCGTAGCGCAGCTCGGCAAACTCCAGGTCGGTGAGCACGCCGGCTCGCCGCCAGAGGCGAGCAAAGAAGAAGACGGTCAGAATTCCGGAGAGCGCGCCGTTCCACCATAGCCAATTGCCGGCGACACCGTATTTCGCGACCAGGCCCGCGACGACCAGCGGGGTGTCGGCCGCGAAGGTCGTGGCCACCATCGACGTGCCGGCGAGCCACCAGGGCAGTGCCCGGCCCGACACGAAATATTCGTCGAGCGACTGGCTGGCCCTGCGGGTGTAGATGAGGGCGATTCCCGCGGAAGCGATGAAGTACAGCCCGACGATGAGCCAGTCACTGAGTTCGAGCGTCATTGCGGTCCTCGAAGAGTGCGGTCATCACCAGGTCCGCGATTTTCGCGCGGACCGGCGCCCAGCGGGGGTTGTCTCGGGTGGGGTTCACCCGGTTGCTCAGCAAAACGATTGCCACGTGGTGCTCGGGGTCGATCCAGAGTGAGGTGCCGGTAAAGCCGGTGTGTCCGAAGCTTTTGCGCGAAAGCCGAGTCCCGGCGCTGCTGTTCTCGGATGAGGGCATGTCCCACCCCAGGGCGCGGGTAGACCCGAGGACGATATTCTGCCGCCGGGTAAACTCCCGGAGGACGGACGGACTGACGGACGGGCCGTTCCCCTGTCCCCCAGACCGGGCCAGGAGCCACTCCGCAAACTTCAACAGGTCCCCGGCCGACCCGAACAACCCCGCATGGCCGGACACGCCATCCATGATCGCTGCATTCTCGTCGTGCACCTCGCCGCGGAGGATCCGACCCCGCCAAGGTTCGAGCTCGGTTGGCGCGATGCGATCCTGCCAGCTGGCCGGAGGGAGGTAGCGGGTGGAGCCCATGCCCAGTGGTTGGAAGATCCGGCGCTCGACCAGTGAATCGAGCCGTTCTCCGTACACCGTCTCTACCGCCTGAGTCAGGACGATGGCACCGAGGTCGGAGTACGTCTCTCGCGTTCCAAGTTCGTATTTCAGGGGTGTGCTGTCGACCAGCGCAAAGGCTTCGGCTCGGCTCGAGACCTCGCGATACAGCAGACGAATGGCCGGCAGACCACTGGCGTGCGCCAGGAGCAGGCGAACCGTCACCCGATCCTTCCCTGGTCCGGTGAACGCAGGGACGTAGCGTTGGATCGGAGCGTCAAGATCGATCAGGCGCTCGTCGACGGCGAACATGACCATCGTGAGCAGTGCCACCACCTTGGTGAGCGAGGCAAGGTCGTACACCGTCGCGCTGTCCGGACGTTGCGGCTCGTCGGCGCCC
Organism: Gemmatimonadales bacterium; assembly: GCA_035997125.1. Classification (GTDB taxonomy): domain Bacteria; phylum Gemmatimonadota; class Gemmatimonadetes; order Gemmatimonadales; family GWC2-71-9; genus CAVVWJ01. The sequence continues at coordinate 23,658 of DASYIX010000129.1, forward strand.
AACTGCCCGGTCCCGTACACGAAACGATCGGCGCCGTAAGTCACCGCCACTACCGCTCCCGGCGCCGCCCCGGCGGCCACCGCCGAATCGAGAAACTGCATCACGGGCTGCCAGTTGGTCTTCAGCGCCGGCACGGGCGTAGGTGGAGTCGGAGGGTTTCCCGGAGCACAGCCGGCCGCGACGATCGCCAAAGAGACCCAACCACGGCTCACGGCACCCGCCGCTGAATGCCCCAGCCGCGAGGGTAATCCGGAGGAATGGAGATCGGCAGGCGGCCGGTGATCGACGTGACCCCCGCGAGCGCTCGGGCGACGGCCTGTTCGGTGATCGGATTGGATCTCCACCCGACCAGGTAGGAGCCGACTTCGGGCAGGTCTTCGATGACGTAGGGTGACCCCATCGAGATCAGGATCGCGGGTTGGGCTCCCGCCGTCGTGGCAATCAGTGTCTTCATCAAATCGGGGATCTGACCGATGGTTCCTCGTGAGGCCACCGGGCGATCCGCGGTCACGAACAAAGTCAGCTGCCCTCGTTGAATAGTGACCGCCGCTGAGTCGTAGCTGGCTGGCCCACTCGCCGGCCAAAGTTTGAAGACCGTCACCGGGTATCCTCGGCCACGCAGCTCCAGGGCCAGCGCATTGCCCACCGATCGAAAATCTTCTTCGCCATAGGTGACCAGGGTGATCGAGGGCCGGGTGCGCTTGAGGCTGTGCACCGTACCTCCTGAGTCCTTCACCAGCACGATCGAGCGGGCGGCCATTTCGCGGGCTTCGTCTTGGAACTCCGAGCGGCCCACGATGTCCGGAATGCTGTCGAGCCAGACGGTTCGACGGTTGAACAGACCCAGCTGCCGCTTCAGCTCCAGCACCCGCCGGACCGAGCGGTCCAGGCGTTCCGGCGAGATCTCGCGGCGGGCAACCGCGGCAACCATGGCGTTGATGGCGGCCTTCGGGTCGGCCGGCTGCAGCAACAGATCCGCTCCCGCCACGAAAGCACGCACCGCCGCCTCGGCCCCGTACTCGTTAGCCACCCCGGCCATGTTGAGCGCGTCGGTAATCACCAGACCCTTGAAGTGGAGCGAGTCGCGGAGAATCCCGGTCAGAATGTTGGGAGCGACGGTCCCGGGTCGCATCTGGCCCGCGTCGATGCCGGGCATGGCGATGTGGGCCGACATGATCCCCGTGACTCCGGCCGCGATCGCGCTCCGAAAGGGCACCAGCTCGACGGTATCCAGGCGAGCCCAATTGGAAGTGATCACCGGCAGGGCAATGTGGGAATCAGTGCCGGTGTCGCCGTGCCCGGGAAAATGCTTGGCGGTGGCGAGCATGCCGTGCTCCTGCATGCCACGGATCTCGGCCGCCACCAGCCGTCCGACCGCGGCAGGGTCTTCTCCGAAGGATCGGGTGTTGATGATAGGATTGGAGGGGTTGTTGTTCACGTCGGCCACCGGCGCAAAGGCGAGGTGGATTCCGACGGCGCGCCCCTCCAGCGCGGTAACTCGCCCGAGCTGGTAGGCATCCGAGTCGCTCCCGGTGGCGCCCACGCCCATATTGGGAGGGAAGGGAGTTCCGCCGTTCAGCCGGATGGCGGTTCCCGCCTCGAGATCCGAGCCGACGAGGAGCGGAACCCGGGAGCGTTCCTGCAAACGGTTGAGCTTGGCAGCGATGTCGTAAGGCGACCCGACCGAGACGATCAGTCCGCCCACGTGGAGCGAGTCGACCCAGCCCTGCATGCGGACGAAAGTCTCGTCGTCCAATGCCGTGTAAGCGCCGGGAATCCACGGCACCACCAGCTGGGCAATCTTGTCCCGCAGCGGAAGCGAGCCGAGCAAGGCATCTACGTCCACCTCGGTGGGGCTAGGCTGCCCGGGAAACAGGGCGGGCTGCGGCTGGGGGGCGGTGCTTGCCCTGCCGCAGGCCCATAGAGAAACCATCACCAGCGCGAGGTACCTGGATTGCACAAATCTCTCGCCCTATTGGGGATCTTGGAGTGGTTCGTGGGTTGCGCGACCGGTTCCGGACCGGTTGCCCCCGCTGCCGGCGCCACGCCAGGCCGGGTGCGGCCCGGCATCGAGGTTCTGCTGGGCGACAGCATGAGTCTGGTGCGAAACCGCAGAATCGGTCTGGTGACTAATCAGTCCGGAGTGGACGGCAAGGGCGTGCGCGACATCGATCGCCTGGTCTCCTCCGGCTTCAAGGTGACCGCGCTGTTCGCACCGGAACATGGCCTTCGCGGCAGCATTGATGTGGACGTCGCGCCCGAGCGACGGCAGGAGACCGACTCCGCGACCGGCACACCGGTGTACCTGTTGCACGACGGCGTGCGCCTCCACCCGCCGACGGCGGCAATGCTGGCGGAGGTGGATGTCCTTGTCGTGGATCTTCAGGACGCAGGAGCGCGCTACTACACCTATCCTGCCACGGTCGCACTCATCATGGAGGCCGCTGCGGCGGCCCGTCTGCCGGTGGTCGTTCTCGATCGGCCGAATCCTATCGGAGGTGCGGTGCAGGGGGAGGTTCAGGACAGCGTCACGGGCTCGGCGGTTGCCAGGTTCCCCATCGCCATGAGGCACGGCATGACGATCGGCGAGCTCGCTCGCCTGGCCAATGCGGTGCTCCACCTTGGCGCCGATCTCCACGTGGTGCCAGTGGGTGGCTGGCGTCGGTCGATGGCCTTCGATGCGACGGGGCTTCCCTTCGTGCCGCCGAGCCTGAATCTACGCACCCTGGAAAGTCTCTACCATTACCCTGGCCTCTGTCTCTTCGAGGGGACCAACCTGTCGGTGGGTCGGGGAAGCGAGGCGCCCTTCGAGCAGGTAGGCGCGCCCTGGATAGACACCACGGCCGTGCTCAGCGCGCTGCACCGCGCCCCCCCACCGGGAGTCACCTTCTCGCCGGTCGCCTTCACACCCCGGGCACCGGGAGATGGAAAGTACTCCGATACGCTGGTCGCCGGGGTCCGGCTCACCATTACCGATCGCGCGGCGTATGATCCCACCGTCACCGCGGTGTACCTGTTATCGGCCATCCGGGCCACCCACTCCACCGCGTTTGCCTTCCGTCCGGCGCAGTTCGACCGCCTTGCAGGCGGGCCTGATCTGCGAACCGCATTGGAGCGGGGAGTCCCGGTAACCGCGATCGCGGCAGCCTGGCGGGATGCACTCACCCGTTTCAAGGACCGGCGTCGTCCCTTTCTCCTCTACGGTGAGTAGGGTGTGGAAGGGCGGCGGGTGCGGCTCGTCCGATTGCTCTAAAGGGTTCTGGCAGTTATCCTTTCGCGGCAATTTAGCGGGGCCAACAGTGGTGGCCCGCCCTGGTCTTCCAGCTGAGGATCGATACTGGTGAAGCTGCTAGGTGCAGTGGAAAAGCCGTTCTACGCCGCGGTGGATCCGCTGGTGCAGCGGCTGATCCGGTCCGGCGTGCGGCCCAATACCATCACAACTGTCGGTACTGGCCTGGTGCTGGTCTCCGCAGTCGCGTACGCCACCGGCCACATCCGGATCGGTGGCGCGTTGCTACTGCTGAGCGGGATAGCAGACACCCTGGATGGTCAAGTCGCCCGAGGCGGCGCCATGGTCACCCGGTTCGGCGCCTTTTACGACTCGACCCTGGACCGCGTCGGCGATGGGGCCACGTTCATCGGCATCGGCGCCTTCTTTCTCACCGCCCCGGACGCGGCCTACCGGGTTCCGGCGGTCATCATGTGTATGATCGCTATCCTGGGCTCCCTGCTGGTGTCTTACGCCAGAGCCCGGGCCGAGGGACTGGGCCTGGACTGCAAAGTGGGCATCGCGCAACGGGCCGAGCGGGTGCTGGGACTAGGTGTCGCGTCGCTGCTCGCTGGGGCGGGCCCCCATGGACTCCTGCTGGAAGCCATGGTCACTCTTCTGGCGCTCGCGTCGATCATCACCGTGGTCCAACGCTTCGTGTACGTGTACCGCCATGCCGGCCGGGTGGACGAGGCTCTGCGGGCGGAGGAAAGGATGCATGCTGCTGCGGTCGAGCATGCTGAGGAGGTGAGGCTGGTCCAGCACGCCGCGCTGGACCCTTTCGCGAAAGGACGTAGCAGTGGCTGAACGGACGGCCAGGAAAATCGCGCCGGCTCAGGGCAAGCTCGGGGTACTGTGTGTGGGATTGGGTGCGGTGGCGACGACCTTCATGGCTGGGGTCGAGAACGTCCGTCGCGGAAAGGCCCGCCCCATCGGATCGGTGACCCAGATGGGAACGATCCGCCTGGGGAAGCGCACTGAAAAACGAGTTCCTCTGATCCGGGAGTTCGTTCCGCTCGCCGAGCTCGACGATCTCGTGTTCGGTGCCTGGGATCCGGTGCCGGACGATGCGTACGCGGCGGCCATCCATGCCGGCGTGCTGGACAAGCACGAGCACGTGGAGCCGATCGCCGCGTTTCTCAAGGGCATCAAGCCCATGCCGGCGGTATTCGACCAGAACTACGTAAAGCGGCTCGAGGGGAAGAACGTCAAACCGGGCACCAGCAAGCGTGAGCTCGCCGAGGCCCTCCGCAAAGACATCCGCGACTTCAAGACCAAGCACAAGTGCAGCCGCATGGTGATGATCTGGTGCGCGTCCACCGAGATCTTCATCAGCCCGGGGCCCGCCCACTGGACCCTGGAAGCGTTCGAGAAGGCAATCGATGCCAACGATCCCACGATCGCGCCCTCGATGCTCTATGCCTACGCGGCGATGATGGAGAAGATCCCGTTCGCCAACGGGGCGCCCAACCTGACCTGCGACTTCCCCGCCATGGAGCAACTGGCCAAGAGCCAGGGCGTGCCGATCGGCGGCAAGGACTTCAAGACCGGGCAGACGATGGTCAAGACGGTGCTGGCCCCGATGTTCAAGGCCCGCATGCTGGGCGTGGCCGGGTGGTACTCGACCAACATTCTGGGTAACCGGGACGGCGAGGTGCTGGACGATCCCGAGAGCTTCAAGACCAAGGAGGAGTCGAAGCTCGGCGTGTTGGAGTACATCCTCCAGCCCCAGATGTACCCCGAACTGTACGGCAAGATGTATCACAAAGTGCGGATCAACTACTATCCGCCCCGGGGAGACAATAAGGAAGGCTGGGACAACATCGACATCTTCGGGTGGCTCGGCTACCCGATGCAGATCAAGGTCGATTTTCTTTGCCGGGACTCCATTCTCGCGGCGCCGCTGGTGCTCGACCTTGCCTTGTTCTTCGACCTGTCCCAGCGCGCAGGCCTCACCGGCATCCAGGAGTGGCTCTCATTCTACTTCAAGAGTCCCCAGGTGGCGCCCGGTCTGTACCCCGAGCATGACCTGTTCATTCAGCAGATCAAGCTGAAGAACACCCTGCGCTACCTGATGGGGGAGAAACAGATCACCCATCTGGGTATCGAGTACTACCTGGAAGATTAGGGTGACGCAGCGAGAGCCATGAAATACTTTCACCGAACCAGCGTCAAGCCCGACGAAGTGCTGGAAGGAGCAACCCGATTCTTCGGTGCGACGCTCGCGCCGGCCGGCGAGGAGCCCCGGCGGCGGCAGTTCACCGGCACCATAGGCCGGATCGGCGTCACCGTCCAGGCTGAAGGTGGGCACTACACCCTGGTGACGGTCGAGACCAATCAGGTGGGGGAAAGCGAAGCCGATAAGCTGGCCAAGCGTTTTCTGACACTGGTACACACCAGGGCGGAGCCGAGCCACCGTCCTATTGGCGCCTACTGACCACATTCTGCGGCCTGTCAGCGGCAGAGATGCTTAGGAGAATGTTCCCGATGATTTTCACCCGCACGGTGTTCCGACCCACCGCCAGGCTGCTGCTGATTCTGCTCTTCGGGGCGGTGCTCGCCCCGGCGTCGCTCCCCGGTCTGGTCGCCCAGGAAGTGGCTCAGGGAACCGCGGCTCCCACGCACCGACCGGGTGGCGAGGTGAACTTGCGGCTGCCGGACCTCAACCAGGGGGACTTCCTCGGATTCACCGGTCACCAGATCTTGCTCTCCGGCTTGGTGGTCTGTGTTCTCGGTCTCCTGTTCGGGCTGCTGAGCTATTCTCACGTGAAGAATCTGCCGGTGCACAAGAGCATGGCCGAGATCTCGGAGCTCATTTACGAGACCTGTAAGGCCTACATGGTGCAGCAGGGCAAGCTCCTGCTGGTCCTCTTCGGGTTCATCGGCGCCGTGATCGTCGTGTACTTCCTGCTGACCGGCCTCGAGCTCCCCAAAATTCTCACGATTCTCCTGTTCAGCGTCATCGGCATGGGCGGCAGCTACGGGGTTGCCTGGTTCGGTATCCGGATCAATACGCTGGCCAATTCCCGGACTGCGTTTGCCGCCCTGCGGGGTAAGGCCTGGCCGGTCTCCGAGATCCCCCTCCGGTCGGGCATGAGCGTCGGCATGATGCTCATCTCGGTCGAGCTGCTGTTCATGCTGGCGATCCTGCTCTTCATCCCGGCCGATGTGGCGGGCGCGTGCTTCCTCGGATTCGCTATCGGTGAATCGCTCGGCGCGGCCGCGCTCCGTATCGCCGGCGGCATCTTCACCAAGATCGCCGACATCGGTTCGGACCTGATGAAGGTGGTATTCAAGATCAAGGAAGACGACGCCCGAAATCCCGGAGTCATCGCGGATTGTACCGGCGACAACGCGGGCGACTCGGTGGGACCGACCGCCGATGGATTCGAGACCTACGGCGTCACCGGCGTGGCACTGATCTCTTTCATTGTGCTGGCCGTTGCTGATAGCAGCATCCAGGCGCAGCTGCTGGTGTGGATCTTCCTAATGCGGGTCATGATGGTGCTCGCGTCGGGGTTTTCCTACCTGGCCAGCAATGCCATGTCGCGCGCCCGGTACAGCGGGGGGGCCAAGTTCAACTTCGAGACGCCGCTGACGCAGTTGGTCTGGCTCACGTCCATTCTCTCGATTGCCCTGACCTACCTGCTGTCCTACCTCATCGTTCCGAACCTGGGAGGGAATCCCGACCTCTGGTGGCAGCTCTCCACTGTGATCAGTTGCGGCACGCTGGCGGGGGCCGTCATTCCCGAGCTGGTCAAGGTGTTCACTTCCACCGAGTCCCGGCACGTCCGCGAGGTGGTCACCTCATCCCGGGAGGGAGGGGCGTCGCTCAACATCCTCTCCGGCTTGGTAGCCGGGAACTTCTCGGCGTACTGGCTCGGTATCACCATCATGGGCCTGATGGCGATCGCCTATGGGGTCAGCACCCTCGGGGTCGGCGAGCTGATGAAGGCGCCGGCGATCTTCGCCTTCGGTCTCGTCGCCTTCGGCTTTCTGGGCATGGGCCCCGTCACCATCGCCGTGGACAGCTACGGCCCGGTCACCGACAATGCCCAGTCGATCTACGAGCTCTCCTTGATCGAGCAGGTTCCCGGCGTGAAACAAGAGATCAAGCGAGATCATGGCTTCGATCTGAACTTCGAAACCGCCAAGGCGCTCCTGGAAGAGAACGACGGGGCGGGGAATACCTTCAAGGCCACGGCCAAGCCGGTGCTCATCGGGACCGCGGTTGTGGGGGCTACCACCATGATCTTCTCGATCATCATGGCACTCACCCACGGCCTTTCGAGCGGCATGGAGAATCTGTCGATCCTGCATCCGCCGTTTCTGCTCGGCCTCATCACCGGCGGCGCCGTCATCTACTGGTTCACCGGCGCCTCGACCCAGGCCGTCACGACCGGGGCCTATCGGGCGGTGGAGTTCATCAAGGCTAACATCCGGCTTGAGGGGGTAACCAAGGCCTCCGTGGAAGACAGCCGCCGGGTGGTGGAGATCTGTACCCAGTATGCCCAGAAGGGAATGTTCAACATCTTCCTGGGCGTCTTCTTCTCGACTCTCGCCTTTGCCTTCATCGAGCCGTTCTTCTTCATCGGATATCTGATCTCGATCGCCATGTTCGGACTCTTCCAGGCGATCTTCATGGCCAATGCCGGTGGGGCCTGGGACAACGCGAAGAAGATTGTGGAGACCGAGCTCAAGATGAAGGGCACCCCGCTGCACGACGCGTCCATTGTGGGCGACACCGTGGGCGACCCCTTCAAGGACACGTCGTCGGTCGCGATGAACCCGGTCATCAAGTTCACCACGCTGTTCGGACTGCTTGCCGTTGAGCTCGGCGTGTACCTTGTGAGTGACGGCAAGGGCACCCTGAGCCGGGTGCTTGCGGTGGCCTTCTTCCTGGCGGCGCTGCTCTTCGTGTATCGCTCGTTCTACGGCATGCGGATCGAGGCCGAGCCTCAGGCAGCGGGGGCGGGACGTCCGGTAGCGGTCAAGGCGTAGGGCGACGTGCATGGCCGCTAGTGGCGCTCTCGCAGAGTCGCCTGCCGCACTTCCGGCGCTGACGCGGGAGCAGCTGCTCGAGCTGTACTATTACATGCGGCTCACCCGCTCGCTGGAAGAGCGGCTGGTCAATCTGTACCGCCAGACCAAGGTAGTCGGCGGGCTCTTTCGATCGTTGGGGCAGGAGGCGGATGCAGTGGGGTCCGCCTATGCCCTGGATCGATCCAAGGGCGACATCCTCTCCCCCCTCATCCGTAACCTCGGCTCCATGCTGGTCCAGGGCGCCACCCCCCTGGAGATCCTCCGCCAGTACATGGCCAAGGGGGATTCTCCCACCCGGGGACGCGAGCTCAACATCCATTTCGGCGATACGGTGCGAGGGTTCATCGGCCAGATCTCCCATCTGGGAGACATGGTTCCGGTGATGGCGGGTGTGACCCTCTCGTTCAAGCTGCGGGGGCAGGATCGGGTGGGACTGGTCTATGTAGGCGACGGCGCCACCTCGACCGGCGCGTTCCACGAAGGGATCAACTTTGCGGCGGTCCAGCGCTGTCCCCTGGTGGTGATCGTCGAAAACAACGGCTACGCCTACTCCACGCCGACGGCCAAGCAGTCGGCCTGCGCCAGCTTCAAGGACAAGGCGATCGGCTACGGAATTCCCGGCGTGCGGGCGGACGGCAACGACGTGGTGGCCACTTACGAGGTGACCAAGGAGGCGGTGGATCGGGCTCGTGCCGGTGGGGGTGTTACCCTGATCGAGCTCATGACTTACCGGCGGAAGGGCCACGCCGAGCACGACAATCAGTCTTACGTCCCCTCCGGGGAGATCGAACGTTGGGCCCGAGAGAACGATCCGCTCGATCGGTACCATCGGGAGCTCACGGGGAAGCGCGGCATTTCGGCAGGGGAGTTGGAGCGGATCGATACCCGGGTCACCGGCGAGATTGACCGAGCCACCGATGAGGCCGAAGCTTCGCCTCCCCCCGAGCCGTCCGACTCCCTTCGCGGGGTCTATGCCGATCCGTCCCCCATGCCGGCGCTCTGGTACCGGGAGGGGATCCGGTCGGCGGTCGATACCCACGAGCGCCCGTCGAGCTGGGGGACGCACGATGGCTGAGACCACCTACCTGGAGGCCATCCGGCAGGGGCTGTTCGAGGAGATGGAGCGGGACCCCGAGGTCATCTGCCTGGGCGAGGACATCGGCGCCTACGGGGGTGCATTCAAGGTGACGGAGGGTCTTCAGGCGCGCTTCGGGGAACAGCGGGTGATCGATACGCCGCTCTCCGAGGCGGCGATCGTGGGCGCGGCCGCCGGCGCGGCCCACATGGGGATGCGCCCGGTCTGCGAGATGCAGTTTATCGACTTCATCTCGTGTGCCTATGACATGCTCACCAACTACGTGGCCACCGCTCGCTACCGGGCCTTCTTGCCCTGCCCGATGGTGGTGCGGGGTCCCAGCGGTGGGTACGTGCGGGGGGGGCCGTTCCATTCGCAGAACCCCGAGGCCGCCTTCCTGCACACGCCGGGACTCAAGGTCGTGTATCCGGCCACGGCGAGTGATGCCAAAGGTCTGATCAAGGCGGCCATCCGGGACGAGGACTGCGTGCTCTTCTTCGAGCACAAGTATCTCTATCGCCGGATCAAGGAGGAGATGCCGCCCGGTGACCACGTGGTCCCCATCGGCAAGGCGCGGCTGGCCCGGGAGGGCAGAGATCTTTCGATCATCACCTACGCGGCGACCGTCTGGAAGGCGCTGGAGGCGGCGGAGCAGCTTCAGCGGGAGGACGGATTGTCGGTGGAGGTGCTCGATCTGCGCTCGCTGCTGCCGATGGACGACGAGGCGATTGCGGAAACGGTGAGGAAGACCAACCGGGTTCTGATCGTGCATGAAGACACGGTGACCGGCGGCGTGGCCGGCGAGATCGCGGCCCGGATCAACGACCTTGCTTTCGAGTGGCTGGACGCCCCGATCAAGCGGGTGGCCGCGCACGACGTCCCACTTCCGTACGCGCCCCAGCTGGAGGATTTCGTGCTGCCTCAAACGGGGGATATCGTTAGAGCGGCGCGGTGGTTGGCGAAATACTGAGCGGGGCGGCAGGGCGGATAGGCAGCGGGGCAGTTAGCTTGGGTGGAGGCTGAATCGGAGAGTCGCATGGCCAAGATAGACGTGATCATGCCCCAGATGGGCGAGTCCATCGCGGAGGGCACGCTGTCTCGTTGGATCAAGAAGTTGGGCGACCCGATCAAACGGGACGAGCCCATCTTCGAGATCTCCACCGACAAGGTGGATGCCGAGATTCCGGCGCCGAGCGCCGGCGTTCTGGCCGAGATCCTGGTCCAAGAGGGCCAGACGGTGGCAGTCCAAACCGTCGTGGCCCGGATCGAGACCGGTGCCAGCGTGGGTGCCACCCAAAAGACGCCACCGGCCGCTTCGTCCCCAGGCGCTCCGGCTCCTTCGAAACCGGTCACGCCGGCTGCCGCTCCTCCGGCAGGGCTGGCTCCCGCGTCGACCAGGCCGCCTCGAGCTGCCGCTCCAAGCGAGCCCGCCGCCCCGGCCACGGCCTCGGCCCCTGCTGCCGCGGAGTCGCGGGCAGTGAGTGACGCCACCGGCGGAAACGGAGCCGTCGAGACCACCGAGGATCGGCTCCGGCGCAAGTCGACTCCTCTCGTCCGCAAAATGGCAGCTGAGCATAACGTCGACATCAGCGCCGTATCGGGCACTGGCCTGGCTGGGCGGGTCACCAAGAACGACATCCTGGGGTACATCGAAGGCGGGGCAGTACCGCCCGCGCCGGGAACCTCGTCAGAACGTGCTGTTGCTGCCCCGCCGCCCCGCAGCCCCGCTGTTGCGCTCCCACCGGCAGCGACCGTGGATCCCTGGCCCGGCGATCGGGTGGAGCCGTGGTCCCGGATCCGGAAGCTCACCGCCGACCACATGGTGATGTCGCGCCGGGTCTCCCCCCACGTCAACACGGTTTTCGAGATCGACTACACCCGTATCGTGCAGCTACGCGCCAAGAAGAAGCAGGAGTATGCCGAGCGGGGGGTGAACCTCACCTACCTCGCGTTCATCACCAAAGTGGTCGCCGACAACTTGCGAAAGCACCCGGTGCTCAACTCAGCGGTCTCGGGCGAGAGCACCCTGTTCCGGAGCGATGTGAACATCGGGATTGCCGTGGCCCTGGACTGGGGTCTGATCGTGCCCGTGGTCAAGCATGCCGACGAGCTGTCGCTGCTGGGAGTCGCTCGCGCCATTAATGATCTGGGCGAGCGGGCCAGAAGCAAGAAGTTGATACCGGACGAGGTACAGAAGGGCACGTTCACCATCACCAACCCCGGAGTGTTCGGGTCCGCCATCGGGACGCCCATCATCAATCAGCCGCAGGCTGCCATCCTCTGCGTGGGGGCCATCGAGAAGCAGCCCGCAGTCGTCACCGTGGATGGGGCTGACATGCTCGCGATCCGGACTAAAGGAATGCTCTCCTTGGCCTTCGATCATCGGATCGTCGACGGGGCCGACGCGGACCGATTCATGGCGGACGTCAAGGCAGGGCTGCAGGAGTTTCCCGAGAGCGGGGCCTGAGATGCCACGCCGGATCATCGAGGTGGATGGCGAGCAGTGGGAGGTGGCCGTCAGTGGACGGGTGACCCAGTATGTGAAGGACGAGTTCGGATTGATCTTCACCCGCGGGGTGGGTCCTGGGCGCGAGCAACGGGTGGTTCGCTACTCTCCTCTCGGTGCTAAGAGCCGCGAAGTGTCCTTAGGCCAGTTGAGCGATCAGGAGCTCCGGGACCTCCTCAGCCATTCCCAACCCTCGTGGACTGCGCCCGAGATGGGATACCGGCGCTGACCTCCAACCCTGGATCTCCGCAGCCGGCCGATACGATCGACCTTCACGTCCACTCAATTGCGTCGGACGGAAGCTTCCCCCCTGAGGTAGTCGTGAAGCGGGCCGTGGCGGCCAGACTCCACGCCATCGCACTCACCGATCACGACACGCTGGCGGGACTTCCGGAGGCGCTCGCCGCGGGGGAGCGGCTGGGCATCCGCGTGGTGGGTGGCTGTGAGTTTTCGGCGGCCGCGCCGTGGGGCGAGATGCATGTGCTGGGATATTTCCTCCCCTTCCCGTCGCCGGCACTGGAAGGGTTTCTGGAGCGCTGCCGGGCCGACCGGGTACGCCGGGCTCAGGAGATGGTCCAGCAGCTGCAGCGGCTGGGGATAGAGATATCGTTCGACAGCGTGCTCCAGGAGTCCGCCGGCGGCGCGGTGGGCCGGCCCCATGTGGCCCGGGCGATTGTCCGGCATGGCGGCGCCATCGACCCCAACGACGCCTTCGACCGATTCATCGGCCGGGGTCGTCCGGCGTTTGTGGAAAAGACCTTGCCGGAATTCCGCGCCGTCGCCGAGCTGGTTCATGCCGCGGGAGGCCTGGTATCAGTGGCCCACTTAAAGGAGCGGGGCACCCGCGCCCTTATCGAGCGGCTCAAGGGCGAGGGCCTCAACGCGGTGGAAACCCGGCACCCGAGCCATGATCCTGACCTGCGAGCGCGGCTCACCGACATCGCCCTTCGGCTCGGCCTCCTGCGCACCGGCGGAAGCGACTGGCACGGCGATCCGGAGCCGGGCGTGACTCATGGGACCATTGGCTCGCAACAGGTCCCCCTGGAATGGCTGGACCGGCTCGACGACCTTCGGGCCGGATCTCTCACCTCCGCGGCGTCATGACGCTTATCCAGCCGGGCAGCATCGCTCCCGAGTTCTCCGCGCAGGCCTCGGATGGACGCAGCTACACTCTCCGCGGTTTACTACAACAGTCCCGGGTCTTGCTGGTGTTTTACCCGGGGAACAACACCCCCGGCTGAAACCGTCAGCTCTCCGCCGTGCGCGACGAGATCGGGACCTACACTGCCAGCGACATTCGCCCTTTCGGGGTAAACCAGGCGTCGGTGAAGAGCCACGCCGCCTATGCTGAACGTCTCGGGTTGCCGTTTCCCCTTCTGTCCGATCCCGGGCTCACCATGAGTGGGGCGTACGGGACCCTCAAACCCGACGGCAGCGGAATCTCCCGGTCCGTCTGTCTGATCGACCGCGACGGGCGGATACTGTACAGTCAAGCCGGAGCGCCCGGCGCGGACATCGTCCTCGAGAATCTGGAGTCGTCATGAGTGCCCGGAACGTCGATTTTCGGGGCAAGGTGGTGCTGGTTACCGGTGTGGGTCGGGCCGGCCAGATCGGCAACGCCGTGGCGCTGGCGTTCGGTAAGGCGGGAGCCAAGATCGTCGCCTGCGACCAAAACGCCGTGGGAGTGGCCGAGCGGGTTCGGGAATTCGCGGCCCAGGGCGTAGATGCCAGGCCCTGCGCGGGCGACCTCACCCAGCCGGATATTGCGGCCCTCGCCGTCGAGGTGGCGCTGAAACACTTCGGCCGGCTCGACGTGGTGGTCAACGTGGCGGGTGGGCTCACCACCTACGGGCCCATCGATCAGGTGACGGTCCAGGCACTCGATCGAGAGATCGCCATCAATCTCAAGACCGCGGTCCTGGTCTCCCAGGCGGCCATCGAGGCGCTGAGCCGGACCCAAGGGTGCATTATCAATTTTTCTTCGATAGCCTACTTCAATCCTCAGACTCCCATGGCTGTGTACAGCGCCGCGAAAGCCGCCGTGGCGGGATTTACCCGGAGCCTGGCGCTCGAGCTCCAGGATCGAAGGGTCCGGGTCAATGCGGTCGCCCCTTCCATGGTCCGCACTGGGGACAATGTGGCCGCGGTAGGGGATGGCGACACCCAGTACGTGGAAATGCAGGAGATCACCGACGGGGTGATGTCGCTCGCCAGCACGAGCAACTCCGCCACCGGCCAGATTCTTCCCATAGCCCCCGCAGGCGCCGGCGGCTCTTGATGGAGCTCAGCGGGAAGGTCGCTCTGGTCACTGGAGCGGGGCGCCGCCTTGGCCGGGCGATGGCCCAGGCCCTAGCGGAGCGGGGAATGCGGGTAGCTATTCACCACCACGCGTCGGCCCAGGGAGCGGAGGAGCTGCGCCAGGAAATCGTTCAGGCCGGTGGTCAGGCATCCTGCTTCAGCGCGGATCTGGCTGATGCTACAGCCGCTCGGGCCCTTCCGGAACGGGTGGTTGCCCAATGGGGACGACTCGACGTCCTGGTCAATTCGGCGGCGATCATGCGTCGACTGCGTCTGGATGAGACCACTCCCGCCGATTGGGACGCCATTCACGATTTGAATCTGCGGTCGGTGTTCTTCTGTACTCAGGGGGCAGCTCCCGCCCTCAAAGCCGCTCGAGGCAAAGTCGTAAATCTCGCCGATCTGGCCGGTCTCGAGCCCTGGCCGGGGTTCGCCGCGCATTCGATCAGCAAGGCCGGCGTCGTCATGCTGACCAGGGTGCTCGCCCTGAGTCTGGCGCCCGAAGTGACCGTCAATGCGATAGCACCCGGCGCCGTACTCGTGCCGGAGGACTACCCCCCCGAGGAACAGGATCGTCTCGCCCGCTCCACTCCCCTCGGGCGACTCGGCGCCCCTGCAGACGTGGTCAACGCCCTGTTGTATCTATTGGAGGGAGGAGACTTCGTCACCGGGGAGACCCTGGTGGTGGACGGTGGACGACACACCCGTTAGCGTCGCCTTCCGCGATGTGGTGATCGTTGGCGGTGGTTGTTACGGTACCTTCTACGCCGGGCAGCTTCTACGGGCCCGGGAGCGGGACCGGGCCACTTTCCGCCGGCTCCTGGTCGTGGATCGGGATCCTCGCTGCCAGTTTGCTCGTGAGATGGGTGGCGGCGACAGCGCACAGCTCCTGGTCCAAGAGTGGGGTGACTTCTTCGATCGCTATCTCGCCGAGGCATCCCTCGGCGCCCCCGGCGAGCCGGGCGACACGATCGTCCCGTCGCCGCTTATGCCCCACCTGATGTACGAATGGCTGGTCCGGCAGGCTCGGTCCCGCTGGCCCCGTCGCTGGATCGAGACCAAACCAGTGCCGGCGGGCCCGGGCACGCCGTACGACGTGAGCGCTCCGGACGGCACGCGTTACGTATCGTTTGCCGATTGGACCTGCCCCACCCACTGTATCGAACCCGCCATCTGTCCCATCATCAAGGCGCCTCGCACGTGGGAGATGGCTGACGCGTTGAGCTCGCTCACCCGCCGGCTGGACCTCGCGCACCCAACCGGCGGCCCGGTACTCTTCGTCTGCGAGCACCGGGTGTTTGGCGTGGGCATGTTCGACGTGGCTGCCGTCCTTGCTGGCGACGCTACCGTGGCCTCGGCCGGCTCGTTGGGGTCGCCGGTGGATGTACTGGTCGGTACCATCTCCAGTTGCCATGGCGCGGTGAACCTTCTGCACTTGGGTTAACTCCTCCGGCGGGCATTCCCCCCTTCAGGCACTGCAGTGCCCCCACCGCGATGGGTGGTAGGACTCAGGAACGTGCGGGAACACCCGGACGTTCTATATTTTGGGACGACAACAAGTTCACGCGTGGCCATCGGAGAGGGTATGACCCGGAGCGAGCAGCTGGATGTAGTGATTGTTGGGGCGGGACCAGCCGGTCTCTGCGCGGCGATGTATGCCGGCAGGGGAATGCTGCGCTCGGCCCTCATCGAGCGGGGGATTCCCGGCGGCGAGCTTCTCAATACCGAGTGGATCGACGACTATATCGGCTTCGAGCACATCCTTGGCCGCCAGCTGGCTGATCTGATGACCGCCCACGCGGTCAAGTTCGGCGCCGACATCCGCCAGGATACGGTGGAGGCCATCGTCAGGCGCGACGACGGAATCTTCGAGGTTGCCACAGCGATGGGCCGGCTCCATGAGGCTCCCGCCGTCATCCTGACCGCGGGCGGAACTCCCACCAAGCTGGAGGTGCCGGGCGAGCTCGAATACGCCGGCCGCGGCGTGTCCTACTGCGCGGTGTGCGACGGTCCCTTCTTCAAGGGCGAGACCCTCGCCGTGGTTGGCGGCGGCGATGCCGCGGTCGAGGAGGCCGAGTATCTCACCCGGTTCGGCCGGAAGGTCTACGTCATCCATCGGCGACATCAATTCCGGGCCTCGAAGATCTTGCAGGAGCGGTTGTTTCAGAATCCCAAGATAGAGGTGCTCTGGAACAAGCGGGTGCGCGAGTTCAAGGGCGCGCCGGCAGGGCTACAGTCGATCGAGCTCGAAGATACCGTGACCGGAAAGGAATCGTCGCTCGAGGCGGCGGGCGCCTTCGTGTTCATCGGGTTTCGCCCCAATACCCAGTTGATCAAGCAACATGTCGCCCACGATCCGAATGGATATCTCATCACCGATGACCGCATGATGACCTCGATTCCGGGGCTCTTCGCCGCGGGAGATGTGCGGTCGCAACTGACCCGGCAGATCACCACCGCGGTGGGCGACGCCACCACGGCCGCCGTGGCCGTCGAAAAGTACCTGACCGATCGCAAGAGCCGATCCGAGTCGAAGGCACAGGTCAGTGTCTAACCTGGAAGTGGTGGCGCTGCCCAACGGTCAGTTCGTGGAGAACTGCTATCTCGTTGCCGACCCGGAGAGCCGGGAAGCCGTGATCATCGATCCCGGTGAGGAGTCGTCCAGATTCCTGGCCGAGCTCGAGAAAAGAGGCTGGAGCCTCCGCGCCATCTGGCTCACTCACGCGCATATCGATCACATCATGGGGGTGGGCGCGGTGCACCGCGCGACCGGGGCGCCCATCTACCTGCATCCCCTCGATCGCCCGCTTTACGACGCCTTGCCCCAGTTCGGCTCCTGGGTCGGCAGGCGAGTGGAGCCGGCCCCGCCTCCCCAATTCGAGCTGGATGCCGGACAAGTGCTCCGGGTTGGGAAGAACGACTTCGTCGTCAAGTTTACCCCGGGACACTCTCCCGGGAGCGTCAGCTTTCACGGGCAGGGCATGATCTTCGGTGGCGATGTTCTGTTCAACGGCTCCGTGGGCCGGACCGATCTACCGGGCGGGGATTCGGCAACCCTGATAACCAGCATCCAATCCGAGTTCCTCTCGCTGCCCGATTCCACCATTGTGCACAGCGGCCATGGCCCCGATACCACGATCGGCGTCGAGCGGGTCACCAACCCGTTCCTCACCGGAGCGTATCCCCTTGGATGATACCGCGGGGCAGCCTCAGTTATCCGAGGTCCGACCGGCTGGTAACGCTCGGGGCGCCATTTCAACGGCCCCGCTGCCCCGCCGCCCCGCTGCCCCGCCTAGTTGCGATCGCTGCGGCTTCCCGGTCCCAAGCCGCACCTGGGGCTGCAAGAATCCCTGCTCCAACTGCGGCTGCATCTATCCGGTCGGGGACTGTTCTGACTGATCCTGCGGTCTGCGCCCCGGCCGATCTCGACCTGCTTGCCGGCTTGGGCTCGCAGCCGTCGCTCGACATTTCCCGGAGTGTTCTCCCTCCGCGGCTTCGTCCCGACTCGCTCGGCGTGCTGGATATTTCGGAGTTCTTCGGCGAGACCACGGGAGGCGTGCGCACCTACCTTCTGCAGAAGGCGCGCTACGTGGAGGGCCACCCGGATCTCCGACAGGTCCTGGTGCTGCCCGGCGCGTGCGACTCGATTCAGGAGACGAGTGGCGTCCGATGCTATCGGCTTCACGGCCCTTCGGTGCCCACCCAGAAGCCCTACCGCTTCATGCTGGCGACTCGATCCACCAGTCGGATCGTAGCCCACGAGCGGCCCGATTTGATCGAGGTCGGCAGCGCCTGGTGCGCACCTTGGCTGGTGCATCTCGCAAAGCGTCGGCTCGAGGTTCCCGCGGTCTGGTTCTACCACAGCAATTTCCCCCGGGTGATCGCCCCCTGGCCTGCCAAAGCCGGGCAGCTACGACGCCAGGCCAGCCGGTTCGCCTGGGCCTACGTCCGGCGTCTGAGCCGGATGGTCGATGCTACGCTCGCCCCGTCCGAATTCGTAGCCAAGGAGCTCGAACAGGAAGGGATCGAGCCGATTCAGCGGGTCACCTTAGGTGTCGATCTCGAGCGCTTTCATCCTCGCCGCCGGACGTATGCCGCCGACACCCGCCGGGGACTCGGCCTGCCGGAGGGGCCACTCGCCCTTTACGTGGGGCGTCTGGCCCGGGAGAAGGAGCTCGATCTCCTGCTCGCGGCATGGCCCGAGGTGACCCGTCGCACTGGCACCAGGCTGGTGCTCATCGGCGATGGTCCCTCCCGGCGGCGGCTCCAACGGCAAAGGGGGAGCGAGCGGTTCTTTTGGCTTCCTTTTCAGGCAGACCGGGAGCGAGTCGCGGATCTTCTGGCGGCGGTGGACCTTTATGTTGCTCCCTGCTCCCTGGAAACGTTCGGCCTCTCCGCCCTCGAGGCGCTTGCCAGCGGGACGCCCATCCTCTCGGCTGATCGAGGTGGTGTCGCCGAGACCGTGCGGCGCTCGGGTGCGGGCGCCCTGTTCCGATCCGGGGATGCGGGGTCGCTGGTAGATGCCACCTGCCAGCTCCTGACCGCAAACCTGGGCGAGCTAGGTCGCCTGGGCCGTGGCCATGTCGAGGCGCACCACGGCTGGGAGATGGTGTTCGACCGACTGTTCCAGGTTTATCGCGGGATCCTGAACCGGTGATATTGCTGGTCTCGATCCATGACGTCAGCCCGGCCCAGGAGCCGAATGTGCTGCGTCTCTGGGAACTCTGTGCCCGGCGGGGGGTGACGCCGGCACTACTCGTAGTGCCGAACTGGCACGGGGAGTGGCCACTGCAGGACCATCCTCGCTTCCTCAATTGGGTCCGAGCCCGGGCGGAAGAAGGTGCCGAGATCGTCCTGCATGGCGAGCGCCACGACGAGAACGGCTTGCCCCGCCGGCTTGCGGACCATCGGCGGGCCTGGGGCAGGACCGACGGGGAGGGCGAGTTCTTGACCCTGGATGGCCCGAATGCTCGTGAACGTCTCGAACGCGCGCTCGCGCAGTTGCGCGAGCTTGGTCTGGAACCCATTGGATTCGTACCCCCGGCCTGGCTGGCGCGAGAGGCCGCCTACGAGGCTGCCGCGGCTCTCGGGCTGGCCTTCAGCGAGGACGAGCGTAGCGTTCGCCTTCTGCCCTCGGGACGGCGGGTCAAATCTCCTGTAACCCGGTGGAGCAACCGTACTGCCGCCAGAGCCTGGGGGTCAGTGGCTGTGGCCGCAGGTCGCTGGCTACTTCAGCGCAACGCTGCGTATCCCCGTATCGCCCTTCACCCGCGCGACGTGGATCATCCCGCCACCGCGCGATCGGTTGAGCGCACCCTTGACCGCTGGCTCGGGCTGCACTCCGCGGGCCGCTATTCCGATCTCCCCGCTCTGTCGTGGTCGGCATGACCCCGATTCAGGCCCATCTGATTTGCCTTGGACTGGTCGCAGCCGACCTGCTGGCCCGGGCTTGGCGCATTCAGTGGATCATTCAGGGACTGGGTCATCCGATGACCGTCAAGGACGCCTTCATTCTGAATGCGTTTGGAGACGCTGCGTGCGCACTCACGCCCCTGCGGATCGGCGGAGAGCCCGCTCGTCTGGCCGGGATGCTGCGCAGCGGGGTTCCCGCCACCGCTGCCTTCGTGGGCATCAGCCTCGAGGTTCTGGCGGCGTGGCCGGTGATCATCGTTGCGGCCGCCTGGCTGGTGTGGGAGTACGCGCCCGCATGGTGGCTCAGCGTCGGGCCCCGTCTGGAGACAGCGGCGGAGGGCGCTTGGCCCTGGATCGCCATCGTGGTGCTACTGAGCGTGATCGCATGGCGGTACGCGCGCAGGTTCACCTCGCCGCTGAGCCGCCAGCTGCGTCGCCCGGTGCGGCGCGCTCTGGTGTACTGGCGCAGGATGCCCCGCTGGCCGCTGGTGGCCAGCATCCCGCTCAGCCTGGTAAATCTCGTCACCCGGACCGCCATCCTGCCGGTGCTGGCGCTGACGCTTCCCGACCCGCCGGCGCTCGGCCCCATGATGCTCGGATCCTTCGCGCTGTTGTACAGCCAGCTGGTGCTCCCCACGCCGTCGGGGGCAGGTGCGGTCGAGCTCGGCTTCCTAGGTGGGGCGGCCGGCGACTTGGGCGAAAGCCAAGGGTGGCTTCTGCTCGCGTGGCGCTTCTACACCAATGGGATTGGGGTGCTGCTCGGGGTGTGGCTGGCGGCAAAAATCTATGGCTGGCCCGCCTTGCGGAGGCTGGTGCGACCCAATGTCGAGGCTACTGAGCAGAGCGGTTGAGACTGGCCGGCGGCGGCGCGATGGCCACCAGCATCACCGTGCGTTCCAGGGCCTCGACTACACCGTGTGGCAAATCGGCTGGGGCCCAGACGACAGTCCCGGTGCCCACGTCGCGCGTCTGGTCTCCCACGATCATCCTCGCCTTTCCCGAGACGACCAGATAAAATTTGTCCGACCCGGCATGCACATGAACCTTCTGCGACTGGCCCGGCTCGAAGCAATTGAGCCCGACGAACAGATGCCGGCCGGCGAAAAGATCGGCCTTGGCTGCCTGGTCTTTGGCAAACGTGGCGGCATCGTCGATCGATCTGAAGTAATCGGTCATCTGCTATCCTGGATCGAGAGCCCATGACATCCCGCACCCGGATCGAGCGTGACCCGCTGGGCGAGAAGGCCGTTCCCTCCAGCGCGCTCTACGGGATCCAGACTCTCCGAGCGGCGGAGAACTTTCCCATCTCCGGACTCCGCCCGCTGCCCGCGTTCGTGGATGCCGTCGTGTGGATCAAACGATCCGCCGCGCTGGTGCACAAGCAGACCGGGCGACTGGAACCCCGCCTCGCCGATGCGATCCTAAAAGCCGCCGACGAGGTGCTCGGGGGCCAGCACCGTGACCAGTTCATCGTGGATGTGTATCAGGCAGGCGCCGGCACCAGTCACAACATGAACTGTAACGAGGTGTTGGCCAACCGGGCCAACGAGATCCTGGGTGGGGAGCGCGGCACCTACCAACCGGTGCACCCCAACGATCACGTCAACATGGCCCAGAGCACCAACGACGTGATCCCTACCGCAATGCGGCTGGCGACCCTGGCCACCCTCACTCCTACCCTCGCCGGGCTCGACCGCCTGGCTGCCTCCCTCCTCGCCAAGGGAGAACAGTTCGATCATATCGTGAAGTCGGGGCGCACCCACCTGCAAGACGCCACCCCTATCCGGCTGGGGCAGGAGTTCGCCGCTTACGGCCATACGGTGCGGCGCCATCGGCACAAGCTAGACCAGGCTGCCGAATGGCTGCGGGAGCTGAACATCGGAGGCACGGCGGTGGGCACCGGTATCAACGCCGAGCCAGAGTATGCCGGCCTGATGATTAAGCAGCTGGAGCAGGTCAGCGGCCTCGAGCTCCGCCTGGGTCAGGATCTCGTGCAGCTCATGCAGTCCATGGGCGACATCGCCACGCTGAGCGGAGCGCTACGGGCTTACGTGCTGGATCTGAACAAGATCGCTAACGATATCCGGCTACTCGCCTCCGGTCCCCGCACCGGGCTGGCGGAAATTCAGCTGCCGCCGGTCCAGCCCGGATCCAGCATCATGCCCGGCAAGGTCAACCCATCGATCGCGGAGATGGTCAACCAGGTCTGCTATCAGGCCCTGGGTCTGGACACTACCGTGGCCCTGGCGGCCGAGGCAGGGCAGCTCGAGCTCAACGTGATGATGCCGGTGATGGCCCACAATATCGTTTTCTCGCTGATCATCGTCGGCAACGCCAGCTCGGTGCTGGCTGAGCGCTGCGTGGATGGGATCGAGGCCGATGAGGCGCAGTGCGCGTACTGGCTGGAGCGGAGTCCAGCGCTGGTCACCGCGCTGGCTCCTAAGATCGGCTACGCTGAGGCAGCCAAGCTGGCTAAGGAAGCGATCGCCAGCGGACTGACGGTGAAAGAGCTGGTCATGAAGAAGCGGATCCTCGAGGGGGAGGAGCTGGAGGAAGTGCTCGATCTTCGTGCGATGACTGAGCCGGGCGTTCCCGGTGAGACCGAGGCCCCGCCGGTCAGGCGCTCGGGCGGTCGGTGAACCGCCGCAGCGGGGTCACTCCCGGGATGGCTGTTTCGGGGAGTGAGGCTGGGCGGCCCACCGGCAGCTCGACCACCCGGAATGGCGGCCGTTCGGGGTAGGTGCGCTGCAGCAGCATCATCGAGACGTTGTAGACCGGGACATCCCCCATGGTTCGGCCTTCGGGTGCACCGTGGTGGGCATGACCATGAAAGACCACGTCGACCGGGTAGCGGGACAGGGGCTCTTCCAGCCGGCTCGAGCCGAGATAGGCATAGATCTCGAGCGGTTCCCCCTCGACGGTGGCGGCCACCGGGGAGTAGTGCAGCAGCGCCACTCGCCGCTCGGTTCGAAGTCGTCCCAGGGCCGTCTCCAGCTTCAATGCCTCGTTCAGTGCCTCCTTCACGAATTGCTTGATGATGGGCTCGCCCCAGGGCCCGAGCGCCCGCCGCCCGAAACCTCCCGCAAAGCCTTTGACCCCCGCAAACCCGACGCCCAGC
Organism: Gemmatimonadales bacterium; assembly: GCA_035997125.1. GTDB lineage: Bacteria > Gemmatimonadota > Gemmatimonadetes > Gemmatimonadales > GWC2-71-9 > CAVVWJ01. Next base: position 46,378 of record DASYIX010000129.1, read on the forward strand.
ACCTCGTGGGCATCACCATCGAGCACCCGGACACCCACGTCTCGGAGGATGTCGGCGACCTCAGATTCCTTGCCGCACTCATAGTCGTGGTTTCCCAGGACGGCGACCACGGGGACTGTGACCGTGGCCAGAGCCTTGGCCATGAGTCGGGCTTCGTCGGGGTGGCCTCGATCGGTCAGGTCACCGCACAGGGCGAGCACATCGGCTTGCTCGGCAACCTGGCCGAACAGCATCTGAAGCGGGGGGTCGAGTCCCTTGCCGCCCAGATGGATGTCGCCGATGGCGGCGATGCGAACGGTTCCGCTGGTTCTCGTCATGGCGCTCAATTCCGTTGTATGGGGAACCGGTCGCGGTGATCCGCGCCACACCCGGGCTGCTCGTCCCAGGGTATGATAGGCGTCCCCTCAGCGGAGTTCGGCATGAGCCTCGCCCCGACGCAGTCGCTGGTCGAGACCCCCTCCCGACTGTTTTATCGCGACGCCATGGAGGTTCTCAACCGAGCCAATGTTCCGTTTCTGGTCGGCGGGGCGTTCGCCTTCATCCATCAGGCAGGGATCGACAAGTCCACCAAGGACCTCGACATCTTTGCCCGGCCTGCGGACGTTCAGCGCTTGCTCGTGGCCTGCGCCACCGCCGGCTACGAGACCGAGCTGGTCTTCTCGCACTGGCTGGCAAAGATCCGCTCACCCGAGGGCTTCATCGACGTCATCTTCAATTCGGGAAACGGGGTGGCCCAGGTGGATGACGGCTGGTTCGAGCATGCCAAGGAGCGGGAGGTTCTGACCGTCCCGGTCAAGATTGCCCCCGCGGAGGAGACCATCTGGTCCAAGGCGTTCGTGATGGAGCGAGAGCGGTACGATGGTGCCGATGTGACCCATCTCATCCTGGCCCTGGGGGCGCGTCTCGACTGGGAGCGGCTGTTGCACCGGTTCGGGCCTCATTGGCGGGTGCTCCTGGCCCACCTCATCCTCTTTGGCTTTGTCTTTCCTTCGGAACGATCCCGGGTCCCGGATTGGGTCATGCAGAAGCTGCTGGAAAGGCTGCAGACCGAAACCGGGCCCAGTAATGGCGCCGACCCGGTCTGCTACGGTACCCTGCTTTCCTGGTCACAGTATCTGGGGGACGTGCTGGGCGGTTCCTTCCGGGATGCCCGGATCCGACCCTACGGCAGCATGAGCGCGGAAGAGGTTGCCCGGTGGACTTCGGCGGATAAGCGATAGCAGGAAAGCGAGTAGGCGGGAAAGTGAACCCTGTAGGCTTACTTTTACCCTACCCGCTTACCCACTTAACCTCCCAGACCCGCATTGATTCCGACCCAACGCCGCCCCATATTCCCACCATGCGGGTCACCACCTGGACCGAGTACAGCTTGATCATATCGATCCATCTTGCCAAGCGAGGCCGGAAGGGCAGTGGCCCCGTCGCGGCTCGTGAGCTCGCCGACACCGAGCGGCTCCCCGCCGACTATGTGGAGCAGATTCTTCTCCGGCTGCGTCGGGCCGGCCTGGTCGAGAGTGTCCGAGGGGCCAAGGGCGGGTACTACCTCGCAAAGGATCCGGGCACCATCTCGGTGCGCGATGTCATGGCAGCCTCCGAGCATCAGACCTTTGAGATCAACTGCGAAAACCACCCGGTCGACGCCGATCGATGTAACCCGGGACATACCTGCAGCATCCGTCCGGTCTGGTATGCGCTTCAGCAGCGGGTTGACGAGCTGCTCGCAAGCATATCCCTCGCCGATCTGATGAAGCAGGAATCCGAAGTGCAGGAGCTGGTCGGGATCTCGTCGGCGAGTTAGGGCACGCCTTTTTCGAGCCGAACCCGACCTCCCGGTCGGGTTTTTTGTTTCGGAGGCTATTGATGTCCGTGGTGAGCACGCCATCAGCAATGCGAGAGCCGGATCTGTGGCAGGCGGTGGGGAACACGCCACTCTTTGCTCTGGCCTCCCCTTCTGGGCGGGGCCAGATCCAGCTGAAGGCCGAATGGCTTAACCCGGGGGGTAGTGTGAAGGACCGCGCCGCCCGCGCCATTTTGCGGGACGCGCTCTGTCGCGGTGAGCTGCCCGGCAAGCGGCTGCTGGACGCCTCCAGCGGGAACACTGGCATCGCCTACGCCATGCTGGCATCCGCGGCCGGCCTCGGGGTGACGATCTGTCTCCCCGGCAATGCCAGCCCCGAGCGGCGCGCGTTGCTGGAGATCTATGGCGCCGAGGTCATCCTCACTGATCGCCTCGAGGGCACTGATGGAGCGATGGAGCGGTGTAGGGAGATGGTGGCGGACTCACCGGAGCTGTACTACTACGCCGACCAGTACAGTAATCCGGCAAATGTGAGGGCGCACCGGGAAACGACCGGACCTGAGATCTGGACCCAAACCGGAGGGCGAGTGACTCACTTCGTCGCCGCGATGGGGACCACCGGAACCATGATGGGAACCGGCCGGTTCCTCAAGGAGAAGAACCCGGGTATTCGCCTCGTAGGGGTGCAGCCGGATTCGCCGTTCCACGGTCTCGAGGGTTTGAAGCACCTGTCGACGACACCACACCCGCCCGCGCTCTACGATCCCTCGCTGCCCGACGTCGTAGCGGAGATCGCCACCGAGACCGCGGATCGTACCGCCCGCTGGTTGGCGCGAGAAGCGGGCTATCTGGTGGGCTGGTCGGCGGCTGCAGCCGTAGCGGCCGCGCTCGACATCACGCGGGAAGATCCGGACGCCTTCGTCGTGGCCATTGGCTGCGATACCGGTGCTCGCTACCTCAGCGATCCACACCGGTGGTCGGGGCCATGACGATTCGACTCAGCGGAGTGTTGGTGGAGGGAATCCGGCGGGAAGGTGAGCTGGCCTACCCAGCGGAGTGTTGTGGCGTGCTCGGCGGTCGGATTGTGGGGGAGAACAAAGAGGTGTCACGCCTGGTACCGATGGTGAATCACCGCACCGACGACCCTCGCCGTTATCTGATTTCCCCCGAGGATCTGTTGCGGACCACGGCGGATCTCCGGCAGGCGTCGCTGGAGGTGCTGGGCTACTATCACTCGCACCCCGATCACCCAGCGGAGCCGTCCGAGTTCGACAGTGCCCACGCCTGGCCCTGGTACAGCTACATTATCGTGCGAGTGGACCATGGCCGCGCCGCCGAGCTCACTAGCTGGATTCTGGAAGAAGATTGCTCGGCCATGCGCCAAGAGTCACTCGAGGTTCTGAGCGAGGTATGATTCCATGACAGTTACCGTTTCGATTCCCACTCCGCTTCGAAGCTTCACCGCCGGCCAGGACAGCGTCCAGCTTACGGGCGATACGGTGGGCCAGGTGCTGGACGGCCTGCTGGCCACTCACAACGGCCTCAAGCGGCATCTGCTCCAGGACGACGGCCGGCTGCGGAACTTCGTCAACCTGTATCTCAACGAGACGGATATCCGGCACTTGGCATCGACGTCCACTCCAGTGCGGTCGGGCGACGTGCTCACCATCGTGCCCAGCATTGCGGGAGGATCGCCGGCCGTGGAAACCCAGCCGACCCTCTCCCATGCGGAGGTGCTGCGCTATTCGAGGCACCTTCTGCTCCCGGAAGTGGGGATAAACGGGCAGCGCAAGCTCAAGGCCGCCCGGGTACTCACCATTGGCGCCGGAGGGTTGGGCTCTCCTCTGTCGCTCTACCTGGCGGCAGCCGGGGTCGGCACCATCGGGATCGTCGATTTCGACGTGGTCGATCTCACCAACCTGCAACGCCAGATCGTCCACGGCACCAGCACGCTGGGGCGGCCGAAGCTGGAGTCTGCCGAAGCCCGGCTGACGGACGTGAATCCCAACGTCCGGATCGAGAAACACGAGACCCGGCTCAATTCGGAGAATGCGCTGGAGATCATTGGGGCCTACGACATCGTCGTCGATGGAACCGACAACTTTCCGACCCGCTACCTGGTGAACGACGCCTGCGTGCTCCTCGGTAAGCCCAATGTCTACGGGAGCATCTTCCGCTTCGAGGGCCAGGCGTCGGTGTTCTACGCCAAGGAAGGCCCCTGCTACCGCTGCATCTATTCCGAGCCGCCGCCTCCGGGACTGGTACCCAGCTGCGCCGAGGGAGGCGTTCTTGGGGTCTTACCGGGGATCATCGGCAGCGTCCAGGCGTTGGAGACTATCAAATGGATCATTGGAGCCGGCGATTCATTGGTCGGCCGACTGCTTCTGTTCGACGCGCTCAAGCTGCGGTTCCGGGAACTGCAGCTCCGCAAGGACCCGGCCTGCCCGATCTGCGGCGACAATCCCACGATCCACGAGCTGATCGACTACGAGGCCTTCTGCGGAATCGGGGCGGAGCCGTCGTATGCCGGCCCCGAGATCACGGCGGAACAGCTGCGGCAGGAGATGGATCAGAAGGGCTCGAACCTGGTCTTGATCGACGTGCGGGAACCACACGAGTGGGACATTGCCCACATCGAAGGGGCTCGGCTGATTCCCCTGGGTCAACTGCCAGAGCGGCTGGGCGAGCTGGATGGCCATGCGGAGATCGTGACTCAGTGCCATCACGGCGCCCGGTCGATGAAGGCGCTCCAGCTGCTCAAGGGCGCGGGCTTCGGGCGGGTTCGAAGTCTGGCGGGTGGGATCGACGCGTGGGCGGATCGGGTGGAAGTCGGGATGCCGCGGTATTGAAGAGAACGGAGAAGGCGGCTACTTTGCGGCCCTTGCCGAAGTGGTGGAACTGGTAGACGCGCTGCGTTCAGGGCGCAGTGGGCGCAAGCCCGTGCGGGTTCGAGTCCCGCCTTCGGCACTGTCTTCGACCCGCTTCTCCGTCCTTTCCGCCGTCTGGTCTCCCCCTCTCAACCCAGGCCGTTGACCCACCGGAAGTGGTGGCCTATCCTTTGCTTAGGATATCCTGAGTGAACCGCGAGACCACCCCTTCCGCCGAGCGGAAGCAATCGGTCGCCCGCAATCCCAAGGCGACGTATGACTACCACATCCTCGAGACCTGGGAAACCGGTATCGTCCTGACCGGAACGGAGGTCAAGTCACTCCGCAGCGGCAAGGCCTCGATCAAGGAGGCATATGCCCGAATCAGGAATGGGGAAGTCTTCCTCGAAGGAATGAACATCACGCCATACGCGCAGGGTAACCGCTACAACCATGACCCGGTCCGCGCCCGCAAGCTCCTCCTGCATAGAAAAGAGATCCAGAGGTTGATCGGCGCGGTGGAACAGCGTGGACTCACCCTCGTCCCACTCGAGCTCTACTTCAAGAACGGACGAGCCAAGATCGCGCTGGCGTTGGGTAAGGGAAAGAAACAGCACGACAAGCGAGAAGCGATCAAGCGCAAGATTCAGGAGCGTGAAGTGGCCCGGGCCGTCTCCATTCGAGGTCGCCGGTGATCGGTTTCCTGGCCTTCCTGGCGGCACTCGCCGGCATGGGGCTCGATTCGGCTCCCGCAGTTCTGACAGTGGCGAATGCCCAAGGCGAGTCTCGCATTCCGGTCCGCACCGATGAAACCGGGGCGCCGGTGGTTTCTGCTCCCGTCCTGATGACCGCGCTCGACGGTTCGGCGAGGTTGAACGAGGGCTGGGCCGAAGTCACCGTCGGACGTCAGGCCTTCCGGTTCCTCCTAGGCGCCCCGCTCTACCTGTTCGGCGATCGGCTCCAGCCCCTGGCCTCGGCAGCTTCGGTCACGGATGACACCCTCTATCTCCCGTTCCAGTTCGTGGCGGAGATTCTTCCGTCCTATCTGGGCGACCGCTACCGATACGATGTGCGCCAGGCCCGGCTGATCGTCTCCGGCGCACCCGGCCGTGCCCCCATCGCCAGCGCGACCCAGCCGGCGCGAGGCGTCGTCCGCCTTCCCAACGGTCTCCGTCCGGGCCACATCGTTACCATTGACCCGGGACATGGCGGAGTCGATCCTGGCAATCCGGGAGTCTTTTTCCCCCGCGGCACCCGGGAAAAGGACGTCACCCTGCAGGTAGGTCTCCTCCTCCGGAACGAGCTCAAGCGCCGGGGTGTGGGGGTGCAGATGACCCGCACGTCTGATACCCTCATCGCGTTGGGCGACCGCGGCGGATTTTGCACTGAAGCGTGTGACCTGTTCGTGAGCCTGCACGTGAATTCGCTCGCCCGCCGGCGGGGCTATACCGACATCCGCGGGTTCGAGACCTTTTTCCTCGCCGAAGCCAAGACTGAAGACGCGGCCCGGGTGGCTCAGATGGAAAACGAAGCGGTGCGTTTCGAGGCGGGGCGGGCGGACACCGGCACCAGTATGGGTCTGGACTTCATTCTCAAGGATCTCCAGCTGAACGAACACTTGCGGGAGTCGGCGCGGGCGGCCGAGCTGGTGCAGCGGCGGCTCACCTCCGTGCACACGAGCGAGAGCCGGGGCGTGAAGCAGGCCGGATTCATGGTGCTGACCACCGCGCGACGGCCGGCTATTCTGGTGGAATTGGGCTACAGCACCAATCCGGAGGACGGCCGCTTCCTCACCTCCTTCGCCAGCCAGAAGGCCATGGCTACGGCCTTGGCCGACGCGGTCGTCGACTATCTGCTCGAGTACGAGCGGAAGACCAGTCCGGGGTTGGAGAAGGGGAGCTGAGATGAGGTACCCGATCCTGCTCACGGTGCTGCTCGGTGGATGCGTCTATTACAATGGCATGTACAACGCCGATCGGCTGGCGCGTTCCGCCAAGAAGGCCGAACGGGAAGGCCGAACCTTCGACGCTACCAGTCTGTGGGGCCAGGTAGCTACCAAGGCCGAATCGGTCATCGTCCGGCATCCCACCAGCAAATATGCGGAAGAGGCCAGCGTCCTACGGGGCGTCGCCCTCGCGCGCATGGGGCAATGCGACGAGGCAATCGGGCCGCTGAGCCGGATTGGCCTCACCAGACATCGGGAGGACCTCACCGAGGAGGCTTGGCTTGCAGCCGGACGCTGTCAGGTGGCGCTGGGCAACCTCACCGCGGGCGACGCGTCCTTCAGCCAGCTGATCCAGAGCAAAGATCCGGAGCGGCGGCGGGAGGCCCGTTACCAGCATGCCCGCCTGCTCCGGCTTGCCGGGCGCTACGAGGAAGCGCTGAGCACGCTCGAGCCCTACCGAGAGCCGCGGGCTCAGACCGAGCGGCTTCTCTCCCTGGCCGGGGCGGGGCACGCACCGCAAGCCTTTGCCCTAGCTGACTCCCTAATGGCCCAGCGCGATACCAGCCGGCGGTGGGACTCGGTGGTGGTGGCCTTGGGACAACAGGATCCGCTCGCGGCCTCGACCCTGGTGGACCGCATTCGCCGTCTTCCCGGACAAACCCCGGAGAGCCAGGCCCATATGCTCCTGGAGGACGGACTTCGTCTGGCCCCGGTCGACACAGCACGAGCTGCCCGGCGCCTCCGCGAGGCTGGCGGCGGCGAGAGCTCGGGCGATGCAGCTGGTCGGGCAAGGGTCGAGCTCTTGCGACTGGAGCTCAAGGGCGTGAGCCGGCCGGAGGATCTTCCTCCCATCATGGATTCACTGACGGTCATCGCTCAGCGGTTCAGGATGGTCTCCGATCAAGCCACCCAGCTCGGATCTACGATCGCATCAGTCCATGCTGCCACCACTGCGGTGACTCCGCCCACGCCGCAGGGCGACCTTCGGCTTTTCCTTGCCGCCGAGGCGGCGCGCGATTCGCTGGAAGCCCCGCTCCTGGCCGCGGGCATTTTTCGGCGGATCCTCGATTGGTGGCCAACCTCTCCCTACGCGCCCAAGGTGGTTCTGGCGACTCAGCAGCTCGACACCACCTGGGTCGATTCCGCGCGCGCGATCCTGGAAACGCGGTACTCGGATAGTCCCTATCTGGCGCGGATTCGAGGCGAGCCGGCGCCGGCCTATGAGCAGCTCGAAGACTCCCTCGGCGCTTTTGCCGCGTCACTGGCGGCAAGGCCAGCCCCGGCCGGCGTTCGTCGGAGGCAGCCACCGCCAGATGATGACATTCAGCCCGGGCGGCGTCCCCCACCGCGAACCGGGGGCACCAGGGTCATCGACCCCCAGTGAGTCGCTTCGAGCTCTCTCGTGAGTTGTTCGGCCGACGCTTTCAAAATCCGCTTCTTCTTGCCGCCGGCACCGCCGGCTTTGGACGCGAGCTGGACGGGGTGCTGGACCTGGATCGCCTGGGAGGGTTGGTCACCAAGGCTGTCTCGGTGGAACCCCGGGCGGGTAACGCCGGTCCTCGCGTGGCCGAGTTTCCTGGCGGCATGCTCAACTCCGTCGGGCTCGCCAATCCCGGAGTCGAGCGGGTACGCAGTGACTATCTCCCCTGGCTGACCGCCCGTCTCGCGCGGACCCAGGTGCTGGTAAACGTGGTCGGGTTCCGGGTCGAGGAGTACGCGGAAGTAGTCGGTCGACTCGATGGCGTCGCCGGCATCTCTGCCTTCGAGCTCAATCTGTCCTGCCCTAATACCTCTGCCGGAGGCATCGAATTCGGCGCGGATGCAGGCTGCGTCAGCCGCATCGTGGCCGGATGCCGGGCACGCACTCGAGTTCCTCTCATCGCAAAGCTCTCACCGGTTCTTCCCGACATTGCCGGGATGGCCTTGGTCGCGCGGGATGCGGGCGCCGATGGCATCAGCGCCGTCAACACGATGCCAGGTCTCCTGTTTGCGGACAGCGGGACGCCGCGGCTGGGTCAGGGAAACGGTGGTGTAAGCGGCCCCGCGCTGCTTCCGATCGGGGTCCTGGCGGTTGCCCGCATTGTCGAGCGTACCCGTGGTATGCCAGTCATCGGCGTCGGTGGAGTGCGCTCGGCGGCGGATGTTCGCCAATATCTACGGGTGGGAGCCTCCCTGGTGGCCATTGGGACCGGAGCGCTGGCCGATCCCCGCCTGCCGGAGCGAATCGTCAGGGACTTGGAGCTGGGCGATGGCTGAGCTGATCCTGGCCCTCGACCTGCCCCGGGCGGCCGATGCGCTGACTCTCCTGGATCGCCTGCCCGAGCTGCGCTGGGTCAAGCTGGGCTCCATCCTCATGACGCGAGAGGGTCCGGGCTTTGTCCGCCAGCTGACCGGGCGTGGTCTCAAGGTCTTTCTCGACCTCAAGTGGCACGATATCCCGAACACGGTGGCCGGCGCGGTCACCGCCGCACGGGAGATCGGCGTATCGATGGCCACGGTCCACACGCTCGGCGGTGCCACGATGCTCGAGGCCGCCGCTGTGGCGGCCGGGACCGAGCTGGACCTCGTTGGGGTGACGGTGCTGACTTCCCATGACTCGTCCGCGTACTCTCGGGCAGTCGGACGGCGTGAGGTCGATCTCCCTCGCGAAGTCGAGCGGCAGGCGATCGTAGCCGCGCAGGCCGGCCTTCGGGGAGTGGTCTGTTCTCCGCTTGAGGTATCGCTCTTGCGTCGGCGTCTAGGGCCTGACCTCTACATCGTCGTTCCAGGGATCAGGCGCCGCTCCGATCCGTCCGGAGACCAGTCCCGGGTGGCCACTGCGGAGGACGCTTCCCGCAATGGGGCGACCCATCTGGTGGTTGGGCGGCCGGTGCTCCAGGCACCCGATCCGGCTGCGGCGTTCGAGGAATTCATGAAGGAGGCTCGGTGCGGCAGATCCTGATGGCTCTGGTACTCAGTGTCGTTCCTGCCGCCGCTCTGGCTCAAGGGAGCGATTTGGACGCTGCCGCGGAACGGGCTCGGCAGGCCTGGTTTAGCCACAACCCCGCCGCGCTGGTGGCCGACAGCCCGCGCCTGTTGATCCAACTCCCGGGCGCGGACCCCGCAGTCGCCCTGGGTCCGGCCCAGGCCGCCGCGCTCCTCGCCGATTTCCTGGCCCCCGCACAGGAAGTGGAGACCCTGGTACTGGCCGCGCGCGAGGTCGGTCCCGGCCGAGGTTACGTCGAACTGCAGCGACGTTACCGGGTCGTGGGCACCCAGGACGTTCGGGCGCAGGTGCTGTTGCTGGGGTACCGCCTGGAGGCGGGAGGCTGGAGTCTGGTCGAGTTCCGGGTCGTCGGGTAGCCGGGGCCAGCGAGCTTTCCTGCTGTGAGGCTTACGCTTGCGTCAGGTTGTCGGTGTTTCTATATTTGCAAGCTAGCCTTTAACCTGGCCCGGAGAGAGACGAGTGAAGGTTCGTTCCAGCGTCAAGCCGATTTGCGAGCACTGCAAGGTCATCAAGCGACAAGGCGTGGTCCGCATCATCTGCAAGCGCAATCCCAAGCACAAACAGCGGCAGGGCTGATCATGGCGCGTATTGCTGGCGTGGATCTTCCCCGCGAGAAGCGCGTCGAGATCGCGCTTACCTACATCTTCGGCATCGGCCGGCCCACCAGTGGCCGCATTCTGGGTGAGACCGGCGTGAATCCGGATACCCGGGTGCGCGACCTGTCGGACGCGGAAGTGGCTCGGCTGCGGCAGATGATTGAACGGTCGGTGAAAGTCGAGGGCGCGCTGCGCACCGAAGTCGCCATGAACATCAAGCGTCTCATGGATATCGGGAGTTACCGCGGCATCCGGCACCGGCGGGGTCTCCCGGTCCGGGGTCAGCGGACCCATACCAATGCGCGGACCAAGAAGGGTCCCCGGCGCGCTATCGCCGGTAAGAAGAAAGTGACCAAGAAGTAAATGACCGCACCTGCTCCGGCCAAAGCGGCCAGCGTCAAGCGCGCCAAGAAGGTGGTCGACACCGAGGGCATCGCTCACATCTCGGCCACGTTCAACAACCTCCTCGTCACTATCACCGACATGAAGGGCAACACCCTCGCGTGGGGATCGGCGGGTAAGGCGGGGTTCAAGGGGTCCAAGAAGTCCACTCCGTTTGCCGCCACGGTGGCGGCCGAGAATTGTGGCCGCGAGGCCATGAACCTCGGGCTGCGGAGAGTTCACGTCCGGGTGCAGGGACCCGGCAGCGGGCGGGAGTCGGCCATTCAGGCCCTCGCCTCGGTCGGGCTCAGGGTGGTCTCCATCAGGGACGTCACCCCGATTCCCCACAACGGTTGCCGGCCTCCGAAGAAGCGCCGGGTCTGAGCTGAATGCCGTTCAGGTTTCCCAACAGTCTATCGGAGCGTTACTCGAAGTGACCATGACCATCGACCTCACTGGGCTGGTTCGTCCCCACCTCGTCGAGATGACGAAGCGGGACGACAACCCCAATGCCGCTGAATTCCGTCTGCAGCCTTTGGAGCGGGGCTTCGGCTACACGCTCGGCAACTCGCTGCGCCGTCTCCTGCTCTCGTCACTGCGGGGGAGCGCGGTCTGGGGCTTCCGCCTGGACGGCGTCGTGCACGAGCACCAGACGGTGCAAGGGGTGCTGGAAGACGTGCACCAGATCGTGCAGCGGCTCAAAGCACTGACCCTCGTCCTGGCCGACAACGTGGACGACGCCGTCCTCCACATCCGGCGGGAAGGCGCGGGGCCGGTCTACGCCCGCGACATCCAGGAGCACGGTTCGGTGGTCGTTAAGAATCCCGACCATCTGCTGTTTACCCTCCAGGACGATCGCGACGTCAGCATGGAGCTGTATGTCAACAAGGGACGCGGGTATGTCGAGGCTGAAATGCATCCGGCCGACCGGTCGCTGCCGATCGATCTGGTGCGCATCGACGCCATCTACAATCCAGTTCGCCGGGCCAACTTCACGGTGGCGGAAACCCGGGTGGGCCAGCGCACCGACTACGACCGTTTGACGGTCTCGGTCGAGACCAATGGCACCATCACGCCGGAAGACGCCATCGCCTACGCCGCTGCCCTGGCCCAGGTGCACTTCCAGTACTTCGTCGATTTCGGCAAGGTCCCGACCATGCGCGATGCCGGCGCCTCGGCTGGGGGCCCTGCCGGGACCAACCTGCGTCAACGGCTGAGCCGCCCGATCGACGATTTCGGTCTGTCGGTGCGCTCCCTCAATTCTCTCAAGAACTCGAATATTCGGACCCTCAAGGATCTGGTCGAGTTCACCGAGGACGATCTGCTCAAGGTCAAGAACGTCGGTGAGAAGGCGTTGAGCGAGATCGCGGAGCTGTTGCAGCGGGAGGGCCTCAACTTCGGGATGGGATTCGAAGAGACCGACGGTGAGTTGCGGGTCCTGCGGCCTGGAGTTGCGCCGGTGGTGCAGCCGTCCACTGGGGTCGGAGGGGACGGGCTCTAATGCGGCACCGCGCCAAGGGCCGCCAGCTCTCCCGGACCTCCACCCACAAGCGGGCTATGCTGAATAACATGGCCACCAGTTTGTTCGTGCACGGCCGGGTGATTACCACCGAGGCCAAGGCAAAAGAGCTCCGGCCTTTCGCCGAAAAGCTGATCACGCTGGCGCGCCGGGGAGATCTGCACGCCCGCCGGCTGGTGGAGCGTCGCATCAAGGATCGGGAGACGCTCAGCCGCCTGTTCAGCGACATCGGTCCCCGCTTCGCGGCTCGCCCGGGGGGATACACCCGGATCCTGAAGCTGGGCCATCGCGTGGGAGACGGGGCGGATGTGGCCCGGATCGAGCTCCTTGCCGAGTAGAGGCGCAGCGCAATGCGCTCCGACAGCAATAACAACGAAGGGGACCTTTTCAGGTCCCCTTTTTTTGAAACTTGTCCTGAGCACAGCGAAGGATCAGCTGGCTTTCTTGATCCGATTACTCTTGAGGCACTGGGTGCAAACCCGAATCCGCTTGGGCGCGCCGTCTACCAGCACCCGCACGGTCTGTAGATTGGGATACCAGCGCCGCTTGGTACGATTGTTAGCGTGGCTGACGTTGTTGCCGGTGACCGGCCCCTTAGCGCACACGGCGCATACCCGTGCCATAAGCTCCACCTTGATATCATGTATGACGCGACCAGCCAACAAACGTAACGAGGCCACGCCGATGACACAACCTCGCACGGCGGCGCAGCTTGCCTAAGGCACTCATCACCGGCGTCACCGGCCAGGACGGGTCCTACCTGGCAGAGCTGCTGCTGGCCAAGGGCTACGAGGTGGTCGGCGTGGTTCGGCGGACGAGCCACCATAGCTATGAGCGGATCGAACACCTGCTCGAGCGGATCGAAGTGGTGGCTGCCGATCTGCTCGATCAACACTCCCTCACTGTCGTCCTGCAGGACACCCGGCCCGACGAGGTTTACAATCTCGCCGCGCAGTCGTACGTGCCGACCTCATGGACCCAGCCGGTCCTGACCGGTGAATTCACCGCGCTCGGCGTCACTCGGATTCTGGAGGCCGTTCGGCTGGTGCATCCGTCCGCCAAGTTCTACCAGGCCAGCTCCTCCGAGATGTTCGGTCGGGTCACGGAGACCCCGCAGCGCGAGACCACGTCGTTCTATCCCCGCTCGCCCTACGGAGTGGCCAAGGTCTATGGTCACTGGATCACGGTGAACTACCGCGAATCGTATGACCTCTACGCCGTCAGCGGGATTCTGTTCAACCACGAATCTCCCCGCCGGGGCATCGAATTCGTGACTCGAAAGGTCACCGACGGCGTTGCCCGAATAAAGCTGGGTCTGGCTCGCGAGCTCCGTCTGGGAAATCTGGATGCCCGGCGGGACTGGGGTTTCGCCGGCGACTACGTGGATGCCATGTGGCGTATGCTCCAGCAGCCGGAGCCGCGTGATTACGTCATCGGAACCGGGCAGACCCACAGCGTGCGGGAGCTGGTGGAGGCCGCGTTCGGCCACGTGAAACTGGACTGGCGCAAGCATGTCACCACTGACCCCAAGTACATGCGTCCCGCCGAGGTCGATCTCCTCCAAGCTGATCCGTCCAAGGCCAAGAAAGAGCTTGGCTGGATTCCCAAGGTCGGCTTCAGTGAGCTGGTCGCGATGATGGTCGACGCCGACCTCGAGCGCCTGCGCGGCCGTTCGTGAAGGATGATCTAGCATGAAGGTCCTGGTGACCGGCGCAGACGGGTTCGTCGGACCACACCTGGTGCGCCGCCTAATCGAGACCGGTCACGAGGTGTTGGCCGGCTGCCGTCCAGGAGGTGGGCCGGTAAATCGGTGGCTTGGCCCGCAGTGGCGGAACGCAGTCCAAGCCATTGACCTGGAAATCACCGAGCCGGCATCGGTGATCGCGGCGCTGAGGGAACAGCCAGAGGCGATTGTCCACTTAGCCGCAGTTGCGTACTCACCTGACGCCCAAGCCGACCCGGTCCAGGCTTGGAACGTCAACGTCGACGGTACCGCTCACCTCCTCCGAGCGGCAGCCGAGGGGCGTACGCCCGGCTCTGAGGGACCGGTCGTGGTGGTGGCATCGAGCGCCGAAGTTTATGGCGATGGTGAACCTCGGCCGCGGCTGGAGACCGATGTGCCGCGCCCGCACAGCGTGTATGGCTGGAGTAAGGTCGGTGCCGAGCTCGCCGCGGGATACGCAATCAGCGCGTGGGGCCTGCGAGTCATCGTCGTCCGACCGTTCCCCGCCGCTGGACCGGGCCAGACCAAGCGGCTCATCCCGAACTGGCTCGCGGCGCTCCGACGAGGCGATAAAATCGAAGGTGATCCCACGGTAGTGCGCGACTACATCGATGTGCGGGACATGGCGGAGGCGTATCTGGCGCTCCTGGGGGCGGGCCGGCCGGGCGAGACCTACAATATTGCGACTGGTCGAGAGGTCCGGTTCGGGGAGCTGGCCAGGAAGTTGGGCGAGATGGTGGGAGGCGAGGGCCGCCTCGTGCCCCCGCTCAAGCCTCGGATCGGATTAAAACACCTCGTCGGCGACTCGCGGAAGCTGCAGCAGCATACGGGGTGGCAACCTACCATTCCCCTGGAGCAGACCCTCGAAGACATGATCGGCGATGCCGAAGCGCACTGACCTCTCCACCATTCTCCTCATTGGATCCGGTCCGATCGTGATCGGCCAGGGCGCCGAATTCGACTACTCCGGCACTCAGGCAGTCCGCGCACTGAAGGAAGAAGGGTATAGGGTGGTCCTGGTCAACTCGAACCCAGCCACGATCATGACCGACCCCGAGCTGGCGGATCGCACCTACATCGAGCCGGTGACGCCGGAGTGGGTGGCCAAGGTGATCGAACGGGAGCGACCCGAAGCACTGCTGCCGACCATGGGAGGCCAGACCGCGCTCAACGTCGCCATGGCGCTGCAGCGGGACGGCACGTTGCAGAAGTACGGAGTCGAGCTGATCGGCGCGAACGAGCGGGCCATCCGGCTGGCCGAGGACCGGGAGGAGTTCGCCCAGGCGATGCGCCGGATCGGGCTGGCGACTCCGAAGGGGCGCACCGTCCGCAGCGTGGATCAGGCGCTCGAGGCGGTCGAAGCTACCGGGTATCCGGCCATCCTGCGGCCTTCGTTCACCCTGGGCGGATCCGGCGGCGGGATCGCCTACAACCCGGAAGAGTTCGAGGTTCTCATTCGCCGGGGACTGGACCTCTCGCCGGTGGGCTCGGTGCTGGTGGAGCGCAGCGTCATCGGCTGGAAGGAGTTCGAGCTGGAGGTGATGCGGGACGGCGCCGACAATGTCGTCATCGTCTGCTCCATCGAGAACCTCGACCCGATGGGGGTGCACACCGGCGACTCGATCACCGTGGCCCCCGCCATGACGCTCACCGATCGCGAGTACCAGACGATGCGCGATGCGGCTATCCGCATCATCCGGGAGATCGGGGTGGCGGCGGGCGGCTGCAACATCCAGTTCGCAGTGAGCCCCACGACCGGGGAGCAGCTCGTCATCGAGATGAACCCGCGGGTATCGCGGTCCTCCGCCCTGGCATCGAAGGCCACCGGGTTTCCCATCGCCCGTATTGGGACCAAGGTCGCGGTGGGCTATCGCCTGGATGAGCTCCCCAACGACATCACCAAGACCACGCCGGCCTCCTTCGAGCCGGTGCTCGACTATGTGGTGGTGAAGATTCCCCGGTTCGCATTCGAGAAGTTCCCCTCCGCCGATCCGACGCTGACCACCCAGATGAAGTCGGTCGGGGAGGTCATGGCCATCGGGCGCACCTTTAAAGAAGCCTTCCAAAAGGGACTGCGGGGACTCGAGGTGGATCGGACCGGGTGGGTGGTCGCGGCCACTCCAGCGGACGACCGGCTCCAGGACACCAGCCGGGAGGGGATCCTGGCGGCGGTTCGGACCCCGACTCCTGAACGGATCTTCCAGCTCAAGTATGCCCTTCAGCTCGGTCTTTCGGTCGAGTCTCTGGCGGAGAGCACCGGCATCGATCCCTGGTTTCTCCATCAGCTCGCCGAGCTGCTGGAGGCCGAGCAGGAATGGAGCGAGGCCCAATCCAGGGAGGATCGCGCCCTGCTCCTCAAGATGAAGCGACTCGGCTTTTCCGACCGCCAGCTGGCCGATCTGCACGGCACCACCGAAGCATCCATTCGGACCCAGCGCCATCGGCTGGGCCTCCGACCCGCCTACAAGACGGTGGACACCTGCGCCGGCGAGTTCCCCTCGTCGACCCCCTACCTGTACTCGTCCTACGACGAGGAGAACGAGGCCCGGCCCGGCGGTGAACGCACCGTGGTCATCCTGGGTAGCGGCCCCAATCGCATTGGGCAGGGAGTCGAATTCGACTACTGCTGCGTTCGAGCCGCGATGTCGTTTCGCGAGATGGGATATCGCACCGTCATGGTGAACTCCAATCCGGAGACGGTATCCACCGACTTTGACATCTCCGATGCGCTGTACTTCGAGCCGCTCACGTTGGAAGACGTGCTGGAGATCGTCGCTGTCGAGCAGCCGATTGGCGTCGTGGTCCAGCTGGGTGGTCAAACCCCGCTTCGCCTGGCCCGCGCGCTCGAACAGGAAGGCGTGCCTATCCTGGGCACGTCACCCGAGGCGATCGACCTGGCGGAAGACCGCGGCCGTTTCGAAGCCATTACCAGGGAGTTAGGCGTGGCCCAGCCGCCGAGCGGAGTAGCTCACTCGGTGGAGGAAGCCGTCGGCGTCGCCGCCCGGGTGGGCTACCCGGTGCTGGTTCGCCCTTCGTATGTGCTCGGGGGCCGGGCTATGGAGATCGTCTACGACGACCGGTCTCTCCGGGCCTATTTTGGCCGGGCGGCCCGGGTCGCTCCGGAGCACCCCGTACTCATCGATAGCTTTCTGGAAGACGCCTTCGAGGCCGACGTGGACGCGATCGCCGATGGGACGCAATGCGTGATCGGGGGCGTCATGCAGCATATCGAGGACGCCGGCATCCATTCCGGTGACTCGGCCTGTGTCCTTCCGCCCTATCTGATCACCGAGGCCCAGGTCGAAGAGATGCGGCGGCACACCCGCTCCTTTGCCGAGCGGCTCGGGGTCGTGGGACTGCTCAACGTCCAGTTTGCCATCAAGAACGGCGTGGTCTACGTCCTGGAGGTAAATCCCCGGGGGTCCCGTACCGTGCCGTTCGTCTCCAAGACCACCGGCGTCCCGCTGGCCAGCCTTGCCGCAGCGGTGATGGTCGGAAAGACGCTCGAAGACCTCGGCCTCCATGACGACGTCCTGCAACCCTACGTCGCGGTGAAGGAAGCCGTCTTCCCCTTCAGCAAGCTTCAGGGTGTCGATCTCATTCTCGGGCCGGAAATGCGATCGACTGGCGAAGTCATGGGGATAGCGGATTCATTCGGGATGGCCTTTGCCAAGGCCCAGATCTCGGCCGACGGGGCCCTGCCGTTGGAGGGCTCGGTATTCGTCACCGTCAACGATCACGACAAGGCCAACGTGACGCCGATTGCCCGCCGGTTCCACGAGCTGGGCTTTCGGGTGCTCGCCACCGAGGGCACGGCAAAGTATCTCCGTGCGCGCGGCATCCCCACCGAACGCGTGCTCAAGGTGTACGAGGGCCGGCCCAATGCCATCGACCTACTGGTCTCGGGCCGAATCCAGCTGTTGATCAACACGCCGTTGGGCAAGCTTACCCAGCAGGACGACTACACCATCCGGCGCGCGGCCCTGCAACATCGCGTGCCCTACACGACGACGCTCTCAGCTGCCTCCGCCGCATGCGACGCGATCATCGCGCTGCGCAGCCGGACTGGAGAGGTCCGTGCGCTGCAGGAGTGGCACGCCATGGCCCGGGAGATGTCGCCGGAGTGGACCGGGTGACGGCAAGGGATCCGAAGTTCGTCACGGCACTGCGAGGGCGAATCCGGGGGACGGTGCGGGAGGCTGAGCCGACTGCGCGGTACTCCACCTACCGGATCGGCGGCCCCGCCACGGCGCTCCTGCCGGCCAACCCAGAGGACGTAGGCGCGGCCCTGGCGCTGGCGGCCGAGACTGGCACGCCCTGGTTTGCCATCGGGCTCGGCTCCAATATCCTGCTCCCCGACGAAGGACTGGAAGCGCTGGTAATTCGTCTGGGGAAGGGGCTCGACCAGCTCCAGCGGAACGGGGACTCCTGGACGGTTGGGGCTGGGCTTCCGGCGCCGCTGGCGGCCCGGCGTACCGCGGAAGCAGGGTTTGCCGGTCTACATATCTTCGTTGGCGTGCCGGGCACGGTGGGTGGTGGAGTCTACATGAACGCCGGCTGCCACGGCGGCGACTGGTCCGAGGTGGTCGAGCGGGCCACGGTGGTCGATGCCTCGGGTCGGGATACTGTATTGGAGCGCCGGCAGATTCCTTTCACCTACCGGCGCAGCGGACTCGATGGAAGGATCGTGCTCGAGACCACGGTGCGGCTGCGTCAGGAGGAGCCGGCCCGGTTGGAGGAGGCCGTGACCGAAATGTTCGAGTGGAGGCAGCGAGGAACCCCGTTCAACCAGCCTTGCTGCGGCAGCGTGTTCAAGAATCCGGCCGGCCCCAGCTGGAAGAAGGAAGAGGGCCCCCGCACGGCGGGTCAGCTCATCGAGGCCACGGGGCTCAAGGGATTCGCGATCGGCGGTGCGCAGGTGTCGCCTATGCACGCCAATTACTTCGTGAACACCGGGAAGGCGACGGCGGCCGACGTACGACGGTTGATCGAGCACGTCCAGGGAGTGGTACAGGAGAAGTTCGGGGTGGCCCTGGAGCCGGAGGTCAAGTTGATCGGGAGCAGAGGAGAATACCTGAGCGCATGACCGACTACTTCGTCCACGAATCCTCCTACATCGACGACGGCGCCACCGTCGGCCGGGGCACCAAGATCTGGCACTTCAGCCATGTCATGCCCGGGGCGGTGATCGGCGAACGCTGCAATCTGGGCCAGAACGTGGTGGTCATGCCGGGCACCCGCCTGGGCAACAACGTGAAGGTCCAGAACAATGTCTCGATTTATGAGGGCGTAGTGCTGGAGGACGACGTCTTTTGTGGGCCGAGCTGCGTGTTCACCAACGTGGTGAACCCCCGGAGCCACGTGTCACGGAAATCGGAGTATCAGGCGACCCTGGTCCGCCGGGGGGCTTCCATTGGCGCCAACGCCACTATCCTTTGCGGCGTAACCCTGGGTGAGTACAGCTTCATCGGCGCTGGGGCCGTGGTCCGGAGCGATGTGCCACCCTACGCACTCATGGTGGGGGTCCCTGCCCGGCGAGTGGGCTGGATGTGCCAGTGCGGAGTAAGGCTCCAGATTCGGGAGGGACGCGCCGCGTGCCCGGCCTGTGGAGCCGCATATCGGGAAAGCGATGGACTTCTGAGCCAGATTGACCCACCTAGACCACCCCGCTAAGTTCTCTAGCTGCCGAGGTTTCCGCATTTTCGAGCTCCCACAGGACCGCTCCCCCTTTCCGGCCGCGGGCGGTAAAGGTTTGATCCTCCCGTGAACGTACCCTTGCTGGACTTGGTGGCACAGTATCGCACCATAGAGAAGGACGTACTGGCCGCCATGATGAGCGTGGTCGAGCGCCAGGCCTTCATTATGGGGCCTGAGGTGGGCCAGCTCGAGTCCGAGATAGCCCGGCTCTCCCATGCCAAACACGGGATTGCTTGCGCCAGCGGGACCGACGCCCTGCTGCTTCCGCTCAAGGCACTCGACTTGCGTCCGGGTGACGAGGTGATCACGACCCCTTTCACCTTCTTTGCGACTGCGGGAACCGTCCACAACGCGGGTGGAACCCCGGTCTTCGTGGACATAGATCCGGCCACCCTGAACATCTCGCCGGCCGCCATCGAGGCCGCCATCACACCGCGGACCCGGGCCATCATCGTGGTTCATCTCTTCGGCCAGATGGCGGCCATGGAGGAGATCGGACCCATCGCCGCCCGGCACAACCTGCCTCTGATCGAGGATGGAGCCCAGTCCATTGGCGCCCGACGGAAGATCAAGGGACAATGGAAGATGTCCGGGGAGCTGGGCACGGTTGGCACGCTCTCCTTCTTTCCCACGAAGAATCTGGGCGCCTGGGGTGACGCCGGCCTGATGGTGACCCAAGACGACGCGCTGGCGGAACGGCTTCGTCGGCTCCGGCTCCATGGGGGCTCGCGCCAGTATCTGCACGAGGAGGTTGGGACCAACAGCCGGTTGGACACGCTTCAGGCGGCCGTGCTGCTGGCCAAACTGCCCTATCTCCAGGGGTGGAACGCGGCCCGCCAGCGCAACGCGGCTCGCTACACCGCCGCCTTCAGCGGGCATCCAGCCATCTGTCCGCCGACTGCCGATCCGGCCAACGACCACATCTACCACCAATACACGCTGCGAGTCCCCCAGCGCGATCAGCTGCAGGCCCATCTCAAGGCCAATGGGATCGGCCACTCGGTATACTACCCGTTGGCGCTCCACCTCCAGCCGTGCTTTGCCCACCTGGGATATCAGCGCGGCAGCCTCCCGGTCACCGAGGCTGCTATGGATTCGGTCATCTCGCTCCCGATCTACCCCGAGATGACGGTGGAGCAGCAGGACCGGGTCATCGAGACCATCCAATCATTCTACGCGTGAGCCCATGGGCATGAGCATCGCGCAGGATTTGATCACAAAGGCCGAGCGGCGTCAGGTCCTCTTTGGCATCGTCGGCCTGGGCTATGTGGGTCTGCCGCTGGCTGTCGAGCTGGCCCAGGCCGGCTATCGCGTGTTGGGTTTCGATGTCAACCAGGGCGTGGTCGACGGCCTGAACGCCGGCCGGTCCCACGTCAAGGATGTGACCGATGCCCAGCTGCAGGCCGCGATGGAGTGCGGGCGTCTCAGCGCCACCACAGACATGTTGCGTCTGTCCGAGCCCGATGCCATCTCGATCTGCGTGCCCACCCCCCTGTCCAAGTTCAAGGATCCGGACATCAGCTTCATCGTGGCCGCAACGGAATCGGTCAAGAAGCGCATCCGGCGGGGCCAGGCGATCATACTGGAGAGCACGACCTACCCCGGCACCACTCGCGAGATCATGCTGCCGGCGCTGGAGAGCACCGGGCTCAAGGTCGGTCGGGACTTCTTCCTTGCCTTCAGCCCGGAGCGGGTCGATCCCGGCAACCCGCGGTATGGCACCCGGAACACCCCGAAAGTGGTGGGCGGGATCACGGAGGACTGCCGCCGGGTGGCGGTGGCCTTGTACCAGCCGGCGATCGACACCCTGGTGCCCGTCTCTACCACCGAGGCGGCCGAGCTGGTAAAGCTCCTGGAGAACACCTTCCGGAGCGTGAATATCGGGCTGGTCAACGAGATGGCGATCGTCTGTGACAAGCTGGGGGTGGACGTGTGGGAGGTCATGGAAGCCGCCGCAACCAAGCCGTTCGGCTTCATGAAATTTCTCCCTGGTCCGGGGCTGGGAGGGCACTGCATTCCCATCGATCCCCACTATCTCGCCTGGAAGATGCGTGGTCTCAATTACAAGACCCGCTTCATTGACCTTGCCGGCGAGCTGAACACGGAAATGCCCATGTTCTGGGTTCGCAAGCTGGCCGAAGCGCTCAATGGCCAGGGCAAGGCGGTCCGGGGGGCCTCGGTGTTGGTGCTGGGTGTGGCCTACAAGCGCGATATTGATGACATCCGGGAAAGCCCGGCGCTCGACATCATCCGCCTGCTCGCAGGGCAAGGCGCGCGGGTCACCTATTTCGATCCCCATGTGCCGCGGTTTCGGGAGGACGGGCAGGAGTTCAGGTCGGTGGAGCTGACACCCGAGGCCGTCGCGGCGGCCGATTGTGTCATGGTCGTCACTGATCACACCGCGGTGGACTATCGCATGATCAAGCGTAATGCGAAGCTGGTCGTGGACACTCGCAACGCAATACCGAAAGAGGTTTGACATGCACGTGGCGGTGATCGGTAGCGGCTATGTCGGGCTGGTGGCGGGTGCCTGCTTGGCGGAGACCGGAAACGACGTGACCTGCGTCGATGTGGATGCGGAGAAGATCGCCCGGCTGCAGCGCAACGAGATCCCGATTTACGAGCCCGGGCTGGAGCCCATGGTGAAGCGCAACCAGGACGAGGGCCGGCTCACCTTTACGACCGATCTCGGCTCGGCGGTGCGGAGCTCCCGAGTCATCTTCATTGCCGTAGGCACACCGCCGGGCGAGGATGGTTCGGCCGACCTGACCCACGTCCTGACGGTGGCCAAGGCCATCGGCCGAAACATGAACGAGCCCAAGATCGTGGTCACCAAGTCCACCGTGCCGGTGGGTACGGCGGAGAAGGTGCGGTCCGCGGTCGGTGCCGAGACCAGCCTCCCGTTCGCGATCTGCTCCAACCCGGAATTTCTGAAGGAGGGAGCCGCGATCGAGGACTTCATGAAACCCGATCGAGTCATCATCGGGGTGGACAACGATGAAGCCCGAGAAGTTATGGGCGAGTTGTACGCTCCGTTCACCCGCCAGGGTGGCAACCGGATCCTCTTCATGGATATTGCCTCGGCGGAGGTGACCAAGTACGCCGCCAATGCCATGCTGGCCACCCGTATTTCCTTCATGAATCAAATAGCTCTGTTCTGCGAGCTCGTCGGGGCGGACGTGAGCGAGGTCCGCCTGGGAATCGGCTCAGACCAGCGCATTGGACGGGCCTTTTTATATCCCGGCCCGGGGTACGGCGGCTCCTGTTTTCCCAAAGACGTCAAGGCGCTGATCCGGACCTCGGACGAGCTGGGCCTCTCCCTCGATGTTCTCAAGGCGGTCGAGCAGGTGAACGAGTGCCAGAAGCAGGTCGTCTTGCAGAAGACGCTGCGCTTCCTGGGGCAGGATCTGCGGGGAAAGATCGTCGGGGTCTGGGGACTCGCGTTCAAGGCGGAAACCGATGACATGCGGGAAAGTCCCGCTATACCGCTCATCGAGGGCCTGCTGGCTGCCGGCGCAAGGGTGCAGACTCACGATCCTAAGGCCACTGACTCTGCGCGCATGATCTTCGGTGACCGGGTCATGTATGCGGCGGACCCCTACAGCGCGGCCCACGGGGCCGATGCGCTCACGGTTATGACCGAATGGCTGCTTTATCGGAACCCCGATTTCGAGCGGGTCCGGAAGCTGGTTCGTCGGCCATTGCTGCTCGACGGTCGCAATCTCTACGATCCCGACCGCATGGCTGCCCTGGGCTTTGAGTACCACGGCATAGGCCGCGGGCATAAATGACCCGGGTCCTGGTCACCGGCGCGGCGGGATTCATTGGTTCCCACTTGGTGGAGGCGCTCTCGGCCCAGGGTGAGGAAGTCGTGGGCGTGGATAATTTCGACCCGTTCTACCCTCGACGTGCCAAGGAGCGCAACCTCGCAGATATCGGACAGCCTGCCGGATTCAGCTTCCGGGAACAGGACATGTTGGATGTCGGCGCCATGCGGGCACTGCTCACTCCCGACACCGTCATCGTTCACCTCGCGGCCAAGGCGGGGGTCCGGCCGTCGCTCGCCGATCCAGTCGGGTATGCCCGAGCCAATGTCAGCGGCACCGCCGCGGTTCTGGAGGCGGCCCGTCAAGCGGGTGTGTCCCGCATCGTGTTCGGCTCGTCCTCCTCGGTTTACGGCGACAGCACTCCGGTACCATTCCGGGAAGACGCCGTCGCGGTCCAGCCGGTATCTCCCTATGCTGCTACCAAACGTGCCGGCGAGCTGTTCCTCCACTCGGTGGCCCCGATTTACGGCTTTCGGGCCGCCTCACTCCGGTTCTTTACCGTCTATGGGCCGCGCCAACGCCCCGACCTGGCGATCCACGCGTTCACCCGAACGATGGTGGAAGGCCGGACGGTGACTCTCTTCGGTGATGGTAGCCAGTCGCGCGACTACACCTACTGCGACGACATTGTGGCCGGAATCATCTCCGCCATTGCGTGGACCGGAACCGCACCGGTCGGGGTGGATACTTTCAACCTCGGCGGAAACCGGCCGATTGCCACTGAGGCGATGGTAGACGAGATCGCCCGCGCCGTGGGAGTGAAGCCCAAGATCGAGTGGGGGCCCATGCAGCCCGGTGACGTGCAGCGCACCGCCGCCGATCTCACCAAGTCTAAGTCGGTACTTGGGTACGAGCCCAAGACACCGTTTCCGGAGGGTATTCGCCGCTTCGTTCGATGGTTTCGGGAGGTATATGGCCGGGCAGACTGAGCTCCTGCTGGCACGCGCCCGGGAGCGCTTCGTGGTGCAGGACTACTATGGTGCCGTTCACCTGCTCGAATCCGTGGTCGATTCCGGCCGGGCATTCGCCGACGTTCACCACCTTCTTGGGGTTTCCCTCTCCCTTCTCGGCCAAGCGCAACGCGCCCTGGAGGAGCTCGGCCGGGCGCTGGAGCTGAATCCCCGGTATGTCGAGGCGTTGATCCACCGCGGGCTGGTGCTCAACGAGCTGGGTCGCATCGACGAGGCGGAGGAGGCGTTTAACCAGGCCGCCGCCAACATCGATAAGCCGAGCGGCGGTCTTCCCGCACCGGTCGCGGCGCAGCTGGCGAACCGGCACGCCGATCTGGCCGAGACCTATGCCGGAGCCGGGGCGCTGGACCGTGCCATTGAGGAGTACCAGCGGGCCCTGCAATTAGGCCCCGGGTTCCACGACCTTCGCTATCGCATGGCGCGCGTCTTACTCGAGGCGGGACGGGCGCTGGAGGCGCGAGAAGCCTTGGAAGCGGTGCTTCAGGCTCGGCCCTCGTTTGTGGATGCGCAGGCAGCACTCGGCCTGGCTCACTATCTGTCGGGAGACGCGGCCGGCGCTCGGGAGGTGTGGCAGGCGTGCCTGTCCCGCCGGCCGGAAAACGCCAGAGTGGAGGCCTACCTGGCCATGCTGAACCGGGCAGGGCAGTGAAGCGTAGCTGCCAGGCGGTGCTCGGGCTGGTATTCGGCGCTCAAGTGATGGCAGGATGCGGACGGGTAGGCGATCATGAGCGCCGAGGTGACCAGTTGTACGGAGAAGGTCAGTATAGCCAGGCACTCGCTGAGTATCGAACAGCCGTGACTACCGACCCTGATGCGAGGGTATGGGCCAAGAATGGCGCCGCCGCCCTCCGGACCGGTAACCTGGAGGTCGCCTCCGATTCCTACCTTCGCCTGGCGGCAGAAGACCCGACTCGCACCGAAGAGGCAGCCGAAGGACTCGATGCCGTGGCCCGTGCCGCAGACCGGGCGGGCGACGTCAAGCGGCTGGAGTCCGCCGTGGTGGGTCTCGGAATGATCGCTCCCGGCCGCTCCATCGGCCGGTATGCTCTTGAGCTGATCCGCAGGCCGGGAGCCGAAGCCACCGACCTGGTCGCGGTCTTTCCAGGAGCCATTGCCGCCGCGCCGGACCCGGAGACCGTCGATTCCTTGCTGTCGGTCTATGGTGCGGCGCTGAAGGAGACCTCCGGCTGCGACCAGGCGCTTCCCGTCTTTCAGGCCACCTTGCGTCGAACCCGCGTGGACGTGCTCCGCAACCGGGCCGAAGAGGGCGTTGCCGGCTGCTCCCTCGCGCTGGGGCTGCGGGCCGAGGCCGCCGGAAAGCCGAGTGATGCAGCGCTGTGGTTCGCGGCCGCCATTCGAGTCGATTCCGGCACCCCGGTCGGTCGCCGGGCGCTGGTGGGGTATGGTGACGCCAAGCTTCGGTTGGGCGACACCGCGGCGGGAGCACAGGCTCTTCAGGCGGTTGCGTCCGATCCGGTGCAGAGCGATTCCACGAGTCAGATGGCGCGAGATCGCCTGGACGAACTCCGCGCACGCTCCGGTGGTGACGTGCCTCGAACGATCCTCCGATGATCCGTTGGCTGTGCGTCTGCCTCGTCGCCTCGCTCATGGCATGTGGCGGGGGCGCTCGTAGATCGCCTGCCAGTTCGCCCGCTCCCGTGTTGGCCGGCGATGTCAATCCCGCGACCCTCGATTCCTTATGGCACAAGGCCGAGCAGGCGGTCCGGCACGGTAAGTGGAGCGAGGCTGAGAAGCACCTCAATCGCGCCATCTTGGAACTTGCTCCCGGCGACCAGCGTATCGCCCGGACCCACTTCCTCCTGGGTGAAGCCTTGTACGCGCAGGGCCGGCACTTGGAGGCGGCGCGCGAGTTCCGCAAGGCCTCGGATGAGACCCCCAACGATCCCATCGCGCCCGAGGCGCTCCTCCGTCTGGGAGACGTCTACTCCGACCTCTGGCGCCGGCCGGAGCTGGACCCGACCTATGGGCAGACCGCCTTATCCACCTACCAGGAGCTGTTGAACCGCTATCCCGCTAGCAGTGCCGCCAAGCGGGCCCAGATGCGCATCACCGAGCTCGACGAGCGCTTTGCCTATAAGGCCTACAAAGCTGGGATGTTCTACTTCCGCCTCAAGGCCTACGATTCCGCGATTCTCTACCTTAAGGACCTAGTCGCTACCTACCCCAAGACCGCCGTGGTGCCCGACGCCCTGGTCAAGCTGGTGCACGCTTACAAAACTCTGGGTTACCGGGAGGACGTCCAGGAGACCTGCGGGTACATCCGGCGATTCCACCCCAAGGCGCCCGGAGCAGGCGAGGTCTGTCCCAGGTCCGCCACGGGAGCGTGAAGCTGGATGATCGGTCTCTTTGGTGGATCGTTCGACCCGGTTCACCACGGACATTTGATTGTCGCACAAGTCGCAACAGAGCGGCTTAGCCTCGACTCACTCCGGTTCCTGCCCGCCCGGGAGCAGCCGTTCAAGCGGGGCCGACACCGCGCTTCTCCCGAAAATAGAGCGACGATGCTGTCGCTGGCGGTGTCGAACGCTCCCGGCTTTGCGCTGGAAAGGATCGAGCTGGATCGGGCGGGCCCATCGTACACCGTCGACACCCTGGAGGAGCTACACCGGCGGGAGCCTCACTCGGAATTCGTGCTGTTGCTGGGAGCCGACGCGGCCACCGAGCTGCCGGCGTGGCATGAGGCGTCCCGGATCCCCGAGCTGGCCCGAGTAGCGGTCTTTGCCCGTCCCGGCTCCAGGGTGCCGAGCTCGCCCTTCATCTCCGAGGTCATCGAGGTTCCAGCCATCGATATTTCGGCCACCGAAGTGCGCCGGCGGAGCTTCCAAGGACAGTCTATCCGGTACTGGGTTCCCGATGCGGTCGCGGAGTATATCACTCGACACCGTTTATATTTGGACCCAGAATGATCAAGAGACTAATGACCTCCGTTTTCGGGACGAGATTCGACCGAGAACGCCGGAAGATTCAGCCCATCGTGGACCAGATTCACGTCCAGGAAGAGCGGCTCAAAGACCTCCCCGAGTCCGAACTGAAGGCCCAAACCGCCCGATTCCGGGAGCGCCTGACCGAGCGCACTGGTGCGCTCAAGGCCGAGCTGGAGGAGGTACGAGAGGCCAAGCATGGGTGCGCCGACCCGGTAGAGCGCGATCAGCTGGAAGGTCGCTTTCACGAGCTGGAGAGACGCTACAAAAAGGAGCTGGCGGAGGGACTAGACGAGCTTCTCCCAGAGGCGTTCGCCACCGTGCGGGAGGCCTGCCGCCGGCTATTGGGCACCACCGTCCAGGTTACCGGCCACGACATCATCTGGGACATGGTGCCCTACGACGTTCAGCTCATTGGCGGAGTCGTGTTGCACCAGGGCAAGATCGCCGAGATGGCCACCGGTGAGGGGAAAACCCTGGTCGCCACTCTGCCGCTCTATCTCAACGCGCTGGCCGGCCGTGGCACCCACCTGGTTACGGTCAACAACTACCTTGCCCGCCGCGACTCCCAGTGGATGGGCCACGTGTTCCGGTATCTCGGCCTGACTGTCGGCTGCCTGGACGACACCGAGCCTTCTTCCCCGGAACGCCGGGCCGCCTATCTCGCCGACATCACTTACGGAACCAACAACGAATTCGGCTTCGATTACCTCCGCGACAACATGGTGTTCTCCCTCGATCAACGAGTTCAGCGGGAGCATACCTATGCCATCATCGACGAGGTGGACTCGATCCTGATCGACGAGGCCCGGACCCCACTGATCATCTCCGGGCCGGTGGGGAATGAGAGCGACGACAAGTACGCCCAATTCGATCGGCAGGTGGCCGAGCTGGTGCGGAAGCAGACCGGGGTGGTCAACACGCTGCTGGCCGAGGCCGAGCGGCTGCTGCACAACGAGAAGACCCGGGACGAAGCGGCCCTCAAGCTGTACCAGTCTCAGCTGGGCATGCCGAAGAACAAGCGGCTCCTCAAGATGCTAAATGAGACGGGGATCAAGCAGATGGTTCAGCGAATGGAGCTCGATGCCATCGCCGACCGTAAGCTCCCCATGAAGCAGCAGAAGATGCGGGACATGGAGGAGACCCTCTACTTCGTGCTGGACGAGAAGGGCCACTCGGTGCATCTCACCGATCGCGGCGCCGAGGCCATGTCGCCCAACGAACCCGAGCTCTTCCTGGTCCCGGACATCTCCCAGGAAATCCACCAGATCGATAAGGATCCCGACCTGTCTCCGCACGACCGAATCGAGCGGCGGCGACAAATCGAATCCGATTACGCCATCAAGAGCGAAAAGCTCCACATCATTCATAAGCTGCTGCAAGCTCACGTGCTGTACGAGAAGGAAGTGGACTATCTGGTGCAGGACGGCCAGGTGGTAATCGTGGATGAGTTCACCGGCCGGGTCATGACCGGCCGCCGCTGGGCAGATGGGCTCCACCAGGCGGTGGAGGCCAAGGAGGGAGTGCAGGTCAAAGGGGAGACCCAGACCTTCGCCACCATCACCATTCAGAACTACTTCCGGATGTACGACAAGCTGGCGGGGATGACCGGCACCGCCGAGACCGAGGAGACCGAGTTCTATTCGATCTACGGGCTCGAGGTCAGTGTCATCCCGACCCACCGCCCGATCACACGCATCGACCAGGCGGACCGGATCTACAAGACCCGGAAGGAGAAACACGACGCGATCATGGACGAGGTCGAGCGGCTGCACGGGCTCGGCTGGCCCATCCTGATTGGCACGGTGAACGTGGATGTCTCGGAGACGCTGTCGCGCCAGCTCAAGCGGCGCGGCCTCAAGCACGAGGTGCTGAACGCCAAGTATCACCAGCGCGAAGCCGAGATCGTGGCAGGGGCGGGGCAGAAGTCCGCGATCGTGATTGCCACCAACATGGCCGGCCGTGGCACTGACATCAAACTGGGCAAGGATCTCGATCTGAAGCAGCCCGAGGCGGGGCTGCAGATCATCGGCACCGAGCGGCATGAGTCCCGCCGGATCGATCGCCAGCTGCGGGGCCGCTCCGGCCGGCAGGGCGATCCGGGGCAGTCGATCTTCTTTCTGTCGCTGGAAGACGACCTGATGCGGTTGTTCGGCTCCGACCGGATCGCGCGCTGGATGGACAAGAGCGGCGCCGAGGAGGGCGAGGTAATCACCGGCGGGCTGGTTACCCGGGCCATCGGCCAGGCGCAGAAGCGGGTTGAGTTACAGAACTTCCAGCAGCGGAAGCGGCTGCTGGAGTACGACGACGTGATGAACCAGCAACGGGAGGTGATCTACTCCCTCCGGCTCTTCGCCCTCGAGCGGGGCGAGGAGATCAAGGCCGAGGCGCGGCGGATGATCGAGATGGCGCTGGAGCGCGCCGTCACCCAATTCCTTTCCGGGGCCGCAAGGCCGGAGGAGTACGACCGGGGTGGTCTGCGTGAAGCCCTCGCGCTGCAGTACCTCGTCACGGTGGACGCGCTCACCGATGCCGAAGCAGCGCCGGGGCTCGACGAGATGGTGACCATGGCAAAGGGTGAGGGTGAAGCGACCTTCGGCCGAAAGACTCAGTATCTCTCCGAGTTCGGGAAGACGATCGGCATTCCGGAGGTGGATGCCCAAGTGCTCTCCCAGGTGATGCTGTCGGTGCTCGACGAGCGCTGGAAGGACCACCTGTACGACCTCGATCAGCTGCGGAACGCCATCCAGTATCGCGCGTGGGGCCAGAAGGACCCTCTGGTGGAGTACAAGCGCGAGGCGTTCGAGATGTTCGAGGACTTGATGCACGACATTCAGTCCACCTTCACCGAGCGGTTTTTCAAGATCCAGGTCAGCGCGGAGCCCCCCCGGGAGCCGCCCCGGCGCCCGCCGCCTTCGCCACCGCCATCGGACGGTCCGGACGACCTTTTCACCGGACCTCCCACCCGGGTACCCCCATCGCCCGTCGCCGCGGCGTCGCTCGGTACCTCCCTCGGCTCCGCCGGCCGGGCAACTGCCGCGGTTCCTGAGGTGGGACGCAACGATCCCTGTCCCTGCGGCTCCGGCCGGAAGTACAAGAAGTGCCACGGAGCCGGACGGTAATCAGCGTAAGTTCTGTCGTATCCGCACGATAATGACGCGGGGAGGGAGCCGGAGCGGGCTAGCTTGAGGCATGGGTCTGCCGGTTTCCATCCTTCCCGACATCGATCGCCCCCGCGAGCGGCTTTGGTCGCTGGGCCCCACCGCGTTGACGACTGCCGAACTTCTTGCCATCGTGTTAGGTACAGGCGGAGCCGGGCAGGATGTTCTGGAGCTGGCAGCCCGGCTCCTCGAGGTCTGCGAGGGTTCGCTGCGGCGGTTGGCGCAGCGTCCCAGTGCTGAGCTGCTTCGGGTGCGAGGAATCGGCCCCACCAAGGCGGCACGGCTGATTGCGGCCTTCGAGCTGGGTACCCGGATCGGCCGGGAAGAGCGGCCGGCGGTAGCACGGAT
Source organism: Gemmatimonadales bacterium (assembly GCA_035997125.1). Lineage (GTDB taxonomy): Bacteria > Gemmatimonadota > Gemmatimonadetes > Gemmatimonadales > GWC2-71-9 > CAVVWJ01. Next base: position 77,139 of record DASYIX010000129.1, read on the forward strand.
CCGGGAACCCGAGGATGTCATCCGTCTGTTTGGTACTCGGCTGCGTGATCTCCAGGTGGAGGAGTTCCATCTCCTCGCGTTGGACAGCCAGAGCCAGGTCCTCCGCGAGGTGCTGATCACCCGAGGGCTGCTGAATAGCTCTCTGGTGCATCCTCGTGAAGTGTTCCGGTCTGCCATTGCCGAGGCTGCGGCCGGAATCATCGTGGTCCACAATCATCCCAGTGGCGATCCGACGCCCTCAGCAGAAGACCGGGCGGCCACCAAACAGCTGGTCTCGGCGGGCCGACTGCTCGATCTACCCGTGTACGACCACGTGATCATTGCCGGGGACCGATACGTGAGCTTTGCAACGGCAGGACTCTTGTGACTGGAACGAAGACTCCGGTAACCGGGACCGTACCCGAACTCGCGCCTGAGTTGCGGGCGGTGCTTGAGCGTCATGCCGACCGGCTCGACTTGGAGCTGGTGGATCGAGCGCTCCGCTTCAGCGCGTCCGCGCACCGGGGGCAGAAGCGAATGTCGGGCGAAGACTTCGTGTCCCACACCATTGCGGTCGCGCTCATCCTGGCCGAGCAGCTCCTCGACAGCACCACCATCGCCGCTGCGCTGCTGCACGATGTGGTCGAAGATTCCGATGTCCGCACCGAGGACATCGCCCGCGAGTTCGGACCCGAGGTCGCCGGCATCGTCGACGGCCTGACCAAGATCTCCAGCCTGACCTTCCACTCCTCGGCCGAGGAGCAGGTAGAGAATTACCGCAAGCTGCTGTTGTCCATCGCCAAGGACGCCCGGGTCATCATCATCAAGCTGGGCGACCGGTTGCACAACATGCGGACCCTGGAGCATCTCCCGCCGGAGCGGCGCACCCGGATCGCGCTGGAAACCCGGGAGATCTACGCGCCGCTGGCGCACCGCTTCGGCATGGCCGGCATCAAGGCGGAGCTGGAAGACCTGGCCTTCAAGTTTCTCGAGCCCGAGGAATATCGCGATCTCGCCATGCAGGTGGCCGCCAAGCGCGCGGCCCGCGAGCAGACCATCCTCAAGCTCAAGACCCCGCTCGACTACGAGCTCCGCGAGGCGGGAATCGACTGGTTCGAGGTAACCGGACGGCCCAAGCATCTGTGGTCCATCTTCCAGAAAATGAAGAAGCGAGCCAAGGCGTTCGACGAGATCTACGACCTCATGGCGGTGCGGGTCATCGTGCGCACGGTGCCCGATTGCTATCACGTGCTCGGCATCATCCACCACAACTGGACCCCCATCCAGGAGCGGATCAAGGACTACATCGCCAGCCCGAAGTCGAATGCCTATCAGTCCCTCCACACCACCATCTTCGGTCCGGGTGGGCAACTGTTCGAAGTCCAGATTCGCACCCAGGACATGCACCGCACCGCCGAATACGGCATCGCCGCTCACTGGGTGTACAAGCGGGACGGCACGGCCGACGAGTTGGACCAGCACCTGGGATGGTTCCGCCAGCTGCTCGAGCTGCAACAGGACACCCACAGCCCGGAGGAGTTCCTGGAGTTTTTGAAGATCGATCTCTACCAGGACGAGATCTTCATCTTCACTCCTCAGGGCGACGTGAAGCGGCTTCCCAAGGGCTCGACGCCCATTGATTTCGCATTTCACGTGCACACCGAGGTCGGTCTCAAGTGCCAGGGAGCCAAGGTCAACGGCCGTATCGCGCCGCTGCACCGCGAGCTCAAGAGCGGCGATACCGTGGAAATCCTGACCAGCGCTACGGCCAAGCCGAGCCGGGACTGGCTCAGTCATGTGCGCACTGCGCGGGCCCGGCACAAGATCAAGCAGTGGGTCAACCACGAAGAGGAAACCGTCAGCCTGGGCCTGGGCAAGGAAATTCTCACCCGCGAGGTTCGCCGCCGGCGGCTCGATGCCCCGGATGACGAGCGTCTTACCAAGGCGGCCCACACGCTCTCCCTGGCCGATGGACGAGGTTTGGAGATCGCGGTCGGCAGGGGCGACGTGCCCATCGGGCAGGTGATCCGGGCTCTGTATCCGGATGTCCCCACCGACGAGATCCAGGAGCCCAAGCCCACCGTGTTCGGGCGAGTCATCGACCGCATTCGTCTGGGCCGGGGCATCAAGATTCAGGGAGTGGATGGGCTGATGGTGCGTTACGCGCAGTGCTGCCAGCCGGTGCCGGGCGACTCGGTCGTTGGCTACGTGACCCAGGGGAGGGGCATTTCGATCCACCGTTCGGACTGCCCCAATCTGCTGACCCTCGCGGCAGAGGGGCGGAGGGTTGATATCGACTGGCAGGAAACCGCCGGCGAGGCCTTTGCGGTCCGGCTTGCCGTGACCGGCGAGGATCGCCGCGGCCTGTACGCCGACATTATGGAAGCCATCAGCCAGACCGGCACCAACATTCGCGGCGCCGATCTGCACACCAAGGATGGTTCGGTCTTCGGCACCATTTTCGTGGAGGTCGACAACCTTCCCCATCTGGGCAAGGTGATGAAGGCAGTGCGCCGGGTGAAGGGCGTCACCGAGATCGAGCGTCGCGAGGCGCCGCCCGCTTGAACCGCTGGATCCTCAAGACCGATTCGGACGTCTACCCCTTCGACCAACTCGAGCGAGAGCGGAAGGCGGTGTGGGACGGGGTAAGCAATGCGGTTGCTCTGAAACACATTCGCAGCATGGCTCCGGGCGATCAACTGCTCATCTATCACTCCGGTGCCACGAAAGAGATCGTTGGTCTGGCCCGGGTTACCAGCGCTCCCTATACCGATCCCAAGCGGGGCGATCCGAAACTGGCAGTGGTGGACGTTGAGGTAGAACGGAGGCTTCCTCGAACCGTTTCCCTTGCGGCCATCAAGGCCGATCCGGCCTTCGCGGACTTGGCGCTGGTACGGCAGCCGCGTTTGTCGGTGATTCCCGTGCCAGAGCCCCAGTGGAAGAGACTCCTGGAGATGGCTGAAGGGTCCTGAGGGGCGGACGTCCAGTACCGAAGAAACCCCGGCAGTGTATATATTCCCTCCATGAGTAGTCCGCGTTTCGAGGTGGTCGCCCCCTTTGAGCCCGCCGGCGACCAGCCCAAGGCCATCAGTGAGCTGACCGCAGGTCTGTACCGGGGTGACAAGTACCAGACCCTGTTGGGTGTCACCGGGTCGGGCAAGACCATGACCCTGGCCCACACCATCGCCAACTACGGCAGGCCCACGCTGGTGCTCTCCCACAACAAGACCCTCGCCGCGCAGCTTTATGGCGAGCTCCGGCAATTCCTGCCGCGTAACGCCGTCGAGTACTTCGTCTCGTACTACGACTATTACCAGCCCGAGGCCTACGTCCCTTCCACCGACGTCTACATCGAGAAGGACGCTTCGATCAACCAGGACATCGAGAGCCTGCGGCTGCGGGCCACCTCGAGCTTGATGGAGCGCGACGACGTGGTCATTGTCGCTTCGGTAAGCGCCATCTACGGCCTGGGCGATCCGGCCGAGTACCGCAGACTGATGGTGACGGTAACGCGGGGAGAAAAGCGGGGGCGGGACGCCATTCTGTCGGAGTTGGTGCGGATTCAGTACGGCCGGAACGACGTCAGCTTCGAGCAGGGGACGTTCCGGGTCCGGGGCGACTCCATCGAGATCTTTCCGGCCTACGCCGAGCAGGCCATTCGGGTCGAGCTCTGGGGCGACGAGGTCGAGCGGATCAGCAAGATCAATCCGCTGACCGGCGAGACCATCATCCAGCTGGACCAGTGTGCCATCTACCCGGCCAAGCACTTCGTCACCCAGCGGCCCACCATCGAACGCGCGGTGAAGGCCATCCGCCAGGAGCTGGCCGTTCGGCTGACCGAGCTCAAGGCGGCAGGCAAGTTGCTCGAGGCGCAGCGGCTCGAATCCCGTACCTCGTTCGATATCGAGATGCTGCTGGAAGTCGGCACCTGCGCCGGCATCGAGAACTACTCCCGGCATCTGACCGGCCGGCAGGAGGGAGAGCGGCCCGCCTGTCTGATCGACTACTTTCCGCCCGATTTTCTGGTCGTGGTCGATGAGTCGCACGTGAGCCTGCCCCAGATCGGCGGCATGTATAACGGCGACCGTGCCCGCAAGCTGACCCTGGTGGAGTACGGCTTCCGCCTCCCATCGGCCCTCGACAACCGGCCGCTCCAATTCAACGAGTTCATGGCGCTGGCGCCGCAAATGGTGAACCTTTCGGCCACGCCGGGCGACCTCGAGCTCCAACTTTCTCAAGGCGTGGTCGTCGAGCAGATCATCCGGCCCACGGGGCTGATCGATCCGGAAGTGGATGTCCGTCCGGTTCGGGGGCAGGTCGACGACCTCCTGAATGAGATTCGGGTGCGGGAGAGCCGGAACGAGCGCGTGCTGGTGACCACATTGACCAAGCGGATGTCTGAAGATCTGACCGACTACCTCCAGCAGGCCGGGGTTCGAGTTCGGTACCTCCATTCCGACATCGATGCCATCGAACGGATGGAAATTCTGCGCGGTCTCCGACTGGGTGATTTCGACGTGCTGGTGGGAATCAACCTGTTACGCGAGGGGCTCGACCTTCCCGAAGTGTCGCTGGTGGCAATTCTCGATGCCGACCAGGAGGGCTTCTTGCGGTCAGACCGCTCCCTGGTCCAGACCATTGGGCGGGCCGCCCGGCACATCAATGGACGAGCCGTACTCTACGCCGATCGGATTACCGGTTCCATGCAGCGGGCGCTGGATGAGATGGACCGGCGCCGCTCGATCCAGCGTTTGCACAACGAGAAGCACGGCATCACCCCAGTCTCGATCGTGAAGTCCATGGAGCAGGTAAAGTTGTCGACTCACGTGGCCGATGCCCGCACCGAGCGTCCCGAACCCAAGAAGCTGGCCGTGCAAGACCGGGTCGATCTGCGAGACCCGGCCAAGCGGGCTGCCGCCATCGTCAGCCTGGAGCGACAGATGCGGGAGGCCGCCGCCAATCTGGAGTTCGAGCTGGCGGCGCTGCTGCGGGACCAGGTGAACGAGCTCAAGGCCCTTGGGGCGCCCGATGTGCGTCGCCCTTCTGGCCGGATCCGCCGACGGGCGTGACCCGTTTGCTCACCCGGCCCGAGCTCGAGGCTGAGGGGGAAGCGCTGGGCCGACGGCTCACCCCCGGCGAGGTGGTCACCTTCGAGGGCGACCTCGGAGCAGGGAAGACCACGTTCATCCAGGCGGTCACCCGGGGACTCGGCGTCAGGGGGCCGGCCACCAGTCCGACCTACGCGTTGGTGCATCGCTACCAGGGCGCACGGGGCCCGGTCTTTCATCTCGATTGTTTTCGGCTTCGTTCTCCCGACGAGGCAGCCGACCTGGACTGGGAGGGGCTGCTGTCGGAGGGAGATGCCATATTGGTCGAATGGCCCGAGCGGGCCGGCGCCTGGATTCCGCGGCGGGCTCGTAGATTCCGGTTGCATCATCTGCCCGATCCGGAGCGTCGCGGGCTGGAGTCGCTCTGATGTTTCTCGCGTTGGATACGGCCACCGACCGAGCCTCATTGGCCTTGGGACTCCCCGGAGCCGAGCCGCTGGAGGAGAGCATCGGCGGCGCGCGGCGCCATGCGGCAGCGCTGCTTCCCGCGGTTCAACGGCTGTTGCAGCGTGCCGGGGCATCGCTTGACGATCTGCGGGGCATTGTCCTGAGTGATGGACCGGGCAGTTTCACCGGACTCAGAGTGGGAGTCTCAGTAGCCAAGGCGCTGGTGCAGGCTCGCTCGCTCCCGCTCTGGACCGCGCCATCCCTGCTGGTCCGCGCAGCCGGCGTCGCTCGCGGCGGCGAGCTGGTTCTGGCGGTCGCCAATGCGCTTCGGGGAGAAGTTTACGCCGCCGCATACCGATTCCTCCCCGAGGGAATTCAGACCGAGCTCATTCCCTCGGTTCGGCGTCCGGAGGAGCTCGCTGAGAGCGGCCTCCACCCGACCACCGTGGTGGGCGAGGCACCGGCTGAGATTGTCGCGATATTGGAGCACTGGGTAGGAAAGCAGATTATAGGTCCACCGGAGGGTTCTCCCCGCGCGGCTCGGCTGCTGGATCTCCTGGGGCAGCGGGGTGGAGCCCGGCAGGTGCAGGCGGTGCGGGAATGGGAGCCAGTGTACGGCAGGCCGGCGGAAGCTCAGGCGCGCTGGGAGAGTGCCCATGGACGCCCATTACCGGATTCGGTCGGCAGTCCCGGCTGATGCGGGGCCGCTCGTCGAGATCGAGCGTCGATGTTTCAGCGATCCTTGGAGCGAGAACAGCTTTCGCGAGGCGCTGGAATCGCCTTGGACCTTCGGCCTGGTAGCCCAGAACGCGCAGGGCATTGGGGGGTATTTGATTGGGCGGGAAGTGGCTGGTACCGGCGAAGTCTTGAACCTTGCGGTGGCCCCGGATTGTCGCCGCCGTGGTGTGGCGCGCGCTCTCCTACGCGCCGGACTGGCCAGGCTTCGGAAGCGGCGGGTACAGGAGGTTTTTCTAGAAGTGCGGGAATCGAATCAATCAGCCCAAGCCCTCTATCTAAGCTCCGGCTTCCGCCCAGTGGGGCAGCGCAGCGCGTACTACCGCAATCCTAAGGAGGACGCCCTGGTGCTCTGGCTGCCACTTGAGCAACACGCGTGAAAAGGGAACAATCGAGGTACATTCGGTTGAAGCAGCTGGAGCGCGCCCTATATTATGCGCGCATCCACGCTTCGTTGGACCCATGTGAACACGGGAGGTGCATGTGAGTCGGAGTATGAACAAGGCCATCCTGGTCGGAAATCTCGGCGCGGACCCAGAGGTCCGCAGCACCTCAAACGGGTCCCGGGTGGCAACGCTGTCAATCGCCACCAGCCGGCAGTGGAAGAATCAGGCTGGGGAAAAGCAGGAGAAGACGGAATGGCACCGCGTGGTGTTCTGGAACACCAAGTTCTCCAATCTGGCGGACATCGCTGAGCGTTACTGCAAGAAGGGAGACAAGGTGTACGTCGAGGGGGCCATCGAATACCGTTCGTGGCAGGATCGCGAAGGCCAAACCCGCTATACCACCGAGATCAATGGGCGGGAGCTCATCCTGTTGTCGGGCAAGGGAGACGGGGCGGAGTCCTTCGCAGCGCCCGGCAAGGTTGCCGCAGCTGCAGCCGGTCCCAAGGGCAAGGAAGGCTTCGAGGACTTCCCCGAGGCGCTCGATGCCGAGGACGACGATTTGCCGTTCTAGGTGGGGAAGCGGGCCAGCGGGGAAGGGTGCGCCCACTTCCCCGCCGACTGCCAGTCCTTCCGCCGTTCGCCAGAGTTCGGCGGCAGAGGAATAGCTCGACATGGCATCACCCAAATGACTACTGATCAGTCACTTACGCCACTCGGTTGAAGTGCTTCCAGAGTGGCGTTGAATTTGCGACTCCCCGGCGCGATACCCGTTCGGCCTTCGTTCCTCACCAGACACCGACGCCGCTGGGAGATCCCGATGCTGCGCATGTTTTGCTGCAAGCCGAGCCACTCGCCTTTGCCGCCCCGAGTCAAGGTATTGGGGTGGTGGGTCGTGTTGAGCGTGGCAATGCCCGCGGCGGGCGCACTGGCGCAGGAGCCAGCAGCCACAGCGCCGGCACCGACGCCGGCTGTTGCCGCGCCGACCCAGGAGCCGCTGCCGCAGACCCACACGGTCAAGAAGGGCGACACGCTGTGGGATCTCGCGCAGTCTTACCTGCACGATCCCTTTCTCTGGCCTGGCATCTACCGGCTGAACACCGATGTCGTCGAGGATCCTCACTGGATTTATCCCGGTGAGGTTCTCCGCATTGCCCCCACCGACAAGGTGGCGGCGGTGCCCACGATGGACACGCCATTGCCGTCGGACACGCCATTGCCTTCGGCACCGCTGGAGGGGGCCAGGGTCACGGCAGCTTCCGACAGCAACGGCACGGTGGTGCCGGATTCGTCGACCGATGCCCTGGCGCAGGGGCCACAGCAGCCTTCCATCGCCGAGAGCGAGCAGAGCGAGATGGCGCCTCTCTTTCCTGAGCGGAAGGCGCGCTCGGTGGAGGAAATGCTCAAGGCTTACACTCACCAGACCTACCGCCCGCTGCGGCGGAGTGAGTTCTACTCCTCGGGCTTTTTGACCGAAAACCAGCGGCTGCCGTATGGGCGAGTGCTTGGGCCGGTCACGCCCCAACAGATCCGGGCGGTGCATGCCCGGGCCAATGCCCTTCCGTACACCTCCATTGCGCTCGACGCCCCGGGCAGCGCCACCTACCAGGTCGGCGACAGCCTCCTGCTGCTCCAGCTCGGGAAGGAGCTCGACTCGTACGGCAACATCGTGATCCCCACCGGCGTAGCTCGGATCACCGAGAGCGTCGACGGGCACTACGTGGCGAACGTTGTCGCCACCTACGGTCCGATCCGGAACGGCCAGCTGACGCTGCTACTCGGCGCCTTCAGCGCTGCTACCAGCAGCCGTGCGGTCCCGGTAGCCGACGGCGTGCGCGGCCAGTTCATCGGCGGAATGGGCCGGCAGGAGCTCAAGGAACCGCAGATGGTGGTGTTCATCAACAAGGGCCGGGAAGACGGTGTCGCCCCGGGCGACCTCTTCGAGGTGCGCCGCCGGCCGGAGCGCTTATCCGACGGCACGCTGCGGGTGAATGAGGTGATGGCCACCATGCAGATCGTGCACGTCCGGGATCGCACCGCCACCGGGATCCTGATCAACGTCATTTCGCCGGATATCGCGGTGGGCACCGACGTCATGCAGGTCGCCAAGCTGCCGTCGTAAACGCGGGGAGGCGGGGAAGCAGGGAAGTGGGACGGAGTAAAATCGCGAGCAAATAATCCAGGGGTCGAACCCCCACCAGGGTTTCGATCCCTTTGCTTTGCTAGGTGATGATCAGCGCATTCGGCCTGGCTCCTCCTTCCAAGCCTTCCCGCTTCCCCGCCTCCCCGCCGGTTCCCTCCTCCTCACCCTCTTCTATATTGCGGGGCGCTCCAGGCGGAGCCTGGCCTCAGGAAATACCTCAGCGGGAGCCCGGATGTCGAGACGTTCGATATGAGTGGCAGAGTGTTGGTCACCGGTGGTGCCGGATTCATCGGCTCTCACATCGCGGAGGCGTACCTGCGCGAGGGGTGGGAGGTCGTGGTGCTCGACGACCTCTCTCGGGGTCATGAAGCCAATGTGCCCAAGGCCGCCCGGTTCGTGCGGGCCGATATCCGATCGCCCGAGGCTCGGCAGACGGTGGCCACCGGACGCTTTGACGTGGTGAATCATCAGGCGGCACAGATCGATGTGCGGGTATCGGTGGAGCGGCCGGCGTTTGACAGCCAAATCAACGTGGTCGGATTCGTGAACCTGCTGGAGGGCGCAGGCGAGGGCGGGGTGAAACGGGTCATCTTCGCCAGCAGTGGCGGCGTGGTCTATGGCGACCCCGACACCATCCCCACGCCCGAGACCGCTCCCAAGATGCCAGTGTCGCCCTACGGCGTGAGCAAGCTCGCGGGCGAGTACTACCTGCGAGCGCTGGCCGCGTTGCGCGGATTCCAGGGGGTGGCCATGCGCTACGCCAACGTCTTCGGCCCCCGGCAGGACCCGAAGTCCGAGGCCGGTGTGGTCTCGATCTTCGTGTCCCGTCTGCTCGCCAAGGAGCCGCTCACGATCTACGGTGACGGCCGCCAGACCCGGGACTACGTGTTTGTGAAAGATGTGGCCCGGGCCAACGTGCTGGCCAGTACCTCGCCGGCGCTGAACAACAGTGACTTCGATGCGCCAGCGTTCAACATCGCCACGTCAGAACAGCGGAGCGTCCTGGATGTCGCTGGCGCGGTCGGGAATGTCATCGGGCAGAAGGCGAAGCTGGAGTTTGCTGCGGCTCGCCCCGGCGAGCTCAACCGCAGCGCGCTCGACGTCGGCAAGGCCAAGCGAGTGCTGGGATGGAGTCCCCAGTACCAGTTTGAGGATGGTCTCCGCGAGCTGATCGACTGGTTCAAAAAGGAGGGGCGGTGATCCAGCAGCCGGGCGGGGCCATTCCGCAGTCGTCGCTCGAACTGGTGCTCTCGTCCAGTCCCGAGACCAAGATCGTCTTGCTGGTGACGGCCATCTTCTCCCTGGTCTCCTGGTTCATCATCGTCCTTAAGTGGTGGCAATTCCGGAAGCTCAATCGCCAGGCCAATCGCTTCTTCACCGAGATGGAGCGCACTACCCGGCTGAAGGATGCATATCACGCGGTCATGAAGCTGCCGCCTTCGCCGTACAATCGACTCTTCCGCGAGGCGGTCACGTTCTACTCCGAGCTTCGTCCCGGGGCGCTGCGGGATGAGCGCGGGGCCGACCGCAGCTCCTTGTCCATGACCCAGCTGGAGGCGCTGAAAATGGTGCTGGGGAAAGAGGTGGCCGCGGAGCGCGACCTGCTGGGACACTACATCCCCTGGCTCGCCACCATCGGATCGGTGAGCCCGCTGCTGGGTCTGACCGGGACGGTGTTCGGGATCATGAGCGCCTTCATCGGCATCGCGTCGAAGGGCTCGGGTAACCTGGCCGCCGTCGCCCCGGGGGTGGCGGAAGCGCTGGTGGCGACCGCCGGTGGCCTGATCGCGGCCATTCCGGCGGTCATATCGTATAACCTCTACGTCAATCGGGTGCGCTTGTTCGCCGGCGAGCTCGAGGGTTTCGCGAACGAGCTCATCGGGACCATGGCCCGGGAAGGACTGGTCTAGATGGCCTCTGGTTTGGGTGGGGGACTGGGCAGCCAGCGGGGGGAGCTTCCGCTGATGGCGGACGTCAACGTGACCTCCCTGGTCGACGTCATGCTGGTACTCCTGATTATCTTCATGATCACGGCACCGATCATGCAAGGCGGGGTTGACGTGGAACTACCCCGTGCTCAAGCGAGACCCCTCTCCCCCAAGGAGGGGATGGTGGTGACGGTCAATCGTAGCGGCCGAATCTTCGTCGATCAGACGCCGGTGTCGTACAGCGACTTTCGGGTCACCTTCCGCTCACTGGTTGCGACCAGGAAGCCGAGCGGGGTGTATCTCCAGGCGGACACCGGTGTCCCCTACGGTGAGGTGGTCCGGGTACTAGCGGTGATCCGGCTGGCGGGAGTGCAGAACGTGGGACTGGTAGCCGCCGAGGAAGAATCGCCGTGAACATCCGGAGTTCCGACCGGGAGCCGCCGGGTCGGGCGGCGGGACTGGTCGGGACGATCGTCGTGCACGCGGCGGCGATCAGCTTTCTTTTCACGGCGGTCAAGCCGACCCGGGCGTCGCCCCCCTCGTATGCCGTCGACCTGGTAGCGGCACCGGCACCCTCGCAGAAGCGGTTGGCGCGCGAGGCACTGCCGACTCCTCCGCCGGAGGAAAAGCCGGCACCAGTCACCCCCAAGCCTCCGAAGCCGACCAAGGCCCCGGCGCCGCCGCAGCCAAAGCAGCCCCCGAAGCCGACGGAGGTCAAGCACGAGCCCCCGCCGAAGACGGCTGCCCCGGCCACTCCGGCCCCGGGAGAGACGCCGAGCACCGGAAGCGACGTCGCAACCATCAAGACTCCAGGGCTGGCGTTCCCTTATCCGGAGTATTTGCGGAATATCGTGACCCAGATCTACCAGCGCTGGGATCGAGGCGCGGCCAAACAGAGGGACTTTGCCGAGATCAGCTTTTTCATCCTGCGGGATGGCTCGGTGCGCGACATTCGTTTCGTGACGCGCTCGGGAAGTTTTGCCTTTGATCTCGAGGCGCAGGGCGCCATCGAGGCGGCAGGAAACACCCGGGCCTTCGGACCGCTGCCGGACGGCTGGAATGCGGATGTGCTGCCGGTCAGCTTCTACTTCAAACCAACGCAATGACGAAAACTTCATGCTTTGCTGTAGCAGCCCTGTTGGTGGCCAGCCGTCTCCTGGCTCAGGACACCAGCAAGGTGGACCAGGGCGTTCGGATCGGGGTGGACTATACGCCAGGGGTTCGCCCCGGCTTAGTAGTGCTTCCTGGGCCGGGAGTGGATTCAGTGCGCGCCATGGTGCGCCGGGATCTCGACTATACCGATCGCTTCGAGATGATCACGGTGGCCGATGCTCCACCGGCCTCGACCAGTGGGCGCGGGTCCGCCGAAGGTGGCGGCGGCGTCAACTACGGGCTGTACCGGGCGCTCGGTGCCCAGTTCGCCGTGGAGGTGATGGACACTCCGAGCGGGGTGACGGTCCGGCTGCACGACATCAATATCGGGAAGCTAAACAACCAGAAGAGCGTGGTGCTGCCGCCGGCCACCAGTCCCGATTTTCGGCTGGAGGTGCACCGGCTGGCGGACGAAGTGGCTCGCTGGACCACCGGAGTTCCCGGTGCGGCGGCGAGCCGGCTGTTGTTCGTCTCCGGCGGACGGGTGTACCGGGCGGACAGCGATGGTGAGGATACCACTCCGCTCACTCCGGCCGGTCAGACGGCGCTCTCACCGGCCTGGTCTCCTGATGGCCAGCGCCTTGCTTTTACCCAGTTGGGTGAGGGGCGCGGTGGCGTCGTGGTGCAGACGCTTTCGGGCGGCGGCTCCTTCGTGGTCCCGGGCTCGCAGACCGCGCTGAACATTACGCCGGTGTTTTCCCCCGACGGCCGGACCCTGGCTTTCGCCCACTCGGACGAGCGCGGCACCGACATCTACGTTGCCAACGTGGTGGAACGTTGTTGCGCGCAACGCTTGACCGTGGGACGCTTCGCGGACAACTTAAGCCCAACGTTTTCGCCAGATGGGCGGCGTATCGCGTTCATCTCGACGCGCGCCGGACCGCCCCAGTTGTATGTGATGGCAACGGACGGGACGGACCAGGAGCTCCTGGCGCCTTTCGATTTTGGCGCCACCGGTAGTTCGAATGCTCCTGAGTGGTCTCCGGACGGCGCCAGCGTCGTATTCCATCGTGAAGTGTCCGGCAGCCCCCAGATTTTTCTGGTCGATGTCGCGGGTCGCAAGGTGCGGCAGCTGACCTCGTCCGGCCGGAACGAAGACCCAACCTGGGCACCCGACGGGCGGCATGTCGCCTTCATTTCCGACCGCAGCGGCCGTCGTCAGATCTGGATCGTCGATGTAGAAACCGGCCGAGTGCGCCAGCTGGCAACGCCAGGCGCCGCTCGGCTTCCGTCGTGGTCCCGCCGCCTCGGGCGGACCACCGCCGTTCCCAACCCATGATTTCGGAGTGATGATGCGTGCACCCTCTCTGCTGATGCTCTTGACCGCCGCGGCCTTTGCCGTCGCCTGCGGCGGGAAGTCCGCTCCGGAGCAACCTGCGCCCGAGCCTACCCCAGCGCCCGCGCCGGAGCAGGCGGCTCCTCAGCCGGTGGACGATAGCGCAGAGCGCGATCGACTGGAAAAAGAGCGGATGGCCAGAGAAGCGGCCGAGAAGAACCGGACCGTCGCAGCCGACCTCGCTTCCATGATCAACTTCGATTACGACCAGGCGGCGGTGCGGCCGGCCGATCAAGCGACGCTGGATCGCAAGGCGGTGATTCTGATCGCCAATTCCGGCGTCAAGATCCGGATCGCCGGCCACGCCGACGAGCGCGGCTCCGACGAGTACAATCTCGCCCTGGGCAATCGCCGGGCCGCCGCGGCCAAGCGCTATCTGGAGAACAAAGGCGTGGATGCCTCCCGGATCGATGTCATCTCCTATGGCGAAGAGCGCCCGCTGAATCCGGGGAACGATGAGACTGCGTACGCCCAGAACCGCCGCGATGAATTTGAGGTGACGGCGGGGGCCAACAACCTCACCGCGCCGCAGTGACAGGCTCACTGCGGCTCGGCGCGCTGCTCGGGCTGGGGTTCGCCGCCAGCCTGAGCGGCTGCGTGTCCAAGAGCGATGTCCAGCGGGTGCAAGACGATGTGGCCTTGTTTAAGGCCGAGTCCGCGCGCCGCGATTCCGCCCGCGCCGCGCAGCTCGGCGAGGTTATCCGGATTCAGCAGCGCATCATGGATTCCATTACAACCGGCCGAAAAGCAGTGGGCCAGTTGCGGGGTGACCTGGCCAGCGATCTCTACAACATCCAGCAGCAGCTGGTGCAGCTGCAGGAACTGACTGGACAGAGTCAGCAGCGGCTGAGCGAGCTGCGTACCCAGCTGGAAGCACGGGGCGAACAGATTGCCACCACGTCTTCCAGCGACACGGCAAAGCCCGGAGCGGCTTCCGCCGCATCGGCCGATCAAATGTATGAGGCCTCGCTGGCCCAGCTGCGCCGGGGCAGCACCTCGACGGCACGGCTGGGTCTGCGGGAAATGCTCCGGCTCTACCCCACCAGCGAGCGGGCAGGGGACGCTCTTTATTTCATCGGGCAGAGCTTTGCGGCGGAGCGGCCGGATTCAGCTGCTGCCTACTACGAGCAGGTAGTGCAGAAGTATCCCGCGTCTTCCCGAGCGGGGTCGGCCCTGTATAACCTGGGCCTCCTGGCCGAGCGCCGGAAGGATACCAAGAAGGCCAAAGACGCATATCAGCGTGTGGTCCAGAAGTATCCCCAGTCCGACGAAGCGGCCCTGGCCCGTGATCGACTGAAGGCGCTCGGGCGGTAAGCCCGGGCGTCGCCCGCTTCATGACCGGCCCTGCTGGGGAAATGCCCTTCCTCGATCATCTCGAGGAATTGCGCTTCCGGATTCTTCGGTCGCTGGCTGCCGTCGTCGTCGGTTGTGGCCTGGGCCTCTGGCTGGTCCAGCGCTTTCAGCTCGTCTCCCTCCTGAAACAGCCGATCGCACCCTATCTCACCGGGGGGAAGCTGGTGGTCACCAGCCCCACCGAGCCGGTGATGATCGTCTTCAAGCTCGGCTTCATGGTGGGGTTGATCCTGGCGTCGCCCATCATCCTGTGGCAGATCTGGGCCTTCCTGGCGCCGGCGCTGTACGCTCGGGAAAAGCGCGCCCTGGTTCCCTCCCTCTTTGTCGGCCTGGTACTCTTCCTCACCGGCATGGTGCTGGCCTACCTCTTCGTGGTGCCCCAGGCGCTGCGAGTGCTGTTCAGCTTTCAGACCGAAGCCATCGCCCCCTTCATTACCTACGACAACTACTTCGGGTTCGTGCTCCAGGTGACGCTGGCGCTCGGCATCTCGTTCGAGCTGCCGTTGGTAATCATCATTCTCTCCGTGCTGGGTGTGGTCGGTCCGCCCGAGCTCAACCGCTTCCGGCGCTACTCCATCGTCCTGTCGTTTATCGCGGGCGCGGTGCTGTCGCCGGGAACCGATCTGCTGTCGATGGTGATGATGACAGTCCCGCTGCTGCTGCTGTACGAGGTGGGGTTCGCCGGCTCGGTGGTTCTCCAACGGCGGAAGCGACGGTCGCAGGCTACCCCGGCCGGGACCGTAGGAGTGATTCTTCTGCTTTGCCTGCTGGGGACGCGGGCGGAGGCCCAGGTGCCGGGCCAGCAGCGGAGGCCCGTCACCCGGGCCGACTCTCTGCGGGACTCGACCCGACTCGCCCGGGATTCGACCCAGCTGCGCCCCGGGCAGACGCTCGACACCGCCACCGCCCGCCGAATGGGTCTTCCCACCGCCCCATCCCGGAGCTTTGCGCCCCCCGATTCAGTGATCACCGAACTGCTGTCGCGCCCGGGTTACCAGAGCACCCGATACCGGGCCGACTCGGCGACGGTGTTCGTACAGGATGAGCGGGTCTACTTGAAAGGCAAGGCGCTGACGGAGCGGCGAGGGACGTCACTGGAAGCGGATACAATCACGTACCGGCGGTCGAGCTGTCTGCTGGACGCGACTGGCGAACCCAAGCTGTTCGACCGGGGGCAGGTGCTGATCGGTCAGGGAATTCGCTACGACACCTGCGTCCGGCGCGGAATCATCACCGATGCCTTGACCAACTTCACCGAAGGGTCCACCGTCTGGTTCCTTCGAGGAAACGTCTCGCAGGATTCCAGCTCCAGCCGGATCTTCGCGGCGTCGAGCGAGATCACCAGCTGTGATCTGCCGGTGCCGCATTATCACTTTGCGGGCCGCGAGGTGAAGTGGGTTTCCAACAGCGTGCTGATAGCGCGGCCGGTGGTTCTCTATGTCCGCGATGTGCCGATACTGTGGTTGCCGTTCATGTTCCAGGATATGCGGCCGGGGCGCCACTCCGGCATCCTGATTCCGCAGTTCGGCTTCAACGACCTGGTTCGTCCCAATCGCTCCTACAACCGGCAGATCAGCAATCTCGGTTACTACTGGGCGCCGAATGATTACGTGGACTTCACGACTCGGCTGGACTGGTACTCCAACCGGTACGTCCAGTACGGAGTCGGCGGACAATACAGCTGGATCAACCATTTCGTCGACGGCTCGGCTGCCTTCAGCAAGCAATTGGAGAGCCAGGGAGGCTCGGCCACCACGATTCGTTGGGACCACCGGCAGACCTTCGATCTTTCCACCAGCCTGAATCTGGACCTTAACTACGCCAGCAACACTGCGGTGCTCAATCGTAACGCGGTCGATCCGCTGCTCAATACCAGACAGATCACCAGCTCGCTCAACTTTTCCAAACGCTACGGCTGGGGAACTGTGACCCTGGGCAGCAACCGGCGGCAGAGCCTCTCCGATGGCAGTGTGCAGCAGCTGCTTCCCGCGTTGACCATCTCCCCGGCTTCGATCGACCTGGGATCGAACATCACCTGGTCGCCCGGCCTGAGCTTCACCAATAACACCAGCTCCAAGACTCCGCTGGGCATCTTGCTGCAGGTGCCGCCGGTGGGCGGAATCGATAGTACCCCCCAGCTAGGCAGCAACCGGCTGACGTCGCTCGATGTGGAGACCCCCCTCCGGATCGGATCCTTCAACTGGCAGAACTCGTTCCAAGTGGCCGACTCGAAAACCACCGGCCGGGATTCAGTGCAGTTCCGGGTGGACGATCCGAGCACGCCCGATCCGACGGACTCCCTGCTGGTCACCCAGATTTTTCCGGGCAACTTCTCCAGCCAGATCGATTGGAACACGGGGATCAACCTGCCGGTCCTCTTCCGCGGATCGTGGAAGCTGCAGCCGGCGGTCGGCATAGCCAACACGACCTCGGGACCCTTCTGGCTGCGGAACCGGAACACGGGGGGGAGCTTCGTGCACCAGGGAAAGCGGTTCCGCTTCTCCGCCAGCGCCTCGCCCACCCTGTTTGCCTTTTACCCCGGATTCGGGCTGGCCAGCCGAGTTCGCCACAGCTTTTCGCCGACCATCAACTGGAACTACTCACCCGCGGCGAGCGTGCCGCTGGAGTTTGCCCGTGCCCTGGCCCTGCCGGGCCAGCCGCTCCTACTTCAAAGCGACGCCACCCAGACCGTCAGCATTGGCCTATCTCAGACATTTGAGGCAAAATCCAAGACTCGGCCGGGCGACACCACCACCGTGGATGTCCGCAAGATGAGGGTTCTGAGCATCAACACCAGCCCGATCAGCTACGACTTCGAGCAGGCCAAGAAGCCGGGCCGAAGCGGATGGGCGACGGGTACGATCAGCAACTCTTTTCTCAGCGATCTGCTGCCTCAGTTCACCCTGAGCCTGACCCACGACCTGTGGCGGGGACAGGTGGGCTCAGACACAGCCAAGTTCTCACCCTTTCTCACCAGCGTCAGTGCCAGCTTTGCGATATCGGACAACACGTTGCGCTCGATCGGCTCGATCTTTGGGCTCGGCGGGAAGGGAGGCGGGCGGAGTTCGGGCAATCAGGGATTGCCCACCTCTTATGTAGCCGACGCGGGGAGACGGTCCAAATCCTTCTACAACACCGGCCAGGTGTCCCTGGCGCGGGGGGGCCGGGGTTTTTCGGCCAATTTCAACTACACCCTCTCGCGGACCCGTCAAATTCTGGGCATTGCCGCGCCGCCAAGCCAGCAGAACTTGGGCTTCAGCACCAACTTTTCCCCAACGCCTTTCTGGTCCCTCTCCTGGTCAACCCAGTTCAACATCACCGACAGCAAGTTCGAATCTCAGGTGGTGCGCTTGGAGCGTGAGCTGCACGAGTGGCGAGCGGGGTTCAACTTTGTGCGGAATCCCACCGGAAACTTTGCGTTCTATTTCTCGATCTACTTGACGGACCTGCCGGCTCTCAAGTTCGACTACGACCAAACGACCTTCGAGTCGCAATAGCCTTGTCCCCGACGGGTGACAATCCTGCCACTACTAGAGAGCAGACGGGGAGCGTCGCACCGAATCCGCTGGTCAACGGTTTGGCACGCGATCTGCTTCGTGGAGGCCATCCCTCTCTGGAGAATCGGTATGTGGGGCTGGCGGACATCCGTCGTGCTCTTTCTGGCTGCGGCTTGTTCTTCCAGCCCATCCGACCCCTCTGGCTTTGGCACTGCCCCCGACGTTCCCAACCAGTTGGTGAGCGCGAGCCTCAACGGGGCGGTTGCCCTTACCTGGACCGACAACGCATACACCTCCGACCCGGCGAACTTCCGGAACTACCGAGTCTACAGCACCTCCTACAACATCGACGCGGCCCCGGTGGACCGCTGCGGTACGGCCTGGCGGGTGGAAGGCACTACTGTGGCCCCCGAGTTTCTGGTTGGCGCCATGAGCAACGGCATTCCTCGTTGCTTCTCGGTGACGGCCGTCAGCATCGACGGATTCGAGAGCGGCCGCTCGGAGACCCGAGGAGACACGCCCCGGCCGGACAGCCGAAATCAGGTGCTGTATGCCGCTCAGGTGCGGTCCGACAGCAGTGGCTTCCGCTTCTGGGACGACAATGGAGACGGGATCGTCCAGGCCGGTGAGCTCGGTCGGGTGCGTGCGGGGACCGCTTCGGATATCGATTTCTCGGTGGAGCGGGACGGCACCGGCGCTCTTTTCCTGAGCCCAGTGCGGGCGGGGACCGGAGTCGAGTTCTACTCCCAGAGCCCGATAGAGGATCTGACCAGCATCGATTTCGCTCCCTGCCTGCCCGCCGCCAATCCGCAGAACTGCCTCTCGTATGACCCCACCTCGATCGAAGCCTCCCCGGGGCTGGGTTATGTCTTTGAGATGGATGGGGGTGACGGATTCCTCCGATACGGTGCCGTGCGGGTGACCCACGTGGGCCGGACATTCCTGATTTTCGACTGGGCGTTCCAGACCGATCCGGGGAACCCGGAGCTGCTGGTAGTGAAGCCCACGACGGGGAGTTGAAATAGCTCGCCGGGGTCGAGCGGCCGGGGGTTGAATCGCGGCGGAGACTGCGTCAACTTCGGGCGATGCCCCCACCAGCCTACGTCCTCGACGGCCAGTCGCTCACCATCGACGACGTCTTCCGCATTGCCCACGACCCCAGCGTGCGCGTCAGCTTGAAACCGGAGGCCCGGCGCGCCCTGGTGGCGAGTCGCGCCATCGTCGAGCGTGCGATCGTATCAGGGCAAACGATTTACGGCATCAATACCGGGTTCGGAAAGCTCGCCAACGTGCGGGTCCCTCCCGACCAGCTCGACCAGCTACAGACCAATCTGATCCGAAGCCACGCCGCAGGCATGGGTGCCCCTTTGCCGCCACCGGTCGTGCGCGCTGTGATGCTGCTTCGGGCCAACGTGCTGCTGCGGCCCACCAGCGGGGTACGTCCCGAGCTGGTCGAGGCCCTCGTCGCCCTACTCAATGCCGGGGTGATCCCGCTGGTACCGGAGCAGGGGAGCGTAGGCGCCAGCGGTGACCTCGCTCCGTTGAGTCACATAGGGCTCGCTCTCATGGGTGAGGGCCCGGTGCTCTCCGCGAGTGGATCGCCGTCCGGAGCCAGCGAAGCGCTGACCTCGGCCGGACTCAGGCCCTTTCAGTTCGCTCCCAAGGAAGGCATTGCCTTTATCAACGGGACCCAGGCGCAAACCGCGCTGCTCGCTCTGATGGTGCACGACGCAAATGTGCTCTGGCGGAGTGCGGTGGGTGCGGCGGCAATGAGCCTCGAGGCCCTGCGGGGAACGCCTGCCCCGTTGGACCCGCGCATCCATAGCGCTCGTCCCCACCGGGGACAAATTCGTACTGCCGCCTTCATGCGGGCCTTGCTCCAGGATAGCGAGATCCGCGAATCCCATCGGGAGAACGATCCCCGGGTTCAGGACGCCTACAGCTTGCGGTGCGCGCCGCAGGTCCTTGGTGCCGTGGCTGACGCCATCGAGTTCGCCGAGCGCACGGTCGTGGTCGAGCTCAATGCATCGACCGACAACCCGCTGGTGTTCGAGAATGGGGATGTGATCTCTGGAGGGAACTTCCACGGCCAGCCGGTCGCGCAGGCGCTGGATGTGTTGGCCATGACTCTCACCACGTTGCAAGCCATCGCGGAGCGCCGGGTGGAACGGCTAGTGAATCCGGACCTATCTCAGGGCCTGCCCGCGTTCCTGACCCGGGATCCGGGGCTGAGCTCCGGCTTCATGATGGTCCAAATCGCGGCAGCTTCCCTGGTGGCCGAGTCACGAGCGCTGGCCATGCCTGCCAGCATTGGCTCAATTCCGACGGACGCCAACCAGGAAGACTTCGTCCCCATGGGCATGGCCGCGGCGTTCAAGGCCGGGCGGATCCTGGCCAACGCGCAGCGGGTGGTGGCAGCCGAGCTACTTTGTGCGGCGCAAGGCCTGGAGTTCCTCAAGCCACTGGAACCGGGCCGGGGTGTAGCGGCCCTGTACCACAGGCTCCGGACCCTGACTCCCCCGGTCCTCCCCTTGGGCGAGGACCGCCCCCCCGCCCCCGACCTGGAGCGGTTGGCCCGGGCAGTGGCGGACGGCGAGTTCGACCCGGGAGAGCAGCCAAGGAGCGCGACCGCAGGGTTGTAGCGGGGTGGGGTGAGGTCTAGCATGCAGTTATTGGCACTGCGTGTCTGCTGCCCGGCTGCTCACAGCCCCGCTTGCTGCCCCTTTGGCCGCCCGGTATCTTTCGCTCACTCCGAGTCTTAACTCCAGTCATCCCCTTCTCAGCCCGAGCCGCATGAATCTGGAAAAGCTGAAGGACACGGCGCGGAAGCTCGAACAGAAGGAGGATTGGCGGAAGGCCATCGAAGTCTACCTCAAGGCCATACAGCAGGCCGAATCCGGGGCCGAAACCAGCCCGGACCTGTCACTCTACAACCGGGTAGGCGATCTCTACCTGAAGATCAACGATACCGCCGAGGCGGTTCGTTCCTATGAGCGGGCAGTCGACCTGTACGCCGACCAGGGCTTTTTCAACAACGCCATCGCCCTTTGCGGCAAGATCCTCCGGGTCAATCCGGGCCGGACCCAGACCTATCTCAAGCTCTGCCAGCTCCACGCTCGGAAGAATGTCGTCAGCGAGGCCAAGCGGAACCTCATCGAGTTCCTGGAGCGGATGAACGCGCTGGGGCAGCTCGACCAGGCCTTCCAGGCGGTCAAGCTGTTCGCCGATCAGTTCTCCGGCAGCCAGGAGATCCGGAGCATGCTGGTCGACTTACTTCGGGCCACCTCCAGGGGCGACGAGGCGCGAGACCAGCTGGAAAAAATGGCCCATGATCTCGAAGCCGCGGGGGATAAGACCGGAGCTAGAAAGACCCGGGAGCGAATCCAGGGGATCGAGCCCGAGCATCCAGCGCAGCACGCGCCGGCGTCCGCCCCACCCCGCCGGGGTGACCTGATCTTCCTTGATACCGGAGTGGACGTCCCGACCACGCCCTCCCGGGCGGCACCGTCTCACCCGCGTGCGGCGAAAGACCCCGCCCGGATCGTTCCGGAGCCACGCGCGCCCGAGCCGGAACCGGAACCGCTGGTCCCCGAGAGCCTGCTGAGCAATGATGATCTGGTCACCGGGTCGAACCCATCGCCCGATCTCATCATCGACCCCATCATCTCGGAATCGGCCGGCGGGGGGTCCGACTCGTTGTTGGGCATCGAACGTCTGGGTGACTCGCTGGGCGTTACTCCGGAATCCCTCGGGGCTGAGTCCCTCGAAGTGATGCCCGACCTGACCGCTCCGCTGGACATTCAACGGGAAAACTCAGCCAGCCTGGACTTCGAGCCCATGAGACTCGAAGGCATGGAAGGAACCTCGCTGGGAGGCTTCTCCGCTGAACCTCAGCCAGGGCCGCTGGATTTCCCGGACGACCTCATGGTTTCGCTGCCGGACAGCGAGACCCCGTTCAATGTTGGCGGAGCGGGACTGCAGGATCCCTTTGCGCCAGACCCCAAGCTGGGCACGCCGAAATCATCGGGAGACGTACCGGCGATCCGCCCGCGGCAGCCCACCGGCGACACCCTCGCCGATCTGGAGAACCAGGTGCTCGACGACCCGGAGAATCCGGATATTCATCTCCAGCTCGCCGAGAAGCTGCTCGCCATGGGGGAGACCGAGCGGGTCACCGAGGAACTGGAGCTGGCGTTGGCCGGGTACGAGGATCGGCAGGACTGGACCCGAGCCTCGGAGATGGCGGATCGGCTGGTAGAGCTCGCGCCGGACAGCATCGGCCACCACCAGAAACGCGTGGAGCTGGCCTATCGGACGGGTGACCGGGCCCCACTGCTCTCTGCTTATCTGGGCCTGGGTAACGCGTTGGCAAAATCCGGCGCCATCGACAAGGCAGCCGCGGTATATGGCCGGGTCATCGAGCACGACCCGGGAAACGCGCAGGCAGCCGCTGCCCTGGCGCGCCTGGGTCCAGGCGAGACCGCCCCGCCGCCGGCCAAGTCGAAGCCAGCCACTGCCGCCCCGACGTCACCCAAGGCCGCGCCGCCACCCCCGCCCCAACCCAAGGCCAAGGCACCAGCGCCCACGCCACCGCCGGCCCGGCGGCCCGCAGACACACCACCCAAATCGGCGCCGGCTGCGGCTTCCTCTACGAGCTCCCGGAAAAAGGCCGACCCCGTCCCGGAAGAGGGATTCATCGATCTCGGTTCCATGGTGCGGGATGATCACAGCCAGCGAGATACCCGTATGCGGGTGAGCCGCCGGGACCCGACCGGGCAGGACGAGCAGCGCGAGTTCCATGAAATCCTGGAGCAGTTCAAGCGCGGGATTGACGAAAATCTCGAGTCCGACGACTACCAGTCCCACTATGACCTGGGAGTGGCGTTCAAGGAGATGGGGCTGTTGGACGAGGCCATAGGGGAGTTTCAGAAGGCGCTCCGCGCCACTGAGGGGCGGCTGCGCACCTCCGAGGCGCTGGGCATGGCCTTCTTCGAGAAGGGTCAGTACGCGGTCTGCGAATCCGTTCTCCGCCGCGCGGTGGACGCCATCGACGGCTCCGATGAAGCCAAGATCGGGGTGCTGTATTGGCTGGGACGGGCAGCCGAGGCGCAAGGGAAGAAGGCCGAGGCGGTGGCCAGCTACGAGCGGGCGATGGCGGTGGATATTCGGTTCATGGATCTGAGCCAGCGGATGCAACGCTTGGCCGCGGGGCGCAGACAATGAGTCCACAGACCGCACCGATCACGCTCGCCGACATTCAAAACCCTCTGCGTCCGCGCCTGGAGCAGGTCCAGCAGGAGCTTCGGCGCATCGTGGAGGCGGACTTCGGCCTGATTACCGAGGTCAATTCTCACCTGTTCCAGATGCAGGGAAAGATGTTCCGGCCCACCTTGCTGCTGCTGGCCGAAGAAGCCACCGGCGGTCTGGATCAGCGAACCACCGTGTTGGGAGCCGTCACTGAGTTGATCCACCTCGCCACCCTGGTGCACGACGATTCGGTGGACCACTCGGTGCTGCGTCGCGGCATGCCCACCATCAACTCGCTATTCAGCCACCAGATCTCCGTCATCATGGGAGACTACCTCTACTCCCGCGCGGTGATCGAGCTGGTTCGGCTCAACGATCTGGAGCCATTGCGGGTGCTGAGCCGGGTGACGAACGAGATGACCGTCGGCGAGATGCGACAGCTTCTGGCTCACGATCCCCTGGAATTCTCCGAGGAACAGTACGACCTCCTCATCCGCGCCAAGACCGCCTCCCTGGTCTCGGGCGCCTGTGAAATCGGAGCCTTGCGGGCCTCGCCCGAGGAGCGAGAGGCCCTGCGGAGCTTCGGCGAGGCTTTGGGGATGGCGTTTCAGATCGTGGACGACCTGCTGGATTACACCGAGGAGGCTTCGGTCACCGGCAAGCCCTTTGGGTCCGACCTGAGGGAGCACAAGGTCACACTGCCGCTGCTGGCGGCGTTGCCCAGGATGGAGGACCCCGAGCGGCGTCAAGTGGCCCGCTTGCTTCATACGCCCGAGCCCAGCGACGCCCAGATTGCCGAAGTCATTCTGGCGGTTGGACGGGTTGGCGGGCTGGAGTACGCCCGGGAGCGGGCCCTGCAGCTAGCTCAACAGGCAGAGGGCGAGCTCGATCTCCTGTCACCCTCAGCGGCTCGTGACGCCCTGCGGGCGAGCATCATCTACGTCATAGATCGCAGGAGCTGATGCCAAGCGGGCCACACCGACCGAGATTCTACCTAGGCGTCCTGGTGATCGGTTTTATCGTGGGCGGGTTTCTCACCGCATTCTTCCGCCGTTGGCTGCCCGACAGCGCGGCCCGGGAGTTTCTGACCACCTCAGCCACACCGGTCTTCGGACCTGTCTCGATGGATCTTCTGGTGGTAAACTTCACCCTGGGACCGGTCGGGCTTCATGTCTCGCTGTTGAGCCTGATCGGCGTCCTGGTGGCCTACTTGATCGCACGTTCGCTTTTCTAGGGGGTTCCCGTGGGAAACCTCGGTATGTGGGAAATTTTGATGATCCTGATCGTCGTGCTCCTCCTGTTCGGCGCCAAGCGGCTGCCGGAGGTGGGGTCCTCCATCGGGAAGGGCATTCGGGAGTTCAAGCGGAGCATCTCGGATACGCAAGACGCTATCATGAATACCGACGAGCAACGATCCAACCTCCCGCCTCGTCAGCCGGACAGCGCCCAGCCTCCCAGTCCTGCTTCGGGGGAGCCGAAGCGACTTTCCCAGTAACTGGAGTTCCGGGTAGTTAATTGATCGCCGACCGCCCCGGGCTATGATGCCTGGGGCGCGCTCGTCTTCAGGACCTTGTCTCGGTTGTCGACGATCTTGGCAGCTCCTCGGAGAGCGCTGAGATAGTTCCGCACCCTCTCCTGCCGGGCCAGATTGATCAAGCGCACGCGGTACTGGTCGAGCTCCTTTACGAACTTGGCCGAGTCGGCTTTGGTGTGCGAGAGACCCTCCAACACGTAGATCCCGTCTTTGGTGTCGAGAATCCCGCTCCGCTGCCCCGCCTCGAGGCCGAAAGCGGTTCCCACGACCACCGGGTTGGTGAGAGGAGGATTGATCCGGCTGAACGGCCCGAATTCTCGATGGGCCAAGTTCATCGCCTTGGCCGCCTGGGCCATGGAGCTTCCCTCGTCGAGCCGCTTAAGATAGGCCTTGGCGATTTCTCGTGCGCCGTCCCACTTCTTCTGCTCTCGAACCGAGCGGCTTATCGCTGAACGAATTGCGGTCAGCGGGGGCACCCCCTCCGTCTGCAGGCTGTCCAAGCGGAAGATGTAGTAGGCGTAGGGAGTCTCAATGACCGAGCTGGTAGCCCTCGGCTTGGCCTCGAAGGCCCAGACTCCGGCATCCGGTACCAGCAATCGCCCTACCTGGACCTTGCTTCCTTGCTGCACCGGGTCGGCGTGGCCGATGGGCAGTTTGAGTGCCCGGGCCACGGTGTCGAGGGCGGCAGGGTCGGCGCGGTCGGCACCGAGATGCTCGAGACTATCGGCCTGAGCGTCGAGCTGGTCACGGTGGGCACCGGTGACCTCGATGGGGAAGAGAATGTGACGCCCCTTGGCCTTGTTCCCTTTGCGGCTGGTGATCTCAATCAGGTGAAATCCGAACTGGGAGCGCACCGGTTGCGAGACTTTACCAATCGGGAGGGCAAAAGCGGCCGAGTCGAAGGCCGGATCCATGGAGCCCTTGGTCCACTCACCGAGATCGCCGCCTTTGACGGCGCTGGCGCTGTCGCTTGACTCTCTCCGGGCCACATCGGCAAAGGGGGCGCCGCCGAGGATTTCCTGGCGCGCAGAATCGGCCCGTGCCCGCACCGCGGCGGTGTCGGCAGGAGTAGTGGTGCGAGCCAGGGCCACGAAGCTGAGGTACGCCGTCCGGGGCCGCTTGAACTCATTCAGGTGGGCTTTGTAATACGCCGCAACCTCGGCGTCGCTGACCTGGATTGTTGAGTCCGGCACCACGTTCCGAGGGATAATGGCGGTCAGGCCGACCTTGGCGGTCTCGTGCTCGTCCCGATAGTGCTCCCATAGGGCGGCATCGGAGAGGTAGATGTCGGCGGTGACCTCCCGGAAGAGCTTGCTCCGTTGCAGCTCGTCGCGATACTGCGCCTCCAGGCTGGGGAGGTATTGCTGGGCCACGCTCGATGTGAGCCAGCGCTGGTACTTGCCCAGGTCGAACTGGCTGTCGGTCTGGAACTCGGGGATCTTTTGAAAGTCCGGCAACGGCGACGTGCGGATGGCCTGCACCACCTCGTCGTCACTCACCTGGATGCCCCGCCGCCGATACTCGGCATCGAGCACGTTACTCTGGACGATTTGATCCCATACCTCATTCCGGACCTGCTGGTAGTCCTCCAGGCCCATGGCTGTGGGAGACTGGCGTTGCCGGGCGTCAATGGACTGTTGGACGATGGTCTGGTAGGTCTTGGCGTCGATACTGCGGCCGTTGACCTTGCCGACCGAGGTCTGGGTGAGGAGGCCGGTGCCTCCGGTAATGCCGCTCAGGTCGAGCACCAGCCAGGCAAAGAAGGTGAAGGCCACGACCACCATCAGGGGTTTGGCCGCGTTCCGAAAGGCTTGCATCATAGGGGTTCCGACACTCCACCCGAAGGTTTTTCGAAGCGGGAGAAGCTTAAGGCCGCCGAGCCAGAACCTCAAGGCGCCATTCCGCTTAGCAGTTGACACGCTGGGGGTCGGCCACTACTCTCACCGTACTCCCCGCATTGTGCAGACCGGCTTCCTCCACGGCAGTTCAGACCTCGAAATTCGGGACCCGATGGCCACGAGCGAAATAGAAAAACTGGAGCGCCGGTACGCTGAAAATCCGCAGGGGCTCACCTTCGCACCTCTGGCGGAGGTGCACCGGAAGAGCGGTGATGTCGCCCGGGCGCTCGAGTTGCTGCGGGCTGGTCTGGAGCTGCACCCGAACTACATCCCAGCCAGTATCGTGCTCGGCCGCTGCCATTGGGATCAGGGGGACCTTCCCGCAGCCGAGTCCGCTTTTGCGCACGTGCTCCGGCTGGACGACGAGAATGTCATCGCGCTCAAGTCCCTGGCCGACATCAATGAGCGGCTGGAGCGTTGGGGAGAGGCGCAGCGGTGGCTGCAGCGGTTGGTGTCCGTGGACCGCAGTAACGAAGAGGCCCGGGAGCAGTTGAGCCGGCTAGAGGCCGCAGCGAAGGACCGAAGTGCCCGACCCGCGGCGCCCGCTGCACAGCCAGCCGCCAGCAGCAATCTTCCCCATGAGATCGACGCTGCTGAGTCAACCCGGACGGCTCCTGCTCCCAGCCCGCCCGCGGCGGCGGCGCCGGCGCCCCCAGCTCCGGCGGAGCCCGCGGCACTCGACCTGACGGCCGCCATCGCCGATCCCACGCCCAAGGCAGCGAGTGCCGAACCCAAAGCCCCAGCAATCGAATTCCTGGACATTTCGGCGCCGGGAAAATCAGAGCCGCCGACCGAGCCGGTCGAAGTCGGAAAGTCCGAGCCTCAAGAGATAGGACCGGTCCCCGGGCTCAGCACCCATGAGTTCGTGCCTCCGCAGGAGAGTACTTACCGGCTGCATCCCGAGCTCACCCACGACTTCGGCGCCGGGAAGGAACCTCCGTTGGAGCGTTTCGACGTGGAGACCACGGAGGAGGTCGAGCTCCGAAGCTCGGGGGCCTCCGAGTTTCGGGTCCCCAATGCGGCCGAAGACTTCATGGATCTGGCCGCCAGGATGAACCCGCGGGATGCGGGGCTGCCTTCCATTCCGGAGCCACCGGTGTCAGCGGAACTAGTCCCCGAGCCCCGGATCGGGATCCCGCCCCGGCGGGTGGAGGAGCCCCCGGTGCCTCGAGCAGAGGTTGTTCCGGCTCCGGTGGCCGCACCGGCCCCGGCCCGGGCTGAACAGCCTGTAAGCCCCCCGCCAGCTGGCCGTTCCCAGCCTTCCTATTCGGCTCGGGAAACTAAGGGCCAGTCCGTCGCTTCCTTCTTCCAGGCCCTGCTGGCTGCGCGTCCACCGGGCAGCGGCAACTCGACCCCGCCACCCGTTTCCGGCTCCGACCAAGCAGGGGCAAGCCCATCGGCCCAGGATGGACTGGCGGTCAGCTTTGGTCAGGATTCCCATCCGAAAGCACCTGCGGTACCGGCGGGAGGTCCGCTGAAGGACGCGGCGGTCTCATTCGACGATTTCTTTAGCTCTGCGGGCGGAGGGTCGCCTACCCCGGAGGGCGGTGATCCCAAAAACGAAGATCTCGATTCGTTCCAGTCCTGGTTGCAGAACCTGAAGCGCTGAATGCGGATCGCGGTGCTCAACGGCCCCAATCTCAACCTGCTGGGGCAGCGGGAGCCGGAGGTGTACGGCCGCACCAGCCTTGCCGAAATCGAGGCGATGGTGCGCGAGGCGGCGAAACCACTGGGTGCGCAGATCGAATGGTTTCAGACCAACCACGAGGGCGAATTGGTGGATGCCGTACAGAGGTTGCCGGGCCGGGCCGATGGCGCCCTGATCAATGCTGCCGCGCTGACTCATTCGAGTCTGGCCCTGCGTGATGCCCTCCTGGCGGTGCGCATCCCCTTCGTCGAGCTGCATCTCTCGAACATCTTTGCCCGGGAGTCGGAACGACGCCACTCGGTGATTGCGGATCTGGCGCTGGGGATGATCACCGGCTTCGGCCCGCAGAGCTACTTGCTGGCCCTGCAGGCGCTCATGGGCCGACTGCGTGCCGCCTGACCGGAGGCTAGAGCGACAGGGTGCCCTGAGAGCAACGCTGAGAGCAGAGGGGTTGGATGGGTTGTTGGTTACTCACCTGCCCAACATCCGCTACCTCACGGGATTCACCGGATCCGCGGCGCTACTGCTGGTGCGCAATGACGAAGCCATTCTCATCTCGGATTTCCGGTACGCCGCTCAGGCTCCGAGCGAGGTTGGTCCCGCCGCCGTGGTTGAGATCGATCAGCGGAGCGTATGGGACCGCCTGGGCCGAGTGCTCGGAGCTGGCCCAAGTGGCAGCCTCGGAATCGAAGCCCAGTCCCTGACGGTCCGCGATGCGGAGCGGGTCAGCGGGATCACCAAGGCGCGGGTGGTGCCGACCACAGATCTGGTGGAGCGACATCGCGCGGTAAAGTCACCGGAAGAAGTGGCCGCCATTCGGGCCGCGGCCGAGCTGGCGCAGGAAGCACTGGCGGAGGTGCTGCCGGGCGTGCGGGCAGGGCAGACCGAGCTGGCGGTGGCCTCGGTTCTGGAAGCCGCTCTCCGGCGCAGGGGAAGCGAGTGGCACCCCTTTCCAACCATCGTGGCATCCGGGCCGAGATCGGCGCTGCCACACGCGCGGACCAGCGGACGAAGTCTGGGTGTGGGGGAGCTGCTGTTGATCGATTTCGGCGCGCAGGTCGATGGGTACTGCGCGGACCTCACCCGCACCATGGTGGTTGGCGCTCGGGCCGACGACCGCCAACGTACGGTACACGAGCTGGTAGAGAGCGCCCAGCGGCGGGCTATAGAGCACCTGCGCGCCGGCATGCCCGCCCGAGAGGCCGATGCCTTGGCCCGCGACGTCATCGTCACCCGCGGATTGGGAGAGGCGTTCGGCCATTCCCTGGGCCACGGCTTGGGACTGGAAGTGCATGAGGCGCCGCGGCTGGCGCCCAATTCGGAGACGCCGCTCCCAGCCCACGCCGTAGTCACGGTCGAGCCGGGGGTCTATTTTCCAGGCTGGGGCGGGGTGCGGCTAGAGGACGACGTGTACCTGGGCGCCGAGGGAGCGGAGCGCCTGTCCGATGGGCGGACAGAGTTGCTCGAATTGGTTTAGAGTCAGGGGTCTAGAGTCCATCAATGGCCACCACAGCCGACTTCAAGAACGGGCTCGTTCTGGAGATCGACGGCCAGCTATTCCAGCTGGTCTATTTTCAGCATGTCAAGCCGGGCAAGGGCGGGGCGTTCGTGCGCACCAAGCTCAAGAACATCCGCAGCGGAGCGGTCATCGATCGCACCTACAATGCGGGAGAGCGGGTTAACGACGTCCGGTTGGAACGGCGCCCGATGCAGTTCTCCTATGGCGACGGACACTTTTACCACTTCATGGATCAACAGACATTCGACGACATCATGCTGACCGATGAGGTCATCGGACAAGACCAGCTCAAGTACCTGAAAGAAGGGATGGAGTGCGAGGGCCTGGTCCACAACGATCGGGTGATCACGGTGGAACTGCCCTCCTTCGTCGAGCTGACCGTCACGCAAACCGCCCCGGGCGTCCGGGGTGACACCGCCACCGGTGGGACCAAGCCGGCCACCCTGGAAACGGGAGCCACGGTGCAGGTTCCGCTATTCATCGAGGAGGGTCAGGTGATCCGGGTCGACCGCCGCGAAGATAAGTACCTGACCCGCGTATGAGCCCCCAGGAGATGCAGGAGCTTGCTGAGCTGCTCCAAAATGTGCCCGGCATCCACTCGATCGATCTCAAGGATGTCAGGCGCCTCGCTCAGCTGTTGCGCGAGACTCCGGAGATCGGCTCGATCGAGGTCAAGGGTTGGTTCGGCACCGGCGTGGTGATTACCCGGACCACCGCGGCGCCAGTGGCGCCGGTCATGGCCGTGCCGCTGCAGACCCAGCTTCCGCCGGCCCAGTCTGCGGCAGATGCCGAGCACCGGGAGGCGGCCTCACGCCCCGCCGCGGCTGCGCCGCATCTCAAGGAGATCCGGTCACCGATGGTGGGCACGTTCTACAAAGCGCCGGAGCCGGGAGCTGAGGCCTACATCAAGGTGGGCAACCGGGTCAGTCCAGGCCAGACGGTCTGCATCATCGAGGCGATGAAGATCATGAATGAGATTGAGGCGGAGGTCGCGGGGGTGGTACGGGAGATCTCGGTGGAGGATGGCCAACCGGTCGAGTTCGGCCAGGTTCTGTTCCGGGTAGATCCCAATGGCTGAAGCCAAGGCCGCCGCTCCGCAATCGACGTTCAGTTTCAAGCAGGCAATCTCGCAGATGGTGCAGCGGAACGCCTCGGATCTGTTGCTCAAGGTGGGACGCCCGCCCACCATCCGGCTAAACGGTGACCTGCACGGACTGGAGATGCCTCCGGTCAAACCAGAGGACTTGAAGCTGCTGGCGGAACAGATCATGACTCCGCGGCAGGTGAAGGAATTCTCCGAGAAGAAGGAAGCCGACTTTGCCATTGGGGTGCCGGGGGTCGGCCGCTTCCGGACCAATATCTATCAGCAACGGGGTACCTTGGCCTTTGCCTTTCGGGCCATTCCCTATGAGGTGAAGTCGGTCCGGGAGCTGAACCTGCCGGCGATACTGGAGGAGATCGCGCTGCGTCCCCGGGGCCTGGTCCTGGTAACCGGGGTGACCGGCTCGGGAAAATCCACCGCCCTGGCCTCGATGATCAACCACGTGAACCAGAGCCGGCGGGTCAATGTCATCACCATCGAGGACCCGATCGAATTCCTCCACCGGGACGTGCAGTCCAACATCTCCCAGCGCGAGGTCGGCAACGACACTCTCTCCTTCGGGATGGCGCTGCGGCACGTGCTCCGGCAGGACCCCGACGTCATTCTGGTGGGTGAGATTCGCGACGTCGAGACCCTCGACACGGCGCTCAAGGCCGCCGATACCGGCCACCTGGTCTTCTCCACGCTGCACACCACCGACGCCACCCAGACCATCCAACGCATTCTCTCGTTTTACCCGCCGCATCAGCATCAGGAGGTCCGGATGCTGCTTTCGACCGCCCTGCAAGCGGTGGTGTCGCTTCGGCTGGTGCCTCGAGCGGACGGGCGGGGCCGGATTCCTGCCGCGGAGGTGCTGATCAACACCGCGGCGGTGGCGGACAACATCCGAGACATCGAGAAGGCGCTGCACATTCCGGACCTGATTGCCCAGGGGGCAGTCTCGTACGGCATGCAGACGTTCGACCAGTCGTTGATGAAGTGGTACAAGGATGGGCTGATCTCCTACGAGAGCGCGATGTTCTATTCGACCAATCCGAATGAGTTCGCGCTCCGCGTGTCCGGAGTGGATTCGGCCTCGGACCGGAAATTCACGGAGATTACCGGCGACTCCGCGCAGCCGCAGGCGCAGCCCTTGGATTTGACCCCTTAGATGGCCCAGAAGGTGCCCAGTGTCAGCCGAGCCCTCAGCAGGCGCGGTAATCGAGGCTGTCGAACGGCGGGATCGGCAAGCTCGAGAGCCGCGCATGTTTAAGAAGGTTCTCATTGCCAACCGGGGGGAAATTGCTCTCCGGGTCATCCGGGCCTGTCGGGAACTGAACGTGGAGACGGTTGCGGTCTACAGCGAGGCCGACCGCGAGTCCCTGCACGTGCGCTTTGCCGACGACGACGTCTGCATCGGCCCGCCACCCAGCCGGAACTCCTACCTCAGGATCCCCAATATCATCGCCGCGGCGGAGATCACCGGCGCGGATGCGATCCATCCCGGGTATGGCTTCCTGGCGGAGAACGCGGAGTTCGCCGACACCTGCAAGGCATCCAACATCACCTTCATCGGGCCCACCGGCGATCAAATCCGCCAGATGGGAGACAAGGCAACGGCCCGCCGGCTGGCGGTCCAGGCTGGCGTCCCCACCGTGCCCGGTTCTCCCGGCACCATCGAGGACGTCGACGACGCGCTGGCATTCGCCAACGAGATCGGTTTTCCGGTCATCATCAAGGCCACGGCGGGCGGCGGCGGCAAAGGCATGCGGATCGCCCACGACGCCGACCAGTTCTCCCAGCTCTTCGGTCTGGCCCAGAATGAGGCCCTGGCTGCGTTCGGGAATGGCGCGGTGTACGTGGAGAAGTATCTGGAGCACCCGCGCCATGTCGAGATCCAGGTCATGGGGGACAACTATGGCAAAGTGGTCCACATGGGGGAGCGCGACTGCTCGGTGCAACGGCGGCATCAGAAGCTGATCGAGGAGAGTCCCAGTCCGGCGCTGGACGACGCCTTGCGGGCCAAGATGGGGCAGGCCGCCGTGGCACTGGCGTCCAATATCGGATACTCCGGCGCGGGCACGCTCGAGTTCCTGCTCGACCCGCAAGGCAAGTTCTATTTCATGGAGATGAACACCCGGATCCAAGTGGAGCACCCGGTCACTGAGATGGTGACCAGCTTTGATGTGGTGAAGGAGCAGATCCGCGTGGCTGCCGGTGACCCGGTGAGCTTCCAAGGCGACGGCCGCCGGCTCCGGGGCCACGCCATCGAGTGCCGCATCAACGCCGAAGATCCGTATCGAGGCTTCCAGCCCAGCCCGGGGCTGATCACCGCGTATCACCCGCCCGGCGGGCCTGGGGTCCGGCTGGACACCCACGTGTACGCCGGCTACAGCGTGCCACCGTACTACGACTCGCTGCTCGCCAAAGTCATCGTGCACGGCAACAACCGGGCGGAGGCGCTCAGCCGCATGGGCCAGGCGCTCGACAGCTTCATTCTCGAAGGCGTGACCACGACGATCCCGTTTCTCGCCCGGGTCATCCGGCATCCCGACTTCGTGGCCGGTAACGTGGACACCAGGTTTTTGGAGCGGGAGTCCCACCTGCTTCGCCCCGAGACATGAGAGTCGAGGTCGTCTTCACCCCGGCAGGGCTGAGCCCGGGGGAGGTGCAAGGGCGGACGGTGTTCGTGATCGACATCCTCCGCGCCACCACCTCTGTGTGCGCCGCTTTGTGTCATGGGGCCAAGGCGATCATTCCCGTGGCCTCGACCGAAGAAGCGCTCCGGTTGGCCCAAACCATAGGGAGCGATGACGTTCTTCTTGCAGGGGAGAAAAGCTGCCTCAGGATTCCCGGGTTCCAGCTGGGCAACAGCCCGCTGGAGATGACTGAGAGCGCGGTGCGGGGCAAGACCATCATCGTCACCACCAGTAACGGCACTCAAGCCCTGCTGGCCTGCCAGGGCGCAGGCGCGGTCTACCCCGCGGCAGCGGTCAACCTGACCGCGGCTGCCGAAAAGGCGCGGGAGACGCTGGAGAGCGACCGTCACATCCTCATCGTCTGCGCGGGGCGCAATGGCGCATTCTCGCTCGATGATGCCTACTGCGCCGGCCGCCTGGTCTCGGCCGTTTTCGGTGATCGCAGACCGCGCCGGGCGCTCAATGACGCGGGGCTGGCTTGCCTCGACCTCGTGCGCCGTTACGGTGATCGGTGGGAAAAGCCTTTGGCCTACAGCCAGGCGGGCCGCGAGCTGATCCGGCTCGGCTTCAGGTCCGATCTGCGGGACGCGGCCCGGCTCGACGCCTACCCGGTGCTGCCGCACTTCCACGAGCGCCGGGTGACGCTGGTGCCGGTGCCGGTGCCGGTATGAGCCCCGACTCGCGCCGTCGCCTCAGCGCCATCACGGCGCTAGTGCTGGGTCTGTTCGTCGGTCTCACCCTGCTGCCCATCCCTATCACCGGCCCCGTCGGACGCTCGATCGGACACGGGCTCTGGCAGATCCTGGGGGCCGGCGCTCTCGGCATTCCGCTGCTGGGTCTGGGACTGGCGCTGGCCGGTTTCGACCGGCTCGGCGGCCTCGACATGAAGCGTTCGGCCATCCTCATCGTCGGCCTGAGCCTCCTGCTTCCCTATCTGGTCGGCGTGGTGACGCACGTGGGACGGGCCGATCTGGATCTGGACGTCGCCCAGCGCGGGTTTGCGGCTCGCGTCGTTGGGGTTCTGCCCGGCTTCTTCGCCGAGATGATTTCGAACAAGGTCGGCGTTGCGGGAGCGGTGCTGCTTGGCTTTCTGGCATTGTCGGCGCTGACGCTGGCGACGTTTGCCTGGCATCCATTGCAGCGGCTGGAACGAAGCGGGGCGGGGCTGTCCGAGGTGCAGACCGAGGGAAAGCCAGGCAAGCGAAAGCGAGCTGCCCGGGATGCAAGCGACCCGGCTGAACCCTTCGAGCTTGTAACCTTCCCCCCTGCTTCCGTTCCACCCTTCCCGCCAGCCCCCGAGCAGCGGCCTCGCAAAGAGAAGAAGACCAAACGGAACGGCGCCGGAGGCGGCACGGCGGTGATGGACGAGGAATCGGATCTTCCGCCGATCGATCTGCTGACCCCGCCCGCCCGGGGAGACATCGATGCCGGAGAGGCCCAGCTCGACCGCCTCGGCGAGTCGCTGATCGAGACGCTGCGGACCTTCAAGGTCGAGGGCCGTCCGGGCTCCCGGACCACTGGACCGGTGGTCACGCAGTTCGAGGTGGTGCCGGCACCCGGGGTGAAAGCTGGCCGGATCGGCGCGCTGGCCGACGACCTCGCCATTGCCATGCGAGTGCCGTCCGTCCGGGTGGCGCCCATTCCCGGGAAGGGTGCGGTGGGTGTGGAGATTCCCAACCCCACGTCCCGGATTGTGACCATCCGCGAGCTCTTCGAGTCGGGCGAGTGGGAACACGGCCGCGGCACCCTGCCGATTGCGCTCGGACGTGACCTGGAGGGTAAGCCGGTCATTGCGGACCTGACCAAGATGCCCCACCTGCTGATCGCCGGGGCCACCGGCACCGGAAAGTCGGTGACCATCAATACCATCATCACCAGCCTGATCTACAAATACACCCAGCGGGAGCTGCGGCTGCTGATGATCGACCCCAAGATGGTCGAGCTCTCGATGTACAACGCGCTCCCCCATCTGCGACACAAGGTGGTGACCAACAACCACGACGCCGCCTCCGTGCTCAAGTGGGCGGTGTTTGAGATGCAGCGCCGCTACGAGCTGCTGCAGGCCAACGGTGCGCGCAACATCGCCGACTTCAACCGCAAGGTTCAGGAAGGCAAGCCGCTTCGAAATCCGCCCCGCCCCAGGCCCACCCTGACCACTGTCAGCGGCGAAGCGCCCGACACCCCACCCGAGCCGCCGACGGAAGAGGTGTACGGGGATGGGATCCTGCCCTTCATCGTGATGATCATCGACGAGCTGGCCGATCTCATGATGACAGTGCAGGGTGAGGTGGAGACTCCGCTGGCCATTCTGGCTCAGAAGGCCAGGGCCATCGGCATCCATCTGATCCTGGCCACTCAGCGACCCTCGGTCAACGTGATCACCGGCCTGATCAAGGCAAACTTTCCCTGCCGGATCGCCTTCCGGGTCGCCTCCAAGGTAGACAGCCGTACCATCCTGGATCAGAACGGCGCCGAGGCGCTCCTGGGGAACGGTGATATGCTTTTTCTGCCGCCGGGAAAGAGCGAGCCGATGCGGCTCCAGGCGGCCTACATCGCAACCGACGAGTCGGAGCGCATCACCGAGTGGTACGTGGCCCGCCGGGCGGCTCGGCGAGAAGCAGTGCAAGCAGCGGAGGCGCAGGAGTCCGACATCCTGGAGCTGGTGCGGGCGCAGGAAGGGGAAGCGGAAGGTGGCGCGCAGGCCGACGAGGGCGAGCGCGATGCCCTGTTCCGCGACGCGGCCGAAGCCTGCATCCAGAACATGGGCGGGTCCACCTCACTGCTGCAGCGGCGGCTGCGAATCGGCTATGGCCGTGCCGCCCGAATCATCGACCAGCTGCACTACGCCGGAATTCTGGGACCCCCGGACGGCAGCAAGCCCCGCGACGTGCTGGTGGGGTTCGATCAGTTGGATGAATACTGCGGGTAGGCGAAGAAGCGGGGAGGCGCTTGCGGCTCTCCTGTTCGCGACGTCAGTCGCCGCCCAGTCCTCTGGCATCCGCACCTACTGCAATCCCCTCGACATCGACTACAAATACAACTTCGAACAGCTCAACGAGGGCATCTCCTACCGCTCGGGTGCCGATCCCGTCATCGTCAATCATCGGGGAGAGTACTACCTCTTCGTGACCGCGTCGGGCGGCTACTGGCACTCGAAAGACCTGCTGCACTGGCAGTTCGTCACGCCGAGCCGATGGCCATTCGAAGATATCGTGGCGCCCGCTGCCGTCTCGGTGGGAGACACGGTGCTGCTCATGATGTCCTCCTTCAGCCAAAGGCCCATTCTCTATTCCACCCAGCCGGCCACCGGACGGTTTGAGTTCTACAACCGGCTGCTGCCGCCGCTCCCCAATTATTCAGCCGATTCGCTGCCCGGCCGCCCGGGTGCCGCCGGGCCACGGGATCCCGCACTGTTTCGCGACCCTGACAACAGGCGTTGGTATCTGTACTGGGGCTCATCCAACGTGTACCCGCTGTACGGGATCGAGCTGGATCCATCCCGGCGCCTCGCTTACATGGGACAACTAAAAGAACTGATTCGCCTGCACCCCGACCAACACGGGTGGGAACGGTTCGGCCAGGACCACCGGGACACGCTGACACCCTACATCGAGGGTGCCTGGATGACGAAGCACGGCGGCCGCTATTACCTCCAGTACGCTCGATTCCGGCTTACCCACTCGAGCGACGGGAAACAGTGGACGCTTTTAGCGGACCTCGGCGATGAAAAACGGGACCGCCCCAACGCTTACATCGAGCTGCCTCGCCCGGTACGGACCCGCTACATCCGCTACGAACATGGCTACGTCGCGTCGCCCAACCTGGCGATCGGGGACATCCGGATCTTCGGCAACGGAGACGGCCCGCCGCCCGCCACGCCCAGCAAACTCATAGCCCGTCGCGACGGTACGCCCGCAATGCATTTGTCAGCTGGAAAGCGGTTCGCGGCGCAGCGGGTTACAACGTGCGGTGGGGAATCCGGCCGAGAAAACTCTATCAGACGTACCAGGTCTTCGCGGACCATCCCCAGCCGCTGGAGATCCGGGCACTTACTGGGGGACAGGACTATTGGTTTGCGGTCGAAGCCTTCGATGAGAATGGGGTCTCGAAGGTCAGCGAGCCCGTGCCCCTCCGCTGAGTCGAGTCTTGCGCTCGGCTCGGAGCCCGTAGTAGCCGAGCACCAGACCGAACAGCAGCATGACGCTTCCCCAAATCGCGTTCAGGTGTCCGGCCCAGGTTAGTACCCCTTCGAATGCCGCACCATAGCCGATCAGCAGCAAACCCACCGCCGTGAAGAGTCCGCTGATCGGCAGCCTCACATCAATCGGCATATGCCACCTCTCGAGTGATCCAGTTCGGGGCGCGCATTACCAGAACACGATGTTCAGGATGAGCGTGGCCGTGAGCACGACAACCGCGAGCACTTTAGGGCGCGCGTACCAGGGGAGAAGATAGTCGTCGCCACCGACGCGCGGTGTCATCGAGTAGACCAGTCCGCGCAGCTCGTCGATCGGACGTGGCCGGGTGATCAGGCTGACCAGGATGGTGACCACAGCGCAGGTGGCGAATGCGGTAATCGCGGTCCAGAAGGTTTGGGCCAGCTCGCTGGGGAAGGTGTGCAACAGGCCGAAATACCCCCCTTTGACGCCGGGAGCGGCGCCGGCCGGTAAGGTCAGACCGTGGTGAAGTGCCGCGCCCAGGGTGCCCGCCGCCAGCCCGGAGAACGCCCCGTGGCCGGTGCTCCGGCGCCAGAACATGCCGAGGGCAAAGGTCGCGAACAGAGGCGCGTTGACGAATGCGAATACCAGCTGCAGTACGTCCATGATGTTGTTGAAGGAGCGCGCGACGTAGGCTGCGCCGATCGAGAGCAGCACTCCGCCGATCGTAGCGGCCCGCCCGATCCAGAGATAGTGCGCGTCGGAGGCCCCCTTCCGGATGTAGCTCTGATACAGGTCGTACGTGAACACGGTGTTGAAGGCGGTGACGTTCCCAGCCATCCCTGACATAAAGGATGCCAGCAAAGCGGTGAGCCCGAGACCCAGCAGCCCGTTGGGGAAGTAGTGCAGCAGCATCGACGGAGTGGCCAGGTCGTAGTCCAGCACCGGAAGCCCGCGAGCATCGAGAAGGGGCTGCAGCGCCGCATCCAGCTTGGGCGGAATCAGGGAGGGGCCGCCAGTGGCAGTCACGGCAAACGCGATCATGCCCGGGAGAATGACCAGGGCAGGAAAGAGCATCTTGGGGAAGGCGGCAATCAGCGGGACCCGCCGCGCGGCGGTCGGGGACTCCGCGGACATGGCCCGCTGCACCACCAGGAAATCGGTGCACCAGTAGCCAAACGAAAGCACAAAGCCGAGACCCATCAGTAATCCCAGCCATTCGACTCCCACGGGGTTCTGCGAGGGATCGCCGAGATACTTCCAGGCGTGAGTGAACGATCCCGGGGGGAAGCCACGCCCCGCGGCTGCCTCCGCCAGCCGCGCAGACAGTCCGTCCCAGCCGCCCACGTTGTAAAGACCAAGAATGACCAGTGGCAGTAGGCCGGCGACGATGAGACAGAACTGGAGCACCTCGTTGTAAATGGCGCTGGTGAGCCCCCCGAGTGTGGTATACGCGAGCACCACGCCGGCTGCGGCCAGCATGCTCAAATCCATGTCCCAGCCGAGCAGTAGGTTGAATAACTTGCCCATGGCGTACATCGAGACGCCGGACGAGAACACCGTCATCACCGCAAAGGACCCCGCATTGAAGGCGCGAGTCTTCTCGTCGAACCGGAGCCTCAGGTACTCGGGTACGCTTCGGGCTCGGGATCCGTAGTAGAACGGCATCATGAAGAGGGCGACGAAAACCATGGCGGGGATGGCGCCGACCCAGTAGAAGTGCGCGGTGGCAATGCCGTACTTGGCGCCCGAGGCCCCCATCCCGATGACTTCCTGGGCGCCCAGATTGGCGGAGACGAAGGCCAGGCCGGCAACCCAGGCCGGGGTGCGGCGGCCGGCTTCGAAGAAGTCTTTGCTGGTATGGACCGTACGGCGGACCAACCAGCCTACACCGAGCACGAAGGCGAAGTAGACCGCGATTACCAGATAGTCGACGGTCGCCAGGCTTCGAACCTCCACCAACGGGGGACTCATTTGAGCCTCGGCGGGGCCGGCGCCAGGACCAGCGTGTCACCTACCACGTGGAAGTGAGCTTGCAACGCCGCGGCCGAGCTTCCGCCGACGAACACGGTGAACCCGCCGGGCTCGACCACCTTTCGCATGGTCAAGTCGTAGAGGGCCAGATCATCGGCATGCAATGTAAAGGTCACGGTTCGCGTCTCTCCGGGATTGAGTGTGAGACGGTGAAAGCCTTTGAGTGCTCTGACCGGCCGGGTCACGCTCGCGGCATCGTCGCGCAAGTACAGCTGCACCACTTCGTCGCCCGGGCGAAGCCCGCTATTGGTAACCCCGGCCGAGACCCGTACGCTGTCGCTCGCGCGGAGGGTATCAGCCGACAGTCTCAGGTTACTGTACTCGAAGCTGGTATAGCTCAACCCGTGCCCAAAGGTCCAGAGCGGCGTCCACGGCACGTCGATGTACTTGGAGGTGAAGTAATCGTCCTTGGCCGGTGGGCGGCCGGTCGGCTTGTGGTTGTAATAGATCGGAACCTGGCCGGTGACCCGGGGAAAACTGACCGGCAGACGCCCGCTGGGATTGTACATCCCAAAAAGGACATCGGCCATGGCGGTGCCGTGCTCCACGCCGAGAAACCAGGTCTCCAGAATGGCGGGGACGCTGTCCGCCAACCACTGGATGGCCAGGGGGCGCCCGTTGAGCAGGACGGCCACCACCGGTTTGGCGGGATCGGAGGAGCGGGCTGCGCGCACCACCGCCTTGGCGAGCTCGAGCTGGGAGCCGGGCAGCTCGAGGGAGGCGCGGCTCGCCGCTTCCGCGCTCATGTCGGCGCGTTCGCCCAGCACCAGCACCATCAAGCGTGTCATCGTGGACTGATCACTGCTTCGTGTTTTCGTTTTCTTCCGTGCTTCCGTGAGTGCTGTTTCTCATCGCGATTTCCGGCTCCGCCTCGCACCAACACGGTTCCTAAGCTGACTTCCGCCCGATCTATCCTGGGCCATGTCCGACACCCGCCGCTTCGTTCCGGTCGACGAATGGGAAGACCGTCGCCAACTGCTCGGCATACACGGGGAGCGCATCGCCATAGCCTTCCTGACGGCCTGTGGCTGGTCGGTTGAGGCCCACCGCTTCAAGCTCGGGCGCCACGACCTCGACCTCGTCATCCGGAAAGGCCAGACGGTCGCATTTGTGGAGGTGAAGACGCGCCGTTCCACCGTCTGCGGAACCGCCCTCGAGGCGGTCAGCCGGCGCAAGCAGCGCGACATAGCCCGGGTGGCGTCGGTGTGGGTGCTCCGCCACGGACGCCCCGAGGACGAGTACCGGTTTGATCTGGTTGCCGTCAGTGATGTCCGCGGCGCCGCTCCCGCGGTCGAGCACGTGCCCGATGCTTGGCGACCGTCGGGCCGGTGGGGCTGAGCGTGACCGATTTTAGGTCACTAATGTACCGTTGCTTCGGCAAAGCTTCGGTATTACGTTAGGCTCGCGGTGTAAACGCGTAGCAAAATCGGTCACTTTTTATCCCGAGGAAACCATGGCTGCTGCTCCTCCCGATGTTGCCCGGCTCGACGCCGATCGCCGCAAGGCGCTCGGACTGGCCATCTCCCAGATCGAGAAGCAGCTCGGTAAGGGGGCCATCATGCGGATGGGCGCCGACTCGCCCCGGGTCAAGGTGGCCGCCATCCCTACCGGGGCCATCAACCTCGACGCGGCCACCGGAGTGGGTGGCATCCCCCGCGGCCGTATCACCGAGATCTACGGCCCGGAGTCATCGGGCAAGACCACGCTCACTCTCCACCTCGCGGCCAATGTCCAGAAGATGGGCGGGGTCGCCGCGTACGTCGATGCGGAACATGCCCTCGACATCGAGTACGCCAAGAAGCTCGGCGTGGACATCGAGAATCTCCTGGTCTCTCAGCCCGACACCGGCGAGCAGGCCCTCGAGATCGTGGAGATCCTGGTCCGGTCCGGCGCGGTGGACATCGTCGTTATCGATTCGGTTGCAGCCCTCGTACCCAAGGCTGAGATCGAAGGGGAGATGGGCGAGAGCCATATGGGACTCCAGGCCCGATTGATGAGCCAGGCGCTCCGGAAACTGGCCGGCGCCATCAACCGTTCCAACTGCGCGGTGGTGTTCATCAATCAACTTCGGGAAAAGATCGGAGTCATGTTCGGCAACCCCGAGACCACCACCGGCGGCAAGGCGCTCAAGTTCTACGCCTCGCTTCGGCTCGACATCCGCCGGATCGGCCCGGTCAAGGAGCGCGAAGCGGTGATCGGCAATCATGTCCGGGTCAAGGTGGTCAAGAACAAGGTCGCGCCACCGTTCCGGCAGGCCGAGTTCGACGTGATGTTCGACGAGGGCATCAGTCACACCTCACTGCTGGTGGACCTGGCATCCGAGGCCGGCATCATTCAGAAGTCCGGTGCCTGGTACTCCTACGGCGACCAGCGCATCGGCCAGGGCCGGGAAAATGCCAAACTCTTCCTCCGCGACAATCCAGCGCTCCTGACCGAGGTCGAGGGGAAGGTTAAAGAGCTGCTCGGCATGCGCCCTACGGTGGGAGCGGGGACGGCCTCGGGAGACGAGGGAGGCGAGTAGGGCCGTGAAAAGCGTTCCTCGGATCACGGCGCTGGAACCCGACCCCCGCCGCCCCGAGGCGGTGCGGGTGGAGCTCGACGGCATCCGCTTCGGCGCGGTACCGCGCGAACTGGTTGCCACTGAACGCCTGGCTGTGGGTCTGGAGCTCGACCCCTCGCTGCAGGAGCGCCTCGGGGCGGCCGCCGACATCGAGGCGGCGTATCGCACGGCGCTTCGCGTCCTGGAAGTCCGATCCTTTGCCCGGAGCGACCTGGCCCGGCGGCTCTTTCGCAAAGGGCATCCCCGTCCCGCCACAGAAACGGCGCTCGAACGGATCCACGGCCTAGGCCTGCTTGATGACGCCGCCTACGCCCGGAACTACGTGCAGACTCGCGCGGCAAGAGGTCGCGGGCCTGCCCGCCTCACCCGGGATCTCCTCTCGATGGGCGTCGAGCGCTCCTTGATCGACCGGGCGCTGGAGGCCGAGTGGCCCGAGGGCAGCGACCGGACTACGGTGCCCCTGGCGCTCGCCCGGAAACGGGCCGGGCAGCTCGGCGGGCTGCCCCGGCAGACCAAGCGGAGGCGCGTCGTCGCTTACCTGGCACGGCGTGGTTTCACCGGGAGGGATATTTCAGACATGGTGGAGCAAGTAGTCAGGAGCTAGGAGTCAGGAGCTCATACCGTAGCCAGCCGCCGACTACCCCCGGCTCCTGACTCCTGACTCCTGACTCACATATATTCCCACCATGCAATCCGGCACAATCCGCCGACTCTTCATCGACTTCTTCGTCGCTAAGGGGCACCGTGAGGTGCCTTCTTCGTCATTGGTCCCTGCCGACGATCCCACGCTGCTCTTCACCAACGCGGGCATGGTGCAGTTCAAGCGCGTCTTCCTGGGCCAGGAGCAGCGGGACTATCTCCGGGCCACGACCT
Source organism: Gemmatimonadales bacterium (assembly GCA_035997125.1). Lineage (GTDB taxonomy): Bacteria > Gemmatimonadota > Gemmatimonadetes > Gemmatimonadales > GWC2-71-9 > CAVVWJ01. Next base: position 120,390 of record DASYIX010000129.1, read on the forward strand.
GCCAGAAGTGCGTGCGCGCGGGAGGCAAGCACAACGACCTCGAGCAGGTAGGGCACACCAAGCGGCACCACACCTTCTTCGAGATGCTGGGCAACTTCTCCTTCGGCGATTACTTCAAGCGGGAGGCGATTGCATACGCCTGGGAGTTCGTCACCAGTCCCTCGTTCCTCGGCATCGCGCCCGATCGGCTCCGGGTCACGGTGCACCACAGCGACGACGAAGCGCGCACACTGTGGCGCGAGGTCTCCGGCCTTCCGGACCATCGGATCTACGGGTTGGGCGACAAGGACAACTTTTGGCAGATGGGTGACACAGGGCCGTGCGGGCCGTGCACGGAGATCTTCGTGGATCTGGAGGCGGGCAAGCGGGGAAGGAGGGAAGCCGAGAGGGACGAGGTGATCACCCAGGCGGAATTCGAGCGCCTTGCCGAGGCCGGCCGGTTCCTCGAGATCTGGAACCTGGTGTTCATGGAATACGATCGCTCTGCCGACGGCTCGCTGACGCGGCTGCCCAAGCCCTCGGTCGACACCGGGGCGGGTCTAGAGCGCATCGCCGCGGTGATGCAGGGTGAAGACGACAACTTCCATACCGACATCTTCCTGCCCTTGATCGATCGGGTGGGCGAACTGGTCGGCCGCTCCTACGACCGTAGCGCCGAAGACCACGCGTCCTACCGGGTACTCGCCGACCACGCGCGGGCGGTCACCTTCCTGCTGGCCGACGGGGTGTACCCCAGCAACGAAGGCCGGGGTTACGTGCTTCGCCGGATTCTCCGCCGTGCGGTGCGGCATGCCTGGCTGCTCGGCCGGCGCGAGCCGACCCTCGCGTTGCTGACGGACATTGTCGTTCGTGAGATGGGCGACGTCTATCCCGAGCTTCCCCGCAAAGCCGCTGAGATACGCGAGATCACCGAGGCCGAGGAGCGCCGCTTCCTGGAGACGATCGAAGGTGGTCTCCGGCGGCTGGAGGAGATCTTTGCCTCCGGCGCCAAGTCCATACCCGGCGATGAGGCGTTCAAGCTATACGACACGTTCGGCTTCCCGATCGACCTGACCCAGATCATTGCCGGCGAGCGCGGGGTCAACGTCGACCTCGAGGGTTTCGAGCGGGCCCTGGAAGGGCAGCGGCATCGCTCGCGCACCGCGCGCGCCAGTGGTCAAGCCGCGGTCCAGGAAGGGGGCCCGGCGGTGATCTTGCCCCAGCCCGGCAAATGGCGCTCGGTCAAGCGGGGCAAGCAGAAGTTTGTCGGCTACCAGAAGACCGAGGCCGACACCGAGGTGCTCGCTTTTCGGCAGGAGGGACCCAGGGTCGAGCTGGTGCTGAAGGAGAACCCGTTCTACGTCGAATCGGGCGGACAGGTGAGCGATACCGGAGTCGTTGCCGGCGAGGGCTGGTCACTGGCGGTCGACAGTGTGCGGAAGGACTCCAAGGGCACCGTGATCGGGGGAACCTTCAACCAGGAGTTCGAGCCGACCGCGCTGCACGCAGCGGTCGATGCGCCCCGGCGCCAGGACATCGAGCGCAATCATAGCGCCACTCACCTGGTTCACTACGTGCTGCGCCAACGGCTGGGGACCCATGTGGGGCAGCAGGGCTCGCTGGTGCAGCCGGAGCGCCTGCGCTTCGACTTTTCCCATCACGGACCGATCGATCAGGCCGCGCTCGCGGGGATAGAAGCGGAGGTCAACGATCTCCTGCTTGCGAACGACGTGGTGACCACCCGCGAAATGCCCAAGGCCGACGCGCTGGCCCTGGGAGCGAGGGCCTTCTTCTCCGAGAAGTACGGCGACGTCGTTCGGGTGGTCCAGATGGGACCCTCGATCGAGCTCTGCGGCGGAACCCACGTCCGGACCACGGGACAGATCGGCACCTTCCGGTTTTCCGGTCAATCGGGCGTGGCAGCCGGGGTCCGCCGCATCGAGGCTCTCACCGGCGCCGGCGCTCTTCGCGCCGTACGCGAGCTGGAGCAGCGGTTGTCCGCCTTGGCGGAGACGCTGAAGGCGCAGCCAGAGCATCTGGTGCGCCGAGTGGAGCAGTTGCTGGAGGAACGGGGGCGTCTCGAGGCGCGGCTGGCGGAGGCAACCCGCACCGGCGGCGGGCTGGCGACATCTGGTGACGTCTTCAACGTGGCTGGAGTGGAGCTCACCGTGGCCGATACCCTGTCGGACGATAAGGCTGAGTTAGGCCGGATCGCCGACTCGTTCCGGGAAGGCAGGCGGAACGGGGTGCTCGTGCTCTTCAGCTCCGCCGGCCGGGGCTCGATTAACGTCACCCTTACGGACGATCTGGTGAGTGCCGGCCGAAAGGCGGGAGACCTGGTGAACCGGATCGCCGCACTCAGCGGTGGCAAGGGAGGCGGCCGGCCCCATTTCGCCTCGGCCGGTGCAGGCGATCCAGAGCGGTTGCCCGCGGCGCGTGCCGCCACACCGGAACTGGTGACGGCCTGGCTGGGCAATCGTCAAGCTGCCGAAGCCCGCGGCGCCTGAGCGTGGGCCGCGACTGGGTGGACCGGCACACCAGCCAGGCTCCCCCGGCGCTTCGGGCCCGGGTCGAACAGTATGCCCGTGCCGCATCCGATCCATCGGTCCCTCGCAGCCTGGTGGCGGCAAGCCAGGCCGCCCTGGATCGCGCCCTTTCGCATCCCGGCGATCGCTCAGGAGCTCTCGACCTTCTCGCGGCGGACGCCCTGATCACTCTCGCGTTGCTGGCGCAGGCGGAGATGGCCCCTGAGAGTCTTGAAGAGCTGGCCATTTCTATCCTGCTGTCCTCGCGGGTCGGCACGTGATCGATCTCCATTGTCATCTTCTCCCCGCCGTGGACGACGGCTCCCGGTCGGTCGCTCAGTCGGTCAAGGTGTTGCAGGAAATGGCGCGCCAGGGAATTACCGACGTGTGCCTGACTCCGCATCTTCCGGCTGGCCGGAGCGAGTCGGGGCCTCCCGCAGCCCATCAACGAGCGTTTGAAGCCCTGCGGGCTCAGGCACCCGCGGCCCCCCGGCTGCACCGCGGCGCCGAGATCATGCTCGATCGGCCGATCACCCGTCCGGTTGCTCTTGCCCGGAACCTGACCCTCGGCGGCAGCCGCTACATGCTGGTCGAATTTCCCCGGTTGGTGGCCTACGACACCGTGACCAACGCTCTCACTCAGGTAGCTGAGCTGGGGTTGATCCCGGTCCTGGCCCATCCAGAGCGCTACAGCTGCTGCACGCCGGAGGCGGTCAGACATTGGCGCGCCGTTGGGTCCAGGATGCAGGTCGACTCCACCACATTGCTCACGCCGCAGGCGCGGGGGCAGCGCGCCCGGCAGTTGGTCGGCGAAGGCTTGGCCGACATCCTGGCCGGAGACAACCACGGGGATGAGCGAACGGTGGCGACTGGAGCCCGGTTTCTGGAAGTGCAGGACGGAACCGAGCAGGTCGAGCTTCTCGCCGTGCGAAACCCGTTGGCCATCCTGGAGGACAAGACCCTGATGCCGGTGCCGCCGATCCGAATCCGCCAGAGCTGGATGAGCCGGATCAAGGAGTTCCTCGAGGGGGGCAGATGAGTCGAGATCGGATCGAGCGGGGTCTCGATGCGCTCGCTCAGGTGGCCCAGGCCTCCAAAGCGCTCAGCGGCAAGGTGGCCGAGGTAGCTTCGCGCTACGCGGAGGTGCTTCGGGGCGGCGGCACGCTCTTCTTCTGCGGAAACGGTGGCAGCGCAGCGGATGCCCAGCATATCGCCGCGGAATATGTGGTGCGCTATGCCGCGGATCGCCAGCCGCTCGCGGCGGCTGCGCTCACCACCGACAGCTCGGTCCTCACCGCTGCCGGCAATGATCTGGGGTTTGAGCAGATTTTTGCCCGCCAGGTGGAGGCGCTCTGCCGACCGGCCGATCTGCTGATTCTCCACAGCACCAGCGGGCAGAGTCCCAACCTGCTCGCTGCGGCCAAGGCGGCGCGCAAGCGGCGGGTTCCCACCGTCGCCTTTCTCGGCAAGGGTGGCGGTGCGCTCGCGACACTGGTGGACCAGGCGATCATCGTTCCCTCCGATCAGACCAGCCTGGTGCAATCGGTTCACCTGGCCCTGGAGCACCTGATCGTGGAGTGGGTCGAGTCCGAGCTCCGCGGCCGATGATCGATCTCCGGGAGCAGATCGCGCTCGTCACCGGAGGCAGCCGGGGCATCGGACGGGCGGCGGCGCTGCTGCTCGCGCGGGCGGGGGCCCACGTGGCCCTGACCTATCACACCAGAGCCGATGAGGCCGAAGCCGCGGCGCGGGAGATTCAAAGCCTGGGGCGGAGGACCTTCATCGCCGGAGGTGATCTGGCCAACCCGGACGTAGCGGAGCGCCTGATCGCGGGGGTAAGGCGAGAGTTTGGGGGCCTGGATATTCTGGTCGCGAACGCGGGGATCTGGCCGGCGGAGGAAGTCAGCCTGGCCTCGATGCCGGTGGAACGCTGGCGCGGCACCATGGCCGCCAACGTCGACTCGGTGTTTCTCTCCATCCGCGCTGGATTGCGGTTGATGCGTCCGGGCGGCCGAATCGTCATCGTCTCGAGCACTGCGGGACAGCGGGGCGAGCCGTTCCACTCTGACTATGCCGCCACCAAAGGTGCGCTGATCTCGCTCACCAAGTCACTGGCGGTCGAGTGCGCGCCCGGCATACTGGTCAATTGCGTGGCGCCTGGATGGGTGGACACCGAGATGAGCCTGCCGGCCTTCACTCAGGACAATCGCGAACGGATCCAAGGTACCATTCCGCTCCAGCGTATCGCGACCGCTGAGGACATCGCCGGGCCGATTCTCTTCCTCTGCAGCGATCTCGCGCGTCACGTCAGCGGTGAAGTGCTGAACGTCAATGGCGGGAGTGTGCTCTGCGGATGATTCACCTGCTCTTCACCGGTGGGACCATCTCCATGCAGCGGGATCCGGCAGCGGGAGGAAACGTTCCGACCCACGGTGGGGAGGCGCTGGTTCGATTCGCTCGTGGGCTGGACGCCCTCGGCCCCTACCGGATCGAGAACTGGGCCATGGTGCCGGCCTGCCATCTCGGACCCGACCGGATGTGGGAGCTGCGAGGGAGGGTTCGGGAGATCGCCCAGTCCGGGGAGGTGCGGGGGATCGTGGTCACCCACGGCACTGACACCATCGAGGAGACTGCCTACCTGCTGGACCGGACGCTCGACCGACGAATCCCGGTAGCGATCACCGGCGCCATGCGTACTTCGAGCGACGATGGCTGGGACGGGCCCCGCAACCTGCTCGACGCCGCCGCGGTGGCTGCCAGCGATCAAAGCGTCGGGCGTGGAGTCATGGTCGTGTTCAACGGGAGGGTGTTCGCGGGCCGGACGGCGGTGAAGGTGCACGCCACCGATCTCGACGCCTTTGCCGCCCCGCACGCCGCGCCGATCGGGCGACTGGAGAATGGGTGTGTGGAGTACGTGGGTGCGCGGGAAGGCGGGGCGGGAGCCCTTTGGGCGGTTGGGAGGCCACTGCAACCAACCAACCTGTCGGCTCGGGTGGCCCTCATTCCGATGGTGGCCGGCGACGACGGCAGCTTGCTGGATCTTGCCCGGCCCACGCATGATGGCGTGGTCATCGAGGCGTTCGGCAGCGGAAACGTGCCGCCCGGCGCCGTTCCCGCCATCTCCCGGTGGATCGAGGAGGGGAAGCCAACCGTTCTCGCCAGCCGGACTCCCCTGGGAGTGGTGACGCCGCTGTACGCGTTCGAGGGCGGGGGCAGCCGGCTGGTTGCGATGGGCGCGATTCCGGCGGGGCCCCGCACTCCCTCCCAGGCGCGGATGGAGTTGATGATCGCATTGTCGTCCGGCGCAGCCTACGGGAGCTGAGGTGAGCTTTCCCGCCGCCCTCGAGATTCCCGATTGCATCCTGCAGATCGCCCGAACCCTGGAGGCGGCCGGCTTCGAGGCCTGGTGCGTAGGCGGTACCCTGCGAGACAACCTGCTCGGTCACCCACATTCCGACTACGACATTGCCACCTCGGCCACGCCGGACCAGGTCCAACGGCTGTTCCCCCGTACCGTCGCAGTCGGGATTAAATACGGGACGGTCGGGGTGCTGGACCAGCAGCGCGTACTCCATGAAGTCACCACCTTCCGCGAGGATGTGCTCACCGACGGCCGCCACGCCGTGGTGCGTTATGGAGTTGCCCTGGAGGAGGATCTGGCCCGGCGCGATTTCACCATCAACGCCATTGCCTATCATCCGCTGCGTCATGAATGGCGAGATCCCTTCGAGGGAAAGCGGGACTTGGACCGAGCGCTGGTGCGGGCCGTGGGTAAGCCGGGTCAAAGGTTCCAGGAAGATTTCCTGCGCATCCTCCGCGCCCTCCGCTTTGCCGCCCGGTTCGGCTTCACCATCGATCCTGCCACCTGGGAAGCGGCTCGCACCGCCGCGCAGGGACTGGCCCACCTCTCGGCCGAGCGGGTGCGCGATGAATGGTTCAAGGGTTTGGCGACCGCCCGATCGGTCACCCAGCTCGCGTCGCTCTGGCTCGAGGTCGGAGCGGCGCGGATCTGGATCCCGGAGTTGGAACGAGTGCCGGCCTCGTCAGGCCTGGGTGCCGGGCCAGCAGCATCAGCTCGAGACCCAGTGGTGCTGACCGCTCTGCTTACCGGATCACCCGTCGCGGTGCTGCGCCGCCTTAAAGCATCCAATGCGGAGGTGGACCGGGCCCTCGGCATCGAACGGGGACCGGAGACTCCCGCCGCCGCCGATGAGCGTTCGGTCCGGCGCTGGCTGGCCACTGTCGGAGATTCGGCCGACGATCTGATCGTCCTCTGGTCTCTGCGACATGGCGCAGCGCCACCGTGGGCCCAGAGCGTTCAGCAGATACGTAAGCGAGGTGACCCACTGACCCGTTCCGACCTCGCCATCACCGGCACCGACCTCATGGCGCTCGGAGTCACCGGTCCCCTCATCGGGGAGACGCTCGCCGGCCTGCTCGACCGCGTGCTGGAGGAGCCGGCGCTCAACACCCGGGAGTCGTTGCTCGGTCTTGCCCGGAAGACCCGGTGACTCCGTTCGCCTTTGCCGTGGCGGCGGCTCTCGGCAATGTGGTCGGCGCGCTGGCGGTCGTCCGTCACCTGCAACGTGGGCTCCGGTTCATCGATACCTGTCTGGCCTTCGGCGCAGGCTTCATGCTGGCGGTGGCGGTGCTAGGGGTGCTGCCGGAAGTGTTCCGGGCCCATAGCCGCACGGCGGGCCTCTATGTGCTCCTGGGGTACCTGGCGGTGCATTTGGCCCAGCACGTCCTGACTCCGCACTTTCACTTCGGAGAGGAGACCCACCGGCTGAGCCCGTCGGCCGGCCACCGGGCACTGCTCGGGCTCACCCTGCACACCTTCTTCGACGGCGTAGCTATTGCGAGCGGGTTCCTGATCTCGCCGCAGCTCGGCGTGCTGCTCTTTCTCGCGGTTTTGTTGCACAAGCTCCCCGAGGGAGTGACAATCGCGAGCGTGATGGTCGCCGGCGGAGAGAGCCGCGGCCGGGCCGTGGGCGGTGCGGTGGTAATCGGCTGCGCCACCATCCTGGGGTTTCTCCTCACCGAGCAGGTGGCGCCGCTGGCCCAATACGGACTGGCGCTCTCCGCCGGGGTGACGATCTATGTGGCGGCCTCCGACTTGGTGCCCCAGTTCCAGGCCAAGCGGGGCTGGCTCACGGCCGTGGCGTTCTTCGGGGGGGCTCTGGGCTTCTTCATAACCGAGCAGCTGCTCGCGGTCTGGGGGGCACCATAGGCGAAACTGGGTATGGACAGCCGGCCGGTTGCGCGACATTCTAATGGCGACGCGTGCGGCGGCCTGGGGGATCGTATGATCGTGGGCGTATGGTCGGTCGACGTGCGCGTCGCCTCCCGGGCTATCTCCTGAGCCCGATGCCGCGGAAGCGCTCTCCTGCACGGCAAGACTCCCTCTTTACCCGAGGACGCGAGACTCGTCCGCTGGCCGCCCGAATGCGCCCGGCGACGCTCGCCGAGTTCGTCGGCCAGGAGCATCTCCTCGGGCCGGGCAAACCGCTGCGGGATGCCATCGAGCGGGGAACCCCCGGGTCGATGATTTTCTGGGGCCCCCCCGGGAGCGGTAAGACCACCCTCGCCCACCTCGTGGCCAGCACTACCGATCGGGTCTTCGTCCCCTTCAGCGCCGTCACCGAGGGCGTCCCCCGGATACGCGAGATCGTCGGCGAAGCTCGCGACCGGCTCGAGGCGGGCGGCGCGCAGACCATCCTGTTCATCGACGAAATCCACCGGCTCAACAAGGCGCAGCAGGACAGCCTGCTTCCGCCGGCCGAAGACGGTACCCTGACGCTCATCGGAGCCACGACCGAGAACCCCAGCTTCGAGGTCATCGGCGCGTTGCTGTCCCGCACTCGGGTCTTCGTGCTGCAGCCGCTCAGGCCGGAGGACATCGAGCGCCTGCTCCGGCGCTCGCTGGATGACACCGAGCGCGGGTTGGGAAGCTCGCAGCTCGAGCTGGACCCCGACGCGCTCAGACTGATGGCGGTGGAGGCGGACGGCGATGCCCGCCGCGCGCTCACGGTCCTGGAAGCTGCCGCGGCCCACGTGGGAGAGCGGGGAAGGGTGACGGTCGAGGTTGCCCGGGAGGCGATGCAGAAGCGCTTTGCCCGCTACGACAAGGCCGGCGAGGAACACTTCAACCTGCTGTCGGCCTACCATAAGTCCCTGCGGGGGAGCGACCCGCAGGGAGCGCTCTACTGGATGGCGCGGATGCTCGACGGCGGTGAAGATCCCATGACGCTGTTCCGTCGAGCCATTGCCATGGCGGCGGAAGACATCGGGCTGGCCGACCCCAATGCGCTGATCATGGCGGTCGCCGCCCGGGATGCGTTCCACATGCTCGGGCCTCCCGAGGGCTACCTTCCCCTGGCCGAGATGACCATTTACCTGGCGACTGCGCCGAAATCAAATAGTGCCAAGGTAGCGCTTGGCGCGGCGATGGACGCGGCCCGCGAGACCCCCGCCGCCCCCGTGCCGCTGCACATCCGGAATGCCCCGACCCCGCTGATGAAGGAACTGGGCTACAACAAGGGCTATCGCTACGCGCACAACTCACCCGATGCCTACCTGCCCCAGGAGTACCTGCCCGACATGCTCCGGGACGCCCAGTTTTACGTCCCAGGGTCTTTCGAGAGGAAGATCGCCGACCGGATGGAGTGGTGGGCCAAGCTGAAGGCCGGGGAAAAGGAGCGCGATCCGGACCAGAAAGGCGGGAGCGGGGAGGAGGTGTGATCCGCGGCACGGTCCGTGCAAGCGGGTGCTCCCATCGTCAGAGTCGGTGGCTGCTATATTTCTCCCAGGACGTAGAGGCGGGCATTGAGAGTTGAGGTGCGATTTGCGGTGGCGGTGGCGATCCTGGCTGCGGCAGCCTGCACCAGTTTGGGACTCAACTTCAAGGAACCGGATATCCAACTCGACCACGCGGTCGTACGGGGAATAGACCTGACCGGAGGCAATCTGGATCTAGTGGTGAAAGTCCAAAACCCGAACAACTTCACCCTTCATGGCACCAAGCTTCAGCTCGGCCTCGATGTCGAGGGATCACATCTTGGTGACATCACCTACGATAGCGATTTTGCGGTAACTCAGAACGGAACCACCGCCCTCACACTGCCACTCAGGTTCGGCTGGTCCGGTGTCAGCAGCGCCGTCCGCACGGCACTGAGTTACGGCGATCTGCCGTACCAGATGAAAGGCCAGCTGACCCTCGCGCTACCCGGCGGCCTCAACCAGTCGGTCTCTTTCACCCACGAGGGCCGCGTTCCACTCACCCGCGCCGCCACCGTCGCTATCCCCGGTGTCGGACACCCATGACCAGGAAGGCCATCCTATCCGACCTCTGATCCCCGTGCGCGACCCCATCGAGCGGGTCGTGCTGGTTGCGGCGCCACGCAAAGGATCCCCCGATGCGCGGCATCTCGACGAACATCTGGAAGAGCTCACCCGGCTGGTGGACACGGCTGGGGCTGAAGTCGTAGGCCGAATCTCCCAAATCATCGCCGCACCCAATCCCGCGACCCTCATCGGTGAGGGGAAAGTCGAAGAGGTGGCCAGCGAGGTTGCCGCCTCCAACTCGTCCCTGGTCATCTTCGACGAGGAGCTTTCGCCGGTGCAGGGAGCCAACCTGGAGCGCGAGCTCAAGGTGCGAGTGATGGACCGGGCTGAGATCATCCTCGACATCTTTTCGACCCGGGCCAGGAGTCACGAAGCCAAGCTCCAGGTGGAGCTGGCCCAGCTTGAGTACCTGCTGCCGCGACTCACCCGGATGTGGACCCACCTGTCCCGTATTCGCGGCGGTATCGGCCTCAGGGGTCCCGGCGAGACTCAGCTGGAAACCGACCGGCGGATCATCCGCCGCAAGATTCAGGGACTCAAGGGAAAGCTCAAGGACGTGGAGAAACATCGGGAGAACGTCCGCGCCGGACGGGATCCGATGCTGAGCGTGGCCCTGGTCGGATACACCAATGCTGGCAAGTCGAGCATCCTGCGGGGACTCTCCGGCCAGCACGAGATCGTGGTCGAAGACCGACTCTTTGCCACGCTCGACACGCTGACCCGCGAAGTGGATCTGGGCGAGGGACAGCGAGCTCGGGTCACCGACACCGTAGGATTCATTCGCAAGCTGCCCCACCACCTGGTGGCCAGCTTCCGGGCCACGCTGGAGGAGGCGCGCGCGGCGGACGCCCTGCTCCATGTCATAGACGCGAGTCATCCCGATTGGGAGGGACAGCTTCGGGTGGTGGAGAAGGTAGTGGCCGAGCTGGGATTGGCCGACCGTCCCATCATTCCGGTGTTCAACAAGATCGATGCCGTCCCCGATGGGGCCGGGTTCAGCCGGCGGGTGGGTGAGCTGTATCCCACTGCCATCATCACCAGCACCATGCGAACCGACGGGTTGGCTCTCCTCAAGAGCCGGCTCCGCGAGCTGGAACGAGCGGGACGGCTGACCGTTCGGGTCCGGTTACCGCTGGCGGATGGTGCCCGGATGGCAGAGCTCTACCGGGAAGGCGAGGTGCTGAGCCGGGACCAGAATGGGGCCTTCAATGAATTGGTGGTGCGGCTCGAACCGTGGCGGGTAGAGCGGCTGCGGAGTGGTGGTCTCGACGTGGTAGACCTGCGCGATGAGCAGCTGCGGCTTCGGCGGGCGAGCGGGGGGTAGAGGGTCTCGTGTTTCGGAACAAACCCGCTTCCCGCTCACGCCCGCCCTAGTTCCGCTTACGCTCTACTTCCCTCCACTAAGCACCTGCTCCAGGATCAGCCACCGATTCATCCCGGCGAACTTCTGGTGCATCTTGGTGGACGGCGGAATACCAGCCAGCTCGTCTTCCTCAATCTGCAGATCAGCCAGGGCGTCGATCCCGCTCTTGAGGAACTTCCGCAGTCCCTTCTCCAGTGCCATCCCCGCGGTCCTGAAGTTAAAGAGCGTGGAGAACTGAAGGATGAAACCCAGGTCGGCGAGCTGCTGGTTAGTGATCAGGGTGCCGGCCTTCTTCGCCTTTCCGAAATAGAGTGAAGGCGAGAGGTTGAAGCCCAGCATCTGGTCCGGGTAGTACTTCCGGACCCCTTCGGCGAACTCCTGGGGCTGCTCCAGCTCGGTGTTGTTGAACTCGGGCCAGATCACATCGACGCCCAGCTCCGCCGCTTCCCAGGCATCTTCGACCGCGGCTTTCACCCCACCCGGCTCCCGGTCCGGCAGCGCTCCGTCGATCGAGTCGGTCCGCGCGATGATCACGACGTCCACCCCGGTGGCCTGCGACGCCGCCTTGATGGCCTTGAGCTTGGCCAGCCATTCCTTCCGCTGCACCAGCACCTTGTTCCGCTTCTGCTTACCGACGTTCACGATGTGGCCGCAGGTGCGGTTGGCCGGATCCTGATTCTCCAGATGCACCCCCCCGGCGCGGGCCCGGATGAGCTCCACAGCCAGAGTAAAGGTCTGGGTCGGTCCGCCGAAACCCGCCTCCATGTCCACGAACGCGGGCGGCGCCTCGAGCACTTCCTTGCCGTCGGTGTCGTAATAATGGGTGTTGCGGGCGCCTTCTATGCCCATCCACATCTCGTGAACCAGCTTCACCATATCGTGCGAGGCGTACACCCCGATATCGGGGAACATGCTCTTCGTGGCCGCGAGCTGCCAGCCGCTGCCATACAGCGCCTTGAATCCGAGCCGGGTCATGATGGCGGCGGTAAAAGCGTCGTAGGCGCCCGCCGTGTGCAGATAGGTCTTTCGGTCCCGAGCCTCCTGCAGCAGCCGGCGGAGCTTATCCGCAGGCTCCTCGGTCTCGGGCGGGGCGAAAAGCTTTCCCAATGCCTCGACCGGATAGGTGGCGTGGGCCGAGACGGGGCGGGTGGCAATGGCCATCGAATGGTCTCCTTGGGTCGCGCTGGCAGCTTTGTGAAACTATTCACATGATAATGGTCCGTCCCGAAACGCGCCAGAGCCGCAATCCCGTGCAGGCCCGGCCCCCACTATACTTCCCGGCCATCGTGGAGACCCCAGGACCGATGTTCATCACCAAGCCCTTCATCACGGACCGGCGAATCCGGTTCGCGCTGGCCGGCTGTGGCCGGATCTCGGCCAACCACTTTGACGCCATCGATAAATGCGCCGACCGGGCGGAGCTCGTGGGGATCTGCGATGTAGACCCCGCCACCCTGGCCAGGGCGGAGGAGCGCACCGGAGCCCCGGGCTTCCGCACGCTCGATGCCATGCTCGCGGGAACCAGCGCTGACATCGTGATCCTCGCCACGCCCAGCGGGCTGCATGCCGATCAGGCGGTCCAAGTTGCGGAGGCGGGCCGACATGTGATGACCGAAAAGCCCATGGCCACCCGCTGGCAGGACGGGAAGCGGATGGTCCACGCCTGCGACCAGGCCGGGGTACATCTGTTCGTGGTGAAGCAGAATCGCCGCAACGCCACACTCCAATTGCTCAAGCGGGCGGTGGAGAAAGGCCGCTTCGGCCGGATCTATATGGTCACGATCAACGTGTTCTGGAGCCGGCCCCAGTCCTATTACGACAGCGCACCCTGGCGAGGCACCTGGGAGTTCGACGGCGGGGCGTTCATGAACCAGGCGAGTCACTACGTGGACTTGCTGGATTGGCTGATCGGGCCGGTCGAGAGCGTGCAGGCCTACACCGCCACCCTGGAGCGAAACATCCAGGTCGAAGACACCGGTGTCGTCAGCGTCCGGTGGCGCACCGGAGCCCTCGGCTCCATGAACGTCACCATGCTCACTTATCCCAAGAACCTCGAGGGGTCGATCACCATCATCGGGGAGAAGGGCACCGTCCGGATCGGCGGCGTGGCGGTGAACCGGATCGACCACTGGGAGTTTGCCGACTCCGATCCGGACGATCAGAAGATCGAGCAGGCGAGCTACGACACAACCTCGGTGTACGGCTTTGGCCACCCGCTCTACTACGACAACGTGATCAAGTCCTTGCGGGGCGAGGCGATGCCGGATACCGATGGACGGGAGGGCCTGCACTCGCTGGAAATCCTCATTGCCACCTATCAATCTGCCCGAGACGGCCGCCGGGTAGCCCTGCCGCTGGAATACTAGTTCCCTCCCTCGGATTTCCGACGCAGGGTGGTGTGCGCTGCGTCACCGAGATGGGACCTTCCGAGGAAAATCATTCGAGACACTATGTCTCTCGAATGTGTCTTTCTGACCCGAGAGCGTCGCCGGTGAGATAAACTCTGCTGCTCTTGAGTGGGACTCAGCCGGCTCATTTGAGCTCTAGGCTTGCGGCTGACTTTGTTTTAGCTATGTTCGCCCTAATCGGTGCAATTTGGCGCACGACTTGCTTTAGAAGCACCCGCTTCCGCTGATCCGGCCGGCGAGCGGAAAGAATTAGGTCCGACAAGCACACGCAGTGGATTGGGAGACCCCCTTGAGCTTCAGTCCATGTCCGCGGTAAGTCAGACTACGGTCGAGCCTCGCTTTCAAAGTCCTCCCGCTACCATAGATGTTGCAGGAAGTAACGGTGCAGCCGTAAAGTCGGCTGTGTTGGAGGAAGTTTCTCCCCGCACCGGACTGGAGCGCCTTGCTCTCACCCGGCGGGCGCCTCAGATCATGCGCCGGCACTTTGTTCGCGCCGCGATCAGGATTTCGGTGCTGCTGGCTGGAGACACGGCCGCGCTTTTGCTCCTCAAAGCAGTGCTTCACGGCTTGAGAGATGTCGGATGGTTCGGCCCCGCCACCAGCGCCGTGCTGAACCGCATTATCCCTCCCGGGGCGCTTCCCCTGGTACAGTTAATCCCCGCCATCCTGCTTGGCCTCATCGTTCTCGACACCTACGGTGCCAGCGATCGCCGCCGCGACTCCAGCCGACTGGTGGCCGGAGCCACGCTCGGCCTCGCGTTGCCGTTCTGGGGTCAGCTCTGGAGCCACTTCTCGCTCCTGGCAGTGCCCGGCTTTATCCTGCTGGCCGGCGTTATTGGAACCTCGCTGATCGTCGAGCGCCACATCATCGACCATGTGGTGCGAAAGCTGTGGCCCATCGGGCCCGGCGCGGTGCGCGCCCTCATGATCGGCCGTCCCGAGCACACCGTGCGAGCGCTCGAACACCCGGCGCTCGCCGATGCGCGGGAGCTGGCCTTCGGCGGAATTCTGGATCCGGATGAGCTCGGCTTGACCCGAGGCCGCAGCGGGTTTCTCCGGTTGTGCCAGACCATCAAGCGATACCGGGCCGACACGCTTGTGCTCAGCGGCCCGCTCGACGATGAGGCCTTTGCGCTGGTCATCGAGGCTGCCGGTGCTGCCGGGTGTCAGCTCTACGCGCTCCCCCGCGCCTTTGCGCTGGGGGGGGTCGAATCCCAGACAGTCTGGCGCCGAGGAGCACCGCTCGTTGCGCTCAACCGTCCGGGCCTGCGCGTGCGCCAGCTTCTGCTCAAGCGCACCCTCGACGTGATCGCATCGACCATCGGTCTCATCCTGTTCGCACCCATCTTCGGCATGGTGGCGCTCGCGGTCCGCGTCTCGGGCAGAGGCCCCATTTTTTTCCGCCAGCTCCGGGTGGGCCTCGGCGGCAAGATTTTCAGGATCACAAAGTTCCGCAGCATGGTGCATGACGCGGAGGCGCGGCGTAGTGATCTCACCGGCGAGAGCGTGTACACCGATCTGCGGTTGTTCAAGGTGGTGAACGATCCTCGGGTCACCCGGCTGGGTGCGTTTCTCCGGCGCACCAGCCTGGATGAGTTGCCTCAGCTATGGAACGTGCTGCGGGGAGAGATGTCGCTGGTCGGGCCGCGGCCTCCGCTCCCGGCCGAGGTGGACCTCTACGAGGAGCACCACTACACCCGGTTTGACGTGAAGCCCGGCATGACCGGCCCCTGGCAGGTGAACGGGCGGAACCTCATCACCGATTTCGAGGAGGTCATCCGGCTGGAGACCGACTACATCAGAGAGTGGTCCATCTGGAAGGATCTCGGCCTGCTGCTCAAGACGATACCCGCTGTGATCTACATGCGTGGCGCGAGCTGAACCCAGCGGTTCGCGTGGTTTTCCTTTCCTCTGCCCTGTAGCTTATCCCACTCCGGACTCGGGTCCGCTGATTCGCCGCTGCAATCCTCTTAAGCGATCGACACGTGGCATTACGCGTACTGCTGGTGATGGAAGAGGTGAAGTGCGGTGGCGCCGAGCTGTCGTTCTTTGCGCTCTGCCGCGCGCTGGCCTCTCGCTGCGAGGTTCACCTTGCTGTCTCCCGGCGCGCCCTGGAGCACGCGGTTCTTCGCGACGCATGTCAATCGCTATCGGACACGGCGGTGAGGATCCACTATTCCGCGGCTCCGCTGAACGCAGGCACCCTGGCTAACCTGGACCGGAGGCTCCGCGCCGCAGGTGCAGGTGAGCTGGGAGGGATCATCGCAGTAGCCCGGCCGGACGTGATTTTGGTCAATCTGCCCACCGTCGAACGGGGACAGACGGTGGTTGACGCGGCGGAACTCTCCAGTCCCCGGCTACCGGTCTGGGGCTTCCTGCATCTGAGCCAGCAACCCAGCGTAATTGGTGCCAAGTTGGGTTCGGTGCGGAATCTTCTAGTGCCGAGGCTGATCCGGCGCTTCGACCGGTTGGTGACTGTGTCCGGTGCAGGCTCTCGCGAAGTGGTCGAACGTTTCGGCCTCCCCGCCCCCGATGTCATTCATCCGCCTACCAAAGGCTTGTCGCCACTCCCGCCCGGCAGCAATCGCGCCCAGCTCCGGCAAGCCGAAGGACTGCCGGACCGCTTTCTGCTCGGCATGGTGGGGAGAATCCAGATCCATCACAAGGGACACGACGCCGGTCTGCGGGTGACCCAGAGATTGCTGAGTCAGGGAATGGACTTGCAACTGGTGATCGTGGGCGATGGACCTGACCGCCGTTCGGTTCAGCAAATGGCCGATCGGCTCGGCATTGCATCAGCGGTCAGATTTCTCGGCTGGCGGGACGACGTCGAGCGCTTGATTCCATTGCTCGATGCCGTGCTCATGCCGTCGCGGTACGAGGGGCTGCCTCAGGTAGCGGTCCAGGCGGTTACCGCTCAAGTACCGGTGGTGGGTTACTCGGTGGGCGGGCTGGCCGAGCTCCTGCCGGAGGACTTTACGGCGAGGCTGGGGGACGAAGAAAGGATCGCCACGATTGTCAGCTCGGTCGCACGCGATCCCCGCCGATGGCGCGCTCGGGAGCTGGCACTTCGCGGGGCGGCCTGGTCTGACCCCGGCGCCGGGGCCGACCGGTTCCTCGAGCTGATGAGCAGCGCGGGCCTCCCAAGGGCGAAGGCGGCCTCAGCGGTGGCGGCACCATAGCTTGAGCCACTGGTACGCCGGTCGGGGAGAGCCGTCCAGGCGAATCAGATTGAACCCGAGGTCCTGTCCGTCCGCCAGCACGTAGCCGTAGATGCGGTCGTAGGTGTGCCACCGTTCGTTCCCCTCGATGCTCGTACGCCAGGCCTCCAGCTGAACGCTATCGATCTGCCCCCGGCTCAACCTCCAGTTGTCGGGAATCACCGCCGGCTCCAGACCGAACTCGGTATTCCACAGGGGACGGTTGTCGCCATGAGCCTCCATGAGCCGCCAGGCCGCGGACCCTCGGGCGTCGAACGGTTTGAGCAGGGGAAAACCATAGGTGTGGATGGCCAGCACGTCGTATCGGGCGTGCTCCTCATACATGCCATCGAGAAAGCCGCTGTCTATGGCCGAGGCGATACCGCCGGTCACCACCAACGCCCGGGGGTTGCCGCTCTTTATTGCGGGGTACGCCAGTCTCAGCATTTCCGCATAGAGGCGACCCCGCTGGCGCATGGAGATCTCGGGACGCCCAGCACCGAAGACGTCGGTGAAGGCAATATCCATTTCATTCCAGAGCTGCCAGGCTCGGACCTCGGGGAACTCCGCGGCGCGCGCCTGCATGAACCGCGCGAAGGCTCGATAGACCGTCTCACGGCTGTGGAAGTCTCCAAACGGCGGCTGGTGAACGACGATCAGTGGATCGAGGCCGGCCTGCAGCGCGCGCTGAAGACCCTCCTGCCATTCCTTCCGATAGAGCGGGTTATCCCAAAGAGACCAGTAGAGCGTGTATCGAATATGCCGGAGGCCGAGATCCAGCACCTGCGCGACACTCTGCTGGTCCAGGTGGTGAACGACAATCCCAAGCCCACCACCTCGGTGGCGAGTCCTGTCTGCGTTCCCGGTCGCGCTCGCGAGCAGCAGGAGGCCCAGCAGCATTCTCGCGGGCAATCGCCACCGCGATCGTGATTGGCTGCGCAGATGGAGCACGGTCAGCCGCGCTTAATCAGCACGCAGAGCGTGTTCAGGAAATATTTCCGGGGGAGCAGCGGATGTAGTACGGGGCTGATAGCGTACACGAGACCATTCAGAGGCAATCGCATCAGGGCGTTCCACGCGGATCGGAGCAAGCTCGGCACCATCAGGTTGCTGCGGGTCCAAAGATTGCACCAGACGGTGGCGACTACTTCGAGCTCGTTGCCTGAAGTGCTGAGGTGCGCGACTTCGAGCCCGCCGGAGCAAGCGCACTCGCGCACCTGATACGGTGTCAGCCGCACGAAATCCTGCGGCTCCTCATGAAGAGGATAGGCGAAGGGAGTGGTCAGAATGATGCTTCCACCAATCTTACAAAGCCGTGCCAGCTCGGCAAATGCAGCGGTGGTATTGGATACATGCTCCAGTACCTCCGAACACACCAGCAAATCGAAGGACTCGGCAGGCAAGGGAATGGACGCGATATCGGCCACCACGTCCACGCTGCCGACGGAATTCTGAGCGATATCGATTCCCGTGTAGCTCCCTCCCAACTGCTCGATCAGTGACCGGAACGGCTGCTCACCACATCCAACATCGGCGACGTTTGCCCCGCGTCTGACTCGGTCGCGTAGAGTGGATTCGAGGAACGACTTGAGGTGTCGGAGCACGAAGAAATCGCCACGCAAAATGCTCGCGCGGTACCGGCGCTTTCGTGCCAATGCTACCGGCATAGTGGCCGAGTCACCGTCTCTCAGAACGTCAGCTGCCTGGGTGCCGGATGCGGGAGTACAGCCGTTTTGCAACATATCCCATCGAGAATAGGGGTGCAGTCCAGAGAGCTCGGCCCAAGGCGCTCGCCGCCTGTACCGGGGCCTTCCGGCGTGCCGCTGCCCCGGCGCAGACCATCCAGCCGCGAGCCCGGTCCGGAGGCGAGCTGCGGAGGAGAAATGGCAGGTGTCGTCGGAGAGACTGTTCTACATTCGCCCTGACCGCAGCGGATGTGGTGGTGCTGGTCAACGAGCGGCTGTGCACCCGAAATTGGTACAGCACCTGACGCAGGTGAGCAATGTCGAATTGCCGATAGACTCGCAGCCAGTAATCGTAATCCTCGGCCAGGAACATCCCCCCATCATAGGGCCCGACGGCCTGGTACACACTTTTCCGATACATGAAGCACCCACCCACCGCATTGAAATACGCCAGCTTCGAAGGCGACTCAGCAGGAAAGTCCCTTACATAGCGGCCATTTTCATCAATCACCACGCAATCGGCGTAGACCAGACCAGCGCTGGGGTTCCGCTCCAAGAACTCGGCCAACCCTTCGATTGCGCCCGGAAGAAACCGGTTGTCATCCGACAGCCACGCCAAGTGGCTCCCTCTCGCCGCAGCATGTCCGGTATTCAGGGCCCCCGGCAATTTCAAATTCTCCCGGTGGCGGATGCCCCTGATCCGTCCATCGTGGGCCGCGTACTCGGCGATGATCCCCGGCGTGGCGTCGGTCGAGCAATCGTCCACTACGATCAGCTCCCAAGCCGGATAGGTCTGGCTCAGGCAGCTTTCGATCGCTTCGCGGAGGTACTCTTCGCCGTTGTACGTAGGCAGGATGATCGAGACGAGCGGCCTGGACTGGTTCACGAAAAGCCGACCGCCTCGAGCACCGCGGCCACATTGACGTTCGAGGGGTGCGCGGCAAGATAGTTTGCCAGCTCCCTACCGGCAGTGGCCACGCTGGTGGCCTCCACCCTCAGGGACTGCTCATCCAGCCGGTAGAGCTGGTAGCCCATCGCTCCCAGCCTTCCCAGAACGCTCCTGGCCGACTCACCGATCTGGTCCGCCAATCGATCGGCGGTCTCCAGCACCACGAACGGGCGGGGGCTGCCGGCCAGGAGGCGGGTTGCGCCGTCGAGGACGCGGGCTTCATATCCCTCCACGTCCACCTTGATCAGCGCCGGCCGGCAGTTGTTGCTGGCGGCGTAACCGTCGAGGGTCACGACCTTGACCTGATGGGGGCGATGGGACGCGGCGGGAACTCCGGGAATGATCGAATGGGAGCCATCATCCGGACGATCGGCCTCGTACAACACCGCGGCCCCGGGCTCGGCTCCGACGGCGGCCACATTGAGCACCAGACGGTCTTCAATCTGATTGAACCGGAAGTTCTCCCGCAACCGCTCTGCCAGCCGCGGTACCGGCTCGAATGCGTGCACCTTCGCCCCGCGGCTGGCCGCGACCAGGCTGTGATGGCCGATGTTCGCGCCGACATCGAAGAAGACATCCCCGGGCCGCAGGATGGTCGCGAGGATGCCCGCGATGCCCGGCTCGTAGGCGCCGTAGGCAAGCACACACCGCTGGATGTACTCGCGAGGGTCGTGGATGATCATTCGGTATCCGCAGTTCAGCAGGACCCCGCGGTGGCGTCCGATCCGGCGGCCGAGCTCGCCCAGAATCGAGGGTAACCGGCCGCTGTGGACGGCCAGGCGGAACATGACCGAATCGGCGGTCATGCCCACTCACCACTCGTCACCGGCACTCGAACCGGGGCGACTCTCCACTCCGGGTGGCGCCGGATGGCAAACAGGACGAACACCCAGACCTGGATGGTGTGCAGCACGTAGGATATCAGATAGGCCCAACCAAGGCCGGTGGCCCCATGGCGGACGAGCAGCCAGGACGCTGCGAGAAATTCGGCTGCCCAGAGACAATTGAGCAAGAACCCCCACCACATCTTGTTGAGAGCGGCGAGCGCCTCGCCGATTACGGTATTCGTGGCCTGAAGCACCGCAGCCAGACACAGGAGACAGAGGACCACCCAGCCGCCCGAAAACCCGGGACCGAAGAGTCCCATGATCTGCGGGCTCGCAATTATGAGTGGCAGGGCGACAGCCAATCCGGCTGCCAGGCACGCCAACGAGCTCAGCCGAACCGCCCGCTGGTACCGGCCGGCGTCGACCCCGGCCTGCAGGTTGGAGAACATCGGCATCACCACCTGAGCAATCGCGCCGGGGACGAAGAGAGCGAGCGCGCGGATCTGGGTTGCCGCGTTGAACAGCGCCGTCTGGCCCGGCCCGTCCGGCCGGATGAACAGCAGCCGCAAGGCGGCCCAAGTGATGGGCCCGACCATGAGCCCAGAGAACATCGACGGCACGGCGAAAGAAAATATGATTCCGCGCTCCTGCCAGATGCCCCGGAACGCCACCGGAACGCTCCGCATTCTGCGCAGCGGCGCCCCCACCGCCTCCAGCACGAGCACATTGACAAAGGCGCCGAGCACCGTCCCACAGAGCGCGCCCTGGATGCCCCAGCCCCAGGCGCCGACAGCGGATGCCACGGCGACGGTGAGCACCGTGACGGCGGTCAGCCAGGCAAGGACCCGAAACTGCTCCAGCCCGCTGATCGCCGCCATCTGTACGCCATTGACTACCGACATCAGCAGCAGGGGGGCGCAGATTCGGATGTAGGGGGCAAGGTGCGCGGCGTTCAGGGTCTGCAGCGCGAGGTAGTCGGCAGCCAATGCGACCCCGGCCGAGACCAGTGTGCCGGAAATGACGCCCAGCGTCAGGGTCAATCCGAGGACCCGGCTGGCCCGGGGTGGGTCGCTGTCTCGAAACTGGGCCACGAACTTGTTGGTGGTGAGTCCGAGTCCCAGCCCGGCCAGCACCCCCAACATCATAATCGTGTTGCGGACCATCCCGAACTCGCCGAAGGTTTCCTTGCCGAGAACCCGGGCGATCACGATGGAGGACAGCGCCGCGACGACCTGACTGGCCCCCATGCCCAGGAGAACCCAGGTCGCGCCCGAGGCAACTCGCGCCCGAAGGGTTCCCGGGGGGAGGTATCTCACCAGGTGGCGACGGATGGCGGAAAAGGCCATAGCTAGGGCGAGTGCAGAGGCGTGACTAACGTCCTGAAGTGCTCATCGGCGAGAAGGCCATTGCTTCATGCTCCCGGTAGAGCGCACGGGCTTCCGCGAAGGACCTCACCTCGCCACCCACGTACTCGCTGAGTTGACTCTGGAACCGCTCGGGGCTGAATCGCAGCGCGTTCGCGCGGCAGGCGGCCGGGCTGATGGAGTGCTCACCGGACTCAAACCGGCCAACGGCTGCCACTAGTGCGGTGACGGTCTGTTCCGGGAAGAATACCGCCGTGGGCTCGGGGCTATCCTCGCCCTGCAGCGTTTCCAGCACGCCGCCCTTGCCGAAGGCGATGGCCGGAGTGCCGCAGGCCTGGGCCTCCAGCGGTGCGATCCCGAAATCTTCCTCGGCGGCAAATACAAAGGCCCGGGCCCGCTGCAAATGATCCCGCAGGACCGGCAGCGGCTGCTGGCCGAGCAGGCGCACGTTGGCGGGAACCCGCCGCTTGATCTTCGGCGCCTCCGGCCCGTCTCCGATCACCACCAGCGTGCGGTCAGGCATGGCGGCAAAGGCGTCCACAATCAGATCGATCCGCTTGTACGGCACCATGCGCGACGCCGTGATATAGAAGTCCTCTTTGGGGCCGGCGGGAAAGAACGCCTCGACGTCCACCGGCGGGTAGATCACCACCGAGTCTCGCCGGTAGGTCTTCCAGATCCGCCGGGCGATGAACTGCGAGATGGCAATGAAGCAGTCCACCCCATTGGCCGTGCGGACGTCCCACGCGCGCATTCGGTGCAACAGATACCGGGTGAGCAGTGAGCGGACGCCGGTGGTAAGGCCGGCCGCCTCGAGATATTGATGCTGGAGATCCCACGCGTACCGGATGGGCGAGTAGCACATGCAGATGTGAAGCTGATCTGGTCCGGTGAGCACTCCCTTGGCCACGGCGTGCGAGCTGGAGATGACCAGCTCGTAGCCCGAGAGATCGAACTGCTCGATGGCGAGCGGCATGAGCGGCAGGTACTGCCGGTACCGATGCCGGGCACCCGGCAATCGCTGAATGAACGAGGTGCGAGGGGTGCGGCCCCTTAAAAAGTGCCGCTCCTGGGCAGGCACAAAGTCGACCAGGCTGAAAAGGTCGGCGTCGGGATAGAGAATCAGCAACTGCTCGAGCACCCGTTCGGCGCCCGCGTAGGTCACCAGCCAGTCGTGTACGATGGCCACCTTCATGGGAGCGCGAGCTGTTCCAGGAAGCCCCGGGTTTTCTCGGCGCAGCTGTCCCAGCTGTAGCGGGCAGCATGGCGCCGCCCCCGCTGCCGCAGGTCCTGCCGAATTTGCTCGCTCGAGAGGACCCGGAGCAGAGTGGCCGCCAGCTCGTCCGGGTTCATCGGATCGAAGTACAGCGAGGCGTCGCCGCACATCTCCGGGAGCGACCCTGCCCGGGACACGATGGTGGGGCACCCGCACGCCATCGCCTCCAGCGGGGGCAGCCCAAATCCCTCGTACAGGGAGGGCAAAACCAAGGCATCGGCGTTCACCACGAACTGTTCCAATGCGTCCGCAGCGACCTTGCCGGTGAAGTGAACCCGATCGCCCGGCGCGGTAGCGACCGCCACCGCGGGACTGTCCCCGGTGATGAACCCCGAATGCTTGCCTACCACCACGAGGTCATGGGGGATGCGCCCGGCAATGCTGCCGAAGGCCTGAATCAGCGTCCCCAGGTTCTTGTGCGGTTTTACATTGCCGACAAAGAGCAGGTAGGGCCTCGGGTGCGGCCGCTCGGTCGGCCTGACTTCGAACCAGCGAGGGCTGACTCCGTAGGGTACCGTTGCCGACTTCGGCCCGGTCTCTCCCACCAGGCGACGAAATTCGGCGGCGGTGAACGCCGAGGGAAAGAGGATGCGGCTGGCTCTGCGCCTGACCTGGCTCAACATCAACCGGGTATAGGCGCGGCGGTGAATCCCCTTGACCAGCTGGGGCAAGGCGAGGTGACACACATCGTGGATGCTCACCAGCAAGCGCCCCCGATAGGCGAGGGGGATGTTGTAATGGGGTGACCAGACCAGATCGGTATCGCCGGGAATCCGGGCGGCGAGCTGGATCTGTTCGCCGATGCCATAGATGAGCGCGTGGCAGGGGACGATTGTGACGTTCGGGGTCAGGGCCCAACTGCAGTCCCGCAACTCATCCGGAATCCCCAGCAGAGTGAAATGCCACTCGGGCCGGGAGCCTATGATGCGAGGCAGCAGATTGGTGAGGTAGGTTCCGATCCCCGACGCGTTCACCATGCGCGCGTCCACCGTGAGACGCAGCCGCTTCTCAGTCCGGAGCGGCTCCGGCCGGGAGGGTCGCCCGGGCTGGTGATAGACCGACGTGGTGCTCACGCTCCATCCCCCCCGTAGTATTGCCGGGCACAGAGCCCACCCAGAAGGAAAAGCGGGCCGATGATGAAGGGATAGAAGATGCTGTTCGAAGCCGCGCTGTGAATGACGAGGCTGGGAACCCAGGCGTGCAGGGTGAGGCCCAGGACTCGGACGTTCGCGGGGAGGGCCTTGGCGCGGTGTGTCTTCAACCCGAGCATCATGATCCGCCACATCACCGCGCCGAGCAGGGCGACACCAACAACGCCGCTGACGGCTGCCATGTACAGCACGCCACCGTCCGACCCGAAGGCCGTATTGCCCGAGACCGCGGAGCCGTAGGCCCTCCGTACGATGCCGAAGGTGTTGTACCCCACTCCAATCACCGGGTTGTCTGCGAACACCTTCCACGCCAGGAGCCAGCTGTTCAGCCGCGACAGGGCCGAGGGCTCCAGCAGCGTCAGCTTGTGGTAGCTGGCCGCGAACTCGATCAGCTTGTCGGCGGCCAGCGCCCCGATCAACGCCACCGCGGCCAGCGGCACGAAGAGCCGGCGAAAGCTCCGGGTCCGAAACGTCAGCAGGCCCAGGCCGACCAGGCTGGCAATGATCGAGCTGCGGGAAAGGGTGAGGATAAGCGCCACCCAGAAAAGAGCGAGGAGCGGATATGACGGCTTCTGCTGCGCGGCCTGCGCGTGGGCGTAGAACAGGCCGAACATGATGAACGCGCCGGCGAAATTGGGATCCAGGAAGGAGGATACCAGCCGGTTCCCCTGGACGTCCCAATCCACATAGGGAATCGCGTCAGGGTAGATCATGAACGCGAAGTCGGGCAGGAAAATGGATTGGATAATGCCAAAGGCCGCAAACGCGGTGCACACCGCCAGCGCCACCCGGGTCAGCCGTGACGCCGCCCCTCGGCGCAGCACCGTGAGCGCAAACAGGTAGAGCACGGCATAAAGGGACCAGCGGACCAGATAGAGGCTGCTGAAGGCAACCTCGCCGGCGGCCAGGTCGAACCGGACCGCCGCGATGCTGATGGCCAGCACATTGATGAGGATGAACCCGGTCAGCAGGGCGGTGGTCCGGTCGAGACGAATCCTCCCCGCGGTCAGCACGCTGGCGACCAGCCAGATGGCGAGAGTCCCCGCTAGAAGATCAGAGAGGAGGACCGGCGCCGTTTTGATATCGGTGGCGACCAGCGGCACCTTGGCCACCTGGCCGAGTACGATGGAGCAGAGGAAAACCACGGCCAGCACTTCGGCCGCGGCCATGGCCCTGAAGGTGGCGGTGGGCCGGGCCGTCCCCAATACCTGTCCCGCCAGTACGCCCTCTGGAACGGCCACTCAGAGCCCTCTCATGTCCCGGTGGGCGATTGACTCCGTCCCCCGGCCGCGGCCTCCTGGCCCCGAGCGACGTTCCAGGCCTGGCGCAGGCTGCGGTACTCCGGAGCGGCGGACCGCATTGCGTGGGCTCGCTGCTCCAGCAGGAAGACCAGCAGGAACGCGAGCACTCCCCCGAACAGGAAAGCGATGATTCCATTCACCACCGGCTTGGGGCCCGAAGGCTTGTCCGGCGCGACGGCGCTGTCGATGATGGTGATCACCGGAGTGTCGCGCACCTCGGCGATCCGGGCCTCGTCGTAGGATTTGGCCAGGCTCACGTACACTTCCTGCTTCAGATCCACCGCCCGCTGCAGCCGGCTGCTCTCGAATTCCAGGATGGGAGCGCCGCGGTACTCCCGGTTGGCCTGGAGAAAGCGGAGCTGGGCCGCTTCCGCTGCGCGGAGCTCTGCCTCCGCCTGGGTCAAGCGCTCCTTGGTGAAGCGGGCCTGCTCCCGGGACTGCGATTGCCGGCGCTCCAGGTTGAAGCTGTTCAAAATTACCAGCATCCGGTTGGCAATATCGGCCGACAGTTCGGGAGTCTTAGCCTGCACGTTCAGGGTCACGATGCCGGTGGAATGATCGACCCTGGTCTTGACCGCCTTGTCGAATCTGCGGACGCCCTTGCTGATGCGCTCCGCATCGCTGCGGCCTTGCACGCCGAGGATATCGAGCAGCGGCTGCTCCTTCTCCCCCGGCGAGACCCGGAACGGTGATTCGAGAGTGGCGGTCAAGACTTCCCGGCTCTTCAGCACATCGGCAATGAAATCGGGCGAGAGCGCCCCGCTGCCGGCACTCGAAATCCCGGCCAACCCCGCCAGTCCGGCCAGGCTGGCGAGAGTGCCACCGGACAAGCCGCCGATGGACGAGCTGGCCACCGGTGTCAGGGTGGTCTTCGAGGTATAGACCGAGGGCAGTACGAGCGAGATCAAGGCCGCAAACAGGCCCAGGATGACCGGCAGACCGAGCAGCAGTTTCCAGCGCCGGATGAGGGGCGTCACCAACTGCACGAGCGAGACGTCCTCGGGGGATGTGGTCCCGGTCTCGGTTGTCATTTCTTCGCCACCAGAATGACGGTCACCAGTGCGGTCAGCACCTGCGCGATCGTGGAGATGAGGCCGATGGTATTGCTCGGCGCTTCCGGGGCCACCTTGGCCGGCACGAAGACCACCCCACCCGCTTTGGGTTTGGGCAACTTGTCGGGCAGCAATATGCGGCGCTTCACTCCCTCACGCTTCCCATCCGGCTGCGTCACGTAGGGGTGCCGCTCGTCGCTGCTCTCGGTGTAGCCGCCGGCCGAGTTCACGTACCAGTCGAGCGACTTGCCGGCGGTGTAGGGCACCGCGCCAGGCGCGTTGACCGAGCCCTGCACCAGCACGATCGGATTGTACTCCGGCACGTGGATCGAGTCGCCCCCAGCCAGGATGATGTTGTCGCGGAATTCCCGGTCCACGAGTACTCGAGGCAGATCCAGTCCAACGCGCTCGTTGTAGCCGTGAGGAAGCGAGTCCGCGCCGGACCGGCGAGACTCGCTGCCCCTCCCGGTGCGGTCGGTGGGGGCCCGGCCGCCATAATACGCGCGATAGAACTGGACCCCACCGGGGTAAGCCTGTCCGGTGAGGCCGCCGGCCCGCTCAATCAGGTCGCGCAACCGCTCGCTCTTGGTGCGCAGCGCATAACGTCCGGGATGCTTGACCTGGCCGGTGAGATAGACCAGCCGCTGCCCGTCCCACCCCGCCAGACGCATGATGAGCACGTTGTCGTAGGGCTGGAGCACCACGTCGGGCACTCCGCCCGCACCGCCGGGTGCAGGCGCCACCGGGACGCCGTCGGTTCCACCGGAGACCAGGGCAGACGAGTCGAGCGGCACCCGAATGGTCTTGGCCAGCTCGCCCGGGTCGCCACTCTGCGACCTCCGCGCAATCTCGGCTTCCTTGAGGTCGGCATCCTCGGTGACACCATTGGCCAGCAGGACCACATCGCGCATCGTCATCCCCTCGCGGTAGGCAACCCGGCCGGGCCTCCGCACCGCGCCGACCACGGTGACGTAGCGGGTGGGCAGGAAGGTGGAGCGGGAGAATACCCGCACTTCATCTTCCTCGTGCAGGACCAGATCCTCCACCACGGCCCCGGTGGAATCCTTAAAGGCGGAGCGGAGCTGAAGCCGGGTGGAATCGTCGTTGGTGCGGGAGACGAGAATCCGGTCGAGGTATACGTCGGGTTTGGGACCGCCGGCCAGGCGAATCGCGTCGCTCAGCTTCATGCCGGGGCGAAATCCCACCTGGCCCTCGACCCACACGTTTCCTCTCACCGTCACGTAGCCGCGGACCCGCTCTGGTATCGCCAGCACCGTGACCGAATCGCCGGGCGACATGGGCACCGCCGGCACCGCTCCACCGGCCAGCTGATCCGGGCCGACATCCACCACCACCCGCGCCCCGCCGGTGGGCGTGCGCGATTCGGGCGGCAGGATCCGATGGATCCGCACCCGGGCCTGATACGCGCTGGGCCCGAAGCCCCCCGCGAAATCGATCAGCTGGCGGAGGGTCTCCCCGGGCTGCAACTCGTACACCGCCGGCCGGGTCACCTCGCCGACCAGCTTGACGAAGGGACCATGCACCGGCACGAACACCACGTCGCCGGTCTGGAGCCGCACCTCGCCGGCGTTGACGCCGTGCAGCAGGTAATCGTAGAGATCGAGCGAGTCCACCGACTTGCCGGACCGGCGCACTTCGACCTTGCGGAAGCTCCCGTTCGAGGTGGGCCCGCCGGCCGAGTAGAGCGCACTGAGGACGGTGCTGGCGCCGGAGATCTGGTAGGCACCGGGCCGCACCACGTCGCCCACTACGTAGACCTGGATGTTGCGGAGCCGGCCCACCGAGACCTGGAACTTGGTGGTCTCCCGCCCTCGGCGGATGCCGGAGTACACCCTGCCCAGCCGGGTATAGAGGACTTCATTCAGCTGAGCCAGGGTAAGATTGGCGACGTACACCGCGCCGATCTTGGGAATGACAATGAACCCTTCGCGGTTCACGTCGAGCGAATACACCTGCTCCACGTCGCCGGTGAGGATGAGCACGAGAAGATCGCCCGATCCGAGCCGGTAGTTCTCGTCCACCGGGCCGGCCTGGCTCGGCTGGAAACGGGTGGATGACCGACGGAAGGTCTCCAGACCGAACAGCTTCAGCCCGCCGTGCAGCACTCGCACCGAGTCGGCGAGCGAATCCGCCCGGGCCGAATCGGCCCGCACCAGTTGCAGCGAATCGAGAACTTGTCGGAGCGAATCGGAAATGGCGCGGGTCGAGTCCTGCGCCTGGAGAGAATCCGCTTCGGTGTCGCTCAGGATGCCGAGCGTGCGCGCGGCATCGAACGTCTGTGGCCCGGGGCGGGTCATGCGGGTGCTGTCTGAGCCGGTCAGGTAGGCGTCGAGCAGGGTCTCGGAGTAGCCCGCGGCACGAAGCCGGGAGCGGACCTGATCCGGGGTGAGGCCCGAAGCGGCCAGCCGCTGGCGGAGCTGATCGACCAGATCGGGTCGGTTGCGGAGCAGCTCCTGGGCCTGTTCCGCCGAAGGAAGCTGCTGACCCGGCTGTACTTGAGAGGGAACCTGCGCTCCAGCGCGCGGGATTCCGACGGTCAATTCTAGTCCGAGAAAAGCAGCGGTGACGACGGCGAGCCGGCAGCGCAGGTAAGTACGGTCCATCACGGCGAAGATACGCCTAAGTCACCCGAAGTCAACCGGTTGCAGGCGTCAACGAACGCCAGAAACTCAGGGTTTTCCCGGCGATTGCTCCATCGGAAAATTCGTCCATGATCCGCCGGCGAGCCGCGGCTCCCAGCCGCTCGCACTCCGCGCGATCGGTGTAGAGCGCGTGCAGTACGGCGGACAATGCGGACACGTCTTCCTCCGGCACTATGCGGCCCGCGTCGCCGACGATCTCGGGCAACGCGCCGGAGTCGCTCGCCACCACCGGCACTCCATTCGCCATCGCATGCAACGCGGCTCGCGCGGTCGTCGCGACCCAACGCTCCGTGGTGCGGGCGGGGAACACCAGGCAGTCGAGTCGAGGCCAGACCGCGTCCACAGCTTCGCGAGGAAGAGCGCCTAACCAGGAGACCCGGGCAGAGATTCCCAGCCGCTCGGACAGCCCCTCGAGCTCCTCCTGGGAAGGCCCGGTGCCCATCACCGTCAGTGTCCATCTGCCTGCCAGTCCGACGCACGCCCGAAACAGCAGATCGAGTCCGCGCTCGGGAACCAGACGGCCGAGAAAGCCGATGGCGAGTCCGGCGTGGGGCTGGGGGGCGACCGCGGGTGGCGGAGTGATGCCGATCTGCGGCAGCGTGACATGGGGGACCTTGGGCCGTCGTTTGGTGGCCAGCGCCAGCGCGAGCCGATTGGCGCCGATGACTCCCGTGGCCAGGCGAAGGCTGCGCTCCCGGCGGAACCGCTGCGCGATGGAATAGCGGCCCCGCAAGCTTTCCGCGGTGGACAACACCGATCGGATCCCCAGCCGACGCGCCAAGCCCAGCGCGAGCGACGCCGGCTGGGTCCACGGCTCTTCCTCTATATGGAGCAGGTCGGGCCGGAAGTCGGTGAGCAGGCGGCGCAGCGTCTTGGCGTTCCAGTGCAGGCGGTTGGGGTCGGCAACCCGGCCGATCACCGGGATAGGCACCACCCGCACACCGCCATCGTCGCCCCAGGACGTGCTCTGGGCCTTCCCGTCGCTCCCGGCCCATTTGTCGGGAACCGCCACGGCCAGACTGACACCGAGTCCGGCCAGCGAGCGAAGCTTGGCCCGGTTGGCGGGGTCGGCGTACAGATGCGAGACGATGACCGCGCGCATGATATTGGCTATTGGCTATGGGCCATTGGCTATTGGCTACTCCGCATTTAGTCGCTCTGCTAACCCAACGATGCTGAACGGTAACCACATACCAAGCGCCACTAGCGAAAGGCCAGTAGCGAATAGCGTTTCCCGGTTGACAGCGATCGGGATGTCTGGTGAAGTTGCGCACCGACCCATGCGCATTCTCCACCTCGCAAAATACTACTGGCCTCGCTCGGGCGGCATGGAGCGTGTGGTTCAGACGCTGGTCGAGGGCGCGTCCAGCCTGGGTCATCACGTCGAGGTGGTGGCAGTGGAAAGCCGGGGCTGGAGCTCCGACCCGGGGCGACACCGCTCGCTGGTCACCCGCGCGTTCTCCTTTGCCGCACTCGGCTCCCAGGAGATTGCCCCCGGCTACATCGCCGCCGCCTGGAAACGGGCGGACATCATCCATCTGCACCATCCGCACCCACTGGCCGACCTGGCCTGCCTGCTCCGCGCCGGCAACACGCCGGTGGTGGTCACCCAGCACGCCGATGCGCTCCGCTCCATCTACCGGCCGATGACCCGGATGGTAATCAAGCGGGCCAAGGCGGTGGTCGTGCCCAGCCAGGCGCACCTCGCGCTCTCCCATGAATTGCGCGGCTTCGAGAGCAAAGTCGAAGTCATTCCCTTCGGTATCGACCACACCCGCTGGCAGGTGGTGCCGCCACCTCCGCCGGGTGCGGCGCCCCGCGCCATCTTCATCGGGCGGCTGGTGGCCTATAAGGGATTGGATATCCTGCTCCGCGCCCTGGAGCGGGTGCCGGATCTGCGGCTCGACATCGTAGGGTCTGGCCCCGAGGGCCCCCGGCTCCGGACCCTGGCGCAGGCGTTGGCCATCACAGACAGAGTCCGCTGGTATGGCGAATATCCAGATGACGACCTCACCCGGCGGATGGCCGACGCCGATTTCCTGGTGCTGCCGTCGGTGACGGTGGAGGAGATGTTCGGACTGGTGGTGCTGGAAGCGATGGCCGCGGGCCGGCCGGTCATTACCACGGCATTGCCGAGCGCGGTGCGAGAGGTCAATGTCCCCGGGGTGACGGGCCTGGAGGTGCCGCTCCGGGACGTCCCCGCGCTGGCTCTGGCACTGGAGCGGCTGAGCCGGGATAGCGCGCTCCGGCGGACAATGGGCGACGCCGGTCGGAAGCGAGTGGCCGAACGGTTCACCCAGACGGCCATGGCGGAGAAGCACATCGAGCTGTACGAGCGAGTGAGGGGCCGCTGATCGTTGCACGGGTAACTGGACTCCTGGGGCCGAACCATGCCGCAGAACATTCTGGTAGTGGACGACGAGGCCATCGCGCGCCGCTTCATGGAGCGGGCGCTGGCGCAGGAAGGCTATCGCGTCATGCTGGCGAACGACGGCGAGCAGGCGCTCGACATGCTTCGAACCACCCGGCGTAAGATCGCGCTGGTCATCACCGACCTGGTGATGCCGGGCATGGGGGGTCACGCTTTTGCGCTGGAGGTCGGCCGGCTCCCCTCACCCCCGCCGGTGCTGTACATCTCCGCCTACGAACGGCCCCAGGGCCAGATGGCCAAGCGGTTCCTGCAGAAGCCATTCACGGCGGAAGAACTGACCGCTGCGGTGCTGACGCTGATCACGCCGAAGCAGGGGGTGGGATCCTAGGCGCGGTTCCAATCGCGCCGGTCCACCCCACTGCCGGCTTGTTCGCTGGGTCAGGGCTCGGGTCAGTTCTCCGAGCCCGGA
Organism: Gemmatimonadales bacterium; assembly: GCA_035997125.1. GTDB lineage: Bacteria > Gemmatimonadota > Gemmatimonadetes > Gemmatimonadales > GWC2-71-9 > CAVVWJ01. The sequence continues at coordinate 152,317 of DASYIX010000129.1, forward strand.
GTCTCAGCCGCGCCCTCTGGTGTTTCGGTCCCGGGTGTTTCGGTCCCGTCCGCGGCCTGTGAGCCGCACTCTCCGCTGTTCTCCCCGGTCTGCACACAATCATCCGGGCCAGTCGATGGATCGGTCGAGCCCGGATCTACTGAGCCCGGAGTTGCCGTCGCGGGAGCTGGAGTCGCGGCCGCCGGGGCGGCGGCGACTGGAGCCGCTGCCGTACTGCCCGGTGTCGAGGCAGCTGCCGTCGGGCCGAGCGGGGTCTTGTTACAGGCGAAGAGCCCTGCCGCAGACAGCAGGGTAACCATGGCGAGATGTCTCATGGAACTGTCCTCCTAGGGTGTGGCCGCGGGATGCGGTTAGCGTACGGTCGTACGTGCATTCCTTTGGCGGGTTACTGAAGGAACGCATCGGGCGGTGGGGTTGTGACGCTATTGGGGTGTGAGGCTATGGAGGAGCTGGCCTCAGGCGTCCCGCAAGAAGGTGTACTCCATTCCTTTCGGATGTACGAACACGATCCGATAGCCAGCCCGGTTCAGCAAGGCAATCGCCTCGCGGGTCTTCCGGGCACCCGTCTCCCGATAGCGATGGTGGAACTCCACCAGGATCTGCATGGGGCGGAAGCCGCTCGCTATCGCATCATCCAGCACGGCATACTCGGCCCCCTCGATGTCCATCTTGAGAATGTCGGGTGCAGGAAGGTTGAGGTCCTTCTGGAGCGTTGTCACTCGCCGCACGGGCGCCTCCACGGCCGCACCCGAGCCGCCACCTCGCACGGTGCTGAAGGAGATGTACCCCTTTATTGGGGCGTCGAAGCGCGCAGTCCCATCGTAATCCGCCACTCCATATGGGTGCACCACAAGGCCGTCGGGGAGGTTTTGACCGGCGACGTACCGGAGCGCGAGCGGGGTGGGATCGAACGCGTGTACCCTGACGCCGTATCGCTGGATGAGATCGCGCTCAAAGCTGATGTCCTCCCCGATCCCAAAGCTGTAGACCACGGTCCCGGGGCGAAGCCCGTCAGTTGCAAGCGTCCAGCGACCACCGGGATCCCCCAGCCGTTCGGTCGCAACCACCCGCTCGGGTTTGCGGTAGAGATCCCGGCCTATCAACCACTTCATCCCGCGTTTCAGCGCGTCGATAAAGGCAGTCATGGGCTCAATGCTACCCGATGGCGGAATGAGCGGAAAGGGAGGTGCCACGCGCTCTTGTTTAAGCGCCTGTCCTGCATGATGTTTTCTCTCGGTCGGGCCCTTAGCTCAGTCGGTTAGAGCAGCGGACTCATAATCCGTAGGTCCTGGGTTCGAATCCCAGAGGGCCCACTGTAGTAAGTGGTGAAGTATCAAGTTGTTCGCTTTGGACTGGGCCACCTAGATTTGGTGGTCCATTTTGTTATCGGGCCCCAAACGGGCCCCAAAATTGAGAATGGGTGTCGCGCACCGTAGGTTGGGTAGACGGACCTTTGCCCCGCTTTCGGTGAAGGCCTTTGCGTTCATGCTCGGCTGAGCCGAACCAATTCACGATTACGCCTGAGGAGGCCACCAATGTTCACTAGAATCCAGAGTCGTGCGTTTGTGGGCTGGTATCCATCGGGAACTCGCTGCACGGTCAGAGTGTTACTCCGG
>DASYIX010000130.1:0-48379 GCA_035997125.1 Gemmatimonadales bacterium
CAGTCTGCTGGCCGAGGAGACTGTTTCCTGACAGCAGTAGCACTAACCCAAGAAGTACTTGCCGCCCATACACACCGCCCCGCTGCTCCGCTGCCCCGCTGCCCCGCCTACAGAACCACATCTCGCCCATCGAGCGCCGAACGGTAGATCGCGTCCAGGACCTTGTGAAGCGTCAGGTGCTCCTGCAGGGCGGGGATCCTGGCTTGTCCCGCAATTGCCGCCTGGAAGTGGGCCCACTCGGCGCGGTATGAGGCGGTGAATGCATTCTCCCGGCTCACCGACCCGGTGGGAGAAACATCCACCGCGACGCCGTGCAGCTCCTTCCACACGTTGAGCGGGTTGATGCCGGCGGTTCCCTTGGTGCCCCGCACCCCGACGCCAAAGCGCTCGCCTTCGCCCAGATGGCGCCAGGTGACGTCGAGGAAGATCGACATTCCGTTCTCGCAGACCACCAGCGCGCTGCCGGATTGCTCGACGGCGCTGTCCTTTGCTGCCGGACCGAGACAGGCGCTCACTCGGACCGGCGCCGAGCTTCCCCCGAGCCACAGTCCCAGATCCAGGATCGAGAGGCCGAGGTCGAGCATCGCCCCACCGCCCGCCTGGTCGCGGCGCTGGCGCCAGCCGAGCTGCGCCCGGCCCGGCCGGAAGACGTGCCAGCTTCCCCGCACGCTCTCGATGGTGCCCAGCTCTCCGCTTTGCACGAAGCTGCGGACGATCTGCACGTCGGGACGATACCGGTGATTCATGCCTACCATGACCACGCGGTTGTGTTTCTCGACCGCACGGAGAATGCGCTGGGCTCCGGTGGCGGACATCGCGAGCGGTTTCTCCACCAGGACATGGAGGTTGGCCGAGAGCGCCGCCTGGATATGGGATTCGTGCAAGTGAGTGGGCGAGCAGATAACGACCGCATCGAGGGTTTCGTAGCGCAGCAGCTCCTCGATATCGTCGAATGCGTCCTTGACGCCAAACCGATCAGCCAGGGCCCGGGCCTTGGGGAGATCGGTGTCGCAGATGGCCTGCACCTCGACGCCCTGCATCTTCTTGAGCACGGGGAGATGCGCCACCTGAGCGATGCCCCCGCCGCCGACGATTCCCACCTTGAGGCGCTCGCCTGTGGCTCCGCTGCGACCGGCGGTCATGGTGTCCCCTCTTTCAATAGCGGCGCTCCAGCGTGGTCCCCGGAAAATAGGCCTTGAGGATCTGCTCGAAGCCCTGCCCTGCCCGGGCGCGCCCCACCGCACCCCATTGGCAGAATCCGACGCCGTGTCCCGATCCCATTCCATCTACGGTCAGCCGGGTGACCACTCCCCCTTCGCTACTGGCGACCAGAGTGAATGCGTTACTGCGCAACAGCTCGCCGGAGGGCGGACGTAGTACCTGGCGGATGGCCGCTCCGTTGACCCGGATGACCGGCCCGCCGAGACCGAACTCGAGCTGATCCACTCGTCCCGAGGCGGTGCGCTGCGCTACTCGCACATCGGTCACCCGGCTGATCTGGTCGCTCCGAATGCCGGCGACCGGCGGCAGATTGCGTTGGATAGTGACCAGCAGCGCCTCCGTGGTCCACTCCTCGTGCCAGCGATAGCGAGGCGAAATGCTGCAATAGACGAAGCCATTGTCCGCCTGGTCCGCCACCGAGCGGAGATACGGCCGGGCCGCGCCGTGAAAAACTTCAGCCCCGTCGGCGGTGCGCCCGCCACAGGTCGAGTAGAAGAACGCCTCGATCAGCGCCCCATTGTACGTGAGCACCTGCCCCCGGGTGTCGGCCACCGCGGCCCGGCCCTCCGCCGTTTCAATCGTGAGCCCGCCGTACACCTGGTCGGCCACGGTTCCGGAGACGTCGAAGCCATGCTCTCTCCACCGGCCGAGGTTACGGAGCGCGTAGGTGCGGGAGACCACGGCCTGGGCCCGGATTGCCGCCTCCTCGATCGAGGCCCGGCGCCCCATCTCCGCGGACACGACGCCCTGCAGATATGCCTCCACCCCGACGCGATTGACCACGGTGAGGCCGCCGCTGCCGGGCAGCAGCTCGGCGACCCCGCGATAGAGCTTGCCATCCACCCGCACCGGGGCGTTGACATCAGTGGCCGCCAGCGTCACCCGGTCGAGCGGTGGCAAGACCCACCCGCCCGGGCTGGTCAGCGTCACCGTGGTTCCCGATGCCGAAGCCTGCCAGGTTTCGCCGGCCGGGATGACGGCGATGCGGCTTCCATCCGGCTCATTCACGGCGAGGGCATCGTTGCCCCCAACTCGGGCCATGGTCACGCCCCGGGCAAGCCCGACCCGGATCTCCGGGTCTCCGCGCAACGCTGGTTGCACCGGCCGCGGCACCGGCACCGGTGCCGGCGTTGGCCCCTCGGCGGGATGGCGCGGGGGCACCGTGCGGGAGACGCAGCTCGAGGATGCCACGAGCAGCAGCGCGAGCCCGAGCCGCACGGGGCCGCGGCGGTCAGCCCCGGTAGTTGCCAAACTTGAGCTCAACCCCGAAGTCCTGGCCCTTGAGAAAGGCGATGACCGCCTGCAACTCGTCACGGGACGGCGCAGTCACCCGCACCTCGTCGCCTTGAATCGCTGCCTGCACCTTCTTGAACCCCTGGTCCTTGATCGCCTTGACCATGCGCTTGGAGACGTCCTGGGATATCCCCTGGGTGAGGCTCACGGTGCGGCGCACGCTCTGGCCAGTGGCCGCCTCCACCTCGCCCAGGTTGAGATTCTTCACCGGCACGCCCCGCTTGATCATCTTGGTCTTGAGGACGTCCACCAGCGCCTCCATCCGATACTCGTCATCGGCGCTGAGCCGGATTTCCGCCTTGGCGCGGTCGAAGTCCACGGTACAATGGGTCCCTTTGAAGTCGTACCGCTGGGCGATCTCTTTCAGGGTTTGATTCACTGCGTTGTCGACCTCCTGGAGGTCGGCACCGGTGGACACGTCGAAGGAAGCGTTGCTTGCCATAGAGTCGATACGGGCTACGGAAAAGGTCAGCGGCCGGCGGACGCCGGAAGAATTACCCAGGGAGCGGCAAGGCAGCAAGCACCACACTTGCCGGTGCCCGCTTGACAGCCCATTTGAAGCGGGTATAGTCTCAACTTAAGCGAGTGGTGTGTTCCCCAACCTTTGATTCGAGTCCGAACTGTCGCACTCCAACCCGGCCTCTTTCCGTGGGCCGGGTCTTTTGCTGAGCGAACCGATGATGGCATCTCACCGGAGGGTACATGTCAGCCACCGATGATCTCTTACGGGCGAACGCCGAATACGTCAGGACCTTCGACCGGGGAGACCTGCAGATGCCGCCGGCCCGGCGGCTGGCAATCGTCACCTGCATGGACGCGCGCATTGACCCGGCGCGGGCCTTTGGCCTCGAGGAGGGTGATGCCCACGTGATCCGGAACGCGGGTGGCCGGGCGCGCGAGGCGCTGCGCTCGCTGGTGATCTCTGAACGCTTGCTGGGCACCAACGAGATTGCCGTCATCCATCACACCGAATGCGGCATGCTCACCTTCACCAATCCCGATCTGCACGCCAAGGTGAAAAAGGACCTGGGAGCGGACGCCAGCCACATCGACTTTCTTCCCTTCCGCGATCTGGAGGAGAGCATCCGGGAGGACGTCGCGTTCCTGTTGTCGTCCCCTCTCATCCCGGGCGACGTGGTTATTCGTGGATTTCTGTACGATGTGCGTACCGGCAGGCTGAACGAGGTCAGTTTCGAGCCCGCGACCGGTCAGAAGCAGCGTTAATCGCGGGCAAGCCTGCCAGGTACTGCAGACGGAGTCTCAATAACACGAAAGCACGAAAGGAGAAGTTTCGTGCTTTCGTGTTTTTCGTGTCTGGTGGCTGCTCTTGCTAGGCGAGGAAGCTCTCGAGGGCGCGGGCCCGGCTGACGTGGCGCAGCCGGCTCAGCGCCTTTTCCTTGATCTGCCGGACCCGTTCGCGGGTGATGCCGAGCAGGCTGCCGATTTCTTCCAGCGTCATTGGCTCCGGCCCATCCAGCCCGAAATAGAGCCGCAGGATTTTGGCCTCCCGCTCCTTGAGGGTGGAGAGGACCTCTTCGATCGACTCGGTGAGCGCGTGCTCGAAGGTCTCGGAGTCGGGCCCCGGGTTCTGGGTGTCGGGGAGGTAGTCGAGCAGCTTGTTGTCTTCGCCCGGGGTGAGCGGGGCGTCGAGCGAAAGGTGATTCTGCGAGATGGACAAGGTCTTCTGGACCTCTTCCATAGAGATATCCATACCCTCGGCGATCTCCGAGGGTGTGGGCTCCCGCCCCAGTTCCTGGAGCAGCGCCGATGAGCGTTTGCCGATGCGATGGAGGGTCCCCGCCCGGTTGAGTGGGACCCGCACGATCCGGCTCTGCTCGGCGAGCGCCTGGAGGATGGCCTGCCGAATCCACCAGACGGCGTAGGAGATGAACTTGATGCCCTTGGTCTCGTCGAACTTGTGGGCCGCGCGGATGAGGCCGAGGTTGCCCTCGTTGATCAGGTCGGCCAGGGACACGCCCTGGTTCTGATACTTCTTGGCGACGGAGACCACGAATCGGAGGTTGCTGCGGACCAGCTTGTCGAGCGCCTCCTCTTCCCCGACGCGAATCCGCTGCGCCAGGTTGACCTCTTCCTCCTGCGGGATCAGAGGGTACTTGCTGATTTCTCGTAAGTATTGGTCGAGCGAGCCTTCGTCGAACGACGGACCTCGCTTACCGGAACCGACCTGCATTGGACGCATGCTGGGAACCTTACTCTGCGTTTCGAAGAGGCGCAATGGAGTTTTGGCTATTGGCTATTGGCTATTGGCTATTGGTCGAATCAGTGTGACGTGAGTCACCCCTTGACCTGGCCGGTAGCTCACATCTCCTTCCGCGGCGGGCGAAGAGCCAATCGCGAATAGCCAATACTCAGACGTCGTAGGTATCGATCTGCGCACGCTGCAGCTTCCCGGAGTAGTCCACGTAGCAGACCTTGGTCTCGGAGTAAAACTCGAAAACTTCCCAGCCACCCTCGCGGTGGCCGTTGCCGGTGGCCTTCACTCCCCCGAACGGCAGGTGAGCCTCGGCGCCGATGGTCGGAGCGTTGACATAGGTGATCCCGTTGTCGAGCTCCTGCATGGCCCGGAAGGCCAGGGTCACGTCGCCGGTGTATATCGAGCTGGAGAGCCCATAGCGGACATCGTTGTTGACCTGCACCGCCTCGTCGAACGAGCCCACCTGGATGACGCTCAACACCGGACCGAAGATCTCCTCCTGCTCCAGTCGGGTCCGCGGCTTCACTCCGGCGAACACCGTGGGCTGGTAGAAGTATCCCTTCCCCACCTGCTCCCCGGACGGCCGCTTGCCGCCGGCGACGAGCTCGGCTCCCTCCTTGCGTCCGATGTCCACGTACCGCTCGACCTTCTCCCGCGAGGCCTCGTGAATCAGCGGGCCCACGTCGGTCTTCTCCACTCGGCCATCTCCCAGCCTGAGCTTCGCGGCCGCATCGGCCAGGCGCTGGAGAAACTTGTCGTGCACCTTGCGATGAAGGATCAGGCGGCTGGTGGCGGTGCACCGCTGCCCGGTGGTGCCGAACGCGCCCCAGAGCACGCCTTCGAGCGCCAGGTCCTGGTTGGCATCATCCATCACGATCATGGCGTTCTTGCCGCCCATCTCCAGCGAGAGCCGCTTGTGCATCCGGCCGCAGGTCTCGCCGATGATCGCGCCGGTCTCGGTGGACCCGGTGAAGGAGATGACCGGGACCTCCGGATGCTCGACCAGCGCCTTCCCCACCGTCTCGCCCCTTCCGTGTACCAGCTGGATCACCTCGGGCGGCAGTCCCGCCTCCAGCAGGATCTCCACCAGAAGGTGCACCGTGTGTGGCACATCCTCCGACGGTTTGATGATCACCGAATTCCCGCAGAGCAGCGCGGGAAACATCTTCCAGGTCGGAATCGCCATGGGGAAGTTGAACGGGGTGATCAGTCCTACCACCCCGATCGGTCGGCGGTAGCTCATCGCCCACTTCGAGCTGAGCTCCGAGGGCACCACGTGGCCGAAGAGCCGGCGGCCCTCGGTGGCGGCGTAGTAGGCGGTGTCGATCCCCTCCTGTACGTCGCCCCCGGTCTCGGCCAGCACCTTGCCCATCTCCCGGGTCATCGCGTCCGCAATGGTGTTCTTCCGTTCCACCAGCAGGTCACCCACCCGGCGGAGCACGTCACCCCGCACCGGTGCCGGTGTCCGCGACCAGAGCGCAAAGCCCTTCTTGGCCGAGCGCACCGCCGCGTCGATGTCCCGCTTATCCGAGTCGGGGAAGCGGCCGATCAGATCGTCCGGCTTGGCCGGGTTCCGGTTCTCGAAGTACGCCTCGGTGGCGGGAGCCACCCACTTGCCACCGATGAAATTCTGGAAGGTCTTCACACCCGCAGCTTTGGCCACGCGTGGCTCGTCCACGTTGAAGGTGTTGGTCATGATAGTCTACTGGGTCGGGGGCTGGGGCGAGGGAGCCGGAGCCGGCGCCGGCGGTGTCTGAGGACAGGTCCAGTCTCGGCTCTCCTTGGCATAGCCGGCCCGCGGGAGGATCTCGCGCAGCACCATCACGCCCGCCCAGACGATCACGAGCAGGGAGAGCACATGGGCCAGGCCTCGCCGGTTGGCCCAGGCGGCCAAGGCGCCCAGCACGCCAGCCATGAGGGCGATCCCGCCGGCGCCCAGGAAGAAGATCAGTCGGATGCCGCAGTTCCTGTCGTAGGGCCATACCGCGAGTGCCACCGCCATGACAACGGCGACGCTAGTCCAGAACCAGGTCAGGGCGACGAACCGCCGCTGCGCCGTCGGCACCGGCCGGCCGGCCGGGGCGGGGGTCGAGGCCGGCGGCTGTTTTGCGATGGCTCGGTCAACGTCCGCGAGCTCCTTGTCCCAGTTTCGTGGCTCCGTCATACCGACTCCCGGCTAAGGCCGTAACGCTCGATCTTCTTGTACAGGTTGGAACGGGGCATTTTCAGCGCCCGCGCGGTCTCGGACACGTTCCAGTCATGTTCCTTCAGGGATTGGATCAGGAAGTTTTTCTCCGCTTCCAGCTTGAACGTTTCAAAGGTATGGGCGCCTCCTTCCCCGGCAGTGCCCGAGGTCACGCTGGGCACCAGCTGGTCGATATCGGCGGCGGTGACTGTCTTACCCGACGCCAGGATCAGCGCCCGCTCCACCGCGTTGCGCAGCTCGCGGATGTTGCCGGGCCAAGCTCGCGCCTGCAGCCGCCGGACGGCGTCTTCGGCAAATTTTCTTCCCGGCACGCCGGCGCTGGCGGCCAACTGTTGGGTGAAGTAGGCGACCAGCGCCGGGACATCCTGTTTCCGCTCCCGCAGGGCGGGTACCTCGATCGGGACGACGTTCAACCGGTACAACAGGTCTTCCCGGAAGCGTCCCTCACCGATCTCGATCTCGAGATCTTTGTTCGTGGCGGCCAGCACTCGCACATCCACTTGAATCGCCTTGGAGCCGCCGATCCGGGTGACCACTCCCTCCTGCAGCACCCGGAGCAGCTTGGACTGGGCGGACAGCGACATGTCCCCGACCTCGTCGAGGAACAGGCTCCCGCCGTCGGCCTGCTCGAACTTCCCCGCGCGATCGGCGAAGGCGCCGGTAAAGGAGCCTTTCATGTGCCCGAACAGCTCGCTCTCGATCAGCTCGGAGGGGATCGCGGCGCAGTTGACCTCGATGAATGGCTGATCCCGCCGGGGAGACGCCTCGTGCAGGGCGCGAGCCACCAGCTCCTTGCCGGTCCCGTTCTCGCCAGTGATCAGCACCCGGGCGGCGGTGGGGCCCACCTTGGTGATGAGCTCGCGCACCGCGGCTAGCGCAGGGCTGTCGCCCACCATGGTGAAGCGGCTCTCGGTCACCTCGCGCAACCGGGTGTTCTCATCCATCAGCTCGGCGTGCGCCAGCGCGTTGCGCACCGTCACCAGCAGCCGGTCGGTGTCGAGCGGCTTCTCCAGAAAGTCGAATGCGCCTCGCTGGGTGGCTTCCACCGCCGTGGCGATGGTGCCGTGACCCGAGATCATCACCACCTGCGCCCTGGCGTCGAGATCGCGGAGCCGGGTGAGGGTTTCCAGCCCATCCAAGCCGGCCATTTTCACATCGAGGAATACCAGATGCGGCCGGAACTCGGGATAGACCGTGATGGCCTCGCCGCCGGAGGCAGCCACCTTCACCACCAGCTTCTCGTACTCCAGTACCTGCTTCAGCGCCTGCCGGATCCCGGGCTCGTCGTCCACGATGAGAATGCGATGCTTCATGGCCGGGCGTTCCCGAACAGGGTGGCGCCCGACGGACGGATCTTGATCTCCCGGATCCCCGCCGGGATGTGAACCGGTACCGTGCGCCTAGTGGAGTCGCCCAGCGCGCGGGAGACCAGCTTGGGCACGGCGTCCTGAGGTAGGGGAATGTTCCGAATCTTGAAGGAGCGCAGGGCCCATTCCGCGGTCCGGGGCCCCACCACCCGGAGCGGTCCAGCCGCCTCGATCGGCTCCCGGTCCCTCAGTGCCACCGCCAGCGGTCCCACCAGCTCTCGGGGCAGCCGGGCCGTCGCCAGATTGGCGCTCACTGCGACCGATCCGTCCTCCAGCTCCACCCGGAGCGAGTCGAGCTGGCTCCGAAGGCTCGACGTCAGCCCGGTCCCGATCAGCGAGGCCACCTCCGATGCGGAGAGGACCACCGAGTCGGCCCTCCAGCCGTTCAGCGAATCGATCTTGGCGTGGGCCGAGAGGAGAGCGTGCGAGCCCGGTCTTCCCGTCGAGGCGGCGGTCTCTCCCCCGCCGAATCCGCCGAGAAGCTTGCGCGCCTCGCTCGCCAGCCGGTCGCGGTACAGCCAGCCGATCAGTAGCGCGGCTATCAGGCCGAGGTACCCGATCAGCTTGAACGGCGCGGTGAGGCACCCCATCAGTGGGCCAGATCGAGAGTGAGACGAGACTCGTAGCGCGGCCCGCCGGTGGTGAGCAGGCTCTCATACAGCACCAGCTCCTGGGCGACGAAGGGCACCCGCTCGAATCCGTCGGCGTGGTCGTCCAGTCCTCGCGGCGGGAGTCGCTGACCCTCACGCACTCGGCCGAGGGTGACGTGCGGCTGGAATGGCGCGCCCTCCGGCGGAAACCCGATGGCCTCGCACCCGCGCTCGATCCGGTCCTGCAGCAGCTCCAGCGCTGGAGGCGCCTCGAGCCCCACCCAGAGAATCCGGGGCCGGCTCCGGCTGGGAAACGCTCCCAGATCCCCGAGCCTGAGCGGCAACGGGCCGGCGCCGGCGGCCGCGAATCGCAGTGCTTCGGTGATCACGTCCAGCCGCTCGTCGTTGACCTCGCCGAAGAATTTGAGGGTCATGTGCAGACCCTCGTCATGCACCCAGCGCACCGGCCAGCCCCCGTCGCGCAGCTGCGCCAGGAGCTTGAGGATCTGCTCCCGGGCGGGATCCGGAATCGGCACCGCGGCAAACAGCCGCATCAGTCGGCTGTCCGGCGGGCAATTGCGAGTAATCCACCCCGCCGGTAGCCGTGGGGGTCCAGCTCGACCGTGGCGAACCCGAGCCGGCTGAACACCGCGCCGACTGCACCCCAGTTGTCCTGGACCAGCTCCATCTGATCGGGCGCCACTTCGAGGCGGGCCTTCTCACCATGGTGGCGGACCCGGAGATCCCCGCTCACCCCCAGCTGCCGGAGATACGCCTCTCCTTCCTCTATCTGGCGCAGCCGCTCGGGAGTGATCTCCAGGCCATAGAGCACCCGGCTGGAGAGGCAGGGTGCCGCCGGCGCGTCCCAGGTTGGGAGGCCCAGATCCCGCGACGCCTCGCGCACATCGTTCTTCCTCCATCCCAGCTCGGCCAGGGGTGAGCGCACCCGGTGCTCATCCGCGGCGCGGAGGCCGGGCCGGTGCTCCCCCAGATCGTCGGCATTGGTCCCGTCGATGATGGCGTCGAAACCACCCTCGCGGGCCACCTGTCCCAGCCGAGTCCAGAGCTCGGACTTGCAGAAGTAACAGCGCTCGGTGGAGTTGCTCAGATAGTGGGGATCGTCCAGCTCGTGGGTGTCGATCTCCAGCAGCGGAACGCCGAACTGATGAGCCAGGTCGATCGCGTTCCGGGCCTGGTCCGCGGCGAGCGACGCGCTCCGCCCGGTGACCGCAAGAAACCGCTCGGCCCCAAGGGTTCGCGCTCCCACCACGGCCAGCAGGGTCGAGTCCACCCCGCCCGAATATCCCAGGATGACTCGTCCCAGGCCGAGCAGATGACCGCGCAGGTTTTTGAGGTCAGGCATGGGGAGTAACGTAAGCGGGAAGGCGGCAGGGCGGTAAGGCGGAAGAGTGGGCAAGCGCGTCCGACCTACCGCCTTACCGCCCTACCGCCTTCCTTTACGTATGGTCGATAGTGTCCTGGAGATCTCTCCCGAGCTTCGCATTCCGCTCACCGAGCTGGATTACCAGGCTTCCCGCTCCGGGGGACCCGGCGGCCAGCACGTCAACACCTCGTCCACCCGGATCGAGATCTGGTGGGATGTCGCGCAGTCGCCCACACTAACAGAGGAACAGCGTGCTCAGTTATTGGAGCGGCTCCGCTCCCGGCTGGATTCCAGCGGGCGCCTGCGGCTGGTCTCCAGCGGATCGCGGAGCCAGCTTCGTAATCGGGAAGATGTGACGGAGCGGCTGCGCTCGGTGGTCGCCGGCGCGCTGGCCGTGCGGAAAAAGAGAAAGGCCACCAAGCCGAGCCGGGCGGCAAAGGCGGCGAGGCTGGAGACCAAGCGACGGCGGGCAATGACCAAGGAACGGCGCCGACCAGTGCGCCACAGCAAGGAGGAGTGAGATGAGCAGCACCATGGGGCAGGAGCAGCGAAGCTACATCAACGTGGGACAGGAAAACTCCACCGCCATCGAGCTTTACTACGAGGACCACGGCTCGGGGAAGCCGGTGGTACTGATTCATGGCTGGCCGCTCAGCGGCGCTTCCTGGGAGAAGCAGACTGCGGCACTGCTGGCGGCGGGTCACCGGGTGATCACTTACGACCGCCGAGGATTCGGCAAGTCCAGCCAGCCGGCGACGGGTTACGACTACGACACCTTCGCGGAGGACCTGAACAAGCTGGTCACCGCGCTCGACCTGCACGACTTTGCCCTGGTGGGATTCTCGATGGGTGGCGGCGAGGTGGCGCGCTACATCGGACGCTACGGCAGCGGGCGGGTGAGCAAGGCGGCGTTCCTGGGAGCGGTGCCGCCGTTCCTGCTCAAGACCGCCGACAACCCCAACGGCGTGGATATCAGCGTCTTCGAGGGGATCAAGAAAGGAATCGCCGCCGACCGGCCGGCGTTCCTGGCTGGGTTCCTTCAGAACTTCTACAACATGGACGCGCTGGGCGGCAAGGTCATCAGTGACGAAGTCGTCCGCCTCAGCTGGAACGTTGCGGTGGGAGCTTCGCCCAAAGGCACGCTGGATTGCGTCACCACCTGGTACACCGACTTCCGCAAGGATCTGCAGCGCATCGATGTGCCCACGCTGGTCATCCACGGCGATTCCGACCGCATCGTACCGATCGAGGTCTCCGGCAAGCTGACCAGCCAGGCGGTCAAGGGCAGCCGTCTGGTGGTGATCAAGAACGGACCGCACGGCTTCACCTGGACCCACGCGGACCAGACGAACGCCGAGCTCGTGAGCTTTTTGAAATAGTCATGCCACCCATCTCACGCGGATTCCAAGGCCGGCGACCAACCACCGATCGGGCCCGGATCCCGCCGGGGCAGTACGTCACCCACGACTTCCCGGTGCTCTCGGCCGGGCCGACGCCGCGCACGCCGCTGAAGGAGTGGACCTTCACCGTCCGCGGCGCCGTGGCCGCGCCGCAGTCGTGGAGCTGGGAGCAGTTCACCGCCCTGCCCCGCGAGAACTTCACGGTGGATATCCACTGCGTCACCAAGTGGTCCAAGCTGGACACCCGCTGGTCCGGCGTCTCGCTCGACCTGCTCCTGCAGGGCGCCGGTCCGGCTGGGGCCTACGTGACCGCGTGGAGCGACGGCGACTACAGCACCAACCTGCAGCTCGCCGATGTCACCGGCGGCAAGGCCTGGATCGCGCTGGCGTACGACGATGTCCCTTTGGAACCGGAGCACGGCGGTCCAGCCCGCCTGCTGGTTCCTCATCTCTACTTCTGGAAGAGCGCCAAGTGGGTGCGCGGGCTCCAGCTCGAAACCGCGGACCATCCGGGCTTCTGGGAGCGGTACGGCTATCACGATCGGGGTGACCCGTGGCAGGAACAGCGCTACCAAGGCGACTGACCTGGCATAGCGCCAAGGTCCTCGAGACGATGGACGAGACGTCTCGGGTGCGGAGTCTGGTGCTCGACTGCCGTGACTGGCCGGGCCATCTCGCCGGCCAACACGTGGACGTTCGGCTCACGGCAGAGGACGGCTACCAGGCGGAGCGCAGCTATTCGCTGGCATCGGCTCCGGAGGACCATCGGCTGGTCCTCACCGTGGAACGGCTGGAGGAGGGCGAGGTCTCCCGCTATCTGGTGGACGAGCTCCGGCCAGGCGACGAGCTCGAGCTGCGCGGCCCCATCGGTGGCTACTTCGTTTGGCAGGCGGCGATGGGTGGGCCGCTGTTGTTGCTGGCCGGGGGCTCCGGGATCGTGCCGTTCCGCTCGATGCTGCGCCACCGGCTGGCCGCGCACAGCAACGCGCCGGTCCGTCTGCTCTACTCCGCCCGGTCGCTGGGAAATGTCATCTATAAGGAAGAGCTGGCCCGGGATGCGGCCCAGCCGGGGGTGATGGTGCATTTAACGCTCACCCGCGAATGGCCCCAGGAGTGGCAGGGCTACCGCCGGCGGGTAGACATGGAGCTGCTGCGGGAGATCTCCTGGCCGCCGGCCGAGCGGCCGCTGGTCTACGTCTGCGGGCCGACGGCGTTCGTCGAGGCGGCCGCCACGGCGCTGGTCCAGCTGGGCCACCAGCCGAGCCTGATCCGAACTGAAAGATTCGGACCCACCGGGAAGTAGCCGTCACCCTAGTCCTGACCTCACTCGCACGCCTTACCTCTCCCCTCTTACCTCTCCCCTCTTACCTCGTACCTTCACGAGGCGACCACACCATGAACCCCACTGACCTCCAGGACCAGCTGCAACAGGCGCTCGGCGCCGCCTACGTCATCGAGCGGGAGCTCGGCGGCGGGGGCATGAGCCGCGTGTTCGTGGCCCACGAGGCGGCGCTGGGGCGCAAGGTGGTGGTAAAGGTTCTCCGCCCCGAGCTCGCCGAGGGGCTCTCGACCGACCGGTTCAAGCGCGAGGTCCGGCTGGCCGCGCGGCTGCAGCACCCGCACATCGTGCCGCTTCTGGCGGCGGGCGAGATGAATGGCGGTGTGCTGTTCTACACCATGCCCCTGGTCGATGGCGAGAGCCTTCGCGCCCGGCTGGCGCGCGAGGGAGCGCTGCCCATCGCCGGGGCGGTGCGCATCCTGTGCGATGTGGCCGGCGCGCTCGCCTACGCCCATCGCATTGGCGTGGTGCACCGCGACGTCAAACCGGAGAACATTCTGCTTTCCGACGGCGGCGCCGTCGTGGCCGACTTCGGGATTGCCAAGGCGATCAGCGCGTCTCGTGAAGGCGACGGCGACGCGCGGCGGTCCTCCACCCTCACGGCGGTCGGCACTTCGCTCGGCACGCCCGCCTACATGGCGCCGGAGCAGGCCACCGGCGATGTGGTGGACCACCGCGCCGATCTCTACGCCCTGGGCGTCGTCGGCTACGAGATGCTCGCCGGCTGGGCACCGTTCGAGGGCCGCACCGCGCAGCAGCTGCTGGCCGCACACGCCACCGAGACTCCCGAGCCGATCACCCGGCGTCGGGCCAGCGTGCCGCCCCGCCTGGCTGCACTGATCATGCGGCTGCTGGAGAAGAACCCCGCCGACCGGCCGCAGTCGGCCGACGATCTCCGGCGGGTGCTGGATGAGTTGCCGGCGGCAGAGGTGAGCGGGGAGACGCAGCGGACAGCGGCCGAGTCCGGCGAGCGCAACGTGTCCACACCCCGCATGGCAAAGCCGGTCCGGGCGCTGGCTCCCTGGGCGCTCCTGGGTGGGTTAGTCGTGCTGGGGTCTGCTGCCGCCGCCGGTGCGCTGCTGTCCCGCTCTCGTCAAGCCGAGCCGCCGCGGCGGTCCCTTGTCGCCGCCCTCCCCGCGCCGGCAGGACAGGAGTTCAGGCCCGAAGGGGGGATTGCGCTCTCGTTGGATGGCAGGCAGTTCGCCTTCGTCGCAGCCGACCGGGGCGGGGCGACAGCCGTGTGGGTCCGGTCTCTGGATAGTCTCACGGCCAGCCGAGTCGACGGCACCGAGACCGGGTCCGGCCCCTTCTGGTCGCCTGACGGTGGAGCGCTGGGCTACTTCGCCAAAGGGCAGCTGTGGGTCGCAGATCTGCGCGCCGGCACCCAGCGCGCACTTTGTACCGCATCCCGACCCGGCGGCGGCACCTGGACCAGAGACGGCGTCATCGTGTACTCGCCCGACTTTCTCAGCGTACCGCTGTTCAAAGTGCCGGCCGCTGGGGGACCCTGTACCCAGCTCACCCGGTTCCGCCCGGGCGAGTCAGTCCATCGCCGTCCCTCGGCGCTTCCCGATGGCGGGCATGTCCTCTTCAGCAGTGGCCGCACCGGCGCGACGACCATCCTG
The DNA here is from genome assembly GCA_035997125.1 of Gemmatimonadales bacterium. Lineage (GTDB taxonomy): Bacteria > Gemmatimonadota > Gemmatimonadetes > Gemmatimonadales > GWC2-71-9 > CAVVWJ01. The sequence goes on from DASYIX010000130.1 coordinate 14,641, forward strand.
GCGGCCGACCTCGTCACCGGCACCATCACCGATGTCAGGCGTTCGGGCGGCGATCCCCAGTTTATAGCCCCTGACTGGATCCTTTTCCGCGAGGGAACGATGGGGGCCATGGGGCCGCTTATGGCGCAGCGGCTCGACCTCAAAACATTGCGGCCGATCGGGGAGCCGCGGGTCCTCCTCGAGCATGTTGTCGGTGTGCGGACCCTAGCTAGCTACGCCGCCAGCGCCAATGCTCTCGTGGCCTTTCAGATGAACAGTGGGGCGCAATCGCTCGCGTGGCTGAACCGGCAGTCGGTGGTGGTGGATTCGGTTCGGGCTCCCACCGGTCCAGTCTCCTACTTCAACGCCTCGAGCGCCGCGCTGGCCCATAGCGGCCGGCGCATCGCCTTCGCCGCGGCAGGGCAGCTGTGGCTCTATGATCGGAACCGACAGGTGGCAACCAGAGCCCATACCGGGATCATCCCCGGACAGGGAATCCTCGAACCGGCCTGGGGCCCGGGCGATTCACTCATCGCGTACCGTACGCTGTTCAGCGGGCCTCTGACCCTGGGATTGTATCACGTAGCGACCGACACCTCGGACTCACTCTTCTCTTCGGGCATGCGCAACATCAGGACCCCGGATTGGTCACCGGATGGCCGGAAGATCGCGTTTCAACTCTCCGCTGGCGACAGCGCGACGAAGGATGAGATCTGGATCTATTCGCTCGCCGAGCGGCGAGCGGCTCGGGTCTGGGACGCCCCGGGGAACCTGTCTTCCCCTCGGTGGTCGCCGGACGGGCGCTGGATGGCTTACGTCTCGGACGAGACCGGTGCGCCGGAGGTCTACATCCGGGCGGTATCCGGGTCGGGCATCGCGACGCGGGTCTCCACCGCGGGAGGTGAGTTTCCGGTCTGGAGGGCCGACGGCCGGGAGCTCTACTACCGGGTTCCGGACGGCTCCATCATGGGCGTCGGAGTGAAGCTCGGTCCCCCGATCGATCTGTCTCAGCCGGGTGTGGCCCTTCCCACGCCGCCTTTCAGCCGGATGGTCCGCTCCTTCGATGTCACGCCGGATGGCCAGCGCTTCGTCGGGTTCGGCCGGGAGGACCCGCTGCTCTTTACTCTGGTGCTCGATTGGCCGGCGCGGTTACCGGCTCGATGAGGCAGGCTTTGTCGCACAGGTGTAGACGTAGCTGAGCTGATCCACCTGCCTGGTGTCGAGCCGCAGCCGGCCGGCGAAGGAGACGCATTTCCCGAGCGGGGCTACGAACGCGTCTGCCGACCCCAACCGGCGCCCCTCGAAGGCCAGGGATGGGTAATGCGCCTTTAACTCCTCGCGAGTAACCCGCCGCGGCGGCTGAAAGGTGACTGCCGCTACCAGCCGCTGGTTCCGGTCGAAGAACAGCCGATAGAGCTCGGGCCCCAGGTCCAGCACGTGGCGCGGCCGGACCACATGATCGCCCACCTGCCATTCGGTGCCGGCCGGAAGCGTATCGGGATTGGCGTGCGGTGGAGACCCCTTCGGGGCTTCGCCCAGCTGCACCGCAAAGATCCGCAACGCGCCGGGCAGCGTCGTGCGCCCCAGGACGAGCTCTCCTTTGGATGGGTCGCTGCCGGGCACGGGATCGGCAAAGATCGCCGGCTTCGCCGCGAGGGTTTGCGCGCCCCCGGGCGAAGTGGCAGCGAGCGCCATAGCAACAGTGACAACCGATAGCAGGCAACGTCGCATCGGAGCATCCTCAGGAAGAGCGAGAGCGCGACTTCTCCCAGTTCACAAACAGGAACCCGCCCGGCGCATCGAATTTCGGCTCGTCCTTGCCCGGGAGGATCTGCAGCTGCAGCTCCTCGATCGGGTTCTTCGAGCAATCCCAGCAGGCCAGCGCGAAATCGCCGGGACGCCGGGTGCGGGACAGCTGCATCACGTGCACCATCGCATTGTCGGTCACCAGGGTGCCGTTCCGGTAGAGGTGGCCGAACGCCCACAGCGCGACGGCGCTGTTGATGGTGGGCACCAGCGGCGTGTGCACACCAGTCATCCCATGATAGTAAAGACCCATGATCACGCCGCCAAATCGCGGGTGGTGGGGCACGTCCTTGGTCTGCACCCGGTCCAGCACCAGCTTCCATTGCGCCTGGTCCTTGGTGATGAACTGGGCGACGCCGTCCACCGAGTCGCGGGTGGCGCCCTTGTCCCAGGCGGTGAAGCTGAAGCTGCCCGCAATCGGTGTGACGTTGTTGGAATAGGGCCCGTTCTGCGCCTGCGACTCCAGCCCCTCCTTCTCGTCGCCAAATGACTTGAGGATGGCGGCCGCGCTGTCGGCGAAGGGGAACGGGCCGGGCAGGATCTGGATGACCGGACCGCCGCCGGTCACCTGGATCGACTTGACCTTCGCGGGCCCAGCCGGTGGCTGGGTCATCTTGATGTTTCCGTAACCCGGTGATCTCGAGCTGGCCCCGCTCACCACCTGCAAGTGGGTCTCCATGCCGAGCTTCTTGTGCGAATCCTCTCCCACCGGGCAGTAGATCTCGTAAGTCCCCGGATGCAGCGTCAGTGTCAGAGTGGCGCTCGAGCCGGGCTGGATCAGCGCGGTCTGCTGCTCGACTCCATGCCCCTCGACCTCGAAGGCGTGGGGGATGCTGCCGGCGTTGGTGACGGTGAAGGTGACTGCGCCCTCCGCGACGGTCGGCTCGGACAGCTCCACCTTCCATTCTGACAGCTTGGCGGTGACCGGTACGGGCTCGCTCGGGGCTGGACGCTGCCGCGCCGCGCCGAGGGCTGAGGCAGCAAAGAGCAGCCCGCCGAGGGCACGGGTGATCGTGCGGTACTTGCGGGTCATGGTGGTATCTCCGATAAATGGGTAAGACGACACTGGGCTCAGTGCCGGATACCCTCTGGGTTCCGTACTTATTCCCGGGAATAAATCCACCGCTCGCGGAGTCTCATTCGCAGGGGTACTGCGGACACCTTGAGGACTATGGAGCCCACCGAGCTCGGGCGGTTCGAAGCGATCGTGCTGCCGCACCTGGACGCCGCCTACACGCTGGCGCGCTATCTCACGCGCCACGAACAGGACGCGCAAGACGTGGTGCAGGATGCCTATCTGCGGGCGCTCAAGTACTTCGACGGGTTCCGCGGGGCCGAAGCCGCCGACGGCCGGGCCTGGCTGCTGACCATCGTCCGCAACACCGCCTTCACCTGGCGGCGCCGCTACCGCCAGGAGGCCAGAGCGGCGGAGTTCGACGAGCAGCTCCACAGTGAGTCGGTGGCGGAGGTCCATCCGGAAGCGGCACTCGAGGGCGTATCGGCGCGGGAATCGCTGCACCAGGCGCTCGACCGGCTGCCGCCCGAATTCCGTGAGGTGATCGTGTTGCGCGAGCTCCAGGGTCTGTCCTACCAGGAAATCGGCGAGATCACCGGAGTGCCGGCGGGAACCGTGATGTCACGGCTCTCGCGGGCCCGCTCCCGGCTGCAGCGGGCGCTGTACGCGGAGCAGGAGGGACGATGACCCATAGCGATATGGAGCTGCAGCTGGACGCCTATCTGGACGGGGAGCTAGCGTCGCGAGACGCGCGGGAGTTCGCAGCCCACTTGAAGGAGTGTCGCGACTGCGCCCGGCTGCACGACGCCCGCGTGGCACTGGGCGCGGCGATCCGGGCCGAGGTGCCCCCGTTGCGCGGGTCGGAGGAGCTCAGGAACCGGGTTCGCTCGGCGCTCAGATCGGCCGCCGGCAGTCCCGTCACCCGTCGCACCACGGCGCCGGTCGGCTGGCGCCCGCTGGCGCTGGCCGCGTCACTGGCGCTGGTGGCCGTGGGGAGCTGGCGGGTCGCCTCCGATCGCGCGGTCGGCCAGGCGCTGAGCGAACAGGTGCTCACCAGCCACGTCCGCTCGCTCATGCCGGGCCATCTCACCGACGTGGTCTCCACCGACCAGCACACGGTGAAGCCCTGGTTCAACGGCAAGCTGGATTTCTCGCCCGCGGTGTACGACTTCGCCGGTCGCGGGTATCCCCTGATCGGCGGACGGCTCGACTATCTCGCCGGCCGTCCGGTGGCTGCGCTGGTCTACGGGCGGCGGCAGCACCTGATCAACGTGTTCCTCTGGCCGGCAAACCGCGAGCCGGCGGGCGGTGCCGGTGCGACCTCGCGACAGGGCTATCACCTGCTGCACTGGACCACGCCGCAGTACACCTACTGGGTGGCCTCGGATCTGGGCTTGCCGGAGCTCCGCGACTTCGCGGGGCGGCTGCGACAGGCGGATTCGGCGGCGACGCGCTGACGGGAGTAGTGACATCCTGTCTGCTATGGTCCAGGGTGGCCCGGCCAGATTGTCGTCGGCCGCCTGAGCCTGCCGTACGCCCAACTGCAACTTCCACGTCGCTATTGCTTTGCAGCAAAGCTGAGCGCTGGTGCGGGAGTTGCCGTACCAATCGGCATGCGATGGATCCCCTCGATTGCCGGAACAACTATCGTCGTGGCGCTGGCTGCGGGCTGCAGTGGAAGCGGGACGAACATCACGAAGCCGTCAGACACCACTCCCCCGGTGGCCAGCTTCACCTCGAACTGCGTGGGATTGACCTGCACCTTCGCCAACACGAGCGCCGACCCGGACGGTAGCTTCACGTCCAGCTGGAATTACGGCGATGGGAGTCCAGCCGACACCACGAGCGATCCCACCCACGCCTATGCCGCGACCGCCGCAACCCCATACACGGTCGCGTTGACCGTGACCGATAACGGGGGGCTCACGGCCAGCTCGAGCCAGACTGTCACTGTAACGCCGGCGGGCGGAGGAGGAGGGGGAGGAGGCGGAACGGGAACCCTCACCTGCGTCAACCATACCGGGGCGGCCGACAGCACCGCCGACTGCAGGATGGACATGGGTCAGAAAATGATCATCACCGTCACGGTGCAGAGCACCCTGTGCAAGTTCAACGGCAATACGTTCATCATGCCCAGCCCGGCGATCAGCCCGGCAGACACGCTCTTCAAAGACGGTTGCAAGCACAAGCTGGTGCCGGAGGGCACGGTCTACACCATCAACGGCCCCAACCCCGACAAGTCATTTGCCGCTGGGAGCCACGTCAACGGGCAGTTCGTACAGGGGCACCAGAGGCCCGGTGACCCGCCCAAGGGTCCGCCCGCTACCAGAGTGACGGGCAGTTTCCCCGATTGGACCGTGGCCATCGATGACGGAGGAAATCTGGGTGGAGTGGGAGAGCCGAACTTCACCGACATCATCTTGACGCTTCACGCAGCAGCTGCACCGTAGCACGAACTCGTCCCACCGACTTACACCGAAGTATCCCTATATCCACCACCGGGCCGCCGGAGCGCGTGGATCGCACCCGATAGGCAAGCAGTTGCCTAACGCGCCAGTGGCATGTACGTTCGGGCCGATCACCCACCTAGACGAAAGGGGTTCATGCCTGCCCGATTCGTGCTCCTGGTCCCGACAGCCCTGCAGCTGTTGCTGCCGACCCTTGCCGCTCAAACGCCATCCCCAGCTCCGCCCCCAGCGGTCAAGCTCAGTGGGTACATCCAGGGACGGGAGACCTACCAAGAGAACGTAGGGCTGGTGGGGACTATCAATCGCGCTCGCCTCGCCGCAGCCGGCGCCGTCCCTGGCAACGTGACCTGGAGGATCCAGGGGGAATTCCGCACCGGCAACGTCGGCACGGGGAAGGCCAGTGTCTCGCTCCAAGATGCCTACGTCCGGTGGACCCACGATGCACTGGAGGTGCAGGTCGGCCAGTTCAAGACGCCCTTCACCCGGGAGTTCATCACCTCACTCGCGGAGTTGGAGACTGCCGACCGGTCAACGGTGGTGGACTCGCTGGCGCCCAAGCGAGACATTGGCGTCATGGCGGACTACGCTATTGGTGGCCGGGTCACGATCTCGGCCGGCGTCTTCAACGGTGAGGGGCAAAACGTCACGGCCAACACCGACTCGTCGGCGCTGGGAATCGCTCGGGTGACGGTGCGGCCGGTCCCCTATCTGGTGCTGGGCACCAACGCCGGCCGCTACTTCGCGGACAGCACCCGCTACGGTGCCGACGCAAGCATCGAGTCGCCCTGGGTCATTCTTCGCGGCGAGTACGTCGGCCAACATCACGATCAAGCCTCGACCGGCGATGACAAGGGGTGGTACGTGCTCGCCGCCGCGCCCCTGCGTCCGTGGGTGCAGCCGGTGCTCAAGTACGAGTGGTTTAACCGGCCCAGGATAGCAACCGGCGCCCAGAAAAACCAGGCGTGGACTGCCGGCGTCAATCTGTTTCCCTGGGGAAGGACGACTCGGCTCACGCTCGAGTACGTCTCGCGCAAGGTGGGCGAGCCGGGAGTTCGTAAGAGCCTCGCGCTGGCGCAGGCCCAAGTCAGCTTCTGATTCTGAGGTCCTGATGAAGCGACGATCCGCTTTACTGCTGCGCCTGGCGGCCACCACGGCGGCCGTGGTGCTCTCCTCCACTCGACTGTCCCATCAATGGGGTGCATCTTGTTGAGGTGATTCCCTTTCCGCTCGATAGGATCTCGCCATGACCTTCAAGCCCGCGATCTGGCGTCCGATCGCCGTCATACTGAGTGCCATCAACCTGGTCGCAGTCGGTTTCGCGGCCGGCGAAGCCCAGCCGTGGCACGCCGGGGTACACGCGGCGCTCGCGCTGGTGTTCGGTATGTGGGCTCAGCGGCTGCACCGGGGTCCCGCCGCCGGGAGCGAGCAGCTCGAGGCCGGGCTCGAGCAGCTCGAAGCCCTCGAAGCCGAGGTGGGCCGGCTGGGGCGGGATGTGAGCGAGATGCAGGAGCGGCTGGATTTTACCGAGCGGGTGCTGGCCCAGCAGGCGGAAGCCCGCCGGATAGACCCGCAGCGCTAAGGATCAATCCCGATGGTCACCGTGCTGGCCATGCTCGCCCTCCTGGCCGGGGTGGGCTTCGGGTCTCTCCGGTTGGTCCCGGTCTCCCGCACCGGTCTCCAATGCCTCAGCGGCTTGCGCGGCGCTGGCGCCGTGCGCCATGTCCACCTGCACTTCATTGGGCAGATCGAGTAGATCGTTCGGCCCCCGCCCAGCCTGAATCCTCCGCTCCATCAGCCGAAGTCCCCGTTGCGCGGGCACACCCAGCGCGGTGAGCGTGGTTGCCACTCGCAGGGTCACCGCCGGGTCGTACGGCCCCCGACTGATCCGAGCTAGGTCGCGGACGTGGCTCGCATTCAGTCCGGCGTTGAGCGCGTCGGCTCCGCCTTCGACTGCGGCGGGACTCGGCGCTGGAATGCCGGCGTCGCGCAGAGCGGTCCGAGACTCATCGAGTCTCGAAGCGAGCGTTCGCACCGCGGCAATCACCCGATCGGCGGGGACGCCCTTGGCGCTCCCCTCGAGTGTTTTCTGGATTAATGGTTCCACCGGCAGGCCACGACCTGCTGCGTCTTGTGCGATCCCGTTCACCGTAGTGACGACCTCGGGCGGGACCCGCCCGGTCAAGCGCGCCGCCACGTCCTGCGCTGCCAGACCCGGCAGGAGCCGAGGCGATACCAGCCCCAGCACGATCGCCACGACCAGGGCGCGCACCCTCACAAAATTCTGGCTCCCGGCGCGGTTGCGGCGACAATGCTGTTCCGGCGACCGAACCCGTCATCCACACCTGGCGCAGCCGGGTCGGGGACCCAGCGTTGGCCATCGACCACGAAGGCGTACTGGTGTTGCCCCACGGGAACCTCGAGGGTCGTCACCCAGACGCCGTCCTTGCCGGTCGGGGTGAGGGGTGCCGCGTTCTGATCCCATTGGTTGAAGGTGCCCGCCACCGTTACTCGTTTCGCATCGGGCGCGTACAACACAAAGCGCACGAAGGCGACGTTCGGACCGGATGGCACCGGCGCCTGAGGACGGGCGAGAAGCAGCAGGAGCGCAGCGGCCACGGCCAGACTCCCTCCCAACACAGCCCACGGACGCACCCGGAGCCGGAGCTCTACCTCGCGCGGGGCTGCGAGACGGCGCCATAGACGCCGGGCCGGTGACCCGGCGTGCTGTCGCACGGATTGCATTACCCGGGCATCGAGTGACGGCGGCAGGGTGACCGGCGCGCGGTCCACCGCGGCGAGGAGACGGAGCGCCTCCTCCCCTTCGGCGCGAAGCTCAGGTGCCAAGTCGGCCAGGGAGAGCTCGCCATCCAGGAGTCGCTTGATCTCGGGCTGATAGGACTTCGTCATAGGTGATCCTTCATGAGTTCCCGCAGCTGATCGTAGGCTCGGTGGACCCGCATCTTGAGTGAGGCGACCGTGGCTCCGGTGAGCTCGGCAATTTCCTTGTACGGCAACCCTTCGACGTGCTTCAACACGAAGGCTTCACGTTGCTCCGGCGTCAGCTGTTCGAGGGCCTGCTCCAGCGCTCTGGCCCGCTCCACCTGCTCGACCGCGCTGTCTGAACGCTCCGGCGCCGCCACATCGCTGCGATCCGGGACCAGCGGCTCGGTGCGCTTGTGCCGCCGCCGCTCGGCGAAGCAGCGGTTCCGGAGAATCAGGAACAGCCACCCGGCAAACTTCTCGGGCTCCCGGCACTCCGCCAGGCGATCGAATGCCCGGACCAGCGCGTCCTGAACCGCATCCTCGGCGGCGTCCAGCGAGCCGAGCATCCGGGCGGCGTAGCGCGCGTGTCGGTCACGGTAGCGTGCGACCAGCACCCCGTAGCGCTCCACGTTGCCTGCCAGCACGGCGCGCACCACCTCGCCATCCGTTGCCGCGTCTCTCGAATCCACCGTGCCTCTCGCCCGGGTTGTGAGGATGCTAAAGGTTGCACCCAACGCCGGCAACGGCGCTCACCTTAAAGAGTCCCCCGCCGTGAGCTTGGTAACGCGCTGCCCCGGCGCGATTTCCCGGAGGGTGTTACCTCGGGGGCCCAGGAAGCGTCTTCATGGAGCAGGTGTGGTCCCCTAATTGCCGGAGGAATCACCATGCTTCGCACGCTTCTTGGAGTCATCGTACTGCTGGCGCTGCCGGCGTTGCTCAACGCCCAGGCGCCCGGCAAGTCCAACGGAGGCCAGTCTGGACCGGCCTTCTCCCACGGGATTGCCACGCAGGTCCAGGGTGATGTTGCCGTTCCGGATGAACCGAACGGCCCCAACCACCAGGACGGCCTGGACGAGGGCGATGGCCAGAATAATGATGGCGATATGGAGCAGGAAGGCATCGACGAACACGACGGCGTGAACAACGAGGTGGAAGACCAGGCCGGTCACGACGACGGCGGCCAGGACGAAGGTTCCACCCCAGCCACCGCCCAGAGCAGGATCGGGCGTCACAAGCCATAACCATGAGTAACTCCGTAGCACAGCCATGTAGGGGCGCAGCACGCTGCGCCCCTACATGTGTTTTCGTGCTGGTGGCGATGAGCCTCGCCGCCCTGCCCGCCCGTGCCCAGACCCGGGTGTCGCTGGGAGTCGGAGTGGGCACGCTGCGCAGCGAAACCGGTCCCAGCTTCAGCTCGGCTTCGCTCTTCCCCACTATCCGGTACACGGCACCCTCTTTTGTGGCTCAGGCCAGCGGCTACGCCGCCTCCCTGCCCGCAGGGGTGTGGGCGGGCCAGGGCCGGCTGCAACTCTGGGGCGCAACGCCCCGCCTGGCCGGCCGGTGGCGGCTGGGGATAGAAGGGAGTATCGAGGGTACGACTCGCACCCTAGGCAGTCGGACCTCTGCGGCCCACGGCCTGGGCGAGGTGTTCTGGTCCTCCCCCAAGTGGGGCTTCGGGTTCGGTGCGGGCCCCTCGGCGGGATGGATTGCTAATGACCCATCGGTGCTCGCGCTCCACACCCGTGCCCGGATGTGGTGGCGGCCAGGTGGCAGAGGCGGTCCCACTGATTTCCAACTCACGGTGGAGCCCACCCGCTTCTTCGGCGACTGGTTCACCGATGTGGGCGCAGGGGTTCGGCTGAACCGCGGTCCCGTCGTCCTGTCGCTGGCGACCGAGTCCCGGCTGTCATCGGTGTACGGCTCGACCGCCGCTGGCAGCGCGGGCCTGCAGCTATTCCTGGGACCGGTGCTGTCGGTGGAGCTCGCAGGAGGCAGCTATCTCCGGGAGCCTTATCAGGGCTTCCCCAGAGGCAACTTCGTCAGCGCCGGGGTGCGGATCGGCTCGCCCCGTCCGATGCCCAGCCCGGCGACCAGGATCTCCGGTCCGCTGGTTCCCCGCACCCGTGGCGACAGTCTCGTGGTCACGTTCCGATTCCGCGAGGTGAGCTCGGTCGCGATCACGGGAAACTGGGACGGGTGGCAGCCGCACGCGCTACATCATCTGGGAGACGACCTATGGGAAGGCACTTTTGCCCTGCCCCGCGGGCTCTACCACTTCAATCTGCTGGTGGACGGGCGGAATTGGGTGGTGCCTAACGGGGTCACCACGATTCCCGACGGCTTAGGCGGAAAGGTCGCAGTTCTGCTGGTGCAGTAGCATCCCAAGGCGAGCCCCCGCTCGGCGTCCCGCGCCGGGCGGGGGTTTCCCGTTTCTGGGCCAGAGGTACATTGGAAATCCCATCTCACATTGCCCAACAGAGCCCTGGAGAGGACGCCGTGGCCCAGCCCGACGGAAAGCTCAAGCGCAGCGTCTATGAGGACCGGCTGGCGGAACTGCACTTCGAGCTGGTGAAGATGCAGTACTGGATCAAGGAGGCTGGACAGAAGCTGGTCCTCATCTTCGAGGGCCGTGATGCCGCGGGCAAAGGCGGGGCCATCAAGAGCATCACGGACCCGCTCAATCCCCGGGGCTGCCGAGTGGTCGCCCTGGGGACGCCGTCGGATCGGGAGAAGACCCAGTGGTACTTCCAGCGCTACGTCGAACATCTGCCCGCGGCCGGGGAAATCCTCCTGTTCGACCGGAGCTGGTACAATCGGGCCGGGGTCGAGCACGTCATGGGCTTCTGCACCGACGAGGAGTACACCGAGTTCATGCGCACGTGCCCCGAGTTCGAGCGCATGCTGGTCCGCTCGGGGATCATCCTCCTCAAGTACTGGTTTTCGGTGAGCGATGAGGAGCAGGAGCGCCGGTTCGAGGAGCGGGCCGGCAATCCCGCGCGGCGCTGGAAGCTGAGCGCCATGGACCTCCAGTCCATGTCCAAATGGGTGGAATACTCCAGGGCCAAGGACGAGATGTTCCGCCACACCGACATCAAGCAGGCGCCCTGGTGGACCGTGGAAGCGGACGACAAGCGCCGGGCCCGGCTCAACTGCATCGCCCATATCCTGAGTTCGGTGCCGTACCAGGACGTGACGCCGCCGCCGCTCCACCTGCCCCACCGCCGGTCTCGCGATGACACCTATGTCCGGCCGCCGAAGGGGGAGCAGAACTTCGTGCCCGATGTTAGCTAGGAGCTAGGAGGACCCGCGCGACATCAAAGCCTTGGGTGCTGCGGAACAATCTGGAGCGGCCTACGTTTAAAGGATTGCATGAGGTTGGGTGAGTGCTTGAGGTGATCATGATGCTTGGAGAAAGGTGATATGACCCAGGAGGAAAGAATGACTCGGTCGGCCGTCGCCGGCGCCCAGCAGACCGAGGTGGCGGTGCTCGCCGGCGGCTGCTTCTGGGGCGTCGAGGAGATCCTGCGCTCGGTGCCCGGGGTGATCGACACCGACGTCGGCTACACCGGGGGATGGGTGAAGGATCCGACCTACGAGGACACCCACGACAGCAGGTCGGGTCACGCCGAGGCGATCCGGGTGACCTTCGACCCCTCAGTGCTGAGCTATGAGGACCTGCTGGAGCAGTGGTTCTTCAAGCTCCACGACCCCACCACGCTGAACCGCCAGGGCAATGACGTCGGGACGCAATACCGCTCCGCGATCTTTCCGCAGACGCCGGAGCAGAAGAGCGCGGCGGAGCGGGTGAAGGCGCGGGTCGAGGCCTCAGGCAAGTGGAAACGGCCGATCACTACGAGCATCGAGCCATCCGGGACCTGGTACAGTGCGGAGGGCTACCACCAGGACTACCTGCGCAAGCACCCCGGCGGATACAGTTGCCACTTCATGCGCGGCTAGGAACGTCCTATACCATCGTACAATAGACGCCTCCACGATTCGATTGAGATTTCTTCGGCGGGATCCACCCTCGCGACCGAGCTCCGCGCAGCGTTGAGGTCGCTGCGCTAGTTAAAGAGAGGTGTCCGACTGATGCCTGCCGCCTGGAATCGGAATCGCCTCACGGCGAAGCTCGGGATCGACTATCCCATCATTCAGGGTCCGCTCGGCGGTCTTTCCTCGCAAAGATTGACGGCAGCGGTCTCCAACTACGGCGGACTGGGATCGTTCGGAGCGCTCTCCCTCGCCCCGGCAGCCATCACGGAGGTAATTGCACAGATCCGCTCCATGACATCGCAACCGTTTGCGATGAATCTGTGGGTGTCGATGGAAGACGAGGGCGCCCGCAGCTCGGATAAATCCGCCTTCAACCGGAGCCTCGCCCCGCTGGTCGCCCATCTCGCGGAGTTGGGTACGGCTCGTCCTGAATACCAGCCGTACGTCCCGGCACGATTCGAAGATCAGGCTCGCGTGCTGCTGGACGCGAAGGTGCCGGTATTCAGCTTCATCTTCGGCATTCCGTCGAGAGACATTTTGGAGGAGTGCCGAGCCCGAGGCATCGTCACGATCGGCACGGCGACCACGCCCGAGGAGGCCGTGGCACTCGAGGAGGCCGGCGTTGATGCCGTCGTCGCCTCCGGTTTCGAAGCCGGGGGGCATCGCGGCTCCTTCCTCCGGCCCGCCGAGGATTCGCTCACCGGCACGCTGTCGCTGGTCCCTCAGGTTCGCGACATCGTCGAGGTGCCGGTGATCGCCGCGGGAGGTGTCGGTGACGCGCGCGGCGTCATCGCCGCCCTCGCGCTCGGCGCCGAAGCGGTCCAGATCGGAACGGCATTCCTGGCATGCGACGAATCCGGCGCCGGCCGCCTTCATCGCGACGCTCTGAGGGGAAGGCACGCCGCACATACCGGTCTGACGAAGGGGTTCACCGGAAGACTCGCGCGTGGCATCCATAACCAGCTGATGAAAGAGCTGAATCGCCCCGGAACCGAGATCCTGCCGTATCCACTCCAACGAGCCCTGGTCAGGAATCTCTCGATCGCGGCCGAGGCGGCAGACCGCTCGGATCTTCTGCCTCTGTGGGCCGGGCAAAGCGCGAGCCTCTCGACGGGTACCGATGTCGTGGCCCTCCTGGACTCCCTGGTCGAAGAGGTAGCCGCCATTGCCTTGCCAGTCATGCAGTGGAGCGCCCACCGCCGTCAGAAGCGTTCCAAGCTTGCCCAGTCGACCTAGAGGATGCACGCACACCTGACACAGCCCAGGAGGCAGCCATGAGCACCACCGCAACCCGTAGTCAGGACGCGACCACCGACGCGCGCGTCGGGCAGGACGACCTCAAGCTCGAGGTGATCACCATCCCCGTCTCGGACGTCGATCGCGCGAAGGAGTTCTATGGGGGGCTCGGCTGGCGGCTCGACGCCGACTTCCGCGACGGCGGTGAGCGCGCGGTCCAGTTCACGCCTCCGGGCTCCCAGTGTTCGATTCACCTGGGAAAGAACGCGCCCGGATCGGCCCAGGGCCTGTTCCTGGTCGTCTCCGACATCGAGGCTGCGCGCGACGACCTGGTGCGGCGCGGGGTAGAGGTGAGCGAGGTATTCCATTTCGCCAAAGCTCCCGCTCCCTTCGGCGGCCGGGTCAGCGGCCTCGCGCCTGGCCACATCAGCTACGGCTCATACGCCACGTTTAAGGACCCGGACGGCAACGGCTGGGTGCTGCAGGAGATCACGACACGGCTCCCTGGGCGGGTGGCCGGCGACACGACGTACCCATCGGCGAGCGACCTGTCGCAGGCCCTGCGGCGCGCGGAGGCCGCGCACGGGCAGCACGAGAAGCGGACCGGCCAACGGGACCAGGACTGGCCGTCCTGGTACGCGGAGTACATGGTGCGCGAGCAGCGCGGCGAAGAGCTGCCGCAGTGAAGGGGTCCTACCATGCGCGCTGACATCGCGCCCGGAGGCACCTTTCCCGACTACGAGCTGCCGGATCACACGAGCACGCCCCGCAGGCTCAGCGAGTTGCAGGGCGACGACCCGCTCATCCTCACGCTCGCGCGGGGCCACTACTGTCCGAAGGAGCACCAGCAGCACCTGGAGCTCGCCGCGTTCTACCCCAAGATCGCCGTGGCGTATACCCAGATCGCTACGATCTCCACCGATGACCACCACACGCTCCAGGAGTTCCGGGCGTCGGTCGGGGCCCAGTGGACCTTCCTCTCCGACCCGGAGCGAACGGTTCAGAAGGACCTCGACATTCAGGAGTACACCGACCCCGAGAACAACCCGATGATCCCGCACACGCTGGTGCTCAAGCCGGGCCTCGTGATCCACCGGATTTACAACGGCTACTGGTTCTGGGGCCGCCCCTCGGTCGTCGATCTCTGGCACGACCTGCGCGCCGTGACCAGCGAGATCCGCCCCGACTGGGACCTGAGCACCGCTGGACTCCGCGAGGCCTGGGACGCGGGCGACCTCTCGCCCTTCCACGGGTGGAACAAGCGGCCGGGTCAGAAGCCGGCCGCAGTTTGACAGGAGGAGGAACGATCTACCAGGAGGAGATATGACCAACACTACGGCCATCCAGGCGAAGGCTCCCCCGGCCGGATCAACGGAGGCGGGCGCCGTGACGGCATCGACCCAATTCATCGAGACCCGGCTCGAGACGTACGCCTATCGCCGGTTCGGCGGCGGAGCCGCCCCGCCGCTCGTGTTCCTGCAACACTTCACCGGGACCATGGACAACTGGGACCCGGCCGTCACCGATCCGCTGGCCGGCGGCCGCGAAGTCATCCTGTTCGAGAGCGCCGGCCTGGGACGGTCGACCGGAGAGGTGCCCAGCACCATCGCCGGGATGACCGAGCACTTTCTGGTCTTCGCCGAGGCACTCGGTCTCACCCAGATCGACCTGCTCGGCTTCTCCCTCGGCGGCATGGTGGCGCAGCAGACCGCGCTCGACCGCCCGTCCCTCGTCCGCAAGATGCTGCTGGTCGGTACCGCCCCCGAGGGCGGTGAGGACATCATGCACCTGGAGAAGCCGGAGCTCAGCAAGATTCTCGGCGATCCCAGCCTCTCCGGCTACCAGGTGCTGGTGAAGCTCTTCTTCACTCCCAGCGAGTCGAGCCAGGCGGCCGGCCAGGCGTTCGCGTCGCGCCTCGCGGCACGCACCGGAGATCGTGAGCCCCTGTCGGGCCCGGGGGTCGCGCAGGCCCAGGTCGCCGCATTTCGTGGGTGGGAGCGCGTAGATGGCGAGCGGTTCGCGAAGCTGCGCCGGATCAGCCAGCCTTGCCTCGTGGTGAACGGAGTCCGGGACACGATGATTCCGGTGAGGAACTCGTTCCTGTTGGCCGAGCACCTGCCTAACGCGATGCTGTTGACCTATCCCGACGCCGGCCATGGCTCGCTCTTCCAGTTCCACGACTCCTTTGTGCGGCATGCGCAACTGTTTCTGGACTCGTGAGAGGAGTATGCCTGAAGACGCTTCCCGGCCTCCGACTTTCCCCTTCGGTTACTGAGGCCCTTTTCGAAAAGGAGATTGCCTCATGAGTGCATCCACCACAGCCATCACCTCATCAACCAGCGTGTACACCACCCGCGGGTTCTGGGAACGCTTGTGGCGCACGAGCGGCATCCAGTTCGTCGTCTTGTTCATCATCGCATATATCATCTACGGCTATCAGCCGCAGGTCGGCGCGCCGGCCGACGCACTGGTCGCGTTCTACGACGGCCATCGCACGCGGATTCTGATCGCCGTGTTCTTCTTCGGCCTCAACCTCCTCAACCTCCTGTGGTTCGTGGCGGCCCTCAGGGTCACGCTGGCGGAGGCGGGGCAAGATGGGTGGGGCGCGGCGGCGACCGCCTCCAGCGCAGCGTTCGGAGGGCTGTTCCTCTTGGCGCTCACGGTGGGCGCGGCCCTCGCCTACTCCATCGCCGACTCCGGCAATACCGCGCTCACATCGGGACTGAACGACTTGGCGTGGGCCGGCATCGTGTTGAGTTCGTTCCCGCGCGGGATGCTAATCATGGCCGGGACGTTCGGGCTCTGGCGGGCCCGGCTGATCTCAAACGGGCTCTTCGCGGTGGGGGTCGCAGCCCTCGTGCTCGTGTTACTGGGCGGCTCCACCTGGCTGCGCGGTGGATTCTGGGCCCCGGACGGTGCCTATTCGCGGGTCGTCTCGCCGATCATCGGCCTCGTCTGGGTCCTGGTTGTGAGTCGGGTGCTCTTGACGCGGAGTCCTGCTACGCGTGCTGGATGGTGATGCAGCCCCTTCAATGACCCCGCAGCGTGGTCTGGTTGCGACGCGGCACCAGGAGGTGGAGCCCCGCAAATATTCCCACCGGACCATCACCGGCGGCGTGGGCCACAACCTGCCGCAGGAAGCCCCGCTGCCTTTGCCCAGGCTATCGTGGACCTGCACGGTTACGCCAAAATGAGCCATGCGTCATGACGGGGCCAATCCTTCTCGCCGCGATGCTCACGAGCATGCAACAGGGCACGCCCAAGCCGGCTCGATTGCCGATTGAAGGCGAGCTGCCTTCGCTCGACGGCGCGACCGCGTGGCTCAATTCGCCTCGGTTGACGCCGGCCGGCCTGCGCGGCAAAGTCGTCCTCGTCGACATCTGGACTTATACCTGCATCAACTGGCTCCGCACGCTCCCCTACGTCCGCGCGTGGGCCGAGAAATACAAGGATCAGGGATTGGTGGTGATCGGGGTGCACACGCCTGAGTTTGGCTTTGAGCACAACCTCGACAACGTTCGCCGGGCCGCGAAGGACATGAGGGTCGATTATCCGATCGCGGTCGACAACGACTATACCATCTGGCGTGCGTTCAACAATCAGTATTGGCCGGCCCTCTATTTGGTCGACGCGGAGGGGCGGATCCGCCACCACAAATTCGGGGAGGGCGACTACCAGCGGTCGGAGAAGGTCATCCAACAGTTGCTGGCCGAGGCAGGACGCGGCGGCATCGGTGACGACCTCGTGTCGGTCGAGGGCCATGGACTGGAAGCTGCCGCCGATTGGGGCAGCCTGAAGTCTCCGGAGAATTATCTCGGCTATGACCGCACCGAGAACTTTGCCTCACCTGGGGGTGCCGTACTGGAGCAGCATCGGGTCTATGTTGCTCCCGCGCGGTTGAAGCTCAACAAGTGGGCGCTCTCGGGTGATTGGACGATGGGGAAACAGGCCACCGCGCTGAACCAGGCGGGTGGCCACATCATGTACCGCTTCCACTCCCGTGATCTCCATCTAGTCATGGGGCCGGCCGCGCCGGGAACGTCGGTGCGGTTTCGGGTGCTCATCGACGGCAAGCCGCCGGGAGCCGCGCACGGAAGCGACGTGGACGAACAGGGCTACGGCAGGGTCAGCGAGCAGCGGCTGTATCAGCTGATCCGGCAACCAGAGCCCATCGAGGATCGGGAGTTCGAGATCGAGTTTCTGGATCCCGGCGTGGAGGCGTTTGCGTTCACGTTCGGCTGATTCAGCGGTTTCCCTCCCCTGCCCCGGCCCGGTATACTGCTGAGATCCTGACCCGGGCCTAGCATGTCGCATACTTTCGGTCGCCTCCATCCAGCGCTCGCCGGCACAACTCGTCGGCTGCTCCTGGCTTTCTGCCTCGGGGTGACGAACCCTGCCCTGCTCCATTCCCAGGCTGATTCAACCAAGGGCATTCTCGCGGGCATAAGCAATCACGGACAGAACCAGACCGAGCCCTATGTCACGGCCGGCGATCGCGCCTACCTGATCGGAACCCAGGATGGAAATTTCTCCGATATCGGCGACCACGTGCCCGGCGAGATGGGCGGCCTCTGGGTCCACCCGGTCAAACTGATTGACGGTTTCTGGGCCAGGCTGACGGACAGCCTGACGGGTCAGCACGCCGTCCTCTCGAAGAGCACCGAATTCGTCAACTATCCCTATGGCAATCGTCTCCGATATGGTCCGGTGCTCGACAGCCTGGAGACCGAGCGGTTTCAGTTCAGCCCGGACGGTCACCCGGGAGTGGTCGTTCAGTACACCTTCGCCAACCAGAGCAATCGCCAGCGCCACCTGACCCTTCAACTGTCGGTCAAGACCGATCTTCTCCCGGTGTGGTTCTCCGAACGGCTGGGCATCACCGACGCTCGGGATACCGTCTCCTGGGAACCGTCACGACGTGTCTTCCTCGCCCGGGACACCCAGCACTCGTGGTACGCAGTCTGGGGAGCGACCCCTTCCGCCTTCGGTGAGCCGGTGCCCGATCCCGAGCCGATCAAAACGAGTGGGATGGGAGTCACCGCTGCGTCCCGCTACCGAGTATCTGTAGCGCCCCACGGCAGCTCGACCCTGACCTTCGTGTTCGCCGGTTCAGCCACAGGCGCAAAAGCAGCCGAGAGTGCCTACGCCTATCTGGCCCGCAATTATGTCAGCCTCCTGGCAAGGAAGCAGACGCACTATGCGTCGCTCCTTCGGCGCGCGCGAGTCCGCATTCCCGACCCCCGCCTGCAGGAGGTCTACAACTGGGTGAAGGTCGACGCCGAGTGGCTGGTGCGAGATGTTCCCGGCATCGGGCGTGGTCTCAGCGGCGGATTCATGGAGTATCCCTGGTGGTTCGGGACCGAGACCTATTCCCTGCAGGCGATGCTGGAGGCAGGAAACCCTGACCTTGCGAAGCAGACCCTGCGTCTATTGAAGAACCTCTCAGCCAAGGCCAATGGCAACGGCCGGATCGTGCATGAGGTGACCACCAACGGAGGGGTCTCCAATCCGGGAAATACCCAGGAGACCGCGCAATTCATCCTTACCGCCGGCAAGGTCATACAGTGGACGGGAGATCTGGCCTTTGCCCGGGAGATGTACCCAGCCATGAAGCAGGGTCTCCACTGGCTGCTCACCGATATGGACCGGGATGGGAACCTGTTTCCGGAGGGGTACGGGATCACCGAGATTCTCGGTTTGAACGCAGAGCTGATCGACGTGTCCGCGTACACCCAGGAGGCCTTAAGCGCTACCGCGCGGGTGGCCCGGCAGTTGGGTGAGCCCGCGACGGCCCGACGCTACGAGCGACAGGCGGCGGAGCTGAAGAAGAGAATCAATGACCGTTTCTGGATTCCGGAGGAAGGATCCTACGCCGATTTCTACGGCACCCGGGCCCAGGCCATGAGTGCCGCGGAGGGAGCCGTCAAACAGATCGGCCTCAAGGGGGCCGACAAGCTGACCCCGAGAGACCGGGAGCTGATTGGATACTACGAGGGACTCAAGGCGAAGTTCTCCGCCATGCCGGACAGCAGCCGAGGCTGGATCACCAACAAGAACTGGGTCATCAACACGCCGCTGGAAATGGGCATCGCCCCTCGGGCAAGAGCGATCCCATTCCTGGACAAGATCCGGAAGGAGGACGTGGGCGAGTACGGGCCTTACCTGTCCGCGGTCGACCAGCAGGCGATGATGACGATCTCGACCGGAGTTCAGGCCGTCTCGGAGGCGAACTACGGGCGCACCGACGAAGCGCTGTGGTATATGGAGAAGATCGTGGAGACCTTCAACCGGAAGCTACCGGGGTCGATCTCCGAGATGATGCCGGACTATGGCTGCTTCGTCATCGCCTGGACCAGTTACGGCATCGTCCTGCCGCTGATCCAGCACATCTTTGGCATTCAGCCGGATGCGGTCAGCAAGACTGTCGTCTTCGATCCCCATCTGCCCACGGGTTGGGAGAACATGAGCATCGCGGATCTCCCGGTGGGAGCCAACCTGGTTTCGTTCTCCCGTGCCAGGACTGAGAAAGGAATTGAATACCGGATCGAAGCCAAACGGACGGGATGGAGTTTTATCCTGAAGGGGGAGGCCTCGCCGGGAGCGAAGTATTATGTGAATGGGAGACCGGTTGCCTTCACCGCGGCCGGCATCCGGATGAGCGGAAGGCGGAACCGCGTGTTGGTGGTGCCATATTAGGTAGCATGTCGCAGACCTTCGATCGCCTCCACTCTGCGCTCGCCGGGCGTTATGTCCTGACCGGCGAGCTCGGGCGGGGCGGCATGGCGACGGTGTATCTCGCCGAAGATCTCCGGCACCGGCGGAAGGTCGCCGTGAAAGTGCTGCGTCCCGAGCTGGCGGCGACCCTGGGAGCGGAACGGTTTGCCCGCGAGATCGAGATCGCGGCCCAACTGCAGCACCCCCACATCCTGCCGGTCCTCGACTCCGGCGAAGCCGGCGGCTTTCTCTTTTACGTCATGCCCTACGTCGAGGGCGAGTCTCTCCGCCAGAAGCTCGAACGTCAGGGCCAGCTCCCCATCTCCGAGGCGGTTCGCCTGCTGAGGGAAGTCGCGGACGCGCTGGCATACGCGCACGCCCGCGGCGTGGTGCACCGGGACGTGAAGCCCGACAACGTGCTGCTGTCGGGCCGCCACGTGCTGGTGGCGGACTTCGGAGTTGCCAAGGCGGTGAGTCAGGCGAGCGAATCGGCAACGGCACTCACGACCGCGGGAATAGCCATCGGCACGCCGACCTACATGGCGCCGGAGCAGGCCACCGCCGAGCCCGATGTGGACCACCGCGCCGACATCTACGCCCTCGGCGTGCTCGGCTACGAGATCCTGACCGGCGAGCCACCGTTCACCGGCACCCCCCGCGCCGTGCTCGCGGCGCATGCGATGGAGCAGCCGCGGCCGCTGACGTCGCGCCGATCCGACGTGCCGCCCGCGTTGGCCGAGCTGATCGAGCGCTGTCTGGCCAAGGAGCCCGAGGACCGGTGGCAGCACGCGCAGGAGATCGTGGACCGGCTGGAAGCCTTTTCCACGACGTCGCCGAGGCGCTCCCCGACAGCGCTGCTGGCCCGGGCGCTGGGGAGCGCAGTGGCCGTCGGAGTGGTCGTGCTGCTGGCGCTGCTGGCGCTCCGGAGGCCGGAGTCGGGCCGGCTCGAGCTCGGTCGCGCGAGCCAGGTCACCTTCGAACCCGGGCTCGAGCTCGATCCGGCGCTCTCGCCCAATGGTGAGCTGGTGGCCTACGCCAAGGGACCGGCCGATCGGATGCGGTTGTTCGTGCGACAGGTATCGGGCGGCACGCCCATCGCACTGACCCCCGACAGCGGCCCACCCCAGCGGCAGCCGGCGTGGTCGCCTGACGGCTCATCCTTATTGTACGAAGCCGGCGACAGCGTCTATCTCGTGCCCGCGCTTGGCGGGGTTCCCCGGCTGGTCGGCCCCGGCGTGAACACCCGGGCGGGGAGAGGGCTCCGCTACTTCACCACTAAGGCCTGGGGGCCGGACAGCAAACGGTTTCTCTTCAATCGTGCGGACTCGGTGCTGGTCCAGCAGATCGACGGCGGCCGGCCCAGCCTGCTGTCCCGGCTCCCGCTGGCGGATCCGCACTCCTTCGCTTGGTCGCCCAACGGAAAGTTGATTGCCTTCGTCACCGGCAACAGCATCTTCACCCTGGCCCCGTCCAATCTCGGCAACGTGGGCCCCAGCGCGATCTGGATCCTGCGAGCGGACGGTGGTGCGCCCCGGAAGCTCATCGGCGGCGATGCCCTGAACACCAGTCCGGTGTGGATGGGAGACAGCCGCCACCTGCTGTTCGTCTCCAATCGCGACGGGCCACGCGACGTGTACCGGATGTCGCTCGATCGGAGCGGCACTCCCGCCGGCCCGGTGGAACGGGTGACCCAGGGGCTCAACGCGAGCTCGATCTCGCTCGCGGCGAACGGACATCGGCTGGCCTATTCCACCCTGGCGATCAGCGCCAACATCTGGATGGCTGACGTGCCACCCGATGGCAGGCCGGCCGACCCGGCCACGGTGCGGGCCCTCACGGTGGGGAGTGACCTGGTCGAGGCGGTGAGCCTGTCGCACGATAGCCACTGGCTCTACTTCGACTCCAATCTTCACGGCAACCAGGATATCTACCGGATGCCGGCGGACGGCGGCCCCATCGTGCAGCTCACCACCAACCCGGCCGACGACTTCAACGGAGAAATCTCACCGGACGATCGCGAGATGGCGTTTCATGCGGTGCGCAACGGCACCCGCGACATCCTCGTCATGCCTTCGAGCGGCGGGCCGGAGACCACCGTTTACGGCGGGCCCTACGAGGAGCGCTGGCCCCACTGGTCGCCCGACGGGCAGTCGCTCGCCTTCAGCATTACCGAGGCGCCGGGCGGCCAGGCCGGTCTGTATATCACCCACCGCGCCGCCGATGGCTCATGGGGCGAGCCGAGGCGGGTCAGCCGGCGCGAGGTCCAGGGCTACTGGACTCCGGACGGCAAGGCGCTGCTGCTGGAGCGGGGGTTCGCCGACTGGGAGAACGAACAGATTGTTCATTATATAGAGCGGGTGTGGGTGGATACCGGTCACACCGATTCCATCCCGTTGCCGTTCGAGAATGCCAGCTTTGTGGGGACCCGGGTAGCGCCGGGCGGCAAGGAGCTGTTCCTGCGGATCGCGACCCAGGGCGGCAGCGTGGCTTTCTGGGCCATGCCGATCAACGGCGGCAAGGCCCGCTTGATCCTCCGGCCGCAGGGAACGGACATCGGGGGCCGCGGCTACTGGGCGACGTACGGCAAGCGCCTCTACTTCGTGCGCACCGAGCGGGAGAGCGACGTGTTCGTGGCCGAGGTGAATCGCTAGCCTTTGGTGTAATGGTCTCCTCCCTGCCTCCATTCCACATTTTGATTCTTCGGACTCCATCCCAACGCTCAGCTCGTCGAGCACTGCCCCGGATTAAAGGAGCAGTCCCGACAGTAACCGAGATCCGGAATGATGTGGAACCGGAGCACCAAATCGCGGGCCGTCTTCATCTATGCCGGGCTCAGCTGCGCGCTGGGCGTGGGCCTGGTGCTGGTCCCTGCTGCCTGTCGGGACCGAAGGGCCCCGGTAGGCCATGGTGGGGTTATGATTCCTCGGGGAGTACAGGCGAAACAACCGGGGACGCCATCACATGCGGTTGAAGAGCGGAGTCACGACTACAAAGCGACTTTCGATAGTTGCGGCAGGCCTGCTGCTGGCGGGCTGCGCCCATACAGTCAATCTGCTGAACCCGCTTTCTCCCAAATTCGAGGGTTCGTACGCCCCGGCGGTTGCCGCGGCTGAGGGGGGAACCCGGCTTCGCGTCGTCAGCTTCAACATCAAGCTGGCCGACCAGATCGATCAGGCCATCGCGGTGCTCCGGACCCCCGAGTTGGCCAACGCCGACGTCATCTCGCTGCAAGAGATGGACGAATCGGGCACCGAACACATCGCCCGGGCATTACATCTCAACTATGTGTACTACCCGGGCTCGATCCACCCCACCCGGGAGCGCTACTTCGGCCCCGCCATTCTCACCCGCTGGCCGATCGTAGAGACCGGCAAGGTGATCCTGCCGTACGAGGCTCCGGTCCGCCACCAACGGCGGACTGCAACCGCCGCAACCATCGACGTGAGGGGAACCTGTCTCCGGGTCTATGCAGTGCATCTCGAGACCCAGATCCGAGCGACCGAGCGCGATCGTGAGAGTCAGGTGGATGCCATCCTAGCGGACGCGGCCGGGACGAAATGTCCCGTGGTCGTCGCGGGCGACTTCAACAGCAAGGGCATCGGGAGCTACTTCGAGCAGAAGGGCTTTACCTGGCCGACCAGGGACGTCGGCCGCACCATCACCTGGTTCTCCTGGGACCACATCTTTGCCCGCGGGTTCGGCCTTCCAGACTCCGCCCGGGCCGGCAAGGTCAGCGAAGTGCATGGGGCCAGCGATCATCGGCCGGTGTGGGCGAGTCTGGTGTTGAGTCGGGAGCTGGGAGCTAGGAGCCAGGGCGCGGCGCTACCTTAGTCCAATAGCGCAGCCTTCCTCCTTCTCTTGAAAAGCCTTGCCATCGAAGCCGAAGCGGCGTCGTGTCACGGCTTCGGCGTCAAGGCGAAGTCGACCCGCCCCCGCGCCGACGCGAGGACCAGGATGACCGTCCAGTTTCCCGGGGCGCCGGGCCGGGTTTCCGCCTCCAGGTTCAGCTCCAGCAGCGTGGAATCCACGACCTGGCCCGCCCCATCGAGCACCACCAGAATGCCGTAGCCGTGATGGATGAAGCTGTCGTGGGTCAGGGCTGCCTGCGGCGCGGGGTTGGGCCAGGTCCAGGTCTGCCGATCATTGACGTTGCGCAGATCGGTGGCGGTAAACTGGAAACGCTCCGGGGTGTCGACCGTCACTGGTTGGTTCTCGGGGCCCAGGAGCCGAACGATCGAGTCCGCGCAGGCCAGCAGGAGTCCACTCGCGCACAGCACGAGTAGATACGGACGAGAGCCCCTTAGTAGGTCCCTCATTCTTCCCACCTCGGGATGGCCAGTGAGAGGAACACCCGCGCCTCCGACATATCCTGGTGCACGTCGGCGTTGAAGGTGTAATTGCTGCGCCGCCACAGCCGGTTATAGACGACACCGGCCCCGAACTTTCCCCGGAAATAGCCCCGCGCCTCGGTGCTCAGGGTCCAGAGTTGGTGGCTGCCGGGAAAACCGCTCACCACGGGGAGGAATATGTAGCCGCCGGACAGCTGCACAGTGGCCTTCCCCGGCCACAAGGCTTGCCCGGCCAGTCGACCGCCGAGGCCCACGCCGTAGTCGTAGTCCCGCCCCTCGGCCGTCACGAAGTAGTCCGACCGGATCGCCGCGATTGGGTTGAACCGTGCCAGGGCCTCGCCGGAGAGCCTCATCTGCTTGCCTGGCTTCGCCTGGGCGTACACCAGACCACCCTGGAAGCCCTGGGCGCCGAAATCCACGACGGGGTTGCTGATGTACTCGTAGGTCATGAAGGCCGCGAGCCGTTTCTGCTCGCTCGAGCCGAGCCGCTTGGCCGCAAGGTTGCCGCGGACCCGGAGCTCCTGCAGCGCCTTGTGATTGGCCGACCTGCTCGCCAAGGCGCCGGTGACCTGAAAGCTGGAGAACGGCTCCCGATCCAGATCGGCGATCTGGTTGCCGTAGAAGACGGAGAACTGGACGAAGGCCTGGTCGCGGGCATTGGGATCATCGAGCGAGCCTGAGGTCGCGAACCGGCGGTAGCCTACATCCATGGATGCCTGGATCACGCTGGGACGCCAGTCGGGCGGATTCTCTGAGATACGACCCGTCTCGCCCCGAACCAGCCGGTTGAAGCCCCGGACCGGGTTGATCAGTCCGGCGCCTATTTCCCGCACCACCCGGTTCGAGCCGGTCGCCTGGTTGTCGAGCGTAAGGGAGGAGAAGCGGAACAGCATCTCGCCCAGGGTGATGCCGCCCAGCGTCGTGTTGGCCAGATCGTTGGGCGCCGGCGCCCACACCTCCCCGAACAGCTCCCACATCAGGCTCCCGCCAAATGCCCAGGGCGCCGACTGCCAGAAGTTGTAGCCGTTGCTCCGCCCGGTGTTGAAGTAGAGGCTGCCGTGGTACGGGTGGGCGAACTGGTTGTTGTTGAACTTGTT
Source organism: Gemmatimonadales bacterium (assembly GCA_035997125.1). Lineage (GTDB taxonomy): Bacteria > Gemmatimonadota > Gemmatimonadetes > Gemmatimonadales > GWC2-71-9 > CAVVWJ01. Next base: position 40,061 of record DASYIX010000130.1, read on the forward strand.
GTTGTCCCACTGCCAGGGGAACTTGAGGTTATCGGCCCAGGTCCGGGGTGAAATGTTCGACCACTCGCCCTTAGTCACGTATTTCGTGAACGCCCAGGGAATAAACTGGACCACCATCAGCTCACCAGCCCCGGCCCAGAACCGCTTGGGCGGGTTGCAATCGGGACAGGCCTGCTCCAGGACCGAGGTAGTGGCCGATGCAGGGACGAGGGTGTCGCCGGGCAGGCTGAGCGACGCCCACTCCGGCTGGCGCGCCTGGCTCGAGGCGGGCTCCGGGACGGCGACGAGGGCTGCGGCGGCCAGTGCAAGGGCGCCGGACCTGCAGGCGAAGGAAATCGTATGGGCTCCCGGCGATCTGGCGGCGAGTCGGAGCGAGCTGGTCGACGGTCCCGGAACTATGAAGCGGCTTCGCGGTGGTGCCACTGGACCTTAGTGCAGCGCGGAACCGACCCTACACCAAGGTCTAATGGCGGTCTCGACGGCATTCCCTGGAGGTTTAAGATGTTCTTCGCAGACATCGTTCTGGGGAGGAGATATGGGGAGAACCCGCGCTCTGATCGGGCTGGTCGTAGCCTTGGCGTGTACCACCCGTGCCCAGGGCCAGGTTTCAGGGAGCGACAGCACGTCCCGGGTAAACTTGTTTTTCCCCCGGGATTCCACGGCCACCACCCTGCTCCGCCCTCAGATCGCTCCGCCCTCGTACGACAGCCTGACCGCGGCGTCCGCGGTCCAGCCCTCGGTGCACACAGAACCGCCTTCCCTGGACGTCGCGGACCGGGTCGTCACGGTCTGGCTGGTGAAGTACCGGTAGGATTCCCCGCCTGGCCCACCTCACTCCGTTCTCGTAGCTGGCGACGCATCCAGCGCCGCCCGTACTACCCGCAACAGCTCGTCGAACGCCGGCGGCTTCTGCAGGATTACCATGCCGTGTCCGGGCGCCGTCTCCCGCCTAATGCCGACCTCGTCATGGGCGGATAGCAGCACGATCGGCAGGCTCGGCTGGTCGTCCCGCAGCTCGGCCACGAGCTCGTGCCCGCTCCGGCCAGGCATCGTGATGTCCGAGATGACCAGCCGAATCTCGTCACGGCGAAAGCGATAGACCTGGAGGGCCGTCTCGAAGGAATTTGCTTCGAGCACCTGGTACCCGTGTTGATGCAGGATCCTGGCCAGCACCTTCCGCACGGCCGCCTCGTCCTCGACGATCAACACCGTCTCCTTCCCCCGGGGGGCGGAGACCGGTACCGCTCCAGCCACCGGCTGGTCGGAGGCTTCGGCCTCGCGGCGCGGGAGCAGTACCGTGAACGTGGTTCCACTCCCGACGGTGGTCGCGACTTCAATCCGACCACCAAGCTGGCTCACGATGCCATGCACCGTAGGGAGGCCGAGGCCGGTGCCCCGTTCACCCTTGGTGCTGAAGAAGGGCTCGAATGCGTGCTCGAGGGTCTGTGGGTCCATGCCGACACCGGTATCGCTCACCAGGAGCACCGCCGCTCCCGGCCGGACCTCGGTCCGAATCGTCAGCTGGCCTCCCCTCGGCATGGCGTCTCGAGCGTTGGCACACAGGTTGAAGAGCACCTGCTCCAGTTGCACGGTATCGCCGAATACCCATGGAGCGTCTTCCGAGAGATCCAGCGACAGGGTGACGTCGGTGGTGACCAGCCGGGTGACCAGACTCAGATTGTCGATCACGAGGTGGTTGAGATCCAGGGCTTTGGGGGAGGTCGGCTGCCGCTGGCTGAAGGCAAGCAGCTGGCGCACCAGCAAGGCCGCTTTCTGCGTGGCATTCACCTGCTCGTCGAGGAGTGCCGCGGCCGGTCCGTCATGGGGAACCACTTCCCGGAGACTGGCGACGCAACCGTACACGATGGTGAGCAGGTTATTGAAATCATGGGCGATGCCACCGGCGAGCCGCCCGATCGCCTCCATCTTCGTCACCCGGGCGAGCCCCTCCTCCAGCCGCCGTTGCGAGGTGACGTCCCGAACCACCGCGACCACCCGGTCCTGGGCGAGGGGGATGATCCGCGCTTCGAAGTAGCCACGACCGGCGGAACGGAGGAGGTCGTACTCGGTCGCAACTGTGCGGTGCTCCCGCAGGCAGGTCTCGACGGCTGATTGCAGGCGGTGGCCGGCCTCGCCCCCGATGGACTCGCTCACCCGGCGACCGAGAAACTGCTCCTGCGGGATGGTGAGATCCACCTCTGTCCCGGCGTGGTAGTCGAGCACCCGGCCGTCGGCATCGGTCCAGAAGAACAGATCGGGAAAGGCGCCGATGATGCGCTGCAGCTCGCGGGTGCGGTGGGCGAGCGTGCTGGCGATCGTCTGGTGCCGGGGGGTCTGATCGATGAAGAGCACTACCGTCGGACGGGCACTCGGTTGGGCCGTGCCCCGGCACGTGAGGAGCAGCTCGGCCACCGCACCCGACTTTTGCCGCAGCCGCACCGGCACGGCCTGGACGACGTCTCCCAGCAGGGCCGCGCCGATGTAGCGTCGCATCGCAGAGCCTTCAGGGGCGAGCAGCTTTACCACGTCCTGCCCCGTAGTCTCCGAGGCGGGCCAGCCGAACATCCGTTCCGCCCCGGGATTCCACGCCAGGATGCAGTGACTGCGATCCACCACCACCACACCAGTGTCGGTCTGCGCGAACAACTGCTGGAGTATGGCCGCCATATCTCGGACTGCTTCCGCGCTAGCTTGCTGGAACCGGTTGCGATCGCATGGACAGAGTTCCGATCGGAAACCGGTCAAGGCTATTGCACTTTGGTGTAGGGGAGCTAGTTCCTCGGCCGCCGATTGAAGGCAGTGGGAAGTTGTAGTTCACGTCCTGCTCGAGCCTGGTGACTCGTGACTAGCTAGGAGGCCGCCCTTGAGAGCGCGTGCGCGAAGGCGACCTCGCTCCCTGATCAATAGCCACGGTTCCACGCCAGCCCGAGGCCAAAGCCTTGTTACCCGCGGCGACCCGCCAGCCGAATGAACGGTGGGGGATGGCACCGGGCCATTAGACGAAGGTGCAGGGTGAGGTTTGCTGCTCGCGGGGGGGACGGCGCGCTAATACGCGGGATAGATTGCAGACCTTCATGCCCCTCAAATTGGCGGGTCTACTCCTCCTCCTCGGCGCCGGAGTAGCCGAGGCGCAGAAATCCGATTCGGTCTGGATCCGGAATGGCGACCGGATCACCGGGGAGGTGAAATCCCTGTCGCGGGGATTGCTCAAGTACTCCACCGACGACCTGGGCACCATCTACATCGAATGGGACAAGGTGGATCGGATCAGCACGACGACCATACTGGAAGTTCAACTTGGCTCGGGGCAGAAGTTCTATGGGCGCCTCGGATCGGCTTCCGCTGGCTGGCTGGTGTTGGGCGGAGACGCGCTTCCCCTGGTTGAGATCGTGACGATGGCCCCGATCGAGCAGAAGTTTCTCGGCCGGCTGAACGGATACCTCGATCTGGGGTTTTCCTACCAGCAGGCGCATAAGGCGATCCAACTCTCATCCGGAGCCAAAGTCGGTTACCGGGATCCGCGGACCGAGACCACGCTCGAGATCACCACTTTTCTCGAGCATCGGGATGACGCCGCGGAGACCTCACGGCTCTCAGCCGCGCTCACCGAGCGGGTGTTCCTCAGCAACCGCTGGAGTACCGGATTGGTTGTCGGGTTTGACCAAAACGAAGAGCTGGATCTGGCGGGACGCACAAGGTTGGTCGGCTTCGGATCCCGGATGCTGGCCCAATCCAACCACATCGAGTTTCGGGCCACCGGGGGCCTGGTTCTCGCGCGCGAGCAGTACTTCTCGACCGATTCGTCGTCCAGCGGCTTGGAGGGATTGGTTGGCACCTCGTTCCGCGCCTTCCGCTACGACCGTCCCAAGCTCGATGCCTCGCTGACAAGTCAGGCGTTTCCCAGTTTTTCGATCAAGGGTCGAGTGAGACTGCAGAACGATGTCCGGCTGTCGTACGAGCTGGTAAAGGACTTCATGCTCACGGTGACGGTGTTCGATTCGTACGACAGCAAGCCGCCGGCAGAGGGCGCCCACAAGAACGACTTCGGGACCACTCTCGCGATCAGCTGGACCTTTGACTGAACCAGCCTTCGAGCCAGCTGGGGTCTCCTATTTCTGCGCTTGCTCCCATGCCCGCACCCGCACTCGAGCGGCATCGAACAGCCGCTCGTAGTTTCCCTTGCGCACCTTCTCGCTGGCCTCAGGGGTAAGCAGGCCCCACAGCGGCCGATAGCTGTTGAACACCGCGTAGTACTGGGTGGTATCGCGGGGTGCCACGACGTCGGAGCCGAACAGGAAGCGGTCGGGATAGCGGTTGATCATGTTTGCCGACCGGCGGGTGGTCTCCGGCGTGGCGAGGAGATACTTGGCCACCTCGTCCCAGCTGATGTCGAAATACACGTGGCGCAGCGTCGGGTCGGAGAGAATTCCCTCTACGATGACTCCCTGGTTGGGGTTCCGTTCTCCAGCCGGCGCCGTCGCGGAGGCCTGCACCGGATGCACCACCCGTCCCAGTCCCACGTGGGCCCAGATAATCGTTGTCTTGGGGTGGCGCCGGAGCAGCGCCTTCATCTGGGCCAGGAAGACCGGCTCGGCGCCCGGCTTGGCAAAGGGCACGTCCATGTCGTTGTGGATCAGCACCACGAGCCCCGCCTCGGCCGCCAGATCGAGAATCCGATCGAGGGCGGGATCGGTGAGACTGGCCACCTCGCCCGCGATCTTGGAGGACACGAATTCCTTGTGAATCGAGAACTCTCCGATACCGCTGAAGACGCCGGGAAAGGTCCGCAGTACGCGGCGGATGTGGTCGGCGGCGTACATGTCCGCCGGGTTGAAGCCCGTGATCATGGGGTCGAACCGGGCCCGCTCCTCCGGCGAGAGCGAGCGGTACGCCATCGCGATGACGGCGTCGGTGAAGGAGTAATAGTAGAGCGGCGCGTCGCTCTGCAGATAATAGGTCGGCGCGTAGTTCCCCGAGTTCTCGTAGGACCAGGTCTGCTGCAGCGGAATGCCGAAGACGGTCGAACGGGGGACTCGAGCGCCCATCATCTTCAGGAAGTCCCGGATGTCGGTGCCTTCCTGGATGTAGTTGGTGAGATGAAAGTGCGAGTCGTCGAACTGCTCGGTGGCAGGCACGGTGTTCTGCGCCGCGACCGGCCGGCCGGTCGCGACCAGCCCAGCCAGCAACGCTCCGGTTCGCCAGCAGTGCGGTCTTCCCATGAGGGTCATAGGAGGATGTCGGTCCCGATCGAAATCGTGGTGCCGCTCTGGCCCGAGGTGTAGAACCCGAAGTTCGACGCCGCCGGGCTCTTCTCGACCCTGATGAGGTGGAGGTTCAGCCGCCAGCTGCGGGTCCGGCTGGGGTAGAAGCTCGCCCCTCCGGAAACCTCCCAGGGGTCTCGTTCGAAGTCGTCGAATAGCTTGCCGTAGGTGAGGTAGACCCCAACGAGGCGCGGCACCACCATGTGCATTCCCTGGACCTGAAATCCCTTATCGAGGATGGACTCCAATGGTAGGGGACCGGTGGCCAGGAAGTCGGAGAGCTTACGGACGTAGAATTCGCTCTGGAACGAGAAGCCGCGGTACTTGAACCCCCCATCGAAGGCGAGCTCGTCGTAGTCGAGCTTCTGCACCGTCACCCCCGGGGCCAGCGCATCGGCATCGAACGGGTTGACCCCGTCGGAGAGCTTGATCTGCGTGGCGTTGGGGGGTGCGGTGTCATTGGCGTAGCGTGATTCGCGACTGTGACAGGCGGACAGGCCGAATTGGGTAGCCAGCTTGGTATGGTACTCGAAGTCGCCCAGGCCGTTACGGGGCCCGAACTCGCCGGTACTGGGTCTCCAGACCACGCTGGAGCTGTACGCCATGTCGCGCGAGTCGTTGGCTGCCGTGGTACCGAGCTGGCTGATGTTGGTGTTGACCGAGGCGGTGTACCAGAAGCGATCGATGGGCTGCCCGGTGACGAAGAAGCCGGACGAGAACCCGCCGCGAAAGAAGTCCTCGGCCATCTGCCGGTCGCTCGACCCCCAGAAGGGCCAGGACCCCTGCACCGAGCGCGCCGTGAGGTTGGGTGCAATCCCCACTCCGAAGCCGATGGCCTTGTTGAACCGGTACTGGAGGTTGCCGAACAGCAGCGTCTGCTGGGTGGTGGGCAGCGACCACAGCGAGATGTTGTAGCGAAACTTGGGGCTGTAGAAGAAGCCGGTGAGCCAGACGAAGGTCCGGTGCCAGTTGAGGTCGTTGCGCGCCTTGACCGCGCGCGACCGGCCCAGATGATCGGTGAACGTCTGGCTTCCCGGGGTCTGGTTCATGTAGCGGAACAGCCCGTAGAAGCTGATGTTGAGGCTGGCCAGCTTGGTCTTGGCGACATCGAACCCCTTTGCCGGTGTAAACTCGCCAGCGGTAGTATTGGGAAACGATGCGTCCGATTTGGCGGAAGTGTCGCTCGGCTCGCGGCCCGCCTCCTCCTGAGCCTGCAGCGGGAGCGATAGCATCGTGATCAGGCACGCGAGCACTAGGGCCGGCAAACGCATAGATCTCTCCGTTGTTCTGTCATGGGCAGCCCGCAGGAAGTGGACCGGACGGCTGCCTGGGAGGCAACCGCCCGATCCTCACGTGCAGCTCGTCAGAGGTGACGCCGGGTCACGGGCCGCGCGACCCGACCGCACGCGAACTCCCTAGCTGGGCTTGACCGCGTAGGGGTTGGCGTTGAGCCGTGCCACGATCTCGGAGATGGCCTTCTGAGCGCGCACGCTGTTGCCCGCGTCGTCGAGCGGTGGAGAGATCACCGCGATCCCGAACTTGCCGGGCGCGACGGCGATGAGCCCGCCGCCCACCCCACTCTTGGCCGGCAGGCCGGTGTGGTAGAGCCACTTCCCCGAATCGTCGTAAAGACCCGCGGTCGCCATGACCGCCAGCACGTACGGAACGTTCTTGGCCGCCATCACCGGCTTCTTGGTCACCGGGTTCTTGCCCCCGTCGGCGAGCGTAGCCGCCATGGTGGCGAGGTCCTTGGCGTTGACGCTCACCGAGCACTGCTCGGTGTACACGTCGGTCGCCTGCATCGGTTTGTCCTTGATGTAACCGTAGGCGTACATCAGGTAGCCGATAGCCTGGTTCCGCTGATTGGTCTCCGCCTCGGACTTGAAGACCTCCTGGTCCACCGAGAGCTGACGCCCCGCGAAATCGGAGTAGAATCCGAGGAGACTCTTCCAGACCTCATCCCGGGTTCCGCCCTTCACCATAGAGGTGGTGGCGATCGCGCCCGGGTTGACCAGCGAGTTCATCTCGGGTCCGCCGAGCACCTTTTGGGAGAACTCGACCGAGACGATCGAGTTGAAGCGCATGCCGGTCGCGTCCACCCCGATGGTCTTCTCGATCGCCTCCGGCCCCTGCTCCTCCATCACCTTGGCCATGGTGAAGACCTTGGAGATGGACTGGATCGAGACCTCTGACTTGATGTCGCCCGCGGTGTAGACCTTTCCGTCGGTCGTCACCAGCGCGATGCCGAAGATCTTGGAGTCCACCTTAGCGAGCGCCGGGATATAGTCGGCGTTCTTTCCTTCCTGCAGGTTCCGGAACTTGGTGTACGTCTCATTCAGCACCGTCGCGATGGACTGGTCCTGGGCCTGCGCCGCGACGGTCGGCGGGATGATGGCCCCGGCGGCCGCCAGGGCCAGAGTGAGTACTGCGCGAGGAGTCCTGATCATGGTCGTCATCCTTTACCAGGATTGGGAGAAGGCGTAGGTGAACGAGAACTGGACCCGAACCACGTCCGCGCTGAAGCCGTCCGAGTTCTGCCGGCCGCACTGCCCAGCCCGCACGCCACGGTGCCGGTGGACCGAAGCAAACTCGCGCAGGTCTGACGCTGACCGACCTTCGATGCGCACACGACCGCCGGGGCGCGGTCAGCGGATTCCTGCGCATCGAGGCCACCGGGAATCACCGCGGTTGCCAGGCACACCAGCAACGGGTAAGGCAGATGAAGAGGGCAGGAAACTGTACCTTGGTGCAGGTCAGCGCGTAGCCCGGGATTCATTTCCTCGCTGTATCGGGCGCCCGGCGGGAGCGGCAGTTAGGTGCCCACTTCCTTGGCCTCCAGGGATGCCAAGCGCTGCGCCTCCTCGACGGCCCGGTTGGGTCCATTCGAGCTGGTGGGCGCCGAGTTGGCCGGTGCGGTGAACCACTGCTCCCGGGGCACGACCTTCGGCCGTTCCGGATCGCCCTCGTAGGCGGGCGTCATGATCTGCACACCGTACTCGTTGAATACATCCAGGATGTTCCGGTGGAGCGCGCTGTACAGCAGGAGCATGAGGCGTGG
>DASYIX010000131.1:0-9873 GCA_035997125.1 Gemmatimonadales bacterium
ATCACTATGACATGAAGAACTGCGCTCGCCACCCCGGTCCGGAGGTTGAGCTGGTGTTTGGTGAGACTCTCCCAGGCGCGAAAATATTGCGGCCGCCGGGGTCCCTGAACCGCGGAGCGGGTGCGAGCGTTGAGGCCAAGGCCCAGCCTCACGGTCATCGATGACCGCCGGCCGGTGGCCGCGATGCTATAGCCGTCAAGGACATAGGTGGCCTCTGGCTGGCATACGGACCGGAGGGCTGGTCCGTTGGCAGCGGAGAAGTTGCTGGGCGCTCGCGACCGGAGCATTCTGCACAAGAATGAAGATCGCGTCAATTCAGGGAAACTACCCCCTTGGCGGCCCTTGCCAAGCCGTCTTGCCCAACGAAACCGAGGGCGTTGCGTATATCAGGTCGAGAGGGGCGGACCGACCGAGCAACCGCGAGGAATTGGAGATTCGACTCAGAGGCACCGGCGGGCCGCCATGATGGGGACCCAGGCAGTGGCGGTCAGCCGCGGTCCGGCCGAGGAGCCTGGCGACCGCGAGCTGTTGCTCCGCGTCCAGGATGGCGATGCCGATGCCTTCGACGTCCTGGTGCGGCGGTATCTGACCCGGGCACGGGTGGTGGCCCGGCGCCTGATGCAGGACCCGGACGACGCGGATGACCTGGTTCAGGACGCCTTTCTCCGAGCGCTGGACCGCATCGCCACCTTCGACGTGGCCCGTGCGTTCGAGCCCTGGTTCATCCGCCTGCTGGTAAATCTGGGGCTGGATCAGCGGCGGAAGCAGAAGGTGCGGCGCACCGAGCCGCACGACCCCGAGACCTTCGCGGGTGGTGTGAGTCCCGAGCAAGAGATGGAGCGCGCCGAGCTCAAGGACTCACTCGGCAAGGCACTGGCAGCGCTCCCCGACCGCCAACGGCTGATCGTGACGTTGTTCGAGATCGACGGACATTCGACCGAAGAGGTAGCGAACATGCTCCAGGTGAGTCAGGTGACAATACGGTGGCACTTGCACCAGGCGAGGCGGACCCTGCGGGAGACCCTGAAGGGATGGGCGGAATGAAGCGGCTGCTGGGTGAGCCGGACAGAGACGCGGAGCTCGCTGCGGCGCTGAGACGGGCAGACCCGATGCCCGACCCCGCCGGGGAAGAGGATCTTCGGCGCAGCATCATGGCTCGGGCCAGGCCCAGACTGGCGGACCTGCAGCTTCCAACCGGGCAGTGGTGGGACTGGCTCTCTGGGTGGGTGAGAATTGCGCTGCCAGTCGGCCTCGCGGCTTCATTGGCCGCCGGGCTGCTCCTGCCGCACAGCGTTGAGACCGTCAATCTCGTCGCCAGCTCCACCGCGGAGGGAGGGGCCGACAGCACATTGATCGTGGCCGCCTTTTCGGAGCCGTCCGCCCGCGGGCAGTTGACAGCCCACCTGATCGCACCGGAGAGCAACGACTGGCTCCTCGAGCAAGTGTTGACCCAATGACCGCCCCCGGCGCGAGGAGGCCTCCCCCCGGACCACTGATGGCTGTGCTGGTGTTGCTCCTGGTTGGCATCGTTGGGGGTCTCGCTGGAGTCGCGCTGGACCGGTTGGTGTTCCTGCCGCACATGTTCCGGGGCCCCGGGTTCGGTCACGAGCATGGGCCCGGAGGGCCACCGCGCGACCGGGACTTCCGAGCCCGATTTGCCCGGGACCTCGCCCTCTCGCCGGAACAGCAGACCCGAATCGATTCGATCATGGACCGGCAGGGACGCGAGCTGCGAGCGGTGAGGGGACGGGTTCAGCCGACCCTGGATTCGATCATCGCCCGGACTCGCCGGCAGGTGGACTCGGTGCTCACGCCGGAGCAGCGCAGGAAAGCTGAGGAGATCCGGCGCAAGCACCCGCGTCCGCCCGGTCCCCCGCCGGGGATGTTCGGGCCGGGCCCGCGGGATGGTCCGCCAGTGGGTGGTCCACCGCCCGAGGGGCCGCGATAGAAGGCTATTGGCTACCCAACACATCTCGTTGGGTCCCCGTACTTCATGCATCGCCCCGACCGACTGCTCGGTCTCCACCAGCACGCAGGAGATGCATGATGAAACGAACGCTCCCCTCAATGTCGGTGATTGTCCTGGGTCTGGCAGCCGCCGGCTGCCAGGACTCCGGATTGCCCGCATCCGCCTCATCCGCAGTCGATCTCGCCAACGCATTTAGTAGTTTGCCGGTTGGGTTCTCCGATGTGCAGAACACCTTTGGAGACAGCACCGGTGCTCAATGGACCCCCGGCGCCGGCGGCCGAGGCCATCACGGTGGAGGCGAAGCCGGAGGCGGGATGATGTGCGGCGGGCTCGGCGGTCCTGTAGGCTTTGGCTTTGGCCTCGGGGGTGGCCACGGATTGTTCGGTGGCCAGCTTTCCGGCAATTGTGCGTTCGATGCAGCCAGCGGGCGAGTGGCTTGCGACCCGGTCACGCGAGACGGCCTCACGGTGACCCGGTCGGCTCAGTACGCGGACGCGAGCGGAGCGGTGCAGCAGGCATTCGACAGCACCACCAGCACCGTCAACGTGCAGGTGGCCGTGAGCGGCACCCGCGTACGCCGGGATGGCGACACCGCAGAGGTGCAGCACGCCAGCGACCGCACGGTGAGCGGTCTTGCAGCCGGCAGCACCGAGCGCACGGTCAACGGCACCTCGGCCGGAACGGAGAAAACCACCGGAACCGACAGCGTCGGCACGTTCAGCGCCGTGCGGATCATCGGTGACACCATTCAGGACGTCGTGGTGCCTGCCGCCGCGGATTCCAGCGCGACGAGCTACCCCACCGCCGGCAGGATCATTCGATCCATGCAGGTCAACGCCACCTACACTGGCCAGTCGCCGACCGCGTCGTCCCGCCGCGAGGTGATCAGCTTCGACGGATCCAACATCGCCACGGTCGTAGTGACCCAGGATGGCACCACGCAGAACTGTACGCTTCCGCTACCGCACGGCCGTCTGACCTGCTCCTGAGGTCGAGACCGATGGGTTTGTGGCTCAGGCTGGCGGGAGAAAGACCAGCACCGCTTCTACCGAGCCGACCATGGGGCTTTGAGGACGAGAGGGGAAGACCCTAGACTGACCGGATTATGAAACTCGGCGCTGGTGCGCACCAGCCGGGGACGCCACGCCCGCCCTGCAGGCGGGCATCTGGATTTACCGAGAAGCTCGGTTCGCCGGACGGGGACCCGGTGGCAGATTCTGCTCCAGATAGTGGGTGAGCAGGGAGAAGAGATGCAGGGTCGTCCCATCGCCCTCGCAGATGCAGTGGGACCGGTTGGGGTAGTCCATCAGGGTGAACGGCCGATTCGCGGCCACCAGGGCATTCACCAGCCGCTCGGTGGCCTGATAGTGCACGTTGTCATCGCCCGAGCCGTGAACCACCAGGAGGTTCCCCCGCAGCTTATCGGCGTAGGTGATGGCCGATCCTACCCGGTAGTCTTCCACATTGTCCTGGGGGAGCCCCATGTAGCGCTCCTGGTAGATGGTGTCGTAGAGCCGGAGCTCCGCCATCGGGGCCACCGCCATGCCGGTCTGATAGAGCTCGGGATAGCGGAACATCAGGTTCAGCGTCATTGACCCGCCGCCGCTCCAGCCCCACACGCCCACCCGGGTCGAGTCCACCCAGCTCCAGCTTCGCATGGTGCGAGCCGCGCCCGCCTGATCCGCAGTGTTGAGCACGCCCAGCTTGCGGTAGATCGCCTTTCGAAACGCGCGTCCCCGGGGAGCGGGTGTCCCTCGGTTGTCCACCGTGGCGACGACGTAACCCTCCTGGGTCAGCATCAGATGCCAGAGATAGTCGCCGGTCCAGCGGTCGAGCGCGGTCTGGGCGGCCGGCTCACCATAGGTCAGGAAGAAGAGCGGGTACCGCCGGGTGGAGTCGAAGTCGGCCGGCTTCAGCACCCAGCCATCGAGCTTGAGTCCCGAGCCGGCAGCGACTTTGACGAAGGAAGCCGGCCCGCGCCGCAGCCGGGCGACCGTTTCGCGCAGCCGCTGGTTCCGAACCAGGGTGCGCACTACCTGGTGGGAGGGAAGCCGTACCAGGTCCACGACCGGGGGCGTGCCGAGCGAGGAGTAGGTGTGCAGCGCCCAGTGGCCGTCGCGGGAGATCTGGTACAGGTGGTACCCCGGCTGGCTCTTGGGCGTGACCCGCTCCGGCTGGCCACTGCCGTCGAGCCGGCTGCGATAGAGATAGAGCTGGGTCGCGTTCTCGGGGGACGCGGTGTAGTAGAGGATGCCGGCCGCCGAATCCACGCCCACCATCAGCGGCTCGCCGAAGGCGCTGAACGGATTGTGCAGATCGAAAGCACCCTTGGTGACCAGCCGGGTCTTCTTGCCGTCCCGGGAGACCACGTAGAGATGGCGCCAGCCGTCCCGCTCGCTGATCCAGGTGAAGCTCTTGCCGCCTTCGATCCAGCGGAGGTCGTCGCCCACATCCACCCAGGCGCTGTCCCGCTCGGTGAGCACCGTGCTCATCCTGCCGGAGCGCGCATTGCCCAGCATTACCTGCAGAGTATTCTGCGCCCGGTTCAGATGCTGGAGCACCACCTCGGTAGAGTTAGCTGCCCAGTCCATCCGGACGATGTAGTTGTTGCGCGGGTCGCCGGGAACCTGGAGCCACACGGTCGGCCCTCCGCTCGCGCTGACCACGCCGGCGCGGGCGGCGGAGTTGGTGGTCCCCGCCTTGGGATATTGCACCGGGATGGTGAAGGAGTAGAGCGAGTCGGTGTCGTCGATCAGCAGGAAATCGTGCACTCCGGAGGCGTCCAGCTGCCAGTAGGCGATGCGCTGGCCGTCGGGACTCCAGCGGAACCCATCCCGCAGGTTCAGCTCTTCCTCATAGACCCAGTCGAAGGTGCCATTGATGATGGTGCGGGAGCCGTCCCGGGTGAGCTGGATGATGCGGCCGTCGCCCAGGTTCTCGACGTAGAGATTGTTCTCCCGGACGTAGGCCACCCGGCCGCCGTCGGGGGAGAACTTGGCGAACATCAGGGTGGAGGGCTTCGCCTGGGGGCCGCCGAGCTTGGTGAGCCGCCAGCTGGAGAGATCGAGGGCCCAGAAGTCGCCCCGGGTGTTTTGTCGCCAGACCTTCTTCGAGTTGGTGAAGACCAGCAACCGCCGGCCGTCGGGTGAGAAGCTGTAATCCTCGACCGAGAGTGCCGCCGTGTCGCCTGGCGGCACCAGTCGGCTGGCGGGCACCCATACCTCGCGCTTGCCTGTCGCCGCGTCGTAGCGGACCAGCGAGCGCCCGTTGGGCGTGGCGCTATCGGCCTCCAACTTCACGTAGGCGGGGCGGTCCTCCAGCCAGCGCACTGGTCCCAGCCGCTCGGGGGCGAAGTCGTTCGAGTTGAAGAGCCGGTCGAGGGTGACGAGCGAAGAGTCGACCGTCTGCTCCTGGGCCGGCTCCTGCGCCGGCAGCGCGGCACAGACCGACAGACTCAGACCGATGGTTGATACGAGCAAGCGGAGATATGGCACACCACCTCACTGGTCAGGAAACAAATTCACGACAGAGGACACAGAGGGATAGAGGATCCCTGTGTCTCGGTGGTGAATTAAATACCTATAAGGGCCGCTCCCGGGCGTCTATCGCGGCAATCCGTCGAGCTCCCTCCGCCCAATCCACCGCCGGTGCCACCTCCTCATCCGACAGAGCAAGCGAGGCCCGGGCGCGCTCGACCACGACCGCAGCATCGGGCAGCGCCAGGCCGAACTCCAACTCGGCCTTACGACACAGCCGCTCCTCCCGGGGTCTCAGCTCCATGGGTAGTGGGCCACACATGCGGGCCACCCGAGCATGGGTTGCCTCGTGCACCATCGACGCTGCGATCTCCGCAAGCGTGTGCCGGGGGTTCACCGTGAAGGTGAGCTCCACCAGACATTCGCGACTCTCATGGAAGAACGCGCCCCGGCAGGCAAACCGGCGCACCACGATGCCGGCGAAATCCTGCCGGAGGCGGCGAAACCGGTGAGGGGCGTACCGGGCGATGAGATCGAGCGCCTGGGTCAGGCGCTCGATCACCTCGGCGGTATCGATGTCACGGCGGGGGTTGAGAATGCGCACCGGCAGGCCCCGGATCTGCCGCCGCTCGCTGAGCAGCGACTCGGTCCAGGAGCGCAGCCGGTCGGTCAAGATTCCCACGGGAACTACGCCGTCGTCCCGGTGACGAGACGAAGTCCCCGCATAGATACTCCGGGTAGAAGGAGCACTAAATGTGTCCAGGTGAGTAGAGAACTGAAAGAGTTACAGTCATCGCGAAGGTGTCGAACAGAAACGTGATGACTGCTCTACCGCGTCAACCAGCCGGCGAACGCCAACCACGCCGGCGTCCCCGAGATCATCAGCCGCAGCGGCTGTGACGCCACTATCGCCAGCCCACCCCAAAGGGTGGCAGGATGAATCTTCCTGCGAGTGGCCAGGTCGTACACCACGATGGCCACGATAAAGAGGTCGGACAGGCCGAAAAAAGTCGGCGGGCCCCCCAGGTGAAAGCGGGCGATGGGTGCGCCCAGCAGCGTGATAGTCGCGAGCAGCATGAGCCGCTTGTGGGCCTCGAGCCGGCGGCGGAAGTAAAGCGCTGCGCCTACCAGAATAGCGAATAGCATCATGTCGAACAGCGGGACAGCCAGGAAAGAAAGACCCGACACCCCAGGAATAGGGGCCGAGCCACCTTTCACCCGGAGGATCGCCGTCATCGTCCCTACCACCACCAGCAGTCCCGCGAGCACCGCTCCAGCCACACCCATGCGCCGGTGGATATAGGTTCGGCCGGTTGCGACCAAGGTGGTCTGCGCCACCAGGAACAGCACCCAGGAGGTGAACACCACGCCGTGGATGTGGAGCAGCAGGCTCAGATCCGGGCTACCGAAGTACGCTTTGAGAAAATAGCTGCGAGAGAATCCGGCGAAGACCACGATCGCGATCGCGATCGCCATGCCCACATAGAAGCGGCGCGCGCGCCGGGCGGCGGCGACCCGCGGCGGTACGCTCAGGCCTGCGTCCAGCGCTGATTCATTTCTCATCCGGTGTCTCCTCCAGTCCCCGTTGGTCCAGCAGCGGCTCGATCTTTGGATCCCGGCCGCGGAAAGCCCGGAACAGTTTCCCCGCGTCCTCGGTGCTGCCGCGCGACAGGATCATGTCGCGGTACCGCTGTCCGTTGGCCCGGGTCATGCCGCCGTTCTCGGTGAACCAGGCGTAGGCGTCGTCGTCCAGCAGCTCACTCCAGAGATAGGCATAGTAGGACGCGGAGTACCCACCCCCCCAGATGTGGGCGAAGTAGGGCGTGCGGTACCGAGGCGGAACCTCCGGCAGGTTTACGTGGAAGCGGGCCAGCGCCTGCTGCTCGAACTGCTCCACGTCCGGCTCCGCCGTATCTTGCGGGATACTATGCCAGGCTAGATCAAGGAGCGCGGCTGCGAGATATTCGGTGGTGGCAAAGCCCTGGTTGAAGGTGCGGGCCTTCTTGATCCGGTCCACCAGATCCTGGGGCATGGCTTGGCCGGTCTGGTAATGCCGGGCGTAGTTGGCGAACACCGCGGGGTCGAGGGCCCAGTGCTCGTTGAATTGGGAGGGAAACTCGACGAAGTCGCGGGGCACGTTCAACAGCGTGGGATATTGCACATTGGCGAACATGCCGTGCAACGCATGACCGAACTCGTGGAACATGGTGGTGACGTCGTCGAAGGTCAGCAGCGCCGGCATCCCCGGCGCCGGTTTGGTGAAGTTGCAGACGTTGTACACCACCGGCTTGGTGCCCATCAGGCCTGATGGATCCACGAAGCTGTCCATCCAGGCGCCGCCGCCCTTGTTGTCCCGCTTGAAATAGTCGGTGTAGAACAGGGCCATCGACTTGCCATCCGTATCGAAGACCTCGTAGACATGGACGTCCGGGTGATACACCGGAAGATCCTTTCGCTCCTTGAAGGTCAGGCCATACAGCCGGTTGGCCGCGAAGAACACGCCGTCCTGCAGCACCCGGTCGAGCAGGAAGTACGGTTTGATCTTCGCCTCGTCCAGATTGTACTCGGCCTGGCGCACCCGCTCGGCGTAATACTGCCAGTCCCACGCAGCGAGCTTGAAGTTGCCGTTTTCCCGGTCGATGATGGCCTGCATCTTCTCCGCTTCGGCGCGGGCCTTCCTCGTGGCCGGAGGGACCAACTGACCCAGCAGACCGATCGCGGCCTCCGGTGTCCGGGCCATCTGATTGGCGAGCGCAAAAGCGGCGTAGTCGGGGAAGCCGAGCAGGCCCGCGCGCTGGGCCCGGAGCACGGCCAGGCGGCGGATAATGGCTCGGGTGTCGTTGCTGTCGCCCCGGTCGGCCCGGCGGGTCGACGCCTCGAAGAGCCGCTGGCGCACGGCGCGGTTGGCCAGCGAGGCCTGGAGCGGGTGCTGGGTGGTGTTCTGCAGCACGATCACATACTTGCCCGGCATGCCTCGCTCCTTGGCTGCCTCGGCCGCGGCCGCGAGATCGTCCTTGCTCAGCCCCTGCAGCTGCGCCGGATCGTCAATGACGAGGGCAGCGGCCTTGGTCGCGGCCAGGAGCTGGTTCTGAAAACTGGTCGAAAGCTTCGCTTCCTCCTGGTTGAGCGCGCTGAGCTTGCTCTTGTCGGCCGGGGAGAGCTGGGCGCCAGCCCGAACGAAGTCCCGGTGGTAGCGCCCCAGCAGGGCCATCTGCTCCGGAGTCAAATTCAGCCCGGCCCGCCGGTCGTAGACGCTCTCGACTCGCTGAAACAGCTTCGGGTTCAGGTAAATAGCGTCGGTGTGGGCGGCGAGCTTGGGCGCCTCCGTGGTCTGAATCCGTTGCAGGGTGTCGTTGGTGTTGGCATTCACCACGCCGCCGAACACCTTGAGCGATCGGGTGAGCAGCACCCCGGTCCGCTCCAGCGCGACGATGGTGTTGTCGAAGGTCGGCTCCGACGTCTGTCGGGCGATGGAATCCACCTCCCGCAGCTGGCGCCGCATCCCCTCCTCTATGGCGGACTGGTAGTCCGGATTGCGGATCCGGTTGAATTGGGGTGCCTGGTACTGCAGCGAGCTGGACTGGGCAAAGGGATTGGCGCTGGTGAATGCCGACGCCTCGAGCGGCGCCGCGCCGGAGGTTGACGAGTGAGGGGCGCGGGCGCAGCTCAAGGCCAGCAGACCGAGCGCCCAGGGAAGCGAGCGGGATCGCATCAGTGCATCCATCGTGGTGGGGCCTGTGAGATCGAAGAAAAGCCTTCACCGGTAATACACCCGGGCGGCGAACCCGACAAGATTCCCGGTGGTCCGATCTACCGGTTGCTCTCGGATGGAAGGATGGCGGGGGAAGCCACGACGGCAAAGCGTTCCTTGATCAGCTCCTCCAGGGCGGCGATCACCCGGTCCACCGGAATCGCCGCGATTCCGCCGGGGGCCGCGACGGCGCGGTGGGGCGTGTTGTAGGGAACCCAGGGAGCGATGGCGGGATCGGAGCGA
Organism: Gemmatimonadales bacterium; assembly: GCA_035997125.1. Classification (GTDB taxonomy): domain Bacteria; phylum Gemmatimonadota; class Gemmatimonadetes; order Gemmatimonadales; family GWC2-71-9; genus CAVVWJ01. Next base: position 9,440 of record DASYIX010000131.1, read on the forward strand.
TAGAGCGCTACAGTGGGGATCTTCCAGGCGGCGGCCAGGTGCACCACGGCGGTGTCCGGGGTCAGCAGCAGGTCGAACTGGTGCAGGATCGCGGCGAACTCCTTGAGTGAGGGTTGGGGCGGCACCGCCTGGGCACCGGTGGCGAAGGCTACCCGCCGCACCTCGGTCGCGTCCTCGGGAGAGCCGCAGATGCTGATGCCAAAGCGGGGGTCCTTGCTCATGAGATTCCGCACCACCGCGATATAGTTGGCTGATCCCCAAGACTTCTCAGCCTTGCGGCCGGAGAGGTTGACCCCCAGACGCAGCGGGCGCCAGGTGGGGCCGAGGGTGCGCTGGGCGGCCTCGATGTCTGCGGGGTCGAGGGGATAGGCCAGATCAAGACATTGGGAGGCGGGATCGATCCCGAAGGGCAGGAGCAGCTGCGCCAGCCGCTC
>DASYIX010000132.1:0-2680 GCA_035997125.1 Gemmatimonadales bacterium
GGCCGAGCCGGGTCCCTGCGCCGTCACCAGCCCTGAGCCATCCACCGTTGCCACCGAGGCGTCTTCCGAACGCCAGACGAAGCGGACGCCCTCGACCGGCGAGCCCCCGGCATCGGCGGCGACCGCAGTGAGATGGTATGAGTCACCCGGCGCCAGCTGCAGCGCGGCGCCGGTCACGATTCGTATGGTTGCCACTCTTGAGGGCGACAGGGAATCCGCCCCACTGCACGCGATTCCCCAGAGAGCCGTGCCCCCGAGCACCAGCGCTACGCTCAGTTGCCGGCATCGTTCGCCCTCCATTGGGTCCCTCCCATTCGCCCGAGGTGGATTCGTCCTCTGTTGCAGGGATAGAGTCGCGCAGAGGGGTCAAGCCGGCGTCAAGCGAAAGCCCCAGCGACCGGAGTCGCTGGGGCGTTTCATCGCTGAACATGCGGTGTTGCGGTGGTTCAGGCCTTGAGGACCACTTTCTCGCAGTTGTCTTCCTTATTCAGGAACATATCGTAGCCCCGGGGCGCCTCGTCCAGCGGAAGCCGGTGGGTAATCACAAAGCTGGGATCGATCTCTCCGTCCTGAATCCGTTTCAACAGCGGTTTCATGTAGCGTTGGACGTGGCATTGACCGCTTCTGATGGTCAAGGAGCGATTCATCACCGAGCCCATGGGAAACTTGTCGATAAACCCGCCGTAGACGCCGATGACTGATACGACGCCCCCATTGCGACAGTTCAGGACGGCTTCCCGCAGCGCGATCGGGCGGTCGGTCTCCAGCATCAGTGCCTGCTTGGCCCGATCGTAGGCATAAACAGCCGGATGGCCGTGCGCCTCCATGCCCACCGCGTCGATGCACTTATCCGGCCCTCGTCCACCGGTCATCTCCAGCAGTGCCTCCCGCACGCTGACCTGCTCGTAGTTGATGGTTTCCGCCGCGCCGGCCCCCTCCTTGGCCATTTGCAGCCGATAGGGGAACCGGTCGATGGCGATCACCCGCTCGGCGCCCAACAGGTAGGCGCTCGCGATGGCAAACTGGCCCACCGGGCCCGCGCCCCACACGGCGATCACGTCGCCTCGCTGAATGTCGCACATCTCCGCCCCCATGTATCCGGTGGGAAAGATGTCCGACAAGAAGAGCACCTGCTCATCCGTCAGCTGCTCCGGTACCTTGAGTGGCCCCACGTCGGCAAAGGGCACCCTGGCGTATTCGGCCTGGCCTCCGGCAAATCCACCGAGCATGTGGGAGTAACCGTACACCCCCGCGGGCGAGTGCCCCAGAAGCTTTTCCGCGATCCAGGCATTGGGGTTGGAGTTCTCGCAGACCGAAAACATCCCGGCCTGGCAGGCCAGGCAGACGCCGCACGAGATCGGAAAGGGGACCACGACGCGGTCGCCGATCTTCAGGCTTTTCACGCCGCGGCCCACTTCGACGACTTCGCCCATGAACTCGTGTCCCAGGATGTCACCCTTCTCCATCGTGGGAATGAATCCATTGTAAAGATGCAGGTCGGAGCCGCAGATCGCGGTTGAGGTGATCCTCACGATCGCATCCTGCGAGTTCAGGATCTTGGGGTCGGGCACCTCTTCGACTTCCACTCTCTTCTTGCCCATCCAGCAGTTGGCTTTCATCTCGAATATCTCCCTCCCGAACCCGTCGTTGATGAAGCGCCCTCGGCGCCGAGTAGCTCGACATCGTTCAGATCCTCCGGCGGCTGGGCCGGGTGCGGTCCCGCGTGGATGCTGGCGTCCGAATGGACGATCTCACCCACCTCCAATACCTGCTTCAGCCGTCTCAGGTCACTCTTCACCTGCTGGCCTGGCTCTTCGCCGAACAGCTTGGCGAGCAGAGCCGCGACTTTACCTCCGGGGGGCTGATACTTGAGCTCGACGATCACCTCGGTCCCGCGATTGCCGGGAGCGTCCCGAAAGCGGACCTGGCCGGTGTTGGGCACGTCGGAATCGGAGAGCGACCGCCACGCAATCAGCTCGTTGGGGCGATCCTCGGTGGTCTCTGCTTCCCACTGCACCGTGGTACCGGCGGGGGCCCGGGCCTTCCAGCGAGAGCGCCGTTCATCGATCATCTGGACCAACTCCAGGTGAGCCATGAAGCGGGGGAAGTTCTCGAAGTTGTGCCAGAAGGCGTAGACTTCCTGGCGGGGACGGTTGACGGTGATGGCCTCGACGACGTCGATGCCGCGGGACCCTCTGGCCCGTGTGCCCCGGGTGACCTCGCCTTCGAAGCCGTTGCTTCCACTGCTCAGCTGGCGGCTGGTCACGTAGTCCAGGGCGGTGACGCCGAGAACGGCAGCCGTGGCCACGGCCACCCGGGTGCGATCCGAGTCGTCGGAGCCGAGCGCCTTGCCCAGGAGCGCGAGATCCATCAGGTCGCCACCGACGCGGGTCCACACCCACCCGGCCGTCCGAGGCTTGGTGAGGATGCCGATGCCGCTGGTGATCTCCCGCAGGCCGAGCGCGAACAGGGTGTTCCGAGTCTCTTCATCGTCATTGACGCCGATCAGTCGCGCCACAGTGCCGGGTGCAGCGAGCTCGGCCAGACCCAGACCGATGCTGAACCAGCCCAGGCCTTTGGCTCGACGCTCGGTTCGCTCCTCCACGCCCTGACCGGCGTCGGTGGCGCGGCGGTTCTGCGACTGGCTTTCCTTATATGTCCCGACCCGCCGGTCGCCGGG
>DASYIX010000133.1:0-11507 GCA_035997125.1 Gemmatimonadales bacterium
AAGTCCTTCAGGAACTGTCCCCACGCGTGCTTTCCTGTGTTGATCCCGCTGATGACGGGATCGACGATGCGCGCCGCGCCATCCACGATGTCCAGGGGTGGATGAAAGCGCTGTTCGGACGTCTTCCGCGCGGCGATGTCAGCGGCGTCTTCGTCGGTCACCCATCCGGTATCGACGCTGTTCATGTGAATGCCGTCGTGGTAATAGTCGGTCGCTGCGGTGCGGGTCATCATGTTGAGCGCCGCCTTCGCCATGTTGGTATGCGGATGACGGATGGTCTTGCCTCGCCGGTAGAACTGCCCTTCAACAGCTGACACGTTGACGATGTGCTTGTCCCGCTCGGGCGTGCGCAGCATCAGGGGCTTGAGCCGGGCGTTCAGAATGAAGGGGGCGATGGCGTTGACGAGCTGTACCTCCAGCAGTTCCACCGACGGCACCTCCGCCAGCAGCATTCGCCAGGAGTTGCGTTCCCGGAGGTCCACCTGCTGCAGGTCCTGATCCAGGCGTCCCTCCGGAAAGAGATGCTGCTGTGAGCTGCGCTCCTCCGGCAGCAGACGGACTTGAGACAGCTCCGCCGAGTTGGAGAGCCCGGCAATGCTCGGCAGCCGGCGCTCAAACGCCAGCGGGGTGACCGCTGCTGCGTGGTCGAGGGGCAGGTCGGGCCCGCGCCACCCCTCATAAGTGCCGAGCAGCCGGCGGACGTGGTCCGGCATATCGTGCTGCGCCGCCGTCTCCCTCCCCATCATGTGCTGGTAGAATTCAGGAGGACGGCGCACGGTCTGGCAGGCGTTGTTGACGATGAAGTCGAGTCGGCCCCGGGTCGCGATCAGCTGGTGACAGAACGCTTCCACGCTCGGTGTGTGCCGCAGGTCGAGGCCAAAGATCTCCAGGCGGTGCTCCCACTGGTCGAAATCCGGCTCCCGGGCATAGCGCGCAGCCGAGTCACGAGGAAAGCGGGTGGTGACGATCAGCTGCGCGCCGGCGCGCAGTAGCTTGAGGCCGGCCTGGTACCCGATCTTCACTCGCCCACCCGTTAGCAGCGCCACCCGCCCGCGCAAATCGGCAAGCTCGGTCCGCTTGGCAAAGTTGAAAGTCGCGCACGGCGGGCACATCTGGTCATAGAAGTGGTGCAGAACGGTGTACTTCTCTTTGCAGACGTAGCAGTGCTGTGGCTCTACCGCCTCTCTGAAATCCGGATCCCCGTCCACATTGCGCTGCTCGAACCCGGCAGGGGGGAAGACATTGGGACTGGTGAACACGGTCTGCCGGCGAAGGGTCCGGATCCCGGTCTGGTCGAGCGCGCGGTCCTCCCGGTTGACCCGCTCCGCCTTGCGCCGCCGAATGCTGGCTCGGACCAGGCGGCGCCGGGCAATCGGGTCCGGAACGAATACCTGGCCTGCCGCTTGTAAGAGTCGCCGCTGGTGGTCAGGTGGGGCTTGAGCGAGGAGTCCTCGGTCCGCAACAATGGCTTCGAGCAGGTCGGTGGCGGTACGCAGGCGCTCGAGGAACGAGGCCTCGGCCTCGTCCCGCAACGCAGAGTTGGTCTTGGGCATGGCGCGAAGCTTAATTCGCGGCGCCCCGCTTTGCCGACCCCTTCCTTCCCCGCGCTCGTTCCGCCGGTCGGAGGCTCTCCAGAAACTGGCTTAGAACCGTGAGGTTGGAACGGAGCATCGGCGCGCTCTGCGCGCTCTTGGCCAGGCCGGACGACCCCTCCACCGCCGCCACCACGAAGGATGCTACCTGTCGGGCATCGACATCCCGCCGCACCGCACCCTCCGCCTGCCCCCGCTCGAGGGCTCGGGCGAACCCATCTCTCCAGGCATCGAACGTGGCGTTGACTGCCCGGCGGAACCGCTCGTCGATGGGGGACATCTCCTGGGCCAGATTGTTGAGCGGACACCCGAGCTCGATCTCGCGCGGTCCGGGGTTGGCCGCCCGGTGTTGCAAGGTCCGTTGCAGCGCCGTCAGTGGATCGCCGGTGAACCGGTCCAGCAGGCCCAGCCAGCGTTCCAACAGCAGGCCCTTCACCACCTCGTCCACCACGGCGTAGCCGAGCGCCGCCTTGTCCGGGAAGTGATGATATAGCGCGCCCTTGGTCACCTTGGCCCGGGCCAGGATAGTGTCGAGGCTCGCGGCCTGGAATCCCCGCCGGTAGATCTCTTCGAATGCAGCCTTGAGCAGCTTGTCCCGGGTCACATCGGGCTCCCGCGTGCGCCGTCGTGCTGGTGTCTTGGCCATGTCTCTCCAGGGAAGGTCTCCATACCACTTGGTATGTAACAATTCCGCCGCCGAGCTGTCAACCGGGGTTGACGGCGCCGGTTCCGGACGATACATACTAACCGGTATGTATTCGAGCCAGCAGAATGCGCTGCTGGCATGGCTCACGGAAAGCGAGGCAGACAATGGCTCACACGATGGTGCATTTCGAGATCCCGGCCGACAATCCCGAACGCGCGGCCAAGTTCTATGGGGAGCTGTTCGGCTGGGACATCAAACGCTTTGAGGGCTCGAGTGAAGGGATGGAGTACCGGGACCCGGGCTTCGAGTACTGGATGGTGAAGACGGTTCCCACCGATGCCTCGGGACGGCCCACCGAGCCGGGTGTGAATGGCGGTCTCATGCGTCGTATGTACCCCAACCAGCCCCCGGTCAACTACATCAGCGTCGAAAGCGTGGATGACTTCCTGCGGAAGGCGGAACAGCTGGGAGCCAAGGTGCTCATGGGCAAGAGCCCGGTCCCGGGAATGGGGTGGTTCGCCCAGCTGACCGATCCGGAAGGCAACCTGTTCGCCATTTGGGAGACGGACTCAAGCGCAGGTCAAACCGCAGGAGCGCAGAGCCAGGAGGCTGGGAATGCCAGGCGTTAAAGAGGCGGCGGCCACCCTTGCCGTCAAGGATGCGGCAGCCACCATTGCCGTCAGAGATGCAAAGTCCGCTCGAAGGTTTTACGAGGATACCCTCGGGCTTAAGATGCTCGATGACAAGATGCCCGAGGCGTTGGTCTTCAAGAGCGGCAGCTCCAAGGTCCTTGTCTATCAATCCCAGTTCGCCGGCACCAACAAGGCCACCGCGGCAACCTGGGGGGTAGGAAACGACATTGAGCAGATCGTGCAGGGGCTCAAGGCCCAAGGAGTGACCTTCGAGCACTACGACATGCCGGGCCTGACCCGGAAGGGCGATGTGCATGTAGGCGGGAACATGAAGGCCGCCTGGTTCAAGGACCCGGACGGCAACATTCTCGCATTGGTGAGTAGTTAGCTCCTCAATGGCTTACCTCTTGGCACTCGGGTCGGCAGTGCTCTATGGTGCCGGCGATTTTACCGGTGGGCTTGCCACCCGGCGGGCCGGCACCATCCCGGTTGTCTTTCTTTCGCAGCTCAGCGGGCTGTTGGCGCTCACCCTGCTCCTGCCGTTGTTGCCCCGGGCCTCGCCCACCCAAGCCGATCTCCTCTGGGGTGTCTGTGCCGGCCTGACGGGTGGAATCGGCGTGGCGTTGCTGTACCGGGCGCTCGCCATCGGAATCATGGCGGTGGTGGCGCCAACGACGGCAGTCTGCGCCGTCGCCATTCCGGTGGTGGTATCGGTGTTGCTCGGCGAGCGCCCCGTGCCGCTCGCGGTGGCAGGCATCGCGTTGGGCATTGTGTCCATCGTGTTGGTCAGTCGGCAGCAAACCTCGGCGCCGCCTGAGCTCTCCGGCCAGGCAGCATCGCGCAAGCGGCCCACGGGCATCGGCACGGCGCTGGCGTCGGGCGTCGCCATTGGGTTCTTCTTTCTGACGCTTGCCCAGACCAGACCTGAGGCCGGGATGTGGCCTCTGGTTGTCGCGCGCTCGAGCTCGGTGACGCTGTTCGGGCTATCGGCACTCGCCAGCAAACAGTCGCTCAGGATGCCGGCCAGGATCCTGGCGTTGGCAGCCGTGTGCGGGGTCATCGACATGCTGGCCAACGCGCTGTATCTGCTGGCGGCGCAGCAGGGCCCACTAAGTCTCGTGGTCACATTGTCGTCACTGTACCCCGCCAGCACGGTGCTGCTGGCCCGGATCGTTCTCAGCGAGCGGCTCAACCGCTGGCAGCTCACTGGGGTGGGCTGCGCGTTGGCCGCCGTCGTGCTCATCGTGACCGGCGGTCACTAGGCCCGGTCCAAACTTCTCCAGTAGTAAGCACTTGCCAGCCATGACAGCCAACCAGGCGCCCTGTCGATTTCACCGGCCCTCATTCGACGTGTAGTAGAGAGCTCAGACGCAGCCGCTCTCGGTTGCTTTCGAAGCCATCCACCGGGAGGAACGAAACATGACCTCGGGTACTCGGACGGTCGCCGGCTCGAACAGGGGACTCTGGGCGGGACGGATTCTGGGCGGGCTGGCGGTGCTGTTCCTGGTCTTCGACAGCCTCATCAAAGTGATGAAGCTCCCTCAGGCCGTGGAGGGAAGCACGGCGCTGGGGTATCCGGCAAGCGCGGTGAGTGGCATCGGGATCATCGAGCTCGTCTGTCTGATTCTCTATGTAATTCCGCGCACCTCGGTGCTGGGCGCGATCCTGCTGACCGGCTATCTCGGCGGTGCAGTCGCTACTCACGTACGGGTCGGCAGTCCGCTCGTCAGCCACACCCTGTTCCCGATCTATGTCGGGCTGCTGATCTGGGGAGCCCTTTTCCTGCGCGACTCGGAGCTGCGCAGACTCATCCCGTTAAAGAGTTAGGCTGGTTGTCGATTTCGCTGGCGTTCGTTCGACGTGGAAGTAGAGGATGGATGCCAACTGCCCAAAACTCACAGGAGACATGACCATGCGTTGCATCGTGCTAGTGAAGGCCAACAAGGATTCTGAGGCAGGCGTATTGCCCAGCCAAAAGATGCTTACTGATATGGGCAAGTTCAACGAAGAGTTGGTCAAGGCCGGCGTCATGCTTGCGGGCGAAGGCCTGCAGGCAAGCTCCAAGGGCGCCCGCGTCCGGTTCTCTGGATCGAAGCGGACCGTGATCGATGGACCGTTTGCTGAGACGAAGGAGCTGGTTGCCGGATTCTGGATATGGCAGGTGAAGTCCAGAGCGGAGGCCATCGAATGGCTGAAGCGTGCTCCTTTCGAGGAGGGCGAGGTCGAGATCCGGCAGATCTTCGAAGCGGAAGACTTCGGCGACCGATTGACTCCCGAGCTCAGGGAGCAGGAGGAACGGATCCGCACCAAGACGGCCGCCAAGGCTGCGGCGAGGAAGTAATTCCGAGCAATGGCCTGATAACTATTAGAGAGAGGTGACGTACATGCAGGCGAATCCATATCTCAATTTCAACGGCGACTGCGTGGAGGCGTTCAAGTTTTATGAGCGGTCTCTGGGCGGCAAGATCGAATCCATCATGACCCATCGGGACTCGCCGATCGCGAAGGACGTGCCGCCGGCGTGGCAGGACAGAGTCCTTCACGCCCGTCTGAGGGTCGGCGACACGGTCTTGATGGCGTCGGACAGTCCGCCGGAGTACTACCAGAAGCCGCAGGGTCTGTACGTATCGCTTCAGGTCGACACGCCCGCGGAGGCAGAACGAATCTTTCGCGAGCTGTCCCAAAGCGGGAGCGTGACATTGCCGATCGAAAAGACCTTCTGGGCCGAGCGATTCGGGATGCTGGTCGACCGATTCGGAATCCCATGGATGGTGAACTGCGAGGGAGCGGCCCAGGCGGCGCCTCGCCAGCGTGCGCAGGCAGCAGGCAAGCGGTAGGCTGAAAACATCCCGCGGCCGGAACCGAGAGGAGACACGGCGATGCGATTCATGATCGTGGTCAAGGCTACCAGGGACACCGAAGCGGGCGTCATGCCGGAGGAGAAGCGGATGGCGGCCATGGCGGACTACCATGAGGAGCTGGCGAAAGCCGGCGTGCTGCTCGATGCGTCCGGCCTGCAGCCGACTTCCAAAGGTTGGCGGATCAAGTACTCCGAAGACAAGCGCAAGGTGGTCGACGGCCCCTTCAGCGAGACGAAGGAGCTGATCGCCGGCTACACGATCATTCAGGCAAAATCCAGGGAAGAGGCGCTGGAATGGACCAAGCGCTTTCCTAATCCAGCCGGCGACGGCCGGGAAGCCGAGATAGAGGTACGCCAACTGTTCGAGCTGGAAGACTTCGCGCCCGGCGAGGCAGTTGAGCGCTTTCGTGAGATGGGAGCTGCCGGCAGGAAGTAGCGGCAGCCTTCAAACGCAGTCAATCAACCAGGAGAACGATCATGAAGTTCTTGGGGCTGTACCGACCCTCCGCTCCCGAGGGCACCCCCCCGGGCCAGGAGACTATGGCCAAGATGGGGAAGCTGATCGAGGAGATGACCAAGGCCGGCGTGCTGTTGGCAACCGAGGGATGCATGCCGAGCTCGAAGGGCGCACGCGTACGGTACTCGGGAGGGAAGTTCACCGTAACCGACGGGCCCTTCACTGAGACCAAGGAACTGATCGCCGGCTTCGCGCTCTTCGAAGTAAAGTCGAAGGAGGAAGCGATCGAATGGAGCCGGCGCTTCATGGAGGTGGCGGGGGAGGGTGAGAACGAGCTTCGCCAGATATTCGAGGGAGGGAACTGCGCTCCCGAGTCTACGGCCGAGCTCGCCGAAGTGAAACACCGCCAGCCGGCGGAGGTGGGGGCGACTCTATAGTGGGCAGCTCCGGGCAGGCCCTTCGCCGGCTCAGAGGAACCTTGCACCAGCGGATAAAGATGGCGTGATTGGGAGCCGTGACGGCTCCCGACACCCATCTCGCGATTGACGCGGTCTGGCGGATCGAATCCGCCAAGCTGATCGCCGGGCTGGCGCGAATCGTGGGCGACGTGGGCGTCGCCGAAGATCTCGCCCAGGACGCGCTCGTGGCCGCACTCGAGCGGTGGCCGGAGTCAGGTGTGCCGGATAACCCGGGCGCCTGGCTCATGGCCACAGCCAAGCATAGGGCGATTGACCTGCTGCGCCGGCGGACCCGGCTCGAGCGCAAACACGAGCAGCTTGGCTATGAGCTCGAGGTCCAGCAGGAGCTGGCCGTTCCGAATCTGGACGCCGCCCTCGACGACCCCGTGGGCGACGATCTCCTCCGCCTGATGTTCACGGCCTGTCATCCGATTCTCTCGACCGAGGCGCGCGCGGCGCTCACCCTCCGGCTACTCGGGGGTTTGACCACTGAAGAGATCGCGCGCGCGTTTCTCGTCCCGGCACCGACCGTGGCCCAGCGAATCGTCAGGGCCAAGCGCACCCTCTCGGAGGCGGGTATCCCGTTCGAGGTTCCCCGGGGCGACGATCTCACCGCCCGGCTGTCATCCGTGCTGGAGGTTGTCTACCTCATCTTCAATGAGGGTTACGCGGCCACGGCAGGCGACGACTGGTTGCGGCCCGCGCTCTGTGAGGACGCCCTCCGCCTTGGCCGCATCCTGGCGGAGCTGGCTCCGGAGGAGCCGGAGGTCCACGGGCTGGTGGCGCTGATGGAAATCCAGGCCTCCCGCTCGAGGGCCCGGGTGGGTCCCTCGGGAGAGCCGATTCTGCTGCTCGATCAAAACCGTTCCCGCTGGGATCAGCTCCTCATCCGTCGTGGCCTGGCCGCGCTCGAGCGCGCGGAGCAGCTCGGCGGTGCCAATGGCCCCTACGCCTTGCAGGCCGCCATCGCCGCTTGCCACGCAAGGGCACGGACCGGTGAGGAAACGGATTGGGAGCGGATCGCAACGCTATACGCGGCGCTCGCCGAGGTGTCGCCCTCTCCGGTGGTGGAGCTTAATCGAGCGGTCGCGGTGGGGATGGCCTTCGGTCCAGCGGCAGGACTGGAGCTGGTGGATGCGCTGAGAACCGAGCCGTCACTCAAGTCTTATCACCTCCTGCCGGCCGCCCGGGGCGATCTCCTGGACAAGCTCGGCCGGTTCGACGAGGCCCGGGCCGAGTTCGAGCGGGCGGCCTCGCTTACCCAGAACGCTCGCGAGCGCACGCTGCTGCTCGAGCGCTCCATGCAGCCTCGGTGACGGACTCCGAGCTCCTCCTGGTCGGCGGTCGCGAGGTCGCCATTTCCAGTCCGCACAAAGTGCTCTTTCCGGAGCTCAAGTACACCAAGCTCGATCTGGCGCGGTACTATCTCGCCGTGGCCGACGGAGCCCTGCGCGGCGCCGGCGGACGGCCCAACATGCTGGTGCGCTATCCCCACGGCATCGCCGGTGAATTCTTCTATCAGAAACGCGCACCGGCCTCACGTCCGCCCTGGATCGAGGTGGTGTCGCTTCGCTTTCCCTCAGGCCGGAGCGCCGATGAGGTGGTGCCGCGGGATGCCGCTGCGCTGGTGTGGCTTGCCAATCTCGCCTGCCTGGAGCTGCACCCGCATCCGGTGCGCGCGGACGATCTCGACCACCCCGACGAGTTGCGGGTGGACCTCGATCCCGTACCCGGCGTGGAGTGGACCCAGGTCCGCGAGGTCGCGCGGGTGGTGGAGAACACGTTAGGGGACTACGGGCTGGTGGGCTGGCCGAAGACTTCTGGCTCCCGCGGCATGCACGTCAATGTGCGGATCGAGCGACGCTGGAGCTTCGACGAGGTGCGGCGGGCGGCGCTCGCACTCGCCCGCGAGGTGGAGCGGCGCGCCCCAACGATCGCAACGAGCAAGTGGTGGAAAGAGGAGCGCCACGGTGTGTTCGTCGATTACAATCAGAACGCCAAGGACCGGACGGTTGCCGCGGCCTACTCGGTGCGACCGAAGGCCGATGCCCGGGTGTCGGCCCCGCTCCGTTGGGACGAGGTTGATAGCGCTGAGCCCGGCGATTTTACCTTGGCAACGATGCCCGCGCGCTTTGCCCAGATCGGCGACCCGCACCAGGAAATCGACCTGCATCCTGGTTCCCTCGAGCGCCTGCTCGAGCTGTCCGCGCGGCACGAGCGGGACGGACTGGGAGATGCGCCCTGGCCGCCGCACTATAAGAAGCAGCAGGGCGAGCCTGCCCGAGTGCAACCATCGAAACGGCGGACGTCAAAGCATCCGTTGATCGAGATCGGCCGGGCTCAGCGGAAGGAAGACGCGCTCGCGGGCATGGAGCGCTGGAGGGTGCGCCACCCCGAAGCGGCGACTCATCTCCAACCGGCAGATGTGTTGGTTGATTCGATGCGTGGCCGCTTTACCACCTGGACCCGCATTCGGGTGAACCTGCAGAACGTGCCTCAAGAGCTGCGGCCGGTTCAGGAACCGCTCGACCCGGACGAAAAGACCTTGTCCAGGTCGTAGGCCCGGGTGACCTCCAGCTGGTCGTAGCGGCAGTCGGCCGGTTGCTTGTCCGGACGCCAGCGCAGAAAAGTGGCGGCGTGCCGAAATCGATTGCCCTGCAAGTGATCGTACTTCACTTCAACCACCCGCTCCAGACGCAGCGGCTCCCAGGAGAGATCCTTGCCAGCACTCCAGCGGCTCTGCGCTCCCGGCATGCGGTTGACCTCGCTCGCGTCCGCCTCGGCCCACTCTTTCCACGGATGATGCTCCAGCGCGTTCTTCCGCAGCGGGGCGAGCTCAACCGCGAGCTGGCGGCGCATGACCATGGTGAAGGACGAGGTGACACCCACGTGTTGCAGGACGCCCCGGTCGTCGTACAGCCCCAGGAGCAGCGAGCCCACCGCGTCCTTTCCCGTCTTGTGCCAGCGGAACCCCGCCACCACACACTCAGCGGTGCGGGCGTGCTTTACCTTGATCATCGCCCGCTTGCCGGGTTGGTAGGGACTGTCGGCGGGCTTGGCGATCACCCCGTCGAGACCGGCGCCCTCGAACCGGTCGAGCCACTCCACCGCGGTTGCGCGGTCCCGCGTCATCGGCGTGAGATAGACTGGCGGGCCGACCGTCGCGATCACCCTTTCCAGCAGGGCCCGGCGCTCGCTCTGCGGCGCCTCCATCCGACTCTGCCCCTCCGACGCCAGCAGGTCAAAGCCGACGAAGGACGCCGGGGTCTCCTTCGCGAGCTTCGTGACCCGGGAGGCCGCCGGATGGAGCCGCAATTGCAGCGCATCGAAATCGAGGCCGTGGGGGGTTGTGATCACGATCTCTCCGTCGATCACGCAGCCCTGGGGCAGCTTCTCCAGCAGCGCATCGTGCAGCTCCGGGAAGTAGCGGTCCAGCGGCCGCAGATCGCGGCTCTGAATGAAAACGTCCGCTGCGCCACGAAAAACGATGGCGCGGAATCCGTCCCACTTCGGCTCGAACAGGAAACTTCCAGTGGCCGGCACGGCGTCGGCCAACTTGGCGAGCATCGGCTCGAGTGGCGGGGCGATGGGAAATGCGTCGCTCATTTAGAGAGAATGTAACCCCATGATCGTGCATCTCCTCGACGGCACCTACGAGCTGTTCCGCCACTTCTACGGCCTGCGCCGCTTCAATAAGGGAGAGGACCGTCCCTATGGCGCGGTGGCCGGCGTGCTGCACACGGTGTTACAGCTGATCGAGACCGGGGGAACCCACGTCGGCGTGGCAACCGATCATGTCATCGAGTCGTTCCGGAACGCCCTCTGGGCCGGCTACAAGACCGGCGCCGGCATCGAGCCCGCCCTCTGGGAGCAATTCCACCCTCTGGAAGAGGCGCTCGCCGCTATGGGCGTCGTGGTGTGGCCCATGATCGAGCTGGAAGCGGATGACGCGCTCGCCTCCGCGGCCCGAATCGCTTCAGCGGATGAGGCGGTGGAACAAGTCTGCATCTGGACGCCGGATAAGGATCTGGGGCAGTGCGTTCGGGGCGATCGGGTGGTGCAGGTCGATCGTCGAGGCAAGAAAATTCTCGATTCTGCTGGGGTTCGCGCCAAGTTCGGGGTGGACCCGTCTCTCATTCCCGATTTCCTTGCCCTGGTTGGTGACGCGGCGGACGGGTATCCCGGCATTCCGGGGATAGGCGCAGTCACCGCGGCCCGGCTGCTCAACCAGTACGGCACCATAGAAGACTTCCCGGCTGCGGTATTGGGGAATCGCCGGGACCTCGGCCTGCTCTTCAAGCATCTGGCGACACTCAGGTCCGACGCACCCCTGTTCGGCGAAGTGGCCGAGTTGCGCTGGCGGGGTCCGACCGAAGCGTTCGCCGGGTGGGCGGAGCGGCTGGGAGACCCGCGGCTGCTGCCCCGCAGCCTCAAGACACCTCCTTCTATTTCAACAACTTGACGGCCGGTCAAAAAACCCGCGTTTGAGCTGTCGATCTCGCGACTGCCCATTCGACGTGTAGGTAGAGCCTAACCCAAGGAACCATGACCACACAGCAAGTGATCGAGCCCGCCCCTACCCGTCACGCCGTCTGGTCCGTCGTGCGCGATGCCGTGCGCGGCGTTCCTCACGACTACACCTCCGGCTCGATCGGCCGGGCGATCGTGCTCCTCGCCATCCCTATGGTGCTCGAGATGGCGATGGAGTCGATCTTCGCCGTGGTGGACGTCTTCTGGGTCTCCCGTCTGGGACCCGATGCCATCGCCACCGTCGGCCTCACCGAGTCCATGCTGACCCTGGTCTACACCGCGGCCATGGGACTCTCCATTGGCGTGGCTGCGGTGATCGCCCGCCGGATCGG
>DASYIX010000134.1:0-95135 GCA_035997125.1 Gemmatimonadales bacterium
TGGCCGAGCGGGCGGACCTGGTGGTGCGCTACCAGGGCGGCGCCAACGCCGGGCACACCGTGGTCATCGGCGACAAGCAGTTCATCCTCCGGCAGATACCGTCCGGCATCCTGCATCCCGGGGTTACCTGTGTCATCGGCAATGGCGTCGTGCTGGAGCCGGAGAATCTGTTCCACGAGCTGGATAGCCTTCACGAGCGAGGAATCGACACCGCCGGCCGGCTGTTTGTGTCCGACCGAGCCCACCTTGTCCTTCCTTATCACAAGCTGCTCGACGCTGCCAGCGAGCGCAGTCAGAAGCTCGGCACTACCGGGCGCGGCATCGGCCCGGCTTATGAGGACAAGTACGGTCGACGAGGCATTCGGGTGGTGGATCTCCGGCGGCTGGAGTGCGCACGCGCCCTTCTGGGCGACCGGGTCCGGCGGGCGAACCAGTTGCTCGACCTGATGGGAAGCACCGAGCGGGCCCACTTGGACGCGCATGTGCAGCTGCTGGAGCGTCTGGCGCCCCGGCTGCTTCCCCTCGCGGCGGATACCGGCCTCATGGTCCACCGCGCGGTCCGGGAAGGGCGCCGGGTACTCCTCGAAGGGGCCCAGGGAGCGCTGCTCGACGTGGATCACGGCACCTATCCCTACGTCACCTCCTCCAACACGACTGCCGGCGGTGCAGCGGTGGGCTCAGGAATCGGCCCCACTGGCATCAACGGGGTACTCGGGGTGGTGAAGGCGTATACCACGAGGGTAGGCAACGGTCCGCTTCCCACCGAGGCTGAGAGTCCCTACGGCGAGCGCCTGCGAGAGCTGGGAGGCGAATTCGGTGCCGTGACTGGACGGCCGCGCCGCTGTGGCTGGTTCGACGCCACCGTGGTCCGTTACGCTGCCCGGGTCAATGGCCTCACCGGCCTCGCCGTTACCAAGCTGGATGTGCTCGACTCCTTCGCGGAGATCCCGGTGGGCACGATGTACCGCCTCGATAGCGAGACCTGCGAGGAAATGCCGGCCGAGGTGGATGCGTTGGGGCGGGTACAGCCGGTCTACGAGATCCGTCAGGGATGGCAGCAACCCACCGGAGGAGCTCGGCGTCTGGCCGATCTTCCTCCGGCGGCCCGGGCCTACCTGGACCGGCTGGAAGCGCTCTCCGGAGTTCCGGTCCGCTACGTGAGCGTGGGGACCCGGCGGGATCAGATAATTGAGGTCTAACAGCAGGGAAGCGGGGCGGGAGCCCTCTGGGCGGGTGATTATGAGCGCTGAGACAACCGACCTGCTCGTAATAGGGGCGGGCCCCTGCGGGCTGGCCGTTGGGGTTGCCGCGAAGAAGGCGGGTCTACCCTGCGTGCTGCTCGACCGCAGGACCATCGTGTCCACGATCGAGCGCTATCCGCTGAGCATGACCTTCTTCTCGACCCCGGAGCGGATCGAGATCGGCGACGTGCCGTTCATCTCCAGCCACGAAAAGCCCAACCGGCACGATGGTCTCATCTACTACCGCCGGGTGGCCGAGCACTACGGGCTGAATGTCCGGCCAGGAGAAGAAGTGGTCGACGTCGCTCGCGACCCCGGCCCTGGCGGAATGTTTCGGATCGCGGTGAGCCGGGCCCATGACGACAAGACCTATCTTGCCTCGGCCGTTGCCTTCGCCACTGGGTACTACGACAACCCAAATTACCTCGACATTCCCGGCGAGAGCCTCCCTCACGTCAACCATTACTTCGTCGAGGGCCATCCTTACTGGCGCAAACGAGTGGTGGTGATCGGGGCCGGCAACAGCAGCGTAGATGCCGCCCTTGAGTGCTGGCGGGCCGGGGCCACTGTCACCCTGGTGCATTTCGGTGAAGGATTCGATCGAACGGTCAAGGCCTGGGTCCTGCCCGACATCGTGAACCGGGTGAAGGAAGGAAGTATCGCGGTGCGCTGGCGGTCCCGGGTCCGAGCCATAACCCCGACCCATGTCGAGGTTGCTTCAGACGCCTCTGGGGCGGCCGAGTTGATCCCCGCGGACGCTGTGCTCGCGATGACCGGCTACCACGCCGACACCAGTCTGCTGCAACGGCTGGGCGTGCCGGTCGATCCAGTCAGCGGAGTGCCGGCCCATGACGAGTTGTCCATGGCGACACCAGTGCCGGGGTGCTATCTGGCCGGAGTGATTGCCAGCGGAAACGACGCGAACCGTTTGTTCATCGAGAATGCGCGAGGCCACGGCGAGCTGATCGTGCAGCACCTGCTCCAGTCCCGGGCGGGAGCTAAGCCGGCACCAGCGCGATCCGGTGATCCCATTTCCGCATCATCGCGGTGAAGGACCGCGCGATGCCGGGATCGAATTCCACCCCAGCCCGGCTCTCGATGTAGCTCATGGCGCGCTCCGAGTCCCAGGCGTGACGGTAGGGACGGTTGGTGCGCAGCGCGTCATACACATCGCAAATGTGCACCAGCCGGCTGGCATACTGGGCGCCGCGCGCATCGCGGAGAACAGGGTACCCGCCGCCATCGAGCATGATATGATGCTCGTAGGCCACGATGGCGGCGAGCTCCATAGGATCGGGGCTGGCAAGCAGCATGCGCGCTCCGACCACCGGATGCTCACGAATGACCTGCCGCTCAGCATCGGTCAGTTTGCCGGGCTTCACCAGAATGTCACGGGGAATACAGACCTTCCCCAGATCGTGCAGTAGGCCGGCCACCCCCAGGGCTCGGACGGTGGCCCCTCCGAGCTCCAGATGTTCCCCCAGCGCCATTGCCAGGACCGAAACATTCATGGAGTGGGTCGTGGTGTATTGATCAAACTCTTTCAGCTGGAGCAGCGGCAAGACCATGGCCTGCTCCGCGTGCATCGCAATCGAGAGGGAGCGCACCACGGCGTCGGCCTCCACGATGGGAAGCTTGGCTCCGGACTGAACTTCCTGATGCATCCACTCGATGGTGTCCCGTTCCTCATGAAGGCTGTAACTGAGCGTCGCCATCGGGAGCTGAGCTTCCTGGGTCTTGGCTCCCCCCTGGCCCAAGGTGACCTGGCCGAATCGGATGGGAGACTCGCCCATTTGCCACAAATCGGTGCTTGATGCGGAGCGCACTCCGAGCCGGACCGCAACGTGAGAGAGGAACCGGGCAAACTGGTCAGCTTCGACCTTGTCGATGAACTCGATCCGCTCGATCCCCGACTTGATGAAGCGGCTGGACCACTCCCAGCCTTCCAGCTCCGAGACCGTTTCGGAGCCGAAGAGCACCTCACCCGAGAGGAAGGTGAACTGCAGGTTGGGATACGGGTCCTGTAGCTCGCGCAAGCGCTCGAGGGCGGTCTCTACTCCACGCGCGGTGGCTGGGTGCTCGTCCCCGTAGAGGCCCATGGTTGAGAGAGCCTGGGAGAGGGCGGCGAGAAAGCGGACCGGGTCGCTCATTTGGCGCGGGCCGCGACTGCAGCCCGTATCTGCCGGTCAGTATGCCAGCGGGCGTAGGCGATCACTTCCTTGACCCGAGGCTCCTCGCTCCAGTGGGAGGCCAGGCCGGTGAGCGCAGCGAGGAGATCGGGTGATTTGGGCGCCAGCCGATTGCGGAACCAGCGGCGGCGGTAGTTGACGATCCCCAGCAGAACCCGCAGCGTCTCCGGCTCGCGGGCCCGGGTTACGATGCGTACCGCCAGCGCTCGCAGCTCGGGCTGACGTTTGGAATCCACCGCGATCCGCTGCACTAACGGGATCGCCTGGGCAGGACAGGCTTCAAGCGTGGCAGCTAGGGCAAGGCCGACGATGCCTTCGTCGGGGTCGCCCAGCCCCAACATGATCGCCTCTTGCTGGCGCTCCTTGGTCTCGAGCAGGAGCTTGATGGCCTCCCGGCGGATGCGAGCGTCGCCGTGGGTCGAGTACGTCGCCGGCGAAAACCCGTCGGGCAGGCTGCCCAACCGGCCGAGAAGCACAAGGATGTTACGCTGGAGGTACCAGGGCGCCTTGGGTAAACGTTCGATGGCCACTGCGGCGACCTCGGGCCCCAGGCCAAGCAGCTGCTTCATGATCGCGGCCCGGGTGGAGCGGTCGTCGGCGCTCGCCAGCCGGTCGAGCAAGGTGTTGGTCGCCGCCGTGCCTAGCCGCTCCACCAGGATCGCCACCGCGTCCTGATCCATGGGAGAGGCACCCAGCTCGGACTCCAGTCGTTCTGGAGTGGCCACATAGCGCCACAGCTCCTGAGTTGCATTGGTTTGAGGGGTCGCCTTAAGCAACTCGGCGACGCGCACCAGTCCTCGCTGTGACAGCATCTCCTCTACCGCGGCGTACACGGCGAGACCGACGCAGTCCAGCTCCAGCGCGGTCTTGACGATGATGTCGGGATCGCAGCCGACCTGAACCTTCACCATGGAATACTCGGCCGAGGTCCGGCGCACCATCCCTTCGAGTATGGCGTTGTAGGCCTCGGGGTTCGGGTCTTCGAGGTCCCAATCCTGCACCAACCTGGCCACGTTGTTCCGCAGCGCTCCCTCGGCCGCGGCTCTGATCTCCGCCGGCCCTTCCTCGGCGTGCAGCGCCAGCTTGTGGAGCAGGCGCAAGAGGTTGTGGGAGATGGTCTGTTCCGACACCTGAGCCGCGGCTTCCACGACCTCCATCACGGCGTCGGCGGCGAGAATCTGCGATGCGTTGAGCACAAATTTCTTGCGCTCGGCCTGGTCCCCTCCGGCCCGGAGCACCCGGCGTAAGGTCTCCGGGTCGAGGTCACCGATGAGCCTCGAGACCCGCTGCAGCAGGTGATTCTCGGCGGCTCCTCGGCGGCTGGTCATTTCTTCCGCCACTCGCGCGAGATATCCGAGCACCACGCGGTCGTAGGCCACTTCCCCCGACTTGCGGTCGGTCGCTTCCGCGTCCTGCGGGTCCGCCTCCGGCTCGGCGTTGGCAGCTTCCGCCTTCTCACTTGCCACCGCGAGCTGGGCCAGCTCGACCCAGCTGTCCCGCGCCGGAGCCGGCTCGTCATCGCCCGAATCCGTGGGGGAATCAGCGCCCTGGAGCGCAAACTGGTCGTAACCTACCGGGCGCAGGCGAATGTGATTCCAGGGACCGACCCGGTCCAATCGCTTCCCCACGGGGCCATCACCGCGCTGAGGATCCGAGCTCAATTCGCTGAGCAGGCCTTCAATTTGTTCCAGCGTGGCTCCTCGGCTGAAGTGAATCGAGGCGAGACGGTGGCGGTGGAGCCGGTGAGCCAGGTCGCGCAGCAGCGCGTTCTTGGGATCGGTTGTGGCTGCATCGATCACGAGCCGATGGCGGGCGACCCCGAGGGTGACCGATTCACGCCGCTCGAGCAAGGCCCGCATCCGGCGGACAAACCGGTCGGTTGAGTCGCCCAAGTGCGGGTGACCGGCAGGATACATCGAGCGCTTGTGGAGCACGATGGAGAATTCGATGAGAAAGTCTGCCAGCTCCCGGGTGAGGGTGGTGAAAGGGCGAGGCTTACGGCGTGACGCCGGGGACGGCTGAGCCGCCTCCCTGGCGGGGGGCTCCTGCGAGTCCGGGACTGGCTGGGTACCTGAGTCCATCCGCCTGCCTCTGAGAGACTTACCGGGGCGTTCAAAGCCGAGCGGAGGGGGGCAAGTTCCGAGCCCACCTGGGGAAGGCCTCTAAGCCACTGCGCATGGATGGTTTACGGTGGTTGCCGGAGGTCCGCAGAAAGGGAGAATCTCTGCCATGTCGCGGAAATTTCTTGGTTCTGCCGCGCTTCCTTGGTGCTGCTGTGTCCCCTTATCTTCCCCGGCTGATCTCGACTCTTACCTCCATTCAGGCTCAGAACCCGATGGCCGACACCACGTTGATGGACAAGCTCGTCTCCCTTTGCAAGCGCCGCGGCTTCGTCTTCCAGTCGTCGGAGATCTATGGCGGCCTGGGGTCGGTCTGGGACTACGGGCCGCTCGGGGTGGAGCTCAAAAGGAACGTCAAAGATCGATGGTGGGATGCCATGGTGCACGCGCGAGACGATATCGAGGGACTCGACGCGGCCATTCTCATGCATCCGAAAGTGTGGGAAGCCTCCGGACACGTGGCCGGCTTTACCGATCCACTGGTCGACTGCCGCCAGTGCAAGAATCGCTTCCGCGCTGACGATCCGAGGATCAAGGGCACACCTGGACACCCCGACGCCCAATGTCCGGTGTGCGGCACCCGCGGGTCGCTCACCGAGCCGCGGATGTTCAACCTCATGTTCAAGACCTTCATGGGACCGGTCGAGGACACCGCCGCCGTGGTATACCTCCGCCCGGAGACGGCGCAGGGGATTTACGTGAATTACCTCAATGTGCTCCAGTCCTCACGGCAGCGGATTCCGTTCGGCATCGCTCAAATCGGCAAGGCGTTTCGCAACGAGATCACGCCGGGCAACTTCATCTTTCGCACCCGCGAGTTCGAGCAGATGGAGATGCAGTTCTTCGTCCAACCCGGCACCGACACCGAATGGTTCGAGCGGTGGCGCGAATGGCGGATGGCCTGGCATCACTCGATGGGACTGAATCCGGCCAAGCTACAGTGGCATCAGCATGCCGGGAGCGAGCTGGCCCATTACGCTCGCGCTGCGTTCGACATCCAGTACCAGTTTCCCTTCGGCTGGCAGGAGATCGAAGGCATTCACAACCGGGGCGACTTCGATCTCAGCCGGCATCAGGAATACTCCGGCAAGAAGCTGGAGTACTTCGATCAGGCGGCCAATCAGCGGTACTTGCCCTACATCGTCGAAACCTCCGCGGGGGCCGACCGGGTCGCTCTCACCCTGCTGGTCGATGCCTACCGGGAGGAGGCAGTCGAGGGGGAAACCCGCGTTGTGCTCGGCTTCCATCCGGCGGTGGCGCCGATCAAGGCCGGCGTGTTTCCGTTGGTCAAGAAAGACGGCATGCCGGAACTGGCGACGACGCTCTATCACGAGCTGCGGCGGCAGTTCTCCTGTTTCTACGACGACAGCGGCGCCATCGGACGACGCTACCGCCGGATGGACGAGGCGGGAACCCCGTTCGGAATCACGGTGGATGGCGAGACCATCACCGGTCGCACCGTCACCGTACGGCATCGGGACTCAATGCAGCAGGAGCGGATTGATCTGGATCAGGTGGCCGGCTTCATCAAGGAACGCATTGCGTAGGTATGC
Source organism: Gemmatimonadales bacterium (assembly GCA_035997125.1). Lineage (GTDB taxonomy): Bacteria > Gemmatimonadota > Gemmatimonadetes > Gemmatimonadales > GWC2-71-9 > CAVVWJ01. The sequence goes on from DASYIX010000134.1 coordinate 7,104, forward strand.
GTCTTCAGGATTTCGAAGCCATGGTCCGGCGGCTTTGCAACGAGGTACCGGCGCATTTTTTCGACGGGATTGCCGAAGTCGTGGTCTCTCCCCGGACCGTCCCGCACCCGGAGCGGGCCGAGATCTTCACCCTGGGTGAGTGCATTCCACTTCCCCCGGAGGTGGGGAGTGGGGTGGAGGGACTCCAAAGCCTGATCGTTCTCTATCATGGATCGTTCGCCGCCCTCGCCCAGCTGGGGGACCGGTTCGACTGGCGCCTCGAAGCCTGGGAGACCCTGACCCATGAACTGCGGCACCACCTCGAGTGGCGGGCTCGGGCTCCCGATCTGGAAGACCTGGACTGGGCGGTAGAGCACAATTACGCCCGTCACGATGGCGACTGGTTCGACCCTACCTTTTTTCTCAGCGGTGAGCTCCAGCGCGACGGGGCGTACCAACTGGAGGATGACGTCTTCATCGATCAGATCGTACGGTCGCTGCCGCCGGCGGTGAGCTTCGCCTGGCGAGGGCGGAGCTATCACGCACCGATTCCTGAGGGAGCCGAGCTGCCGTGCTTTCTCACGGTCGAAGGCGTGGGGGAGCCGCCGGACGGAGATCTGGTCGTCGTACTGCGACGGAAGCCGGGGGTCCGTGACCTTCTGGGTCACGCGGGAGTGTTTCAGGCTACCGTGCGGGTGACCGGTTAGACAGGTATCTTCCCAGCCATGAACAAGCTGCCTTGGGGATTCGTTCTGCTAGGGACTCTGCTCCCAGTCCCCGCCGGCGCCCAGGCCGCCGATGCCGGTTATCGAGTGGGCGTGGTCAGCGAATCGGGCGACATTGCCACCTGGCTCAAACCCGCTGGCAGCGGATTGACGGTGGACCGGGTCGTGCCGGTGGGAGTGATGCCGTCCGATATCGACGGGCCGCACAACATCACGGTCGCCCCCGACGGCAAGAGCTATTACATCACCATTGCGCACGGCACTCCGTTCGGTTCCCTGTGGAAAATGGACGCGGCCGGCGATTCCCTGTTGGGCCGGGCGCAGGTGGAGCTCTTTCCCACCACAATTAGCTTGACGCCGGACGGCCAGTTTGCCTTCGTGGCCAACTCGGACTTCCACGGCGATCATCCTCGGGTGAACGTCATTTCGGTGATTCACACACCCACGATGACGAAGATCACCGACATCGCGGCCTGCGACATGCCCCATGGGGTCAAGGTGAATCACGCGGGCACGCGAGTGTACGCCTCGTGCATGCACAGCGATGAGATCCTTCAGCTCGACGTAGCCACATTCGGCATCTCCCGCCGGGCGAAGACCGGCGAGGGCGGCAGCATGGCCTCCATGACACCGGTGCAGCATGGGCCGGCCGCCCCGTCCGGCCCCACTGGCGTCAAGGAGTGCTCCCCGACCTTCATTTCGGTCTCCCCCGACGATCGACGACTCTACGTCGCCTGTAATTACGGCAACAGTCTCCAGGTTTGGGACGCGGCGACGTTCAAGCCGATCAAGGAAATTCCGGTGGGGAAGGGGGCGTACAACGTGGAGCCTTCTCCCGATGGCAAGCTGGTCTTGGTCACCAACAAGAAAGATCAGAGCGTGAGCCTGATCGACGCGGGCACTCTCGCTGAGCTCGCACGGGTGCCCACCAGCAAGAAGATCGTGCATGGGGTCGCGTATTCTCCGGACAGCCGGCTGGCCTATGTCTCCTGCGAGTCGATCGGCGCCGACTCGGGCGCGGTCGATGTCATCGATCTCGCCGCCCGCAAGCGGGTGGGGAGCATCGCAATCCCGGGGCAACCTACGGGCATCACCATTCTTCCTTACCGGTCTCCTTCTCCGAGGCACTGAGCGGTCTATGGTCTACGAGGTCGTCACTACGCTGGACGGTCCCGAAGTGCTGCGTCGGGCCAAGCGGTTCTTTGCTGAGCGGGTGCCGCTGAACGCCGCCTATCCCGAGCGGGAAGGACCGACTTATCTCACGCTCAGGGGCCAGGGTGGGGAGGAGATCGCGTTCGCGGTGTGGTCCACGCCGGGTGGGACCCGGATTCGGGCCTCGACCCTCCTCTTCGACCAGGTGGTCGACCGCTTTCTTTCGACTTTGCCGCTCCCGGCGGAGCACGTCGCATGACCTCGGTTCTGCCGCTGCGAGTCATGGTCGAGGACGTCTGGGACGAGGTCTATCTCGAACTGCCGGGAGAGACGCCAGTCGGCGAGGTCAAGCGCCAAGCGCTGCTGCAGACCCATGTGAAGCGAGATCCCTCCGAGTACGTGCTCAAGTTTCGGGGGGCGGAGCTGTCCGACGAGTCTCGCTCTCTCGACGACTCCGGCCTGGTGCCGAATAGCGCCTTGATCGTCCTCTCTCGCCGGCGCCGGCCGGTCCGCTAGCCCGGTGTCGCCGGTCGCCTCTCGCCTGCTCACCATTGTAGCCGCGGCGGTCCTCGCATTCGATGGCGCCGCCCTCGCCCTGCTGGGGTTCTGGAGTGACCGGTTGGTGCTGGGCCTGGTCGGCGTGGTGTTTTTCATTTCCTCCGGCCTGGTTCTGTCTTACTGGCGGTGGTACCGGCGTCGGCTGGCTGATATCGCAAGCGCTCGTCGCGCGCTGGGCGACGAGGCGCGGGAGATGCAGCGGCTGTTACGGGAGAAGTGAGAAGTGAGAGGCGAGAGGTGGTTTCGCCCATTCCAGTCTTCACCCACCCCAGCTGCCTGAAGCATGATCCGGGGCCCGGCCACCCGGAAACCCCCGCCCGGCTGAGCGTGCTGCTCGCTCACCTTCGAAAGGAACCTCGCGTCCAGCTTCGAGAGGCTCAGCCTTCCGGGCGGGAGCCGCTCCTGGCTGTCCACCCGGCTGTCTACCTGGATGGGCTGGAGTCGATGAGCGAACGGGGTGGGGGAGTCCTCTTCCTCGACACCATCCTGAATCGCGACAGCTGGGCCGCCGTGCTCGGAGAGACCGGTGCCGTGCTGGCTGCGGTCGAGCACGCTGTCGGAGGCAGGGGGAACGCGTTCGCCGCGGTGAGACCTCCCGGCCATCATGCCCTGGCGGCTCGGGGGATGGGGTTCTGCCTGGTCAACAACGTCGTGGTGGCGGCCCGGCACGCGCAGCGAAGGGGACGGGAGCGCGTCCTGATCGTCGATTGGGATGTGCACCACGGCAACGGAACTCAGGCCTTGGTGGAGACCGATCCCACGGTGCGCTACGTCTCACTCCACCAGTATCCCTGGTATCCGGGGACCGGGGCGGCCGACGAGCGGGGTGTGGGCAACATCTTCAACGTGCCTCGCGGTCCCGGCAAACCGCCGGGACTGTACGTCGGGGACCTGTGGTCCGCCATCGTCGCCGCCACCTCCGAGTGGACTCCGCACCTGGTGCTGCTGTCGGCTGGCTTCGACGCCATGGCCGGCGATCCGCTGGGCGGGTTCACCCTCGAGCCGGAGCATTACGCCGACTTGACTCACCGGCTGCGTGACCGGCTCCCTTCGGCGCCGATGGTCGGACTGCTCGAAGGTGGCTATCGGCCCGAGCGACTCGCGGCAGGCGTTCAGGCGCATCTACGGGCGCTGCAATGACACGGCCTGTTCCCGCTGGAATCCGAGTCTTATAATCCGATCCTACGGTTCTTTCATCCTGAGGTCGCCCTTGCCCCGTCCCTTGCGAATGGATGTCGAGCTGCTCGAGCTCCGCACCACCCACCCGTTCGTCATTGCTCGAGGCGGGCAGAGCGATCACCGCACCGTGTGGGTCCGACTCACTGACGAGGAAGGGCAGGAAGGATGGGGCGAGGCGGCTCCGAGCAAGTTCTATGGGGAGACGGCGGACTCGGTCATGGCTGCCCTGAAGGTCTACGGGACCATGCTGCCCGAGGATCCATTCAATCTGGAGGCCGCAGAGCACGGCTGGGCCAATAAGCTGAGAGGAAACGCCGCCGCCAGGGCTGCTTTGTCTTCCGCGCTGCACGACCTCGCCGGCAAGCGGCTGGGAGTTCCGGTCTATCGGATGTGGGGACTGGACCCGTGCGCGGCACCCAAATCTACGTTCACCATCGGCCTCGATGCCCCGGAGCGGATCAAGGCCAAGGTGATGGAGGCAGACCAGTACCCCATCCTCAAGGTCAAGCTGGGGACAGACCGGGATGTCGAGATTCTCCGCGCCATTCGCGAGGCAACCGACAAAGAGCTGCGAGTGGACGCCAACTGCGGCTGGACCCTCAAGCGCGCCATCAGGATGCTCCCGATCCTGGACGAGTTCGGGGTCACCGTCCTGGAGCAGCCGCTTCCTCCCAACGACCTGGATGGACTGGCGGCCGTCACAGCGCAGTCGGACATTCCCATCATTGCCGACGAGAGCTGCCTGACCGCAGCCGACATTCCACCGCTGGTGGGCAAGGTAGATGGGATCAATATCAAGCTCGCGAAGTGCGGCAGCCTGCGCGAGGCGCTTCGGATGATCGCGATCGCCCGAGCCCATAATCTCATGGTCATGGTCGGCTGCATGATCGAGACCTCGCTCGGGATCACCGCCGCGGCGCACTTTACTCCGCTGGTAGACATCGTGGATCTGGACGGGGCCGCGCTTCTGGCTGACGATCCCTTCGTCGGCGCCCGGATCGACGGGGGCCAGGTCACCCTTCCCTCCGGTCCGGGACTCGGCGTCAGGCGGCGATGACCCATCGGTTTGCCCTCGTCGCGCTGCCCCTTCCCCTCGCCACTCCATACACCTACCGCATTCCCGAGACTCTGGGCGACCGGGTTGTCCCAGGCGCACGGGTAGTCGTACCGGTCCGCCGGCGGGAGCTGATCGGCTTGGTCGTCGCGGTCGATGCCGAGCCGCCGGCTGCGGCTGCGAAGGATGTGCTGGCGGTTCCAGACCCCGAGCCCGCGTTGTCACCAGCCTTGCTGGCAACCGCACGGTGGATGTCAGGCTACTACGGAGCGCCGCTGGGACTCACCCTCAAGTCCATCCTTCCTGGCGGGATGTGGGGCGAGTCCCAGGTGATCGTCTCGCTCCGGAACGGCGCTCCGGCGATCGGAGGGCTGGCTGGGGACGTGGTCGCCTGGCTCCGACAGCGGGGCGGCGAAGCCGCGGTGCCGACCCTGGCTCGGGCACTGAGGCGGCCAGTGTGGGATGTGCTGGAGCGGCTAAGCCGGGTGGATGCGGTGGCCCTTCGGGTGAATCCACCCGATACCGAGGCAGCGCGCCTCACCGAGCGCACCCTGTCGCTCATCGGTGAGCGTCCCACTCTGATCGAGCGGGATGCGCTCTTCAAACGGCGGCCGAAGCAGCGGCAACTCTACGAGGCGCTCGAGACCCTGGGCGGAAGCGCCTCCGTACGGCATCTCTCGGACCAGCTCGGATTCGGGGACGGTGTGCTTCGGGCGCTGGTGCGGGAAGGGCTGGCCCAGGTCGAGCACGCCGAGCTGGTACGCGATCCGTTTGGGGGCTCACCGATCACGCTGCCTCCAACCGACCTCACCCCGGCTCAGACCGTCGCCCTTGCTTCGATCACCGCCCTCGAGCCCGGAGCAGGGGCGCTCCTTCTCGGCGTAACCGGCAGCGGCAAGACGCTGGTCTACCTCGAGGCGGTCCGGCGAGCCCTGGCCGCCGGCCAGGGCTCCATCGTGTTGGTTCCGGAGATCGGTCTGACGCCCCAGACGGTGAGCCGTTTTCGGGGGGCGTTCGGAGACGAGATCGCGGTCCTCCATAGTGCACTTTCCGACGGGGAGCGGGCCGACGCCTGGCGGCTGCTCCGCCGGGGCGAGCGGCGAGTGGCCGTGGGCGCCCGGTCCGCGGTGTTCGCCCCGGTGGCCAACCTCGGCTTGATCGTCATCGATGAGGAGCACGAGGCCAGCTACAAGAACGGCGAGACTCCTCGCTATCACACGAGAGAGGTCGCCGCGGTCCGAGCCCGGCTCGAGGGAGCCCGACTGGTTCTCGGAAGCGCAACCCCGTCGCTGGAGACGATGGTCCGAGCGGAGAGCAAGCTGGCGCTGCTACGCCTTCCGGAGCGGATCGGAGCCCGGCCACTGCCCCCCGTAGAGATCGTAGATCTCCGGGTAAGTCCCAAGGTGGCCGGCACAGGCGCGGTTGCCTGGTCCGTGGCACTCGACGACGCCATCGTCGCCACCCTGGCCCGGAAGGAACAGGCGCTCCTGTTGCTCAACCGCAGGGGCTACGCCTCGTTTCTCCAATGTCCGGACTGTGGTGAGGTGTGGCAGTGTCCGAGATGCAGCATCTCCCTGACCGTTCATCAGTCACCGCCCGCGTTGCGCTGCCACTATTGCGGGCACGAGGAGCCGCTCCCGATGACCTGCCGGGTCTGCGCCAATCCGGTGCAGCAGATGCGAGGGGTAGGCACGCAGCAACTGGAGCGAATGCTGGCGGACCGCTACCCCGACGCGCGCATTGTCCGAATGGACCTGGACACGACCAGCACTAAATGGTCGCATCAGCGGATTCTGGCCTCGGTGGAGAAGGGAGACGTCGATCTCCTCATCGGAACCCAGATGATCGCCAAGGGGCTCGATTTCCCCAACGTCACGCTGGTCGGTGTGGTGGACGCCGATACCGGACTGTACCTGCCCGACTTCCGCTCTGCGGAGCGCACGTTCCAGTTGCTGGCACAGGTGGCGGGACGGGCCGGGCGCGGCCCTAAGGGAGGCCGGGTGCTGGTTCAGACTCGGCATCCGAATCACCATGCGTTGGTCTACGCCGGTCGGCATGACACCGAAGGGTTCCTGCATGAAGAGCGGGGGCTGCGCGAGTCGCCCCCGTACCCACCGGCCACCTCCCTGGTGAATCTGGTGTGTTCCGGTCCCAATGAGCCTGAAGTGAGTCGTCGTGCCGCCGGGCTGGCCGACTGGTGCACCGCCCTCATCGAGAGGCATCAGCTCCCGATCACGGTGCTGGGGCCCGCGCCGTGCCCGCTGGTCCGGATCAAGGACCGGTGGCGCTGGCACGTGCTGCTGAAGGGCCCCTCAGAGTCCTTGGGCCGCGTGGTCCGCTATGCGGCGCGGAGGCTCAAGCGGGAAGGGAAGGCGCGGGTAGTGATCGATCGGGATCCGGTGTCGTTGCTGTGAAGGTGGGAAGGATGGGAGCCGTTCCTCCTGCCTGCTAACCTTCCCGTCGTTCCGTCCTTCCCGTCCTGCTACGGCGCGGCCGCGTATCCGATTTCGGTACCAACGTAGATCACCCGCAGGGGAGCCGGCTCGAACACCCGTCCTCCCACCCCGTTCAACGTGACTGACGCAACGTACTGCCGATCCCAGAGGTTGTTCACTCCCAGGAACGGACCGATCTGCATCGCGCCGGCCTGACCGCTCCAGCCCAGCCGCAGATTGGTAACCCCGGCTCCCCAGGAATCAATCCAGAGGAGGTTGGTGTCGTCGGCCACGATGGAGGAGCTGATCGTCTGGTCGGCATCGAGGTAGAAGTCCGCCGGCAACGACGTGCGGAGACCGAAGCGCCAGAAATGCTCCGGAACTCCGGGGAGACGATTGCCATCGAGCACGGTGCCGTCAGCCAGGGTGTAATCGGCAAAGCGATAGTGGGAGTAGGTGTAGGCACCATTCAGGGTGAGCCCTGAGACCGGCGATACCGAGAGCCCAACCTCAGCGCCGTCGTTGTGTGTCCGGCCCGCGTTGCGGAAGAAGGCCCGGCCTCCCACCTCCGCCTGCTGCACGATGGCGTCTTTCACCCGGCCCAGGAACAGCGCGACGCTGTAAGTAACTCGGGGGGCGGGGCGGCCGCGGACGCCGATCTCATAGTTCACCGCGCGCTGCGGGCCCAGCTCCGGGTTGATCCCGCCGGTCCCGTCGGGCTTGTTCACCAACTCGGTGGTAGTCGGAGTCTCGAACGACGTGGACACGTTGAGGTAGGGGATGAAGCGATCGTTGAGCGACCAGCTCAATCCGATGTTGCCACTGGCGGCAGCCATGGTCTTGGCCCCGCTGTCGTCGCCGTTGGCAAGGAACCGGTCAGCCACATCGAAGCGCACCCAGTCGTATCTGGCGCCGGTGCTCAGCAGCAGCTGTTGATTGAGACTCCAGTGCACCTGGGCAAAGGGCCCGAACTCGGTGACCGTCTCCCGCTGGTCGAGGAGGACCACCGCGGTCGGCTGGCCCGCATCGGAAACGAAGTTCTCCCGATCATCCCGCATCCGCTGGAGGTCCGCTCCGGCAGTGAGTCGTGGCGACTTCTCGCCGCTGCCGAGCCGCTGGTTCATACCTACCCGGGCACCCCCTACTGCTCGATCGATGGCGACGTAGGTACCCGCGGTAGGCGGCGCCCCGTTGAAGGGCGGCGCGGCTAGCGGGTTGGCCAGATCGCGGTGCAGGCCGAAGACGGTGGCCTCGTACTGGTTGCCCGTCGCGTCGAAATGCCGCATCCCCAGTGCGAGCTGGTACTGCTGGGCATCTTTGTCGGCACCCCGCCGGATGTTGCTGGCCGCGGCTGAGTCGGGGTTGAGGTTGTATTCCGGCCGGGTAAGCGCGCCCGGATTCTGGGCCGTCGGGTCATCGGCCAGACTCAACCGCAACGTGGCCAGGGTGGAGCCGCTGACCGTGTAGTCGAGCCCGCTATTGAGCTGGCGGAACTCGGCGGCGCTGTGCTGGCGGAACCCGTCGGCTTTGAATTGGGAGAGCGACAGCGTGCCGCTGATACTCCCCGATCGCGCTGAGGTCCAGCTCTGCGCCTTGTAGAACCCGTCGTTGTCTCGTTTGCCGCTGCCGCCCTGGACTCTCACCCGCTGGGCGAACGGGCCGGCAGCGGCCCGCTCGGAGGTCAAGGCGACCACTCCTCCAGAGCCGTTGCCGTATAGCGAGGAGCTCGCTCCGCGCAGCACCTCGGCTCTCTCGATGTTGGCAAAGTCGACGTTGGTGAGCTGGCTCTGCCCGTCAGGGAGAGTCTGGGGCACCCCGTCGAGCAGGATCTTGATGCCACGGACGCCGAAGTTCGAGCGGCTACCGAACCCCCGGATGGAGATCCGTTGGTCGAGGGAGAAGTTGTAGCGGTTGGCCACCACGACGCCGGGCAGGTTGTTCAACGACTCGTCGAGCCCGATGGTCGGCTGGCCCCGCTGAATCTCCGTGCGATTGAGCACGCCGACGGCATAGGGAACCTTCTGCAGCGGCTCCTCCGTCCGGGTCACGGTAACCTTGATCTCGGGAAGCTGCCGTACCTTGGTCGTGTCCCGGCCGGACGTGTCGGGCCGGACCGGCTCCTGGGAACGGAGCGGCGAGTTCACCGCCAAAGCGAGCAGCCCAAGCCCGAGTCCCTTGCGGAAGAGCATAGCGTTCTCCTCAGTGGGGGCGGAAAGTTAATTCCGTCCGGGTTAGGACGGCGCTTGAATCCCCCCTGGCGCCCCCCTAGCTTCTCCCGCGTATGCACGCTCTCTCGACTCCGAACACAAAGCCCGATTTCAGCCAGCCGCCCTTCGCCGGCGCGCCGGAGGCCCGCTTTGCGCCGCTCCCAGCCGACGGGGTACTGCCCGAGGGGTTCTTCTCCACCTCCAATCTTCCGACCTACATCAAGGTGGAGGGAAAGTGGCTGGCTCCGATCCGGCCGCGGATGGACTGCGTGGTGGTCAAACGCCCGGGAATGCTGGAGACCATTGAGCCCCGGCGGCTCAAGCGGAACGAGCTGATCGCCATGGGCGAGGCGGAGGACGGCACCGAGGGCATCGTGGTGCACTCCCAGGGCTTCCTGGGGGGGACTCACGGGGCCAACGAGTTCCGTTTCATGTCCACCGAGGTGAGCCGGGAACGACCGGTCAACTACGAGGAGCTGGCAGCCCGCGTGGGAGAAGAGAAGCGCCGCGGGGGCTACCTCGTCTGGGTGGTCGGCCCAGCGCTGGTGCACTCGCGCGCCCGGGCCGACTTCGAGTGGTTCATCCGCAACGGTTACGTCCAGGCCGTTCTGGCTGGCAACGCGGTCGCGGTGCACGATATCGAAGCCGCGATCTTCGGCACTACCCTCGGCATGAGCAACACCGGGCAACCGACGGAGGGAGGCCACGGGCTCCACATGCGCGCCATCAACCGGGTGCGAGCCGCCGGCTCCATCGAGCGCGCGGTGGAGACGGGGGTGATCAAGAGCGGTATCATGCACACGCTCGTCACCCAGCGAATCCCCTATGTCCTGGCAGGCTCCATTCGAGATGACGGGCCGCTCCCCGGCGTGTACAGCGATAATCTGGCCGCCCAGGACGCCATGCGGGAGCACACCGTGAAGGCAACCGGTGCCATCTTCGTGGCGACAGCGCTGCATGCCATCGCGGTGGGAAACATGCTTCCCGCATTCTACGTCTGCGATGGCGCGCCGGCCCCGCTGATGACGATTTGCGTGGACCAGACGGAATTCGTGGTGAACAAGCTGCGCGATCGAGGAACTCATCAGGCCTATGGGGTAGTGACCAACGCCCAGGACTTCATGCACGTCCTTCGGTTCTATACCGAGCGATGGGAGCAGGTGCCGGCATGACCGCCCGCGGCGAAGTGACGGCCCTTTCAGGTTGGGACCGGCTGGCGCAAGCGGTGGCCCAGGTCGTGCCTCCGGAGGAAGTGGACGCGGTGTGGGTCTTTTCGTCCCTTCGGCGTGATTCCAGGGAGTGGGGCACGGCGGTGCTCTCCCGGGTGGAGGGGGAACGGCGCCGGATCTATACCGCCCGGTACGCGCTCTCGGTGAAGGGAAAGGAGCGAGGCAAGTTCGAGTCGACGATTCAGGAAGTGGGGATCGGTCCGATCGAGGTCCTCACCCGCGTGCTGCAGGAAGCGCAGCGGAGAATCGACGACGAGCATCCCCCGCTCTCGGTCTCACCCGAAGCCTGGTTCTCCGCCGCCCGGCCTGCCGCCACCCACCCCGATGGCACACCTGGATAGGGCCGAGGGAGCGGCCCTTCTCGAGCGCTTTCGCCGTCACCTCCGCGAGCACCACCAGCCGGTCACCCGCCAGCGAGACCTGGTAGCTCAAGTCGTATTTCTTTCAGAAGACCACCTCTCGGTAGAAGCCATCCGCCGCCAACTGAAGCAGCAGGGCGAGCGGGTGGGCACCGCGACGGTGTACCGTACGCTCGACCTCCTGGTGGAAAGCGGGCTAGTGCGGGCCCACGAGTTCGGCGAAGGGTTCAAGCGCTACGAGCCGATGGCCGAGCAGGCGGACCACGAGCATCTCATCTGCGAGCGGTGCGGGCGGGTCGTGGAGTTCACCAACGAACGGCTGGAGCGGATGCTGCCGGTGCTGGCCGACGAGCACGGCTTCCAGCATCAGCGCCATCGGGTCGAAATTTACGGTGTCTGCCGGGACTGCCGGCAACAAGAGTTGGGCCCGCTGTGAGCGAGCCGGCCGCGCTGGGATTCCTGGTGGCGTTCGTCGCCGGTCTCCTCAGCTTTCTCTCGCCCTGCGTCCTGCCGCTGGTACCATCGTACCTCGGATTCTTGACCGGGATGACCCTCCCCGAAGTCACCGCCCGGCGGCACCAAGCCTTGCTTCACGCCCTGCTGTTCGTCGCTGGCTTTTCCCTGATCTTCATCCTGCTCGGCGCCAGCGCCACCGCCCTGGGGCGGGCGCTGAACTATTATCAGATCTGGCTGCAGCGGGTTGGGGGCGTGCTGATCATTCTCTTTGGGCTGCTGTGTCTGGGGCTATTCAACCTGCGCTTGCTGAGCCAGGAGCGCCGGCTCCAGTTGGATCGGAAACCCATGGGGTACCTCGGCTCCGCGCTGGTGGGGATGGCATTTGCCGCCGGGTGGACTCCCTGCATCGGACCGGTGCTCGGCGGGATTCTCGGCTTGGCAGCCACGTCCGCGGACGTATCGAGGGGAATGGCACTGCTGGCGGCGTATTCAGCCGGGCTGGCGTTGCCGTTTCTGATCGCCGCTGTGGCGATTGAATGGTTCCTCGCCTGGTTTCAGCGGTTCCGGCGGTTTCTACCCTGGGTGATGCGGATCAGCGGGGGATTGCTCGTGCTGGTTGGTCTTCTGCTGGTGACTGGTGAGTTCACTAGACTGGCAGGCTGGCTGCAGAGTCTGACGCCGAATTTTCTCAGGGAGCAGTTGTAGCCCGGAGAGATCCTTCGCTTGTCCCGCTCGCGCTTTTCTTTCCCCGCTCACGCTTTTTCTTCTGCTTCTTCCAACTCCTCTTCCATTTGTTGTCGGCGCAGCAGCTCCCAGTAGCGGCCACCCGCGGCGAGCAATTGGGCGTGAATCCCCTGCTCGACAATCCGCCCCCCGTCCAGCACCAGAATCCAGTCGGCATCGCGAACAGCGGCCAGCCGGTGGGAGACGATGATGCTGGTGCGGCCGACCAGGGCGTCGCGCAGGCCGGCGAGAATTCGGGCCTCGGTTTGAGCATCCACCGCGCTGAGGGCGTCGTCCAGGACGAAGATCGGAGGATGCTGAGCTAGAGCGCGCGCAATCGCTGCCCGCTGTTTCTGGCCCCCCGACAGGTTGATACCCCGCTCGCCGATCAGCGTCTCATACCCCTCGGGGAGCGCGGGAAGGGCCTCGGTGAGCTGCGCGACATCAGCAACCCGCTCCAGCCGGCCGTCATCGGGAGCGCCGAGCAACACATTTCGCCGCAGCGTCTCGCCAAAGAGAAAAGTCTCCTGCGGGACGAAGCCGACCGCGGCGCGAAGCTCCTCAAGGGTCAACTGCCGCACGTCGATGCCATCGATGAGCACCGCGCCACGGTCGGAATCGTACGCCCGCGCGATGAGGTCCACCAAGGTGGATTTCCCGGCGCCGGTAGCCCCCACGATGGCGAGCGACGCTCCGGGAGCAACCTTGAACGAGACGTCCTGGAGCACCCATCCCCGCTCCTGGGCCCCTGGATAGCTGAACCAGACGTTTCGAAACTCGAGCGCCCGAGCGGCCCCTTTCGCCGGCGGCAGCGGAGTCGGCGATGGCGGACCCGTGATCGCGGGACGCTCCTGGAACAGTTGGTTGATCCGTCCCATGGATGCGGCTCCGCGCTGCACCAGGTTGACCGCCCACCCCAGGGCGATCATCGGCCAGACCAGCATGGCCAGGTACACGCCGAAGGCGACGAACTGTCCCACCGTAACCGATCCCGCCATGACCAGCCGGCCACCGGCGTAGAGCACCACGAGCCCGCTGAGCCCACCGAGGAGCGTGAGCAGGGGGAAGAAGGCGCCCTGGACCCGAGCGAGGCCCAGATTGCGCGCCAGATAGGTCTCGCTGAGCTCCCGGAAGTGCTCGATTTCCGCCCGCTCCTGCCGGTAGGAGCGCACCACCCGGACCCCGGAGAGATTCTCATGGGCGTGGCTGGTAAGCTCGCTGAATTGGGCCTGGATCGCCTGCGAACGCTGATGAATCACGCGGCCCAACGAGATCATGGCCACCGGCAGGCCCAGCAATGGCACCAGCGCGAGCAGCGTCAGGCGGGGACTGATCGCGACCATGGCGGGTGCAATAAGCAGTGCCCGTATGGTAGTATCCACCAGGTACATCAGCGCTGGCCCGGCCACCATCCGCACCGCAAGCAGGTCGTTGGTTGTGCGGGCCATCACATCCCCGGTTGAGTACCGGTCGTAGAATTCGGCGGACATGCGCTGAAGGTGGATGTAAAGCTGGTCACGCAGGTCGGTCTCAACGCGTCGGCTGCCGCTGTTGAGCAGTTCGCGCATGCCATAACGGGCAGCTCCGCCGACTAGGGCGACCCCGAGCAGAAGCAACACCGCGGTCTGCACCGCATGAAAGCCGCCTGCGCTGCGCAGGGCATCGATGCCCTGCTGAAGAAAGCGGGGACCCAGGGCGGCAAAGAAGTTGGAGACGATGACCAGCGTCAGACCGAGCAGATAGGCCCTGCGGTAGGGCCTGAGATAGGGAAGTAGGGTCCGCAGCTCACGCATAGAGGACTGAAATGTCACCCGGGCGGCGTGACCCGAGCAAGTCACATCCAAGGAGGGTCAGATGTCGAGAACGATGATTGCAGCGCTCACGTTGGCGGCCGTCGCAGCCTGTGGGCGAGGGGACAGGCGCGACACGGCCACAGCGGACAGCCTGAGTCGTGATCTGCAGCTGGCCCCAGTGGACACGACTGCTCCGCTGAATGACCGGCCGGAAGCCACAACTACCCCGGCACCGGCGGCGCGTACTCCTACCCGGCCGATCCGTCCGGGCACCGCGCCGCGGACACCCAGCGCCTCGATGCCGGCTCCCTCGGCGTCCCCCCCGGCAGCAGCGCCGGCTAGCCTGGCTGCTGGTTCGAAGTTCCACGCCTCGACCACCGCTGAAGTTAGTTCGAACAAGAACAAGGTGGGTGACACCGTCACCGCCACCCTTGCGAGTGACGTGAAAGACGACGCCGGACGGGTGGTCATTCCGGCCGGGTCCGAGGTCACTCTCACCGTCACCGCGATCAAGCCGTCGGAGAACAAGGGCGACAAGACCGGCACGCTGACGCTGAAGCCAACCGCGGTCAACATCAACGGCCAGTCGTATCCGCTCTCAGCCAAGATCGACAGCGTGGGCACCCACCTTGAAGGCCGGAAGACCAACGCGGGTGACATCGCCAAGCCCGCGGCCGGTGTAGCCATTGGTGCGGTGGTAGGGCGGGTGTTGGGCGGCAGCACCAAGGGCGCTGTCATAGGCGGCGTGCTGGGTGGCGCGGTCGGTGCGCAGCGTGCAGTCGAAACCAAGGACCGCGACGTCGTGCTGCCGGAGGGAACCACGGTGGTCTTGATCCTGGACCAGCCGTTTAAACCGCAATCATAAGAAAAGCGTAAGCGGGAAAGAACAAAGCGTAAGCGGTAAGCGGGAACTGACAAGCGAAAGACCCTCCTAGTCTCAGCACACGGAGGGCCTTTTGTTATCGGGCCCCCGCTCACCGCTCACGTTTTTCTTTCCCCGCTTACGGTTTTGTTGACTAATACCCCGCTCCTCCGCCTCCCCGCCGCGAATCGCTCACTCCTTGCCACCCCTGCGGCGTCCGGATGATCGCCTCGACGTCGCCCCAAAGATCGTGAGCCCAGATGCCGTGCCCTCGGGCCCGAAGACTGTCGAGCGTGCCAGGAAGAAATCCGCCGGTCTCCACCTGGATACTGTCGGGCAGCGCCTGATGGTGCAGGCGGGGAGCCGACACCGCATCAGCCAGAGACATGCGATGATCGATCACGTTCGAGATCACGTGGTACACCATGGTGATGATCTTCGGTCCACCCGGCGTCCCGACCAGCAGATACAGTTGCTTCCGCGGATCGAGGACGATAGCTGGTGTCATGGCTGAAAGCATCCGCTTACCGGGAGCGATTGCATTGGCCTCCCCCTGCACCAGCCCGTACATGTTCGGCTCACCCGGCGAGGTGGCAAAGTCGTCCATCTCATCGTTCAGCAGAAACCCGGCGCCCGTGACCGTCACTGCACTCCCATAGCTGTTGTTGAGCGTCGTCGTACAGCTCACGGCGTTGCCCTCGGCGTCCACCACGGAATAGTGGGTAGTGGACGCGCCGCTGCGTATGGTGGGGTTGAAGCTCGGAGTCACCGATGCCTGCTCGCCGATCTCCTTGCGGAGCCTGGCGGCGTATTCCTTGGAGAGCAGCCGGTCAACCGGGTTGCGGACGAAATCCGGATCGCCGAGATAAGTATTGCGGTCGGTAAACGCACGGCGCATGGCCTCGGCCTCCCGATGCATCAGAGCTGTAGAGCCAAAGGGAGGCAGCGGGCGGAATCCCTCCATGATGTTCAGGATCTCACCCATCGTCACTCCGCCGGATGAGGATGGCGGCATGGAGAGAATGGTATAACCCCGGTAACTAATCTCGACCGGGTCCCGCCAGAGCGGATGGTAGGCGGCCAGATCCTCCCGGCTGATGAGGCCACCGCCCCGCGCCATCTCCGCCACGATGAGATCGGCCACCCGGCCGCCATAGAAACCGGCCGCTCCGCTGTCCCGAATTGCCGTAAGCGTGGTAGCCAGGTCCGGCTGCCTCCAGGTAGAGCCTGGTTCCGGTGGGTGTCCCCCGGGGAGGAAGGCGGCGCGCGATCCGGGGAACAGCGCCAGCCTGGTGCTGTCATCGGCGATGGAGAGACTGCGGTACGGGTCGACCACGAAGCCATCTTGAGCCAGGCGAACGGCGGGGTTGATGAGCTCGGACAAGGGAAGCCGGCCCAAGCGGCGATGGGCCTCGATCATGCCCGCCACGGCGCCGGGAACGCCGGCCGCGAGATGGCCGGTCACGCTCGCTTCAGGGTCGGCGGCGCGGTACATGTCCCGGCTGGCGCGGCTCGGCGCGGTCTCGCGATAGTCGAGCGCCTGCACCTGGCCGTCGCGGGACCGGATGATCATGAAGCCGCCCCCACCGATGTTACCTGCCTCGGGGTGTACCACGGCCAATGCAAATCCGATTGCAACGGCGGCGTCCACCGCGTTGCCGCCCCGCCGGAGCACGTCCAGGCCAACCCGGCTGGCGATGGGACTCCCCGAGACCACCATGGCCTTCGGGGCGTTGGTGACTCGGGCCTTCCCCAATTGTGACCAGGCTGGAGCGACTCCTGGCATGGGGTGGACACTCGGCTCGGACCTTCGAGCGCAGCCGGGAAGGGCCAAGAGGATGACGACGCTAGCGACCGAATAAGCCCGCACTCTGACTCCGAAGCTGTAGTCTGCTACCAATCTGAGAGTTGCCTGGGGCGTCGCACGGCCTCTAATTTAGCCCGGGCCTGACGCTCGGATACTTCTATCCTATGCTTGCGTGGCTGACGACTACCTCGACACGCGCCTGACCGAACGGCGCAATCCCCGCAGCTCCACTATCGATACCGCTTCCGCGATCGAGATCGTCGATCTCATCGGCGCCGAGGATGCCGGTGTCCCCGGCGCAGTCGCCAAGGCGCGCCAGGAGATCGCCCGCGCCATCGATCTCATCGAGGCGGCGTTCCGGGCCGACGGCCGGCTGATTTACGTCGGTGCCGGCACCAGCGGCCGTCTGGGCGTCTTGGATTCAGCGGAGTGCCCTCCGACTTTCGGCACTCCACCGGAAATGGTGGTAGGACTGATCGCCGGGGGAGAGCAGGCGCTGGTGCGCTCGGTTGAGGGAGCCGAAGACGACCTCGATGCCGCGCGCGGCGCGGTCGACTCCCTCAAGGCCGGTCCCAATGACGTGATGGTCGGGATCGCGGCCAGTGGGACCACGCCTTTTGTCCAGGCGGCACTCACTCGCGCTCACGACCGGAAGGCGCGCACCGTATTCCTCTCCTGCTCTGAGCCGCCCCGCCAGTTAGCGGGGATCTGCGATGTATTCATCACGGTCCTGGTGGGGCCGGAGATCGTCACTGGCTCGACCAGGATGAAGGCGGGAACGGCCACCAAGCTGGTGCTCAACACCCTGACCACCGGGGCAATGATCCGGCTGGGCAAGATCTACGGCAACCTGATGGTGGATCTGCGGGCGTGGAATGACAAGCTCATCGACCGGAGCCAGCGGATCCTGATGGAAACGACCGGGCTCGATCGTAAGGCGGCGCAGGGCGTCATCGAGGAGGCGGACGGGAGCGTGAAAACCGCCATTGTTATGGCCCGGCGTGGAGTCTCCAAGAAAGAGGCCGAGCGGCTCCTGGACGAGCATGCCGGCCGTCTGCGGCCCATCGTGGGCGATCCGCCCCCGGTGCGATCCCGATGACCGAGCGTCCCACTCTTGCCGTCGGCCTTATGTCCGGCACCTCGCTGGACGGCGTGGATGCCGCGCTGGTGCGCTTGGAAGGGCCGACCCATGCCACCCTCATCGATTTTGTCACCCGCCCCTACACCGACGAGGAAAGAGGGCTCATCCGCGGCGCGTTCGATGGCGCAACCGCCGCGGGGCTCGCCCGGCTGCACGTTCAAGTCGCAGAGTGGGCCGCGGAAGCGGTGCAGGCGGTATTGGTGCAAGGCGGCGTGCCGGCGTCGGAGCTATCTCTCATCGCGTTTCCGGGCCAGACCATCTGGCATGAGCCCCCGCTGGTGTCCTGGCAACTGGGCGAGCCCGCAGTGCTGGCGGAGCGCTTTGGAGTCCGAGTTGTCAGCGGCTTCCGGGCCCGCGACGTTGCCGCCGGTGGTCAGGGGGCCCCGCTCGTGCCTATGGCCGATGTGCTGCTCTTTGCCGCCGCCGACGCCCCCCGTGTCCTGCTCAATCTCGGCGGCATGGCCAACCTCACCTACGTCGAGCGCAGGGCCCAGGAAGCCGGGGTGCTGGCCTTCGACACCGGGCCCGGCGTGGCCGTGATCGATGCCACCGCCCGCATGGTGGATCAGCGGCGGTCCTACGATCGGGATGGCCGGATCGCCGCCCAGGGAAAGATCAATGAATCGGTGCTGTCGGAGCTGCTCAGCGATTCGTTTTTTGCCGCGCCACCGCCCAAGAGCACCGGTCGGGAACGCTTTGGAGATCGGTATGCCAGGGCACTGTACGACCGGCTACCGGGGCCCGACGCCGTCGCCACCGCGGTCGAGCTCACCGCCCGCACCGTCGCCGGTGCGGTGGGACAGTTCACTCCGCCTGGGGTCGAAGTCGTGGCGTCCGGTGGAGGGTGCCACCATCCCGGGCTGATGGAAGCACTGGGCCGGCAGCTGCACCAGCACGGCGGCCATCCTCTCCGCCGCTTCGATGAGCTCTTCTTTCCCGGCGACGCTAAAGAAGCGGTGGCCTTTGCCCTCCTCGGCTATCTCACCCTGCACGGCCAACCGGGAAACCTCCCCGCGGCCACCGGTGCCGGCGGATCTCGAGTGCTCGGGGCGGTGACGCCCGCATGACTTCCGACCCGGCCGGTCCCAATCCCGCACGGCTGATTCTGCCGGCATTGCGCTCACAACCTTCGAGCGGCTTTGCCCACGAGGCCGGCCGGATCGCTGATTCGCTCGAGATCGGCGTCGGCGGATTCATCATCTTCGGGGGAACCGCCGAGAGCGTACGTCGACTGACCGCCGACCTGCTTCGCCGAGCCGGGAGACACCTGTTGCTCGCCGCCGATCTGGAGCGGGGGGCCGGCCAGCAGATCTCCGGGCTGACCGAATTTCCGCCTCCCATGGCGTTGGCCTCGTTGGGTGATCCTGCAGTAGTCCGCTGGGCGGCGTCCGTCACCGCGCAGGAAGCGCGAGCAGTGGGAATTAACTGGGTGTTTGCACCGGTGGCGGACCTGGATGTCCTGGCGGAGAACCCGATCGTGCAGACCCGGGCCTTCGGAGCCGATGCGAACGATGTGGCCACCTGCGTCCGCAACTGGATCGAGGGTTGTCAAGCTGCGGGCGCGTTGGCGTGCGCCAAGCACTATCCCGGGCACGGGCGGACCACCGTCGATTCCCACATTGCGCTTCCGGTAGTGGAGGCGTCGGCGGCCGCGTTGCGCGCGTCCGACCTCCTGCCGTTCACCGTCGCGATTGAGAGTGGCGTAGCGTCTATCATGACCGCGCATGTGGCGTACCCCAACCTCGACGCGTCGGGCCTTCCGGCCACCCTCTCGCGCACTCTTTTGGGCGAGCTTCGAGCGCGATCCCGCTTCGACGGCTTGGTGGTGACCGACGCCCTGATCATGGACGGCGCCTTAAAAGGACGCCGGGAATCCGACGCCGCGGTGGAGGCCATTCAGGCCGGCGCAGACCTGCTGCTCTATCCCAATGATCCGCGCCGGGTGCGGGATGCGCTGGCAGCGGCGCTGTCGAGCGGGACACTCACCCGGGAACGGCTCGACGAATCGTTGGATCGCTACCAACGGGCGCTCACGGCGGCCAGTGCTCCAACCCCGCCGGTCACTCGCGGCCCGTTTGACTCGGCAGAGGCGCTGGCCGATGCTCTCCTCTCGAGCGGAATGCTCCGCGGGTCGGCTCCCAAGCTCACCGGTCCGCTGGACCCCGTGGTGGTGGACGACGACATCGGAGGGCCTTTCCCGCCAGGTCCGAGCGATTACGCGCAGCGGGCGCTCGGGCCCGAGTTCATCGGGCGCTACTCCGGTGGTTCCCGGGTGGTGTTGGTATTTGCGGAGCCACGGGGTTGGAAAGGACGGTCGGGCCTCGGGTCTGCCTCGCGGGAAGCCTTGGCCCATCATGGGCCCGCCGCAGACCTGGTGGTGCTGTTTGGCCATCCTCGCCTGCTCGATGAGATCCCGGGCAAGGCGCCGGTCCTCCTGGCCTGGCATCGGCAGCGCCTGATGCAGGAAGCGGTGGCCCGGTGGCTGAGAGGAAGGCTGAGCTAGGCGGATCCTGAGACTCTTCGAAGACGCGGTATGAGGGCGAACGCCGGCAAGCCGATCAGGAAGGTCATCAGAAAATAGTTGGCGTAACCCAGCCGCTCGGCGAGTCCACCAGAGAAGTCTCCCGCCACCCAGCGGGTGAGCGCCAGCAAGGCGGAGAGGACAGCGAACTGCGTCGCCGCATAGCGCTTTTCACATACCGACATGAGGAAGGCGAGGTAGGCGGAGGTGCCGAGGCCCGCAGCAAAGCTCTCGAAGTAGGCCGCACTCACGACCAAGGATTTAGCGTCGACCAGATGAACGTCAGCGCTGGCAGCCCAGGCATATACCAGACCGGAGAAGGCCTGGACCAGTCCAAGAACCCACAGACCCGTGAAGATTCCATACCGGGTCGTGAACACCCCACCTAACGCTGCGCCCGCGATCGTCGCGACCAGTCTCCCCGATGTCACCACCGCGCCGATCTCCTTCAGCGTGAGCCCCCGGTCTACCCAGAAGGCCCGCATCATGGGCTCCAGCGCCGCAATGTCGAGCTTGAAGATGAGGGCGAAGAGGATCACCGTCGCGATCCCGGGGCGGCCGAACAACGCTCGCAGCGGCTCCCAAAGATTGGTCGCATGCCCCGCGATCTGGTCGACGGGTGGCAATAGCAGGGCACCCACCGCGAGCGCTGCCAACAGCACAGCACCCACTGAGAAGCTCTCGAACCAGCCGATCCGTCCCGCCAGCCAGACCAGCAGTCCCCCCGCCGTGAGCATGGCGATTCGGTAGAGGGTGATCCGAACCGAGTTGGCAACCCCCAGCTCGAGGGTTGTGGTCGACTGAATGGTATAGGCATCGATGGCGACGTCCTGCGTTGCCGAGAGGATGACGATCAGGACCAGGACGGCCCAGAACTCCATCCCTAGCGTGCCGACATCCAGGCTGCCTAGGAGAAAAGTGAGTCCGGCGAGTGCCGCCAGGCAGCTCGCTATCCAATGCCGCCGGCTCCCGTGGCGGTCCACCAGGGGAGCCCAGAGCCACTTGAGGCTCCAGGGCAGGCTGAGCTTGGCCAGATGCCCGATGTCCACCAGGCTGGCCCCGTGAGTGCGCAGATAGATGGGGACGGCTTCATTCACCAGGCCGAAGGGGAAGCCGGAGGCAAAGGCGATCGCCGCGATCCAGCTCAAGCGAATCCTGAGCGGCGCGGCGAACACTCCCTCTTCGCTCAGCGCCAAACCGCGAGCAGGAGCATGAGTACGCCAAGAAGAATCGCAATGAGGCCGAGATTGCGGAGTCGATCGAGACTGATAGCGGAGTCGGAGACGGAGGATGGAGCTGATTCCATGCCTTCGGGAGTATTGGGCTCTCCGGGCGGGGAAGACTGGGGGAGCTGATAGGTCTGGTAGCCAACCCCTTCGGCTCCATCGGGCTCGGGCAACCCTTCCCCCTCGAAGAGCGCAGTAATCACCGTGATGTTGTCGGGCCCGCCCCGGGCGTTGGCGAGGTCGATGAGGGCGGAGCAGAGCGCCGGGGGCTCAGGATACTTCCGCGCCAGGGTGGCGAATTCTTCGCGCCGCACCAGTCCGGAGAGCCCGTCGGAACACAGGATCAGGGTGTCACCCCGTCTGATCGACTGGTAAGTGAGGTCCACCTTTACCCGGGGATCGGGACCCAGTGCCTGGAGAATGATATTCCTCCGCTCGCTCTGCTCCGCTTCATCCTCGGTCAGCTCACCGGCATCCACCAGCCGCTGCATCAAACTCTGATCCTTGGTGAGCTGAATGGCCTCGGTGCCCCGGACAAGGTACGCGCGGCTGTCACCGATCTGGGTGAGATAGAGGTCGTTGCCGAACACGCCGGCGGCGGTCACCGTCGTGCCCATGCCGCGGACTTCGGGGTGCTCACGAGCGTAAGAGTAGATTTGTGCGTTGGCGAGCTCGACTGCCTCCTTCATCCGGTAGGCAAATCGCTGGGCCGTCCCGGTCGCGTCGCGCGCCCACGCGGTAGCCATATGCCGGTAGATCAAATCCGCTGCCATGGCGCTGGCCAGCTCGCCTGCCGCCGCCCCACCCATCCCGTCGGCGACGATGAAGATCGACCCCCGAGGGCCAACTTCGTGGTTACGGACTTCAGGCTGAAGGCTGGCGTTCCCGGTGCTGAGATCGGCGACGAGGAAGGTGTCCTCGTTATGTTCGCGGGTGCGGCCCAGGTCGGTCTTGCCGAAGACGGAGACTCGTACCGAGCCGTTGGTCATCACGCAAAGTCCCTTCCGTCAGTCCAGGCGGTTCGAGGTCTGACGAATCTAGGGAGCGTCGCGGGGAGCGTCAACGCCGTCTTGGCGTAAGTTATAGTCACCGTGTACCTTGGAACATGCTTCTCATTCAGTCCGCCGTCTGGGCGCTGTGGCTCTTCGTCATAGCGTTGGCCTGCACTCGCGGTCCCGACTCGGCTCCAGCGCCGCTCTCGTCCCCGATCAGCGACTCGTCCGTTCCCCCTCCGGCCCCGGGGCGGGGGCCGGATGAGATCGGCCTCCATGTAGTCTATCCCGCTCCCGACGATCTGGTGCGGGTCCGGGATTCCAGTTTCCTGCTCGGATCAGTGGCGAGCGGAGATGTCCGGGTCACCATCAATGGTATGCCGGTGAAGGTCTGGCCCAACGGAGCATGGCTGGCCTGGATTCCATTCCCACCCGACAGCGTGATCCCGTTCAGGATCGAAGCGCGCACTGACCGGGACTCGGTCGTATTGGTATATCCGGTGCGGAGAGACCCTCGCTTTGTTCCGGGCGAGGCGCGGGTCGGCAACGTCTGGATCGACTCGGTCTCGCTCTCGCCCCAAGGGCAGGCGTGGTTGCCTTCGACCGAGTATCTCACCCTCTCCGCCCGAGCGGCCGACGGCGCCATTGTAAGGGTGTGGCTGCCCGGCGGTACTGCGGTCCGCCTGCTGCCCCAGAAGCAACCTCAGGAAGTGCTCCCCGCCATCCGCGCCTTCGAGCATGATACCACCAAGCTACGCACGCCGGACGAGGTGAGATACGTGGGCGTGTTTCGCGGTCGGGCGATCGGTCCGGATCCCGGTCCGGTGTTATGGGGCCCCTCGGCATCGTTGGTAAGGGTTTTGACTCGCGCGGCACTCCGCTGCACGACCGGTGGCCGCTGTCCCGCTGCCTACGCCGAGCTGGTGTCACCCGAGGGTGGCTGGGCCATAGCGGAGGCGGCCCTGGGGTCGGACACTGTCCGGGTTCGCTGGCCCCTCCAGGTCGCGCTGCTGGATACGCTGCCCCTGGTGGTCGAGTTCGACGACGACAGCGCCCACACCGGGAAGACCGATAGTGTCACCCCTGGCCGGGCCCTGCCGGGCGGCCCCTACACTTGGTTCTTTCCCACCGGCACGCGAGCGCTGGGAACCGGCCGCTTGAACGACGATCTCCGCATCCGGCTCTCGCCTGACGCCGATGCCTGGGTCCCGGTGGCGGACGCCCGTCCCCTTCCGACTGGCGTGCCGGCACCGCACGCGGTGGTGGGGTCGGTCAGTGTCAGTCCTCAGGCCGATCGAGTCACTCTCCGAATTCCGCTGACCCAACGAGTGCCGTTTCAGGTGCTCGAGACCGAGCGCAACCTGACAGTAAAGTTCTACGGCGCGGTGGGCGACGTGGATTGGGTGCGCTACGGCAGTGATTCGCTGGTCCAGCGACTCAGCTGGAACCAGACCGGACGGGATGAGCTGACCTTCAGCGTGGACTTGACGCAGCCGGTGTGGGGCTATCGAACCCGGTGGAGTCGCAACGATCTGATGCTGGAGATTCGACGGCCACCGAAGATCCTGCACAAGCGTCCTTTCAAAGGCCGGGTGATCGCGCTCGACCCGGGGCATCCACCGCTCGGAGCCACTGGCCCCACCGGTTTCCGGGAGGCCGAAGCCAACCTGGCGGTCGCGCTCCAGCTCAAATCCATGCTGCAGGCCGCCGGGGCCCGCGTGGTCATGACCCGCACGGTGGATACGGCAATCGATCTTTGGTCTCGCGTGGCGCTGGCCGACAGCAGTGGGGCCGAGCTACTGGTCTCCATTCACAACAATGCCCTTCCGGACGGCGTGAACCCCTTCACCAACAACGGAACCAGCGTATTCTATAATCAGCCGCGCAGCATGCCTCTGGCAGCCGAAATCCAGCGGGCATTGGTCCATCGGTTGCACCTGCCCGACCTGGGAATCAGCCGAGCCGACCTGGCGGTGGTGCGGCTGACCTGGATGCCGGCAGTGCTGTGTGAGGGGATGTTCCTGATCCTGCCGGAGCAGGAGGCGTTGCTGCGCTCGATCAAGGGCCAGCGGCTTTATGCTCGCGGGGTTCTGGAAGGCATTCGGGAGTTTCTCCTGGACCGATCTCTGCAGGAGCCATCACGCCGTGTGGGCCGGCCGGCGTCCGAGGCGTCTCCTAGGGCGAATCCCACCACAGCGCCCCCAGCCCCCGTGGTCACTGGGCCGGAGAGCGGCGGCGCTCCTTAGAGGTGTAGTGATGAGGTTCGCCTGATGTTCCTCCGCCCAACTCGCTCGAGTCTCGGAAAGCAGCTCTGCCTCCTTCCTTTTGCCCTTCTGGGCATGGTTCCACTGCGGGTTCAGGCCCAAGCTCCGCCGGATCGGGAGCTGCTGGAGCGGTTTCGCGATTCCCTCGCCACCACGCTCGACACCATGGGGCTGCTCTCGCTCGAAAAGCGTATGATCGATTCGACCAAGTCCGATCGCACCAACGGCGTCCGTCACCTCAAGCTGGGGTTTCTATCGCTTCGCCTGGGTGAGCTGGGTGGCCGTTCGCATTTTGATGATGCCGCTTCGGAGTTCCAGTGGGCCATCGACCTCCAGCCCTCCTGGCCGTATGCCTGGTATGGGATGGGTCTGGCCGAATACGGGGTAGGCGATTCCCAGGTCTCGTTCGTCACTGGGCTCAAGACCATGCTGGGAAAGGACGCCCTGACCCGCTCCGCGGTGGCATTCGCCAAGTCAGCGGAAGTGGACCCAGCCTTCGTGCGCGGCCTGGTGGACCTGGCGAACACCGCTCTGCGGCAACGGGTGAACATCAAGCTGGGGGTGGCGCGGGAGGCGCTGCGCCGCTCGGCTTCGACCACGGCGGGCAGCGATCCCCAGGTCCAGCTCGCCCGAGGGCGAGTCGAGCGCGAGGTAGGCGATGGCGACTCCGCCCTGGCGGCCTTCAATGGGTATCTCCAACACGGAACCAACCGCGGTCTCGGCCAGCTCGAGGTGGCGCGGACCTTGTTCCTCCTCGGCCGCTTCGATGGAACGGCCCCCTATTACGAAGGCGCGTCGACCGACGATTCCGCCACGCTAGCCGGTTATCGGAGCGACCTCGCCACTATAGCCTCCGACAGCGTGCTGCTGGAGTTCGATCAGCAACGGGGAGCCCGGCGGACCCAGTATCTCAAGCGTTTCTGGGGACAGCGCGACCGGGTCGAGCTTCGCTCCGATGGAGAACGGCTGCGGGAACACTACCGCCGGCTCTTCTACGCCCGGAAAAACTTTCAGCTGACCAGCAACAACCGGCACTACGATATCGTGGAGCGCTACCGCTCCGGCAGCAGAGACTTTGACGATCGGGGGGTCATCTACATTCGTCATGGCGAGCCCACCAGCAGAGCGAGCTATGCCGCGCCCGGGCTCGAGCCCAACGAGTCATGGCGCTACAGCCGGGCTGACGGCGACATGCTCTTCCATTTCATTGCCCGAGAGGACGTGCAGGATTTCAAGCTGGTGGAGAGCCTCTTCGACGTGCTTGGCTTCAGCGACGCGGTGAAGCTCCAGGGTCAGCCCGGTGGCGCGAGTGACAACGCGATGGCGGAGCAGCTCATGCTGTCGCGGGAACAGCTTTCCCCGATCTACCGCCGGCTGCAGGGCACCGGCGGAGTCAGCACCGGCCGCTACCAGAGCGAAGAGCGGCGGGTGGGACAGGCCAGCATCGCCCGCGGCACCACCAGCGACAGCTACGAGCTGCGTTTCCCTCAGCAGCTCAAGGCCCACTCCGAAGTGCTCGCGGTCGGCACCGATTCGAGCGGCCCGCAGGTGCAGATCGCCTACGCAATCGCGGGCTCCAGCCTGGAGCCGGTGACAGTTACCCGGGGCTATCTCTATAGCGTGCGGGTGCGCTTCGTGGCCACCGACCGGCGGGGCCAGGTCGTGTCCTCGCTGGATACCACGAGGCACTTCGTGGCGCCTGCTCCAGTTCCTCCAGGCGAGCACCTGGTCGGCCGGGTGAGCGCCCCGGTGCCCCAGGGGGAGCTCCAATACCGGTTGGCCATCCAGCAGGGCGAGGCGGCTGGCGTGACCCTCCCCAGGGACAGCGTTCGGGTTGGACCGCCCAATCCCACTACCTTTGGCCTGAGCGATCTGGTACTCGGCAGCCGGACGGCCAATCTGAGCTGGCGGCGCACTCCGGATGATACCGTGGTCTTCAACCCTCTCCGAACCTATCGACGAAGCGACGAGATGGAGCTCTACTACGAGCTCGAGGGCCTCCGCCCCCATCCCTACACCGTGGAGCTGGAGGTTCGAAAGCAGGGTTCGGGCGGCGGGTTGTTCCACAAGATTTTCGGTGGGGGTGGAGCGGCCATCCGGCTCAAGTTCGAGGAGCAGGCGACCACCCCGTTCGTCGCCACCCACCGGAGTCTTCGACTGGACCGCCTCAAGCCGGGGAATTACGAGCTGGATCTGCTGGTGGTCGACGCGGAGGGGCGCAAGGACCGCCGGTCGCAGGAGTTTCAAGTGGTGGAAGGCGAAAAGCGCGAAAAGAACTAAAAGCGTGCGGGGAAGAGACAGCGTGGGTAGGAACACCAAGCATAAGACCCTCCGATGCGCATGGACGCTGGAGGGTCTAATATTTCGGAGCAACCCGCTTACCGCTTACGCTTTTTCTTCCCCGTTCACGCTTTCCTTCCCCTACATGGGCCACGCAGCCGGGCGGGTTGGCGTGAGAATCAGGAGCGGCTGCACCAAGCTCTCGGCCTTCACCACCGCCTCGACCTGAACCAGATGTTGGGTGACACCAGTGCTGGTGTCGAAGGTGGCGATGTTCATCAACATGGAGGCCAGCGGCCGGTCGGCCTGCTTGGTCCGTCCACCCTCCGCGGGAGCGATCGAGGCGCCAGCGACGAGGGTGATCCGCGCGTGGCCGAACAGCCAGAGCGGGAGTCCTTCCAGGGACTTCAGCAGCCGCTCGTTGAACGCAAGACTCTCCCCGTGCAAAGTGATGAGGCCGAGGGTGGGACGCTCGTGCTGGCGGCGGGAATGAACAACGAAGCCGTAATTGAAGGCCGGGTCCTGACCCGCCGCCCGGCGCAACGCGGCTCGGAGTTTTTGCTGGCTGAAAGCAATGGTGTGATACGGTACCACAAGCTCTCCAGGTGATGGCACGGGATGGTCGGGGAGCATCGCTGCAAGTGAAGTGCCAGCTAAGCGGGGCAGTGGGGTCGCGGGGCGGTGAGGCAGTTTCCCCTCTAGACGTTGAAGCTACGTGAGTTAGGCCGAGCATTTCGGCCCCGCGGCCCCGCGGCCCCGCGGCCCCGCTGATTGCAAACCCTCTCGCGATACGCCACGCGTTCCGCTTGACTCGGCCGGGCGGCCGCGTAGCTTGCGGCGCATGTTCTGCTCCCGCTGTGGCAGCGAAATCACCGGGAAATCGAAGTTTTGCCCCTCCTGCGGTCTCGACCTCATGGCGACCACTCCGGTCCACGCAATCGCCACCGGGGTCCTCCAGGAGCTGGATCTCGTGCGCGAGTCACTCGCGGCGGAGTACGAGATTATCGAGGAGCTTGGGCGCGGCGGCATGGCCATGGTGTATCGGGCCCGCGATCGCCAGCTCGAGCGCGAGGTCGCGGTCAAGGTGCTCCCGTTTTCCCTCGCGTTCGATACCGAGTTCGTCGAGCGCTTTCAGCGCGAGGCTCGTACCGCGGCTCAGCTGGAACATCCCAACATCATCGCGATCTACCGGGTCGGCCGGTCTGGCCGGGTGATCTATTTCGTGATGAAATTCCTCCGCGGCGGGTCGCTCTCCAGCGCCCTCGGCGCCCGGAAGAAGCTGACCCCGCCCGAGATCCGCCGGATCCTGCTGGAGTCGGGCAGCGCGTTGGGCTACGCGGCTCAGCGTGGCATCGTGCACCGGGACATCAAGCCCGACAACATCATGTTCGACGAGTTCGGGCAGAGCGTACTGACCGACTTCGGCATCGCCAAGGCGGCGTCGGGACAGAAGCTGACTGGAACCGGCATGTCGATCGGGACGCCGCACTACATGAGCCCGGAGCAGGCCCGCGCCCAGCCCATTGATGGCCGGAGCGACATCTACAGCCTGGGCATCGTGGCCTACCAGTGCCTCACCGGCACGGTGCCGTACGACGGCGAAGACAGCTTTTCCATCGGCTACAAGCACATCACCGAGCCGATCCCGGTGCCCAGCCTAATCACCGCCGACGAGCGACGGATCTTCGAGGTCATCAAACGGATGCTGATGAAAGATCCGTTCGACCGATTCCAGACCTGCGAGGAGTTGATCGCCTCATTCCAGGGGCAGCCGGTCGCGGCACCGGGAGCGCTGCGCACCAGCATGGCGACGCTGGCCCCCGCGGCTGCGGTAGCCGGGGCAGGGGCATCCGTGGGTGGCGGCGCAGGGCTGCCTCCTATCGTGAGCCAGCCGACTATGCCGCTCGACTCACCCTCGGTCAATCGACGCCTCAGCCCGCTCGAACGGCGCGATATGCCGCGCAGGGTAGCCGACCGGTCGGTGGCCATGCGGCCCAGGAACTCGTCTTGGGCGTGGCTATGGTTGTTGCTGGCGGTGCTCGGGGGTGGAGGCGGCGCGTTCTATTACTACAAGGCCCGCGGGTTCGCACCGGGGCAAACGGTGCCGGTGACGCCGGTGGATTCGAGCGCCGCAGGCCGCGACTCCTCCGCTCCGACCGACAGCGTGCCCGCTCAGGCCCCGACGAAAGACAGCAGCAGAGCGGTTTCGGGCTCACCCACAGCGGGCGACTCGGCGTCGGCAAAGGCCCCGGTTGCCGATTCCACCGCCACCACCGCTCAGCCGGGGGACGTGGTCGGGCCGGTGGACAGCGGTGGTATCCGGCTGATGGGGCTGCCTCGCGGCTCTACGGTCATGATCGACGAGAAAGCTGTCACCGAGGCGCTCACCAAGCTCCCGCCCGGGCCGCACGCGCTCGCCATCTCGGCGCCACGGTACAATTTCTACTCCGACACCATCGTCGTTCGGCCGGGACAGGTCGAGGAGCTGACCCCTCAACTGACCTTGTTTGGAACGCCGGTCCCAGCCCGGCGCGGGGAACAGCGGCGAGCGGCCGCGGGCTGTCTCCCCGGTCCGAGCTACAATGCCGATGGCTCATGCTTCGAGGAACGGCCCAAGCCGGTGAACCCCCCGTTCGTAGCCGTGCCTGCCGATGCCCAGCCGTCGCCCCGACCCTCGCTGCTCTGGGTCAAGGTGTCGTCTGAAGGCCGGACCGTCGACATCATGCGCCTGCGCCCGTCGAACGATCCAGCCTTTGAGCGCGCGGTCCGCAATTTTGTGTGGACGGTTACCTGGCACCCGGCCCTGAAGGACGGAGCCCCGGTCGAAGCCTGGACTCAGATGCTGTTCCCACCTGCCCAGAATCAATAGCGGGCGCATGGAGTGATTCATCCCACCGCCTTCATCGCGCCGACCGCCGCTGTGATGGGAAACGTGACGCTGGGCGAGGATGCCAGCGTCTGGTATGGAGCGGTGCTGCGGGGCGATATGGCCCCCATTGTCATCGGCGCGCAATCCAACATCCAGGACGGCACCATCGTCCACGTGGACGAAGGAGTCCCCTGCGTCGTGGGCCGGCGGGTGGGAGTCGGCCACCGGGTGATTCTTCATGGGTGCACGGTGGGAGACGACTGCCTCATCGCCATGGGGTGCATTTTGCTCAACGGGGTCACCATCGGCTCCGGAAGCGTGGTGGCCGCCGGTGCGGTGGTGCCCGAGGGCATGCAGGTGCCGCCCCGCTCGCTGGTGATGGGCCTGCCGGGGCGCATCGTGCGCCAGGTCGATCCTGCTCTGGCGGATCGGGTAAAGGCGACCTGGACCCACTACGTGGAAGAGGCCCGGGCTCACCGTTCGGGACGGTATCCGTTGATGAGAGGACGGGAAAGTCGGGAAGGACGGGAAGGATAGGCTAAACTGCTGATCTCTTCTGGTTTTTCTCTCCGTCTTTTCTCCCTGCTTTCCCGTTCCCGACTTTCCCCACCGATCCACTTTCTCCACATCTCAACAGCCCGACTATATTTGTGATGTGAACAGCGGGATTGTACGCTGCTCCGTGCATTTTTCGTGGTATTGTCTCGGTGGGGTAACGGGCCTAGCTTGGCCTTCCGTTTCGGGCTCGACGTGCGATGGGCGCAGGGTCGGTGCAGTGTCGGTCGTTGGTGCTGAGCACGAGCCCCACCCTCTGAGATCAATACCTTTTTTCAAGCGGGGAGTTCCATGAAATCGTCCACCCCAAGGGACGCGGTTCGGCTGTCGCCCAATGCGATCACGGTCCTCGAGAAGCGGTATCTGATCAAGGACGAGAGCGGGGCGCCGGTGGAGAGTCCGCAAGACCTGTTCTGGCGGGTGGCCCGAACTGTGGCGCACGCCGATCTCCAGTATGGCGGGTCCAAGGCGGCGGTGGACGAGGTGGCTCATGCGTTCTTCGGGCTCATGGCCAACCGCCTGTTTGTGCCCAACTCGCCCACCCTCATGAATGCCGGCCGTCCCCTGGGCCAGCTCTCCGCCTGCTTCGTCCTCCCGGTGGACGACGCCCTGTCCAACGGCAAGAGCGGCATCTACGACACCCTCCGGGCCATGGCGTTGGTCCACCAGTCGGGCGGGGGCACCGGCTTCAGCTTTTCCCGGCTCCGGCCCAAGAACGACATCGTGCGCTCGACCATGGGCGTGGCGTCGGGGCCGGTCTCGTTTATGACCCTGTTCGACGCGTCGACCGACGTGGTCAAGCAGGGCGGCACCCGGCGCGGGGCCAACATGGGCATCCTGCGGGTGGATCACCCCGACATCATCGAGTTCATCACCTGTAAGGACGACACCACCAAGGTTACCAACTTCAACATTTCGGTGGCGGTCACCGATGCGTTCATGGCCGCGGTCGAGTCGGAGGGACTCTACGATCTGATCCATCCCAAGAGCGGGGAAGTCACCGGCCAACTTCGCGCCCGCGAAGTCTGGGAGATGATCATCCACGGCGCATGGAAGACCGGAGAGCCGGGCGTATTCTTCGTCGACAAGGCCAATTATTACAACCCGGTCCCCCACCTCGGCGCATACGAGGCCACCAACCCATGTGGGGAGCAGCCTCTGCTTCCTTACGACGTCTGCAACCTCGGCTCGATCAATCTCGGCGCGTTCGTGAAGGATGGCGAGATCGATTGGAACCAGCTGCGCCAGGTAGTGCATCTCTCGACCCATTTCCTCGAGAACGTCATCGACGCCAACCAGTATCCGCTCCAGGAGATCACCGACCTGGCGCAGCGGATCCGCCGCATCGGTCTCGGCGTTATGGGCCTGGCTGACGTATTCGTGAAGCTCGGCGTGGCGTACGACTCCGAGGAAGGCGTTGCACTCGGGGGCAAGATCCAGCAGTTCGTCGATGAAGAGGCCAAGAACGAATCCGAGCGGCTGGCGTCGGAGCGCGGTGTCTTCGCGGAGTGGGAGCACAGCATCTGGGGCCCGGACGAGACCGCGGCTCAGGACGCCAACGGCCAGCGGATCCGGGCCATGCGGCGGCTCCGGAACTGCAACGTCACCACAGTGGCACCGACCGGCACCATCTCCATCATTGCCGGCTGCAGCTCGGGTATTGAGCCGCTCTTTGCCGTGGCGTTCATGCGGAACCAGGCCGGCGTGCTGATGCCCGACGTAAACGAGGACTTCGTGGCCATCGCCAAGGCGGAAGGCTGGTATTCCGACGAGCTCATGCGGAGAATCGCGGAGAGCGGGCACATTACTTTTCCCGAAGTGCCGGCCAAGTGGCAGCGGGTATTCGTCACCGCCAATGTCATCAAGCCCGAGTGGCACATCCGGATGCAGGCGGCGTTTCAGGAGTTCAACGACAGCGCCATCTCCAAGACCTGCAACTTTGCCCACGACGCCACCGAGGAGTACGTGGAAGAGATCTACCGCCTGGCCTATCGGCTCAACTGCAAGGGTGTGACGGTCTACCGGGATGGCAGCCGGGAGATGCAGGTGCTGTCGACCGGGTCGACGGCGAAGAGGGTAACGGAGCAGCACGGGAAAGACGGGAAAACCCTGCCCCGAGAGGAACCAGGGGTCGGGAAGGTCGGAAAGCCAAGCGAAGCGACCGCCGACCTGCATGGCGAAATCGCCGAGCTTCGGGCCGAGAACGAACGCCTGCGGCGGAGCGTCCACGAGCTCGAAGCCGAGAATCTGCAGCGGCGGCAGAAGCGCTCCCGGCCCGAGGTCCTGCGCGGAACCACCCGGCGGGTGGATACTCCGCTGGGGACCCTCTATGTGACCATCACCGAGGACGACAAGGGACAACCCTTCGAGGTCTTCATGACGCTCGGCAAGGCCGGTGGCGCCCTGATGGCCGACGTTGAGTCACTGGGCCGCTTGATCAGCCTCGCGCTTCGCTCCGGCATCCCCATCAAGGAGATCTACCGCCAGCTCCGCGGTATCAGCTCGGATCGAGTAATCGGGCTGGGGCCGAATAAGATCCTCTCCGTCCCCGATGCGGTCGGCATCGCCATCGAGCGTTGGATGCAGGAGAAGCAGGGTATCCAGCAGGAACTTTTGCCGGGAGCAGGCCTGCAACGGTCCGCCGGCTCACCGGACGAGCTCGCCCCGGTCGTCGATCAACCGGTGACCCAAAGCGGAAGCCGGGGTGAGCAGATGATTTTCGGAGGCATGCAGCAGATGTTGTCCGGCGCCTGCCCGGATTGCGGCTCGCAGCTTGAGTTTGCCGAAGGCTGTATGAAATGCCACGTGTGCGGCTTCAGCGAGTGCGGGTGATCGTGGTCATCCGCAGGTAGCGGCGTCCGCACACGACAGCGCCCGTCGGCCGAAGAGGTCGGCGGGCGTTTGTGCGTGGAACCAAAGAGTGGACAGGAGTTCATCATGACAATGGAGTATCCCCACGAGTTCATCGCTGATCGCGACGTGCCCCGCGCCAGCCAGCCGATCTTCCAGCATCTGGTCGATACCTATGCCTCCGAGAGCAACAAGGTGGCCGCGGTCTGGAGCGAGCTGGGGGATGAGCAGCTGGACTTCCGTCTCCACCGACGCAGCAGCTCGATCCGCCAGATCCTGGCCCATCAGATCCTGTCGGAGCGCCGGTTTTTCGCCGAGTTCATTGGGCTGACTGAGCCCCCGGTAGAATCACTGTTGCCGCCTGGAGACGCCCTGCCGGTTCGGGTCTACATCGACCGATTGGTCGCCCTGGCCCGCCCCCGGCTCGCGCCCCTTGCCGCGGGCAATGAAGCGTTCTGGCTCACTGAGGTCCCTTTCTTCGACGTGCGGCGGCAGCGGATCTGGGTGTTCTGGCGCCGGGTGTTGCACACCGCTCACCACCGGGCGCAGGTGGGTGACTGTCTCCGTTTGCTGGAGGACAAGGTGCCGGCGACCTACGGTCCCACTGCCGACGTTACCTGGTCAGGCGCCGATCCGACGACGACACCGGAAGCCGCGCGTCGAACGTAGAGCATGCGCCTATGGTGGGGTTGGCGGTAGGGATTCTCGGATGCATCTTTAGTCCATCTTGCAGCATCGGTGCGGGCAGGGGCCCTCCCTCGCGGGTGCGGCCCATCGTTGTTTGTGCCCCTGACTCCCCCTGGTCCAGCTCGAGGAACATGAGTCCAAGACTTGCGGTGCCGCCGTTGGATGAAGCCGTGCTCGAGGAGGTGCTCTCGGGTGGCGGCGAGATGGGCGCTCTCATGCGCCGGTTCAATTGGGCCGCTACGCCGCTGGGGCCGGTCTCTGGGTGGCCCCACAGTCTTCGAACCGCAGTCGGCATCCTCCTGAACACCCGGCATCCGATGTTCATCTGGTGGGGTCCGGATCTGATCCAGTTCTACAACGACGGCTACCGCCAAAGTCTGGGACCGGATCGGCACCCGTCGGCCCTGGGTCAGCGGGGAAGGGAGTGCTGGGCCGAGATCTGGGACATCATCGGTGCCGAGGTCGAGGGCGTGCTGGAGCGGGGCGTGGCAACCTGGCACGAAGACCATCTGGTGCCCATCACCCGCGGCGACCGGCTACACGACGTGTATTGGAGCTACAGCTACAGCCCTATTCGTGACGACAATGGCGGAGTCGGGGGCGTACTGGTGACGGTGCAGGAGACGACCAAGCGGGTCATTGCCGATCGACGGATCGAGATTCTGCGTGACCTCGCCGCCCACGAAACCGGAGCGCGCTCGGAGCGGCAGGCGTGCGATGTTGCAGTCTCGGTGCTGTCCCGGCACCAGACGGATCTTCCCTACCTCCTGCTGTATCTGCGGGAAGCGGACACTCGGCGTCTGATCCTCGCCGCGGCCTCGGGCGTTCCCCCTGAGTCCTCGACCACGTGGCCGACCGATCAGGTTCTCGCGGACTTCACTCCGCGGGTGATTGACGTCTCTTCGAGCAGGCTGAGCCCAGGCCCGGGACGAGGCCAAGGTCCGCGGCAGGCATTGCTGTCACCGCTTCCGGGACAGGGGCCCGGGGCAACCGTCGAGGGGGTCGTCATCGCCGGACTGAATCCGCGAATACCCTTCGATCTGGCGTATCACGATTTCCTGACCGCCGTGGTGACGCAGGTTGGACGAGGGATCGCCAGTGCGCGGACCTACGCGGCGGCGAGAGGACGGGCGGAGGCACTCAACCTCGAGGTGTCCCGACTGGCTGCTCTGTTCGAGCTGGCACCTGGGTTCCTGGCGGTGCTCCGCGGTCCGCAACACGTGTTCGAGCTCATCAACCCTGCCTACTCCCAGCTCATCGGCCACCGCGAGGTGCTGGGCAAGCCGCTCCTGGAGGCCATGCCCGAGCTGCGGGGGCAGGTCTTCGCCGAGCTGCTGGACGGGGTGTACCGGAGCGGCCAGCCTTTTGTTGGGAGCGAGCTCCGAATGTATCTCCAGCGCGAGCCGGAAGCCGCCCTGGAGGAGCACTACTTCAACTTCGCCTACCAGGCGATGCGTGATGCCGAGGGCGAAGTGACCGGGGTACTGGCGACGGGCTATGACGTCAGTGAGCAGGTTCAGGCGCGGGAACGGGCCGAGCATCTCGCCACCGAGCGCGACGCAGAGCGGCGCCAGCTGCTGACGGTGCTCGCCCAATCGCCGATGGCCATCATCATCGTGGAAGCGCCTTCCGGTCGAGTCCTGTATACCAATCCGAAGGTCACCGAAGTGTTCGGTCGGGAGCTGATGGCCGATCGGGTCGAGTCCTATAGCCAGCTTTACCGGGCCTTCCAGCTTGACGGCCGCCCGATAGGCTCCGAGGAATGGCCCATCGCGCGGGCCGTCATGCGGGGAGAGAGGGTCGAGCACGAGACGATGACCATCGAGCATGCCAGTGGGCGCCGGACTGAGATCACGGTCAACGCGGCCCCGGTGCGGAACGCGGCGGGGACTATCATCGCCGGGGTGGCCTTTCTCTGGGATGTCACGGCCGAGCGTCGCCGGGATAAGCAGCTCCGTGACGCGCAGCGCCTCCAGTCGGTAGGCACCCTGGCCGGCGGAGTCGCCCACGAGATCAACAACCAGATGACCGTGGTTCTGGGCTTCTGCCAGTACGTCCTTCAGGCGCTCGGTCCGGACCACCCGCAAGCAGCCGACCTCAGGGCCGCGCTGCACGCCGCCAACCGATCTGCTCGCGTCACCCATCAGCTCCTTGCCTTCACTCGGCTGCAAGTCACCCAGCCACGTGACGTACTCCTCCACGAGTTGGCTACGGGTCTGGCACCGGTTCTTCGACAATTGCTCGGGAGCGATAAGACTCTGGAGCTCAGGCCCTCTCGCTCCACCAGGCGAGTGCATGCCGATCCCGACCAGATCGAGCAAATCCTCATTAACCTCGTGGCGAACGCCCGCGATGCGACGCCGACCGGCGGACGGGTGGTGGTCTCGGTGGCAGATATCGCCCTCGCCGAGAGCCCCGCCGGTGAGCGAGGGTTCGTGATTCCGGCCGGCGACTACGTGATGCTCACCGTTGCCGACACCGGACGGGGCATGGATGCCGCGACCCTGGCCCGGGTGTTCGAGCCGTTCTTCACCACCAAGCCCGTGGGTGAAGGGACCGGCCTGGGACTTTCGATGGTGTACGGCATCGTGAAGCAGCATGGCGGCTATATCGAGGCCGATAGCGCGCCGGGCGACGGCGCGGCGATCCGGATCTACTGGCCGGTGTCGGCCGCCGCTGGGGGGACCGCTAGCACGGAGACCGGCGATGTGGCAACGGCTGACGCAAGCCACCCGGCCGGCACCGTTCTGGTGGTGGAGGACGAGCCCGACCTCAAAGACCTGGTGGTCCGGGCGCTCGAGCGGGAGGGCTACACCGTACTGGCCGCCTCGGATGGCAAAGCCGCACTGGACATGGCCCGGAGCGGCAGGGAAATCGATGCCCTGATCACTGACATCATCATGCCTCGTCTGAATGGGCGCCAGCTGCGCGACGAGCTGGCGAAGCTTCGTCCCGATCTGCCGGTGCTGTTCATGTCGGGCCACGCTGCCGAGACCACCATCGTCAAGGAACTGATTCCGCCCGAGGCGCCGTTCCTCCAGAAGCCGTTCACCACCGACGGCCTGACCCAGGCGCTGGCTGCGCTCCTCCGACGGGGAAGCTGAAACGCCCGCCGCTCTGGACGCCGCGCCGGGGACCGCCATAATTGCAGAGAGTCGGGTTACCGTTCACGCATTCGGAGAGGGGTCCCATGTCGGCTGACCAGCAAAAAGGCGCTCTCAAGCCCATAACGCCGGCGCGTGTCGCCGAAGAGCTGAAGAAGCTTAGCAGCCAACGTAAAGAGGGTAAGCTGGCGGCCGACGAGTACGAGCACCGGTTTGCTCGGATGATCGGCGAGCTGCGCGAACGCCGGATCGACGGAAGCCGGGCTGAGATTCTCGCGACGTTGACGCCGTTGAAGGATCAGGGCATCGTCACGGCGGCGGATTGGACCCGGCTGACCAAACAGCTCGGATTGGCGTGACCCACGCCGGCACCATACCTCAGCGCCGGCTGGGCATCGATGCCCCGGCCGTTTCCGCCGTGGGATACGGCGGGATGCATGTCTCCATCCAAGATCGTCCTCCAGAGGAGCAGGGCACCCGTGTCATCCAAGCGGCGCTCGACGCGGGAGTCACCCTCATCGATACCGCCGACGTGTACTGCCTCGATGACAACGAGCTAGGTCACAACGAGCGGCTCATTGCCCGGGCTCTGAAGAGTTGGAGGGGAAACCGGGACAGCATTCTCGTCGCGACGAAAGGCGGAATGCGGCGCCCGGGCGGCCGCTGGGAGATGGATGGACGTCCGGAGCACTTGCGCGCCGCGTGTGAGCGGTCGCTCCGAGCCCTCGGGGTGGAACGCATCGATCTGTACCAGCTCCACGTTCCCGATCCGCGCGTACCCCTGACCGAGAGCGTCGGTGCGCTGGCCGATCTCCAGGGCCAGGGCAAGATCCGCTGGGTGGGACTCTCCAATGTCAGCGTGGCAGAGATTCGCGAGGCGGAGACGGTCGTTGGAGTGACCAGCGTCCAGAATCGGCTCAATCCGTTCTTCCGGGAGGCCCTGGGCGAGGGAGTCGTGGAGTACTGCCGGGAGCAGGGAATCGGGTTCCTGGCCTACAGCCCAACAGGCGGTGGGCGCCTCAATCGCAAGCTGCCGGGTCATCCCGTCCTGCAACCGATGGCGGCCCGTCTGGGGATCACCCCGCACGCGCTCGTGCTGGCCTGGTTGCTGGCGCGATCACCCGCGGTCATCGTGATCCCCAGCGCCCGAACGGTGGAGCACGCGGTAGACAGTACCACCGCGGCCGAGGTCACCCTGAGCGAGACGGATCTGGCCGCAATCACCGCCGCCGAGTTTTCCCGGGCGTAATCACGACCACCGCACCAAGGTCGCGCCTGCCGTAAAGCCCGCACCCACCGCGGTAAACACCACCAGATCACCCCGTTTGATCTTCCCCTGAGCCAGCGCGTCGTCCAGGGCGAGGGGAAGAGTGGCGCCGGTGGTGTTGCCCCAGCGGGCCAGCACCGACGCCACTCGCTCATGCGGCAGGCACAGCCGCTCAGCCACGGCATCCAGGATGCGTTGGTTGGCCTGGTGCGGCACGACCAGAGCCACGTCCGAAGGGGTGAGTCCATGACTTGCCAGCACGGTCTGGACGCTTGCCACCATCTGCGATACGGCGAATTTGAAGACGACCTTGCCGTTTTGCTTAAGAAAGTGCTGTCGAGCAGCCACGGTTTGAGCGCTCGGTGGCAAAAGGCTTCCACCGGCCGGCATGAGAAGGTCGTTCCGGCCGCTACC
The DNA here is from genome assembly GCA_035997125.1 of Gemmatimonadales bacterium. Taxonomy (GTDB): domain Bacteria; phylum Gemmatimonadota; class Gemmatimonadetes; order Gemmatimonadales; family GWC2-71-9; genus CAVVWJ01. The sequence continues at coordinate 45,792 of DASYIX010000134.1, forward strand.
ATCCACCCGGTGGTGGAAGTCGAGAATCCCGTAGCCCGGCTCAGCCTGCTCCAGCAGGACCGCGCCGGCGCCATCGCCGAACAGCACCGCGGTGGTCCGGTCGAGCGGATCGATGATGGAGCTCATGAGGTCAGCCCCCACCACGACCACCCGTCGGTGGGCTCCCGTGGCGACCAACTGAGCCCCGATGGTCAGTGCGTAAAGGAAGCCGGAGCACGCCGCGGAGAGGTCGAATCCCCACGCTCGTCCGAGCTTGAGCTGGTCCTGGATCAGACACGCGGTGGCGGGGAAGAGCATGTCGGGAGTGACCGTGGCGACGATGAGGGCGTCGATATCGTCGGGTCCGACACCGCTCTTCGCCATCAAGCGCCTCACGGCCTCGGCGCCCATGGTCGAGGTCGTCTCCCCCGGCGCCCCGATCCGGCGCTCGCGGATGCCGGTGCGGGTTACGATCCACTCGTCCGAAGTTTCTAGACTCAGGGCCAGCTCGGCGTTGGTGAGGATTCGCTCCGGAACGTATGACGCAACCGCGGAGATGGCGGCGCGCGGCTGCGTGGACCGGGGCTGGGCGGGCATGCACGAATGTACCCGGGACCAGGAACCGGGAACCAGGGACCCCTTATATTTCCGTCATGCCTCTCCTCACTCGCCGTAGCACCGTGACCGCCACCGTCGGCGGTGTGCCCGTCGGCTCCAGTGCCCCGGTCGTGGTGCAGTCGATGACCAACACTGACACGGCTGACGTGCCGGCGACCGTGCAACAGGTGGCCGAGCTCGCCGTCGCCGGCAGCGAGCTGGTGCGGGTGACGGTCAACAACGAGGAGTCCGCGGCAGCTCTTCCCGCCATTCTGGAGGGGCTCGACCGCCTGGGCGTCAGCGTCCCCATCGTCGGCGATTTCCACTACAACGGACATCTGCTCCTCACCAAGTACCCCGAGTGCGCCCGCGCGTTGGCCAAGTACCGGATCAACCCGGGCAACGTCGGTGGAAAGCGGCGGGATGAAAACTTTCGCGCCATCATCGAAGTGGCGCTGACGAACGACAAACCGGTGCGGATCGGGGTGAACTGGGGATCGCTGGATCAGAATCTGTTGACCGCGATGATGGACGCGAATGCCAAGCGGGTCGCCCCACGCGATGCCCGGGTGGTGGTGATGGAGGCCATGGTCGAGAGCGCACTCCAATCGGCCGCCTTGGCCGAGGCCACTGGAATGGGGCACGACCGGATCGTGCTCAGCGCCAAAGTATCGGGGGTGCAGGATCTGGTGGATGTCTACCGCATGCTCGCCGCGCGTTGCGACTACCCCCTGCACCTGGGGCTCACCGAAGCCGGGCTCGGCGCCAAGGGCATCATTGCCAGCACCGCGGGCATGAGCATTCTGCTCCAGGAGGGCATCGGCGACACCATTCGCGTTTCCCTCACGCCGGAGCCGGGCGGCGATCGGACCGAGGAGGTGCGGGTCGCGCAGCAGATCCTCCAATCGCTCGGCCTCCGCAGCTTCACCCCGCAGGTCACCAGTTGCCCGGGCTGCGGCCGCACCACCAGCACCTTTTTTCAGCAGATGGCCCAGGAGATTCAGGATTACCTGCGCCAGAAGATGCCGGTCTGGCGCACCGAGCATCCCGGGGTGGAGGAAATGAAGGTGGCGGTGATGGGATGCGTGGTGAACGGCCCCGGTGAATCCAAACACGCCAATATCGGGATCTCGCTTCCCGGAACATTCGAGGAGCCCAAGGCGCCGGTGTACGTCGACGGGCGTCTCCTGGTCACCCTGCGAGGCGACGCTATCGTACCCGAGTTCCTCGGCATCCTCGAGGAGTACGTCGCATCTCGCTACGGCGCCGGCGCTCCGGCCGAAAGGTCTTGACGCCCGGTGTTGCTTGCCCTTTCTCCGGGTCTCGAGTCGACTCTCCGGGATCAGCCCCTGGCCGCGCTCGCCGCGCTATTCCTCGCCGGTGTGGCCACCAGCCTGACGCCTTGCGTGTACCCGATGATTCCGATCACCGCCGGAATCCTGGGGGGTGCTGGAGCGGCGGGACGCTCCCGCGGCCGGAGCATCGCCCTTACGCTGACCTACGCGCTCGGCCTCGCGTTGGTGTATTCATTGTTAGGGCTGCTGGCTGGCCTGTCGGGTAGCTTGTTTGGGGCGGTGAGCTCCAATCCATGGGCCCTTTTTCTCATGGGCAACCTGCTCCTGGTGTTTGGCCTGGCCCTGCTGGACGTCTTTAACGTCAGCGTACCCGCCGGGCTGGCCGCGTGGTCGGGGCGGTTCCGCAGCGATTCGATGGCTGGGGTGTTCGCCCTGGGCGCCACCTCGGGACTGGTGGCTGCTCCCTGCGGGGCTCCTGCCTTCGCAGCGGTCCTGACCTTCGTGAGCACGACCAGAAGCGCCTGGCTCGGCTTTCTGTATCTGTTCGTCTTCTCGCTCGGTCTCACGGCCCTATTGGTGGGGGTGGGCCTGTTCAGCGGTGGGCTGGCGGCTCTCCCTCGAGCCGGCAAGTGGACGTTGGGCATCAAGCGGGCAGGTGGCGTGCTGCTGCTGGCAATGGCGGAGTACTATTTTGTGAGAACGGGAAGCGTATTGTGAAAAAAATATTCGCTGTCGCCGGCATGGCTGTCCTGATGACTCTGAATTTCCGGGCGTTGGCAGCGCAGGCATCAGGGATTGCGGTGGGTGCCCGGGCGCCGGCTGTGGTGGTACATGATCTCGACGGCAAGCCGGTGGATCTGGGCCAGTATATTGGGAAGAAGCCGGTCTTCCTGGAATTCTGGGCCACCTGGTGTACCAATTGCGAAGAGCTGCTGCCCAGCGTTAAGGCGGCCCAAGCCTCCTACGGAGCCAAGGTGGAGTTCATCGGGGTCAATGTGACCGTGAACCAAACGCCCGAGCGGGTACGCCGCTACCTGGAGACCCATAAGCCGCCGTACCGCACCCTCTACGATGACCAGGGCACCAGCACGCGCGCATATCAGGTTCCGGCCACATCGTATGTCGTGATCGTCGATCGGGCAGGGAAGATTGCGTACACCGGTATCGGCGGAACTCAGGAGTTCGGTGGTGCGCTTCGCCGGGTTACCCAGGACTGAACTGACTCCTACGCTAGGATTCGCTCGAATGCGCTATTTCACGCTCTTGCTGGCGTTCACCGTGTGCTTGGCTGCTGCTCCGGTTGCGGTGGCCCAGGGTAAGCCCTTGGTGGTACTCGGCGGCCCTGACGTTGGGCACCGCGCCCCTGACTTCTCACTCCCTTGGGCCAATAAGGACGGAGTAGGGCCGGTCGAGGCGCCCTATCAACTGGCAGGCGATCGAGGGAAGACCGTCGTGGTCGCATTCTATCCCAAGGACTTTACCAAAGGGTGCACCGCCGAGATGCGCACCTTCGCCGAGCAGTATGACAGCCTGTTCGGCCCTAACGTGGTCCTGGTTGGCATCAGCACCGACTCGGTCCAGACCCATAGCCGTTTCGCCGCGAGCCTGGGGCTCCCTTTCCGGCTCCTCAGCGATCCGGACCAACGGGTCTCCAAGCAGTACTCCAGCAAGGATACGGACGGAGCCTATAATCGGCGCACGGTGTTCGTCGTGGGACCCGACGGCAAGGTGAAGTTCAGAAACATGAACTTCAACGCGCTGGATCCGGGGGACTACAGCGAGCTGCGCGCGGCCGTCAAGAGCAGCACGCGCGGGAGCTGACCCGCAACACCCCCCTGAGTCCTCGAGGTAGGTATCCGCAACCGCGTAGCATTCGGCATAGCCGTAAGCACCTGCTATGCGGTTTCCTCGCTCGCAGCCCAGAGTGCCCGGGATCCCAGGGACGCCCAGGACTGGGATCTCCAGGGTCTTCGAAGCGGCTACTGTGTGCGTTTTCTCGTGGAACCACGGAAAGCTCCTCGGACCCCTAAGAATGAGTTTGTTCTACTCCGCGCCGACCAAGACAAACAGCTTCATCCCGCCCTTCGCACTGTCATCGCGACGCAACGGGAGTTTGCCTCCTGGACTCCGTCTCGGCTTTGCTTCTACTACCTCGACGCGGTTCAGGTGGGGAACCATCGCGTCGCCGACAAGAACCGCCGCAAGCCGCAGATGCTGGGAGTGTGGTCCATCGCCACGGTGGCGCAGAAGCCCGCCGGGCAACGCGATTATGTGGTCGAACTGTACGGAGGTCGTGGAGGGCTGAGCCGGGCTGCTGAGGGTAGCGGGGTGTCCATGGAGGAGGTCCGCGTTGCGGTCGCGGAGGCTACCGACACCTCCCCCGACATTCATAGCGTCAAGATCGGCAAGACCCTTCTGGTTTGGAACGGCAGGCCTACCCAGAGCGGCGCACGGGTAGCTCAACCAGTTCTCGAATCTTGGTCGCTGCTAGGCCTTCGAAGCCTCGGGATCTGGCAGACAGAATTGGAACTGGCGCCGCAATGGAGCCAGCCGCTCGTCGGCTCCTTCAGGGTGGAAGGGAAGGGGGACTTGGCTAAGGCGCTCAAGGCCTCGCCGATTCGCTTTGTGGGCCCACTGTATCGGGGCGGCGGAGGGAAGCTGCGCTTTCGCCGCTAGCCGTTCCGCCACCTTTCATTCGATCTTCGAATTCTCCCTCCGACATTCATCTGATTGTTACCCGCCGGTCACAAATCCGAATTTTCATGCATACTGGACGGATTCCCGGCGACGGGGCCCAGCCCGATGTCGAAGATGTTCATAATTAGAATGTCTGCATAATTACTTGGGCACAGCCGACACTGTCGTCTTCAGTATACTCGACTGGACCATCGGGCCCCAAGCTTAGATACTATAGGGGATTAGCAAGTCGCTTTAAAGTCACTTAGCTCCGGGGCCTGAAGGCATTTATGAGGTTTTACACGCTAATAAGATATTCACTTCCCGGGCTTTTCCACATGTGGAAACAGCACTTTCGGGCTACGGCTCCGGCCAAACGGGGCGCAAGTTTCCAGTTTTGAGCGAAGGTTACCTTCTGTAGCATGATCCTGGTGACAGACGCGTCTTCCGGCCTGATCCGTGCCCGCCGGGTTCTCACCATGTCGCCCGGGTTGGAGGGCGATTGCGTCCTGTGGAGGGATGGCCGGATCCAGGCGGTCGGGCCGGCGGCCAAGCTCGAGCGAGCCGCTCCTCGCGACCTGCCGCGCTACGACTTCCCCGATGCGTTGGTCACGCCGGGCCTGGTAGACGGCCATACTCACCTGGCGCTCTGGGCCCTCAACCGACGGCGGGTGGAGCTGAGCGGACTGCGTACGCGGCAGGAGGTAATTGCGCGGGTGGCGGCGGCTCGCCCGGTGCAGGGCTGGGTCATCGGCCAGGGATGGGACGCCAACGGCTGGACCTCCCCGCCAGACCGCCATGCCCTGGACCGGGTCCAGGCGGGGCCGGTGTATCTCGATTCGCTGGATGTGCACGCCGTCTGGTTAAACAGCGCTGCGCTCGCGGCGGCAGGAATCACGCGCGACGTTCCTGATCCCTATGGCGGCAGGATCGTGCGTGATGCCAGCGGGGAGCCGACCGGTCTTCTGCTGGAGCGCGCGATAGAGCTGGTCATCCCCCACCTGCCCGACCCGCCGCCGGATGTCCTCGACGCTGCGCTCCTCGATGCCCAGGCCGAGGCGCACCGGCTCGGCGTGACGGGAATCCACGACGTCGAATCGATGCGTGTACTGGAGGCCTTTCGCCGGCTCGAGGCCGGAGGAAGGCTCCGGCTGCGGGTCTTGTTTCATCCGCCGGTGTCATCGCTGTCCAGACTGATCGACTGGAAGATTCGGAGCGGGCAGGGGTCCGACTGGTTGACCATTGGCGGAGTGAAACTGTTTCTCGATGGAAGCCTGGGCAGCCGGACCGCCTGGATGCTGGAGCCGTACGCCGGCAGCCGCGATCGCGGCATGCCTATTACCGGCGAGGACGAGGCGCGACAGGCGGTGACGACGGCGGCAGCGTCGGGGATCGCCGCGACGGTGCACGCGATCGGTGACGCGGCCGTCCGCCGGGCGCTGGATCTGCTCGAGGATCTCCCAGCCGTGGGAGTGCCTCACCGGATCGAGCACTTCCAGTGCGTTCATCCCCTCGACCTCGACCGCGCCTCCCGCGGCGGACAGGTAATCTCGATGCAGCCGGCCCACCTGCTCACGGACATCCCGCTGGTGGATCGGCATTGGAGTGACCGGGGTCGAGGGGCTTACGCCTTTCGGTCGCTCCTGCAGACTGGTGCTCGCCTGGTCTTTGGCAGCGATGTCCCGGTGGCCTCGCTCGACCCGAGGGAAGGCATATACGCCGCGCTGGAGCGGAGAGGACTCGATGGTGCTCCGGGCAAGGGATGGCGTCCCGAGGAAAAACTGAGCTTTGCCGACGCACTCGGCGGTTACACGGTCGCGGCAGCCTACGCCGCCGGCGCCGGGAACAGACGGGGAATGCTCGCTCCCGGCTTCGACGCCGACCTGGTAGCGTGGAGCGTCGATCCAGCTGCTGAGCGCGGCGACGGCGCAGCGTTCCGGCAAGGACGGGCGGTGCTGACTGTCGTCGGCGGCGCCGTGGTCATGCGGGCATGACCAGTCCCGATTAGACTTGCCGCATGTCACGAGCCCTTATCCGCCGCACCAAGATCGTCGCCACCCTGGGGCCCAGCTGGGAACAGCCCGCACAAATGACGGCGCTGCTCAATGCCGGGGTCGACGTCATCCGGATCAACGCATCGCACGGAACTCCCGAGATTCGGGCTCGCTGGATCCATCAGCTCCGCGGGGTGCTGCAAGGGCGGCGGGAAGCGGCCGCAGTTCTACTCGATCTGCAGGGCCCTCGCATCCGGATCGGGAATCTGACCCAGCCGACCCGACTGGAGCCCGGGCAGCGGGTAGTGTTTGCGCCCGAGGATGTAGCCCGGCCGGACGAGATCCCGACCACCTACGATGACCTGGCGAGGGACGTCCGGGTCGGCGCGCGAATCCTGCTGGATGATGGGCTGCTCGCGCTGGAGGTTCGAGGCGTTCGGGAGGAGCGGGTGGAGGCGGTGGTGCATTACGGGGGCGAGCTGAAGCCTCACAAGGGCATGAACCTTCCAGGCATCGAGGTGAGCGCGCCCGCCTTGACCGAGAAGGACATGGAAGACGTGCAGCACGCCGGTGCGCTTGGAGTGGACTACATCGCCCTCTCCTTCGTGCGCCGTCCGGAAGACATGGAGCAGCTTCGCACCCTCGTCCCTCGAGGGGTGAAGCTGGTGGCCAAGATCGAGAAGGATACGGCGCTCAAGAACCTCTGCGGCATCCTCGACGCCTCGGACGCCATCATGGTCGCGCGCGGCGATCTGGGAGTGGAGCTGCCGTTCGAGGAAGTTCCCCTGATTCAGAAAAAGATCATCCGCGAGGCGGGTCTGCACGGCAAGCCCGTCATCACCGCCACCCAGATGTTGGAGTCGATGGTCCACGCGCCGCGGCCAACCCGGGCCGAGACCTCCGACGTGGCCAATGCGATCCTCGACGGGACCGACGCCGTCATGCTGTCGGCGGAGACCGCAGTAGGCCAGTACCCGCTGGAGGCGGTGCAGGCGATGGATCGGATTGCCCGGGAGATGGAAAGCCAGCGGCCGCCCCGGGGCGCAACCATCGACGCCGCGCTGGGCCGCCGCTCGGCCGACGACGGCGCCCTGGTCCATCACCGCTCCACCCAGACCGGCCCGGTCCGGACCGAAGACGCCATCGCGGTCGCAGTCTGTGCCGCGGCGGAGATGCTCTCCGCACCGCTGATCGTCTGCTTCACCAGCAGTGGCTTCACCGCCCGCAAGGTGGCCACTTGCCGGCCCACTGTGCCGGTCTTCGCGTGTACGCCGGAGCCGGAGACCTTTCGCCAGCTCTCTCTGGTGTGGGGAGTCACCCCCGCGCTCACCGAGCACTCGACCAACTACGACAGCATGCTCGCGGTGGCCCGGCAGCAGATCCTCGATCGCCAGCTCGCCCAACCGGGCGAGCGTCTGGTGGTCACCGCCGGTGTTCCCTTTGACATGCCGGGTACTACCAACCTCCTCAAGGTCGAAGCAGTTTAGGAGATGCGGCTCACGTTTCTGGGCACGGGCACGTCGTTCGGCGTGCCCCAGATCGGGTGTGACTGCGCCGTCTGCCATTCGACGGATCCACGAGACAGGCGCACCCGCTCGGGCGCCCTGCTGGAAGCATCCGGCTCAACCATCCTCATCGATACCCCGCCCGAGCTCCGGCTGCAGCTCATTGCTGGCGGCTTCGCCCGCGTCGATGCTGTGGTGTATACCCACGAGCACGCCGATCATATCAACGGGATCGACGACCTCCGGATTTTCTCCGTCCGCCGGCGGGAGCCGCTACCGATCTATGGACCTGAGGAAACGCTGGAACGGCTACGGTCCTCCTTCAATTACATTTTCGACGACGCCGTGCGGCCGTATGAAGGAACCTCGAAGCCCCGCCTGCGCTTGCATGAGACCCAGCCGGACCGGACTATGACGGTGGCGGGAGTGGAGATGCTTCCGCTCGCGTTCCAGCACGGACACCTCCGGGTCTTCGGGTATCGCTTCGGGAATCTGGCCTACATCACCGATGTGAAGTCGATTCCTCCGGCGGAGCGTGAGCGGCTGCGCGGCCTGGACGTCCTGGTCCTGAACGCGTTGTGGTGGCGCCCCCATCCCACGCACTTGAGCATCTCGGAAGCAGTGGAGACCGCCCAGGCGTTGGGCGCGCGGCGGACCTATCTGACTCATTTGACCCACGAAACCGGCCATGCCGAACTGGCGAAGCAGCTTCCCGGGGGAATCTTTCCTGCGTACGACGGACTGACGGTGGAGGTGGCGTGATCAAGCTGCGGTACGGACGGATGTTCCGGGAAGCGCTCGACCAGCAGCACGGACTGCCACGCACCCGGCTGACCGAGCTGGCCGGCCGGTTCGGCGCGGTCCAGGCTGAAGTGCGGCAGCGCCGCGCGGCGGGCGAGTACGGTTTCTATCAGCTGGTGGATCAGGGACCCACGGTCCACGCGATCAAGACCTTTGCCGAGGGGCTGGGCCAAGCCCACGAGCACGTACTGGTGCTGGGGATCGGTGGATCGGCGCTGGGCGCCAAAGCACTGCTCACCGCGTTGCGCCGGCCGGCCTGGAACGAGTGGGACGACGAGGGGCGCGATTTCTTCCCCCGGCTCACAGTGCTTGAGAATGTCGATCCCACGTCGGTATCGGCCGCGCTCCAGCGAATCGACCCGCGCCGGGTGCTGGTCAACGTCATCAGCAAGTCCGGTGGAACCGCCGAGACGATGGCCCAATACCTGGTGGTGCGTGCGTGGCTGGAGGAAGCGCTCGGCCCCGCTGCGTATCGTCATCTGGTATTCACCACCGACCCCGCCCGGGGAGCGCTGCGGGAGTTGGCGCAGCGGGAGCACATCGCGACGCTCGATGTCCCGCCCCAGATCGGCGGCCGGTTCAGCGTCCTCTCGCCGGTCGGCTTGCTGCCGGCGGCCCTGGTCGGGATCGACATCGATGGACTGCTCGAGGGTGCCCGCCGGGCGTTGGACCGGGCCGAATCCGACGACCTGCTGCAGAACCCGGCGGCGCTCTACGCGGCGCTTCACTGGGCGGCCGACACTGACCTGGACGCCAGCATCCACGTGCTGATGCCGTACACGGATCGCCTGCGGGAATTCGCCGAATGGTATCGCCAACTCTGGGCCGAGAGCCTGGGAAAGCGGGTCGATCGGTCGGGACGGACGGTACATGTCGGACCCACACCCGTGGCCGCGGTGGGCGCCACCGACCAGCACAGTCAGGTGCAGCTCTTCATGGAGGGTCCCTTCGACAAGGTGATCACCTTCGTCACCGTGGAGGACCTGGGGGTGGACGTGAAGATCCCCCGGCCCGGCTCAGAGCAAGTCCCTTCGGCAGGCTCAGGGCAAGGTCTGCCGCCCGATCTGGATTACCTGCCGGGCCACACGCTGGGTGAGCTGCTGAGGGCGGAGTACGAGGCGACGTCAGCCGCCCTGGCCCAGATGGGCCGGATGAACTGTGCCCTCCGGCTCCCCGATCTCACCGCCGCCACGCTGGGAGAGGCAATCATGTTTTTCCAGCTCGCCACCGGATATGCCGGCATCTGGTACGGTATCGACCCCTTCGACCAACCAGGCGTCGAGCTGGGCAAGCGCCTCACCTACGCCGCCATGGGTCGACCGGGATACCCGCTGCAAGAGTCCGCAGCAGACCCCTCCGCCGACGAAGCGTGATCGCAGTCGGCAATGCGTTGCGGGCCTACCGCTCACGCCCTACCTTTGGCAAATGCTGTATGGATACTGCTTCCAAGAGGATAGACGTGCATGGCTGATGCAACTCAACGGGTAGTTGATCTGTACGATGGTGGGGTGACGCTGGTACCGGGCGGGGTGAAGCTCCGGGATCAGGCCAGGCTTCGGTCGTCTGCCACTGACCGGGTGGCCTGGCAGGCGGTCTTTGGATCGGGAGCCGACCGCGAAGCGGCTCGCTGGCTGCTGTGGGAGCTGGGCCAAGTGACCGGAGCCCGTCCGGCTTCGATCAATGACCTTTACCTGGCGCGGGGCGGGGGCGAGTGCGGTGGCTTTACCGTACCGGCGATTAACGTCCGCATGCTGGCATACGACACCGCGAGGGCAATCTTTCGCGCAGCCCGTGCCGGCAAGGCCGGAGCGATCATCCTGGAGATCGCCCGCTCGGAGATCGCCTATACCGAACAGCGACCCGCCGAGTACGTGTCGGTCTTGATCGCGGCTGCCCTGCGAGAAGGCTACGCCTTGCCGCTCTTCATTCAGGGCGACCACTGCCAGGTCAACCACAAGAAATATCAGGCCGACCCAGAGGGCGAAGTAGGAGAGGTGAAGAAGCTGATCGCGGAAGAAGTGGGGGCCGGGTTCTATAACATCGACGTGGATACCTCGACCCTGGTCGACCTATCGCAGGGTTCGCTCGGCGAACAGCAGCGGCTCAACTATGAGCGTGCCGCCGAGATCACCGGCTTCATCCGGCAGCAGGAGCCCGAGGGTGTCACCGTCTCCGTCGGGGCGGAGATCGGCGAGGTCGGCATGAAGAACAGCACCGTGGAGGAGCTCCACGCCTTCATGCAGGGGTACAACCGAAGCCTCGCGGCACTGCGCGACTACCCGGGCATCAGTAAGATCTCGGTGCAGACCGGCACCTCCCACGGCGGCGTGGTGCTGCCGGACGGCTCCATCGCCGACGTGAAGCTGGATCTCCAGGCGCTCGCCGCTTTATCCGAGGTCGCCCGGGAGGAATACGGGTTGGCCGGCGCGGTGCAGCACGGAGCCAGCACCCTGCCCTCGAATGCCTTCGGCAACTTCCCCCGGATCGAGACCGCCGAAATCCACCTCGCCACCAACTTCCAAAACATCGTCTTCGATCACCCGCGGCTCCCGGCAGAGCTGAAGCAGCGGATGCGGAGCTGGTTGGACGAGAACGCGGCCGGGGAGCGGAAGAGCGGCGATACCCAGGAGCAGTTCTATTATAAGGCCCGCAAGAAAGCGATCGGCCCCTTTAAGAAAGATCTCTGGTCGCTGCCCGAAGACGTGCGCGACGCCATCGCGGCTGATCTGGAAAAGACCTTTGCGTTCTTGTTCGAGCAGCTGAACGTGAATGGAACTGAGGAACAGGTAAACCGATTCATCCAGGCTCCGATCCAGCACCACGCGGCGCTCAAGCCGGTGCTGGTGGCGGCGGCCGACGACCCCGATGCCGGGGAATAGGAGGAGCGAATGCGAGGCAAGCAGCGCAGGGAAGTGGTGTACCTGGAGCGGGGCGGCGACTCGTCGGCCAAGTGGCTCTTCTACGGCGCGCTGCTGGGCGCCGGGCTGGCCTTGATCTATGCGCCGAGCAGCGGGGAGGAGACCCGCCGCAATCTTCAGCGCAAGCTGTGGAAGCTCCGAGCCATGACCGAGGAGAAGCTGGATGAGATCACCCAGCAATTCGGCGGAGCCAAGGAATCGTTGCAGGGCATGCTGGAGGACGACGAGGAAGACGAGTCCGAGAGCGACGGGGAAAATCCCGAGTTCTACGGCCGAAGCGGCAAGCCGTCCCCGCGCGAAGAGTTGGAGCGCCGTCTGGCCGACGCTCGCGCCCGGCGCCGCTCACCAGCTGACCTCGAGGAGCCGCTCGCCTGAGCGGCTCACGGTCCGGCGGGTGGCATCATTCTCCCGCCGGTTTTATCCGCCGGACTCTCCAGGCAGCTGATGAAGACAATATCCCGTTCCTCGCCAGCGCGTTGACCTTCGACGCGCTGCTCGCCGCCGTACCATTCGTCCTGTTATTGCTGATCGGCTTTACCCTGCTGGCGCAGGCGGTGACGCAGGGACCCGAAGCCGACACCATCCATCTATTTCACGGGTTTCTTCCGCCCCACTCCACTTTGCCCGACCGCGATCCGTTCGCGGTTGTCGAACGGCTGTTGACCGGGATCACCGAAAAGCGGGGACAGTTGTCGCTCTACGCGGTCCCCACCTTTCTCTGGTTCAGCACTCGTCTCTTTGCCGGGATCCGGACTGCGCTCAACGACATCTATGATGTATCGCTCCGGCCAACGCGGCATCGGGCCATCATCACCCTGTTCCTCCTGGCCAAGCTACGCGACACGCTGATGGTGGTGGGCACAGTTGTCTTGTTCCTGGCCAACACGCTGCTCACCACCGGACTCACGATTCTGCAGGCGCGGGGAGCGGAGACCGTCCCCCAGCTGGGGTTTTTCGTCTCCAGTCTCGGCCGCTTCATGGGTGAGTTCCTGGCCTTCAGCTTCTCCGTGTCGTTGTTCTACGTCACCTACAGCTATGCGTCGGTCCGGCGGCTCCCCTGGAAGACGGCCCTGCTGGCGTCGACCTTCACCGCTCTTCTCTTTGAAGTGGCCAAGCGCCTCTATGCCCTCTACCTCGCCAATTTCGCCTCGTTCGAGGGGTTGGGCGGCGATGCCAATCTTGGCGCGATCGTACTCTTCATTCTCTGGGTCTTCTATACCGCGATGGTCTTCCTCCTCGGTGCGGTCGTGGCGGAGACCTGGGAGCTGCGGAAGATGTTGAAGCGGCAACGCGCAATTTTAGGGTGAGCTGTGGCGGGGGACCGATTCCCCCGCATGGTGGGGTCGGTTATATTCAGGGTGCCTCAGGTCCGAAGGGCGCCGGCGCGCGAACCGCGTCAGGACCTCGCCGGTAGCAGCGCTAAGCGATGTCCGGTGTCGCTTCGGGGTGCCTGAGGCACTTTTCTTTCAGCCCATAGCCTTCATGTCCATCGCTCTCGCCCGCCGTTACCGTCCCAAACGTTTTGCCGATCTCCTGGTCCAGGACCACGTCGCCGCGGTGCTGCGGGGCGCGGTGTCTCGGGGACGGGTAGCCCACGGCTATCTGCTTACCGGTCCCCGCGGCGTGGGCAAGACGACGGCGGCCCGGATCCTGGCCATGGCGCTCAACTGCGCTCAGCGGGACCCGTCGGGCGATCCCTGTGGTGAATGCGAGAACTGCCTCCGGATCTGGAACGGCTCGGCCAACTTGGATGTGGTCGAGATCGATGCCGCCAGCAACCGCGGAGTGGACGACGCGCGCGACCTCCGCGAGCGGGCGATGTATGCGGCCTCGCGGGAAGGGCATCACAAGGTCTACATCGTTGACGAAGCCCACATGCTGACCCGGGAAGCCTGGAACGCGTTGTTAAAGATTCTGGAAGAGCCGCCTCCCGGAGTGGTCTTCGTGTTCGCCACTACCGAGCCGCAGAAGATCGCGGCCGCGGCCGCGCCGGTCATGTCCCGACTCCAGCGATTCGATTTCCGCCGCATCGGACCCGGCGCCATTCGGGACCGGCTCCGGCAGGTGCTCTCCGCTGAGCAACTCGCGGCCGATGACGATGCGTTGACCCTGATCGCCCGTCACGCCGATGGTGGCATGCGGGACGCGCTCTCCGTGCTGGACCAGTGCCTGAGCTTCGGCGAGGGGGCCGTGACCGTCGCACGGGTGCGTGAGATACTTGGCCTGGCCGACGACGAGCTCTACGGCGACGTGCTCCAGCTGGTGGTGGACCGCAACGCCGGCGCCGTGTTCCCCTTGATCGACCGGCTGACCGAGTCCGGGCTGGACCTAGCCGAGTTCATGTCCGGGGCGGCCGAGGTGCTGCGCGGGCTGCTGATCCTGCAAGTCGGCGCCGAACCGGAGGGAATGACCGAGGCGCTCCGCGCCAAGCTGGAGAGCTATCGCACGCTCCTCGAGCCGGGCGACGTGCTCCGTATGCTGCGGCTCCTCGCGGAGAACGAGCAGGGCATCCGCCGCAGCGTGAACCCGCGACTGGTGGTCGAGACCCTGCTGCTGCGCTGGGCCATGTTGGACCGTATCGTGGATCTGGAGGAAGTGCTGGCGGGGCAGGTAAGCGGGGCGGCGGGGCAGCGGGGCGGCGGGGCAGTCACTGCATCGAACGCCTCGGTGAGCAAACACAGGGCTCCGGAGCAGCCTGGACAACAAAGGAACTCCGCTACCTCACAGCAGCCCCCCGCGGCCCCGCTGCCCATCCACCCGCAAGCGGGTACCCGCCCCGCGGCCCCGCCGTCGTCTGCCCCGCCTTCAACCGTCTCCCTCGACGCAATCAGCGCGGCCTGGCCCGCGATCGTGGCCGCGGTGCGGGCGGAGAGTCGCTTCCTCGGTGAGGCGCTCGCGGCAACGGATCCGATCGCGCTCGACCCTCCCTGGCTCAGTGTCCTCATGCGCGAGCCCATCGCGGAGCAGTTGCATCAGGAGCCCGGCAAGGTCGAGGCGATTCTGAGCCGGAGCCTGGGCCAGCCGGTCAAGCTCCGGGTGACTGCTCCCGCGCCGCCCGAAGGAGTTACGCCGGCCAAGCCGCAGCGCCTCTCGGACTCCGGAATCAAGGCCGACCGGCTCCGGGAATTCCGGGCCAAGGACCCGGCCCTCGATACCGCTGCGGATGCGTTAGATTTGGAGATAGTGGATTAGCTGGAAGCCTGGGGCTCCCAGCTCCGTTGCTATCTCCAATACTCTCCAATACTTTGCGCCCACATGGCAGGACTACCCGATAGTATGGCAGATCTTCAGCAGCTGTTCCAGTTGGGCCAGCAGATGCAAGGCCGACTGCAGCAACTGCAGACCGAGCTGGCCAGCCGCACGATCGAGACGTCGTCCGGCGGCGGCATGGTGAAAGTGACCGCCGATGGGCGGGGCACCGTGCGAGCCGTGTCCATCGATCCGGCGGTGTTTCAGGATCATGACGCCGAATTTCTGAGCGACCTGGTGTTGACCGCGGTGGCCGAGGCCCAACGCCGGGCGGCCGAGATGCTTCAAGCCGAGATGCGGAAGGTGCCGCCGCTGCCCTTTGCATCGCCCTTCTGACCGGTGAGCGCGATCGAGGAGCTGATCACCGAGCTGGCCAGGCTCCCGGGGATCGGCCGGAAGACGGCGCAGCGGCTCACTTTTCATCTGCTCCAGCAACCCCCTGAACAGGCCGGACGGCTTGCTTCCGTCCTGGCCTCGGTAACCGAGCGGGTCCGCCCCTGCGACGAGTGCGGCAACCTCACCGAGGAGCAGCCCTGCGCTATCTGCCGAGATCCTCGGCGCGACGCGGGGCTGGTCTGTGTGGTGGAGGAGCCATCCACCGTCGGGGTGGTGGATCGCTCCACCGAGTTCCGGGGGCATTACCACGTGCTGGGCGGCCATCTCTCACCGCTGGACGGCGTGGGCCCGGAATCGCTGCGGCTGGATCGTCTGGTGCAGCGGGTGCGTGGCGGGGGCGTGCGCGAGGTGATTCTGGCGACCAATCCCTCGATGGAGGGCGAAGTCACCGCCACCTACATCCAGCAGCTGTTGGCCGGCATGGGTGTCCGGGTCACCCGGCTCGCCCGGGGCCTGCCGATGGGCGGCGATCTCGAGTACATCGACGGGGTAACGCTGGCTCACGCCTTGGTTGCGCGCCAGGACGTGAGCTGATGCGCTCCCGGTCCTGGGTGTTCGCCGGCGGGGTGGTGTTGGGTGTCACCGCCGGCTGGCTGTTAGCGCAGCAACGGCTCACGTACCATCGCCGCGATCTGTTCAGTCCCCGTCCCCTTCGCCGTCTCGCCGCGCTGGGATTTCTGGCCGGCCAGAACGGAGTCGAGACGGTGCGGCTGCTGCGGGACTACCTCGCCTGGGAGCGGCAGCCTATGCTGCGCCGCCGGGCCGAGGCGATTGTGCGCCGTATGGAAGCTACCCTCGCATGAGGCAGCCCCGATGAGCGGTGCGTCGAGCTGGTCCTTCCGCGAAGATGATGGCCGACGCATCCAGTCGATTCTGAGCGGGTTCCTGGGGGAGTCGAACGCCCGGACCGCGCTGATCGTCGACCGGACCGGGCAGATGGTCGCCACTGCCGGGGAGGCCCCGACCTTCGATGCCACCGCGTTCGCGTCGCTCACGGCCGCCGACTTCAGCGCCAACGATCAGTTGGCCAAGATGCTGGGCGAGTCGGAGTTCGGCGCGCTCTTTCACCAAGGCGAGCGGGAGTCGATGTATCTGGCGGACATTGCCCGCCGGGTCATTCTGGTGGTGTTGTTCGACAACCGGACGACGCTGGGACTGGTGAAGCTGCGGGTGAAGCCCGCGGTGGTCCAGCTCAACCAGGTGTTCACCGACATGTTCAACCGTGATGGTACCAATGCGCCGGGAGTCGAGTCGGAATTTCTTGGCGAGGCAGAAGACGAGATCGACAAACTCTTCGGGTCCTGAGGAAACGCGCCCATGTCGATGATCAACTACGCCTCGCGGGAGATCAACTGCAAGCTGGTGTACTACGGCCCCGGCCTGGGGGGCAAGACCACTAATCTGGAGCACGTCTACAACAAAGTGGCCCCGGCTTCCAGAGGAAAGATGATCTCCCTGGCCACCGAGACCGAACGCACCCTCTTTTTCGACTTCCTGCCGGTGGATCTCGGCAACATTCGCGGCTTCAAGGTCAAGTTCCATCTCTACACCGTGCCCGGGCAGGTGTACTACAACGCCTCCCGGAAGCTGATCCTCAAAGGGGTGGACGGCGTGGTGTTTGTGGCCGACAGCCAGATCGAGCGGATGGACGCGAACATCGAGGCCATGCAGAATCTCTACGAGAACATGTCGCAACACGGCTATGATGTGACCAAAATCCCGTTCGCCATCCAGTACAACAAGCGCGACCTCCCCAACGCCTCCCCCATCGCCGAACTGCAGTCAGCGTTGAACCCGGGATGGCCGGTGACCGAGCCGGCCAAGCAGCGGACCGCGCCCGACCCCTACCATGAGTCCGAGTTTCTGGTTCAGCAGGAAGACGGGCAGTGGATCGAGCGCGCCCCGTACTTCGAGGCGGTGGCCCTGACCGGTGAGGGTGTCTTCGACACGCTCAAAGCGATCAGCAAAAACGTCGTCAAGACCTTGGGGTAGGCGGCGCCATGTGGACCCTGCCCAATATCATCACCCTGGTGCGAATCTGCTTCACCCCGGTCATCGCACTGCTGCCGTTCATCGAGGGGTATTGGCCCAAGCTCATCGCCTTCATCATTTTCATCGTGGCGGCGGTGAGCGATATCTACGACGGGCACCTCGCGCGCAGCCGCAATGAAGTGACCGACCTGGGCAAGCTGCTCGATCCGATCGCAGACAAGCTGCTGCTTTTCGCCACCCTGATTCCCATCTATTGGATCTCCCGCCAGCGGCACGATTTGTACGACATCCCCATCTGGGGCAGCATTCCGCTCTGGGTCTGCCTGCTGCTGATCGGGCGAGAGCTGGCCATGACCATCTTCCGCTGGTGGGCCAGCCGTCGTGGCGTCATCATTCCCGCCGCCGGCGCCGGCAAGCTCAAGACCACCATCCAGAACATCTTCGTGGGTGCGGTGATCCTCTGGTTTGCCTTCCGCGACGCCCGCAAGCCGATGGGCTGGGAGCACAACCAATACGCCCAGTACTGGAACGAATTTCACGGCGGCTTCGTCGCCGTGACCCTCGCCGTTGCCGCAGCGCTCACGGTGTACTCCTTCGTTGTCTACCTTTACCGCAATCGCCGACTGTTCACTGATACTGCTGCAAACTCTCCTTCGTCCAGATAAAAAAAGCCAACCACGACCTTTCGCGCTACCGATCCAGATAGTTGTGTTAACAACACGCCGGCCGAGGTCGTGCTTCGTGGACATCGAACTAGTCACCATTGGAACCGAACTATTGCTGGGCCTCACCGTCGATACCAACGGTGCCGAGATCGCTCGCACGCTCGCCGCGCAGGGCGTGCGGGTGACTCGCCGGGTGTCGGTCGCCGATCGGGCCGACGAGATCCGCGACGCGGTATCCGACGCGCTCCGGCGCACCGGGGCCGTGATCACCACCGGAGGACTGGGCCCGACCCGGGACGACATCACCAAGAAGGTGGTCGCCGACCTGTTCGGTGCTCCGCTCGAGTTCGATGACAGCGTCTGGGCCAACCTGCTGGAGCGCTTTGCCCGGCTGGAGCGGAAGCCGGCCGAGAGTAACCGGAGCCAAGCCGAGGTGCCGCGAGGCGCCGCCGTGCTGCGCAATCGGTGGGGCACTGCGCCTGGCCTCTGGCTCGAGGGATCGCCGGGGCTCGTCATCATGCTTCCCGGTGTGCCGCTGGAGATGCGGCGATTGCTGGAGCACGAGGTGGCTCCCCGGCTGGCTTCCCGGGCCACCGGCTCGGTCATCCGATCGCTGCTGGTGCGCACTACCGGAGTACCGGAGTCGTCTCTGGCCGAGCGCATGGGCGAGATCGAACGGGAGATCGCCCCGTTGACGCTGGCGTACCTTCCCGGACTCGAAGGAGTCGATCTTCGGCTGAGCGCATGGGGTCTGGCTGAGGACGAAGCCGACCGCCGGCTCCGTGCCGCAGCCGACCTGCTGCATGGCCGCGCGGGCGAGAGTGTGTATGGTGAGGGCGCCACCGATCTGGCGGCTCTCGTCCTGGGTAAGGCCCGGACTCGAGGTCTCAGGCTCGCGGTGGCGGAGTCGTGTACTGGTGGCCTCCTGGGCGGCCGACTCACCGAGATTCCGGGGAGCTCGGAGGTGTTCGTCGGCGGCGTGATCGCCTACTCCGATACCGTCAAATCGGAACTGCTCGAGGTGCCTCCCGCGCTCATCGCGGAGCATGGAGCGGTCAGCGAGCCGGTGGCCAGAGCGATGGCCCTGGGAGCGGCGCGCCGCTTCGGCGTCGAGGCGGCGCTCTCGATCACCGGCATTGCCGGGCCCGGCGGTGGGAGCCCAGCCAAGCCGGTCGGCACGGTGTGGATCGGGTGCGTGCTGAATGATGAGGCGGAGACTCGGCGGATCCTCTTTGCCGGGAGCCGGCCGGAGATCCGCGCTCGGGCGGTTCAGGCCGCCTTGTTCCTGCTTCACCGCGGGCTATCCGGGCCGGCGCGGGAGTTGTCGGGGAAAGGCCCATTGCACTGAGGCAGAACGGGCCGGAGTTTCCGGTGTAATATTATCTTCCTAGAGACTCTCAGAGTGAGTGTTGCAAGTGACCAAACGAACCGATCTTAGAAACAATTCGGAGCCCGATGGCGCTCCGAGTGATGCCCCGGACGGCATGAACGGCGCGGCCGGCGACGGTGGGCGCAGTGCCGATGGTGACGACATGGCCTCCACCGATATGAGTGCCGAACCCTCCTCCCGCACCGAGGGCACCCAGCCGCTGTTCCGGGGCGGGCAGGACGCCAAGCTGGAGGGCGAGCTGGCCGAGCTGAAGGACCGGCATCTCCGCCTCGCCGCTGAGTTTGATAACTACCGCAAGCGGAGCAGCCGGGAGCGGGCCGAGCTGGCCGACCGGGCCCAGGCCAGCTTCGTGGCCAAGCTGCTGGACGTGCTCGACGATCTGGAACGGCTGATGGCGAGCGATCCCGGCACCCCCCTTCCCGCGGTTCGCGAGGGGCTCAGCGCTGTGGACCGGAAGCTCTGGAAAGAGCTCCAGGACGCGGGCGTGGAGCGGATCGACCCGGCCGGCACCCCATTCGATCCTGCTCTGCACGAAGCAGTCTCGATCGTACCCTCGCCCGACCGATCGAGCGATCACCTGGTGAGCGCCACCTTCCAACCCGGCTACCGCTTCAAAGGGACGCTGGTCCGCCCGGCGCGGGTGCAGGTCTACTCCGACCAAGGCCAACACTAACGTGGCTGCCAAGGACTTCTACCAGGTCCTGGGCGTTTCCGATTCGGCCAGCCAGGACGACATCAAGAAGGCCTACCGCAAGCTGGCCAAGCAGTATCATCCTGACGCCAACCCGAACAACGCGAAGGCTGCGGACCGCTTCAAGGAGATCTCTGAAGCCCACAGCACGCTGGCCGATCCGGAGAAGCGCAAGCAGTACGATCAAATGCGCCGCTACGGCGCGTTTGACGGCATGCCGCGCCGTCCCTCCGGCGCCGGGGCGGGGGCGGGGGCGAGTCGAACCCGCGGATTCGATCCCGGCGATGCCCAGGGATTCGAGTTCGGCGACCTCGGTGGATTGGGCGACATCTTCTCGTCCATCTTCGGCCGGGGCCGACAGGAGGAGGCATCGTCCCGCGGCGATACCCTCGAAGCCGTGGTGGAAGTCCCCTTCCGGGTGGCCATGTTGGGCGGAAAAATCCCCGTCACGCTCCCGATAACTGAGACCTGTCCTACCTGCACCGGAAGCGGCGGCGCTCCCGGAGCCACCTGGTCCACCTGCCCCGAGTGTCAGGGCCGGGGCACCATCTCATTTGGTCAGGGGAATTTTGCGGTGAACCGCCCCTGCCCCCAGTGTCGCGGGCGCGGACAAATTCCCTCGGAGAAGTGCCCCACGTGCCGGGGCGCCGGCGAAATCCGGACCGAGCGCCGGGTCACCATCACCGTCCCGCCCGGCACCGAGACCGGTGACCGGGTGCTGCTGCGCGGGCAGGGCCAGGGCAACGGGCCGGGTACCCTGGCCGGTGATATCATCATCACCTTCCAGGTCCTGCCCGACCGGTTCTTCCGGCGCGAGGGACTCGACATCGTGGCCGACGTACCCATAAACATGGCGCAGGCCGCGCTTGGCACTCGCCTCCGGGTGCGCACCCTGGACGGCAAGAAGGTGTTGCTGCGGATTCCTCCGGGCACTCAGCCGGGCCGGAGATTTCGCATCAAGGGGCAGGGGATCGAGAAGAACGGCCGCCGGGGGGACCAGTTGGTCGGCGTGCAGGTCACCGTGCCGGACCAGCTGACTCAGGAACAGCAGGACTTGATGAAGCGGTTCGCGGATTCAGCCGGGTTGAAGTACTAGGAGGCATCGGCTATTTGCTATTGGCTATTCGCTACTCCCCGAAATCCTGGGCGCCTTCACTACCACCACCTTAGGCGCCAGCGCCGCTGAGAGCACGAAACTCACCAGCCCCACCACGATCCCGCCAAAGAACGCCGCCCAGAACCCGCTCACCGTAAAGCCCAGGTTCCAGCTCTCCGAAAGCCAGCCGGTGACCAGCAGCATCAGCGCGTTGATGACCAGCATGAAGAGGCCGAGTGTGAGCAGAATCAGTGGGCACGTGAGAATGGCGAGCAGAGGCCGCAGGAGGCTGTTGACGATGCCGAAGACGGCGGCCACCAAAAGGAGGCGGCCCACACTCCCGTGAAACTCCAATCCCGGAACGATGGCCGCGGCCACCCAGAGCGCGGCCGCGTTCAGAATCCAGTGCAGCAGGAGCGAGCGCATCGGTCTCAGCTTATCACCCCCCCGCCCAGCACGCGGCCACCGGTTTCATAGAGAACACCTGACTGGCCGGGCGTGATGGCGCGGACCGGACTCTCCAGCGCCAGACTCAACCGGTCGGAGTCGCGCGCCAGCACGGTGGCCGGGGCTCCGCGCGCGCGGTACCTGATCTGAACCTCACACTGGTCGCCGGGCGCGAGCGGATCCGCCAGCCAATTGACCTCCTCCAGCTCTACGCGGTGTCCGGCCAGGTCCTCGGCCCCGCCGACTACGACCTCCCGCCGCTCGGGCCGGATGGCCACCACGTACCGGGCGCTCCCGAAGCCACCCGGCAGACCCTTTCGCTGCCCGATGGTGTACCGGCCGTAGCCGCCGTGCTCTCCGATGAGCTCCCCGGTGGTGGTCACCAGCGGCCCGGGCACGAGTGCCGGAGCATCGGGCGGAAGGTGGCGCTCGAGCACCGAGACATAGTCGTCGTTGGGGACAAAGCAGATCTCGACCGACTCCTCCTTCTCCGCGGTGGTGAGGCCGAGCCGTCGGGCGTAGGCCCGGGTCTCCGGCTTGGACATCTCTCCCACCGGCGTCAGCATGCGGGCCACGACGGCACGATCGATTCCCCACAGGAAATAGCTCTGATCCTTGGTTGGATCTTGCCCGCGGTAGAGCCCTCCGTCGCGCGCGATGGCGTAATGCCCGGTGGCGATGTAATGGCAGTCGAGCGCATCGGCATGGGCCAGGAGGTCGCGGAACTTCGTGAATGAGTTGCAGCGCACGCACGGGATCGGAGTCCGGCCCCGGCTGTACTCACTTACGAAGTTCTGGATGACGTGCAGGTTGAACCGGTCTTCCAGGTTGAGCACGTAATGGGGAATGCCGATCGCGCTGGCCACGTCCCGGGCATCGTTGATCGAATCGAGCGAGCAGCAGGGCCGGTCCGGCACCTCGTCGCCGTAGCAGAACAGCTTCATCGTGGCGCCCACCACGTCGTAGCCCTGCTCCACCAGCCGGGCGGCGGCCACGGAGCTGTCGACTCCTCCGGACATGGCGACAAGAACTCGGGCGCTCATCGTCCCAGCACCGAGGCCAGCTTGCGCACCTTGGCCACGACGGCCGGTACCACCTCTGCCGTGCGCTCGACATCGGCCTCGGTGCTCCCCCGCCCGAAGCTGAAGCGGATGGCGCCGAGAGCCAGCTCGCGCGGCGTCCCCATGGCTACCAGCACATGCGACGGCTCTACCGCGCCGGTGCTGCACGCCGATCCGCTCGAGGCCGCGACGCCGGCGAGATCGAGATGCATGATCAGCGCCTCGCTGTCGGCGCCGTGAAACGCGATGCACAGGAGATGCGGGGCCCGGGGGCTCTGCTCGGCGATCACGACCAGTTCCGGGACCGCGGCCTTGAGGCGGAGCGCCAACTCATTGCGCAGGGCGCAGAGCCGCTCGGCCAGGGAGGCCTGTTCGCCGGCGGCAAGCTGCACGGCGCGCCCGAGCGCCACCGCGCCGGCCACGTTCTCGGTGCCGGGCCGGATCCCGAACTGCTGGCCCCCGCCGTGGATGATGGCCTCAACCGCCTTTCGGTCCCGCACGATCAAGGCTCCGATACCTTTGGGAGCTCCGATCTTGTGGCCCGAGATGGTGAGCAGGGTGCAGGACAGGTCCGTGACCGATACCGGGACCTTACCCAGGGCCTGCACCGCGTCGGTGTGGAAGATGACCCCCATATCCTGGCACCGACGGGCGATCTCGACCACCGGCTGGATGACGCCGACCTCGTTGTTCACCCACATCACCGACACGATCGAGGGTCGCTCCGCCAGGACCGCATCGAGGGCATCGAGCTCGAGCTGGCCGCCCGAATCGACCGGGAGCACCACCTCGCGGCCGCCCAGATGGCAACAGGCGTGGGCCGCGGCCAACACCGCCTTGTGCTCGACCGCGGATACGGCGGCGCACATCGGGGCTCCCCGGTCTCT
This sequence comes from Gemmatimonadales bacterium, assembly GCA_035997125.1. GTDB lineage: Bacteria > Gemmatimonadota > Gemmatimonadetes > Gemmatimonadales > GWC2-71-9 > CAVVWJ01. Next base: position 69,431 of record DASYIX010000134.1, read on the forward strand.
CGCTGCGAGCACGGCTCCCACGATGCCGAGGTTGTCGGCCTCGGTTCCCCCAGAGGTGAAGATTACCTGGCTGGGCTCGGCCCCCAGGGCTTCCGCGATCTGCCGGCGGGCCTGCTCGATGCCGGCGCGGGCCGCCCGGCCAAACCGGTGGGCGCTCGAGGGATTCCCGAAGGTTTGGTCGGTAAGGTAGGGCAGCATGACCTCCAGCGCCTCCGGTCTCACCGGAGTGGTGGCGGCATGATCGAGGTAGACGGGGGCACGCATGAGAGGGAAGATAGCGGCGAACTAGCGGCGGGACAGCGCCCGCTAGATGCTGCGTACTCCGAGCTTCACCACGTCCTCTATTTCCATGGTCTCGTGAGTGTAGAACGGCTCTCCGTACCGCTTGCGGATGAAGGAGCCGTAGTGCGCGTTCTGGGTTTCGACCAGTGAGTAGAGGTCCTGGCCGGTGGGGAAGATCTCTCCCGCCGCCTTGGCCCCGTCGAACTGGCTGCCGTAGCACTTGATGGCGGCCAGCTTGCGCTCGAACTGCTCGCTGATGTCCACCACGAAGGTTGGCTTGATCGGGTCTTCTCGATAGGAAAGCGCGTACAAGAGCTTGGCCGGGCGGTGCGGGTTTCCCCCCGCGTCGTAGCGCGCCAGCCCGGCCAGATAGCTCGCGTCCCGGCCCAGCTCGGAGGCAACCCGGTGGTCGGGGTGCCGCCCAACGGGGAAGGGAAGTATCACAACGCGAGGAGCGAAGTGCCTGATATGCTCGACGATAGCCCGCCTGGTCTCATCTGTGTTGTGAAGGTGGGCGTCGGGCAAACCCGCGTTGCGCCGCTCGCTCACCCGCAGGATTTCGGCGGCTCGTTCCGCCTCCTGGGCTCGAAGCTCGGCGCTGCCCCGGGTTCCGGTTTCTCCAGCAGTTAGATCGAGGATTCCTGTCCGATAGCCCGCGTCCACCGCCTTGAGGAGGGTACCGGCGCAGGTCAGTTCGACGTCGTCCCGATGGGCGGCGATGGCGAGGATGTCGACGGGCATGGTGGAAGGTAGCGGGGCAGGGGGGCAGCAAGAACATGTTGTCCTGCTGCCCCCCTCGTTCACGCAGTCTTCCGGTGATATTTCTTCGCCAGAATCAATGCGCCCCAGCCCAGAATGACGATCGGGACCACGAATCCAAGCGAGGCAATTCCGCTCGCCAGCACACCCACGAAATTGCGCCACGCGGTCTTGAACGCCTCGGCGATGACGTTGCGGCCGGGGTGAGACGCGATGATCGGCGCGGGCTCGTACAGGTTGACCGAGAGCGTGCTCAATTGCGCGCTGTTCTTGAGGAAGCGCATCCGGCCTTCCATCCGCTCGATCTCCTCCCGCACCCGGGCGAGCTCCCGTTCGACCGAGAGCACATCCTGGAGCTTGCCGGTGCGGGTGCGGAGCAGCTCGATCAGCCGCTCCTCCAGGCGATGGCCATTCGCCACCCGTGCGGTCAGATCCACGAACTCCTCGCTCACGTCCTCGGCGCTGACGTTGACGAATTGCAGCTTACCCAGTGGCTCGAGCCCCTGGGTCAGGTCGTCGAAACGGGATGCTGGCACCTTCAGCTGCAACGTCGCGGTGCGGAGCTGGTTTCGCCCGCTCTGTACCGATGCGTCGGCCACGAATCCGCCCACTCGCTGCGCAATGCGCCGCAGCTCGGCCATCGCCGGCTCGAGCGAATCGACCTCGATGCTCGCCTGGCCGGTACGCACGATGAGCCGAGCGGCCACGTCGAAGGGCCCGGCGTGAGACCACGGATCCGATGACGGACTCTGCGATGAGACCTCGCCCTCCGACGCCGCCGGCCGGCCCACCGATCCCAGTGCCGCTGGGCTGGCGGCCTTACTGGGGAGATCGCCTCGATCGCGGACCGCCTGGGCGTTCTGAGCACGGTCCACGCACGCCACCAGCAGTGCTGCTTGAATCAGCCCAATGACTATCGTCTGTGTACGCATGGCACCTCCTTAGGGAGCACAGGAGATGCGGATAGGGGGAAGGCTTGCACGTGCAGGAAATTGCGGGTAGGCGGGTAGGCGGGTAGGCGGGAAAGCGGGGAAGCGGGGAAGCGCAGTCATCGCGAGCGGCCGCAGGCTACGTGGCGATCCGGCGGCTGCGTGTGACAACGCTGGACTGCTTCGGGTTATTCCACCTTCATTCGTGTCGAAGGGCCTCCACCGGATCCATCCGCGCAGCACGATTCGCGGGATACAGCCCGAACACCAGTCCGATCACGATGCTCACGACGCACGCGAGCCCTGCGCTCCAGAGCGGGACGCCGGATTGCAGCCGGAGGACGCTCTTGAGCAGCTCGCCGGTCGAGAGACCAAGCAGGATCCCCAGGAGCCCACCCACCAGCGTGAGGGTCGCGGCCTCCACCAGAAATTGCCACAGGATCTCCCGCCGGGTGGCGCCGAGCGCCTTCCGGAGTCCGATCTCCTTGGTCCGGTCGGTGACGGAGACCATCATGATGGCCATCACGCCGATCCCTCCGACCAGCAGCGCCACGCTGGAGAGTGCGACCATGGCGATGAAGAAATAGGAGGTGAAGTTGCCCACCACCTCCAGGATCTGGTCCTGGGTGATCATATCGAAGGTGTTCGGCATTCCCGGCCGCAGGTTGCGCACCCGCCGGAGGGCCACGGTCACCAGATCCTGGGCCTCGCTTACTGACACGCCGCTCCTCGGTTTCACCGCGATGATGAGGCTGTTGGTCTCGTCGTACCGGAAGTTGTGCCGGGCGGTCTCGAAGGGAATGATCCCGCCGATCTCCTGGCCCGGCGGCTCGAAGATGTTTTCCGGCTTCTTGTAGATCCCGATCACGCGGAGAGACTTGCCCCCGATCCTGAGTACCCGATCCAGCGGATCGATCTGGCCGAAGAGCCGCTCGGCGACATCGTTCTCCAGCACCACTACGTCGGCACCTGACATCTCCGCCCGGGTGAACAGGCGTCCCCGGAGCAGGGTGCCGCCCTGGATCTCCATATAGCGCGAGTCGGCGCCGAACACGGTCAGAATCCCGGTGCGCTCTCCCTGATACTCGATCCGCTGAAACAGCTGGACCCACATGCCGCTGTACCCGATCTCCGGGACCCGCGCGATGGCCTCGGCATCGCTGGTCTGGACGATGGGACGGATCCGAACTTCGTAAGGCAAGCGGTCGGGGTTGAGCGGCGTCTGGGAGAAGAAGCGAACCACGTAGAACGCGGTGGGCCCGGCGGTCTCGATGGCGTTGAAGATCTGGGTGCGGATTCCCTGGACCATGGAGGCGATGGTCATCACCGTGGTCACCCCGATCACCACGCCGAGTATGGTGAGGGCCGAGCGAAGCTTGTTGGCCCGGATCGAGTCGGCCGCGATCGCCACCCCCTCACCGAGGTTGTGGATCATTCGGCTCGCAGCGCGGTGATCGGATCCAGCCGCGCGGCCCGGGTGGCGGGAAAGACTCCGAAGATGATGCCCGCTCCCGCGCCGAGTGCGAGCGCCGCCCCCACCGACCAGAGGGTGACCCGCGCAGGCAGCGGGGTGAAGGTCGAAACCGCCCCTGCCAGGGCCCAGCCGCCGACCACGCCTTGTATCCCACCCAAGGTGGCGAGCACGATCGCCTCGACGAGAAACTGGCGCTGGATGTCCCGCCGGGTGGCGCCCAGCGACTTCCGGATGCCGATCTCCCGGGTACGCTCGTTCACGCTCATGAGCATGATGTTCATGATCACGATCCCGCCGACTACAATGCCGATGCACACGACCGCCGGAATCGCGGTGAAGAGCAGCCGGGTCAGGTTGCGCCAGAACGCCACCAGGGCGTCGGCCTTATCCACCGTGAAGTCGTTGACCTCTCCCGGGCGGAGCCGGTGGGCGACCCGCATTGCCTCTTCGGCCCGGCCCATGGCGTCGGCAATGGCGTCAGCGCTTGCCATCTTCACTGAGACGACCGTAGTCTTGCGCCGGCCGTAGATCGCCTCGAAGGTGCTGAAGGGCAGCAGCATGAACCCGTCGAACGATTGCCCCAGCACTCGCCCTTTCTTAGCGATCACCCCTTTCACCGTCATCTCCCGCCCGGCCACCCGGATCTTCCGGCCCACCGCGCGCTCTGGCTGATCGAACAGTTTGTCGGCCACGTCGTAGCCGAGCACCGCCACCGGGCGCCGCTCGCGCACATCGGGCTCCGCCAGAGGGTCGCCGGCGTAGAAGTGGTAGTCCTGCACGATCTGATAGGGCGGGGTCACGCCGAATATCAGCACGGTACCGACGGTGCGGTTGCGATACTGCACATCGCTCACCGGAGTCGGCCACCCCGACTGGATCGATACCGCTTGCGCTTCGGGGACCGCTTTCCGCACCGCGGCGGCATCGTCCTCGGAGATCAGCGGCCGCTTGCTGATTGCCCTGATCTGATCTTCATCGAGCAGGCCGACCGAGATCGGTGTGCGGCGGACCTGAAAGGCGTTGGTGCCGATCACCGCGCCGGTCAGGTTCTCCTTGACATAGGCGTTCATGCCCTGGATGACCGCCACGACGACCACCAGAAATCCGACCGAGACGATGATGCCGAGGAGGGTGAAGAAGGAGCGCAGCTTACTGTGCCAGATGGACTGGAGGGCGAGGCGGAGGGCTTCGATAAAGGGCATTGCGGGAAATATAGAAGAGAGGAAGGCTGGGCTCCGGGTGACATCGGCGCAGCCTATTCGTATCTCAAAGCCTCGACCGGATCCAGCCGTGACGCCTTGCTCGCCGGGTAGAGGCCGAAGAGTACTCCGGTCAGAATGGACACGATCACCGCCGCCACGACCGACAGGAACGGAACGGTCGCAGGGATCGGGGTAAAGGAACGCACCGCCCAGGCAATGAGCGCACCCAGCGCCATCCCCACGATGCACCCTACCAGAGTGAGCGTGGCGGCCTCGACCAGGAACTGAAACATGATCTCGCCCCGGGTAGCGCCGAGCGCCTTGCGCACCCCGATCTCCCGGGTGCGCTCCGTCACCGAGATCATCATGATCGCGACGACGCCGACACCGCCCACCATTAGCCCCACGCTCGAGAGCGCGATCATAACGATGAAGAACGCCGCGGTGATCTTGTTGAAGGTGTCCAGCACCCGGTCCTGGGTCACGATGGCAAAGTTGTCCGGCTGGCCCGGCCGCAGCCCCCGTTTGGTGCGAAGGGCGGTGACCACCTGGTCCTGTGCCTGCTGCACCGTGGCCGCCTCGGTGGGGAGCACGGCGATCTCCATCCAACCCTTCCAGTAATCAGCCACCTTGGTGAACGTCGTGTGAGGGATAGCCAGGCGCGGCTCGTCCGCGTTGCTGAACAGCGACGCCGCCTCGGCGTGCATGCCGATGACCTCGAACGGCTGGCCGAAGATCTTGATCCGCTTTCCCACCGCATCCCGCCGGGGGAACAGGGACTGCGCCAGCTTGTCGTTGATGATGACGACTCGGGCTCCGGCGGCGTACTCCATCTGGGTGAAGTTCCGTCCCGCGAGGATATCTCCGCCGTTTACCAGGTTCCAGCTCGGGCTCATCCCGGCAATCGCCACGCTCTTGAGGTCCACGCCCTCGAAGCTCACCGGCCCGTTGGTGGACTCGCTGACGTTGACGTCGCGCACCGTCGGCAGCTGCCGGATCAGCTCGGCCTCGTCCACCGTGAGCCAGGGCATGCGGCGCCAGGGCGAGAGCTCGTCGGAGCCGTCCGACACGTCGAGCCCGCCCGAGAAATAGCGGTCGACGAAGAAGGTCTTGGGTCCGGCCGACTCCAGAATGCCAGTGATGCTGTGGTTGATGCCGGTAATGGCCGAGGCCATAGCGATGACCACGGTGACGCCGATGGCGACGCCGAGGATGGTGAGGGCCGCCCGCACCTTGTTGGCCCGGATCGAGTCCAGCGCGATGGCCGAGCCCTCCAGCATCCGGGAGAGCAGGCTGGCCTTCCGGCTTGGTCTCACTCTGCCCTCAGCGCGGCGATAGGATCCAGGCGCGACGCGCGACTGGCGGGATACACCCCCGCGGCGATGCCGACGCTCACGCCCAGCAGCACCCCCACGGCGATCGACCAGGGGGCGACCGCGGCCGGCAGGGGCGTCAGCGCCTTCACCGCGAATGCGAGCGCCAGACCCAGCCCGATCCCGAACACCGCCCCGACCGCGGAAAGCGTGGCGGATTCCACGATGAATTGGGCCAGGATGTCGCGCCGCCGCGCACCGAGCGCCTTGCGGATACCGATCTCGTGGGTCCGCTCGCTCACCGCCATGAGCATGATGTTCATGATCACGATCCCTCCCACCACCAGCGAGATCGCGACCAGGCCGGGCAGCGCAATGAAGAGCACCCGGGAGATCTTCTCCCAGCTGCCCAGGGCGCCCTCCGCCGTCTGGAAGGCAAAGTTGCTTTCCTGCGACGGCTTGAGCTGGCGCCGGCTCCGCATGAGCGCCTCGGTCTCACCCAGGGCGACCTGCATCGAGGTCGGGTCCTTCGTCTGCACGATCAGCGCGTCGAGAATGTTGATGGGGCAGATCAGCCGCCGCCCTGGGGCACTGAACGGCATCAGCGCGAATTTGTCGAGGGAAATGCCGAACAGAGTGCCCTGCTTGGCCACCACGCCGATCACCCGGTAGGGGAGCCCGCCGATCACCACCACCTTATTGATCGGATCCACCCCCGCCAACAGCTTCTCGGCGACTTCATTGCCGATGACCAGCACCGGAAGCCCGGTCTTCACCTCCTGCGCGGTAAAGGCCCGCCCCGCGGTGATCTCGTAGTTCTTGATGTCGAAGTAGGTCTCTTCGGTGCCGGTCAGCCAGACATCGCGGGCGATCTTGCCGCCATAGTGGACTGCCGCGCGGTCCTGGCAGTACTTAGCGAAGACCGCGGGGGTCTGGACCCGCGAGCGGACGTAGTCGGCATCGTCGTAGCTGATACGGGGCCGCCGGAGCCAGGCGAGCCAGGTGTCCTCGGGGACGTTGCCGGTGGTGAAGGCGGGGCGCTGGCGTAGCTCGAAGGTGTTGGCGCCGACCAGAGTGTTGGCGAACCGGTCCACCATGTAGCGGTTCATTCCCTGCACGATGGACACGACGGCGATGAGGAAGGTGACCCCGATCAGTACGCCGATGAGCGAGAAGAAGCTCTTCAGCTTCTGGGCCCGGAGGGTTCGGAGCGCCATCCGCACCGCCTCCAGCAGCCGCATCAGGAGGCCTTGGGCTCGCGAGTCTTGGTGGTGTCGGCCTGCCGCACTTTGGCGCCATCCTTCAAGTCGCGGATGGCCTGATAGGTGCCGGCCACGATGTTCTCTCCCTCGCGGAGCCCGTCCACCACCTCGAAGTACTCGTCGCCGGCCACGCCGACCTTGACCGGCCGGAACGTGGCGATGCCGTTGCGCACCACGAACACCCCTTCGGCCTCCTTCTTCTTGAACTTGGCCTTGAGGGTGTCCTCCCGCGGCGCTGCGGCGGCATCCTCCGACTCATTGGGAATCTTCTCGTGGTCCCGCACGGTCAGCGCGATGATCGGAATGCTGAGGGCGTTGTCCCGGGTATCGGTGACGATCCGCGCGGTGCAGCTCAGGTCCGGGCGGATGTCGGCCGGAGGCTTCCGCAGGGTGATCTCGACGTCGAAGTCCACCGCGCGGTCGTTGGATCCCGAAGCCGTCTGCGTCGGCGTGAGCTTGGCGCTGTGGCTGATCTTAGTCACCCGGCCGGTGAAGGTGGTATCAGGGTAGGCGTCGATGGTGACGTCCACCGAATCGCTCTGGCTCAATCGCACCACGTCGGTCTCATCCACCTGCACCTTGCCCAGGATCACCGACAGGTCGGCGATGGTCATGAGCAGGCCCGTCTCCTTGGAAAACGTGCCGGGGACGGCCACCTCACCCTGTTCCACTGCCAGCCGCACCACTCGTCCCGAGATCGGGGCGGTGAGGCGGGTCTTGCCCAGGTTGTCCTTCGCTTCCTGCAGGCTCGCCTTCGACTGCTCCAGCTGGGCCTTGGTGGCCTGATAATTGGCCTCCGCCACGTCGAGGGCGGTCTGGGCTTGCTCCGCTGTCTCCGGCGCAATGAGATTGTCGCCCAACTGGGTCAGCTGGCGCGCCCGGTCCCAGGCCCGCTGCGCCTGGTCCCGCGTCGCCTTGGTCTGCAACAGCGTGGCCTGAGTGGACGCGACCACTCCTTCCGCTCTCGCGACCGCCGCCTGGTACTGGGCCGGATCGATCTGGAGCAGGAACTGACCCTTCTTCACCAGGTCGCCCTCCCGCACGGCGATCTCGATGATCCGGCCGGTGATGTCGGCGCTGATGTCCACCGAAGTTTTTGCCTCGATCTTGCCGCTCGCCGTGACCGCGCTGACCAGGTCTCGCCGGGTCACCTGCTCCATGCGCACCTCGGTACCCGCCGTCTTCTTCTTGTGAATCCGGAATGCCACCACCCCGCCGAGTGCCAGCACCACCAGCCCCGCGATGAGCCCGATCTTCATCCGTCGCGACATGTCCGTTCCTCGTTAGCGAAGAGTGCGACCGACCGCGGCTTCCAGCGCAGCGATGGCTTTGTGGTAATCGTAGACGGCGGTGATGTAATCCCCCTCGGCTTTCTGCACCGCGTTCTGCGCATCGGACAGCTCCAGCGCGGCGCCGGCACCGAGCCGGTAGCGATCTTGAGCCAGCCGCAGCTGGTCCCGAGCGGATTCGCGGCTGGAGGCCTGAACCGCGATCGCCTCGTAGGCGGTCTGCAAGCCCAGATAGCGCGCGTGCACCTCGGTTCGGACCGAGAGCCGCCGGGCCCGGACGTCTTCATCGGCGTCCTCCTGCTGGGCGCGGGCCTGCGACAATCTGAGGCTGCGGCCGAAGCCGGTGAAGATGGGGAGGGACACCGTTAGGTTGGCGCGGAACGGCTGCCTCGTGTAGCTGAAAGGGAAGACGTTGTTCTGGTTATGGATCTGCTGCGCGACCGGATCGAGCAATACTCCGCCTCCGGGGACCAGGCCCGATGCCGCGAAGCAATCGGGGACCTGGCCACCGAGCGACAGCCCCGTGCGCACGGCGTTGTTGAACTCACAATCGTCCGCCTGCGCCGTGGCGCCGGCGAGCGCCTGCCCCAGAAGAAGGTTTTCATTGGTGTACTCCTGGGCAAACCCACTCCAACCAGCCTGGAGGGAGAGCGACGGGAAGAACTCCGTCTTCGCCGACCTTGTCCCGAGATCGGCAGCGTGCTCCCGAGCTCGGAGCGAGCGCAGCGACGGATTCTGCCGCTCCGCTAGCGCAAGCAGGCTGTCCAGTCGAAAGCTCGGCGGAGTAACCGGGAAGGAGTCCGAGAGTGCGATTTGATCCACCGGCACCGGCGGCTCTACCCCCATCCGCCGCAGGAGCTCCAGCTTCGCCTCGTTTTCCGCCTGCACCGCACGCAGCAGGGCGACGTCGGACGTCCCTTTAATGACTTCGGCCTGGCGCACGTCGAGCAAGGTCGCCTGGCCCACTCGATGGCGGGCCTTGGCGAGCGCCAGAAAATCCTCGTTGCGGCGCACTTGCTGTCGAGCCACGTCGACCTGGGCCGTCGCCTGCAAGCAGTTCAGGTATTGAGTGGAGATGTCCGAGGTCAATGCTATCCCGGCGCCACTGATGTCCTCCTCGGTGGCGTGTTGCAGCGCCTTCTGCTGCGCCGGCGCGGTCAGAGTCCGCCCGCTCAGGTGCCATTGGAGCCCGAGGCTGTAGCCCGAGGTCAGAAAGGAGGAGGTTGGCTGGACGAGCCCTCCTCCAAAGTTCGTTACTCCGGATCCGGTGTAGCCCAGGTCGCTAGACACGGTGAAGCTAGGAAGCAGGCTGCCGTAGGCGTTGCGAACCCCCCACTTCGCCGGCCCGGCATCGTTCAGAGTTTGCCGGTAGCTCGGGCTGTTGGCGCGCGCCTGCCGGAGCGCCTCGGCAAGGGAGAGACTCACCGACGCGGCGGGCGACAGTATGGGGATGGAATCCTGCGCTGCACTCAGGGAGGGAAGGGCGGCGGCGAATACCAACAGACCACACCAGCGGATCATGGAACGGCCCTTTGTTGTGCGAGATGACCGCGGCCATACGCGAGCCCAGTCGCAGAGGTTTCAACTTGCGACAAGATGCGTTTCTCTGCTGCTCGGCAACGAGTTACGGTAGGGTATGCGACGGGATCCCGGGAGTCTGCCTCAATCTTTGGCGCGGGACACCTGGATTCCGGAATCGAGCAGGTTGAGACTCACCAAGCCGTTGGAGTCCGTTTCCAGCGATCCCCGAATACCACCGGTGAGGTTCACCAGCCCTCCCGGTTCCCGCTTTGCGACGAATGAGGCCCGCCGGGCAGTTCGGGGGAAGACTGCGGTGAGCGCCCGACCCTCCGGAGTCGCCAGGTCGGCGACGGCGATATAGAGCGAGTACACTCCGTCGTCCAGCAGCACGATGTCCGGCCCTCCCGGCAGCTCCCGGCCGGCCTCGGAGCCCTTCGCCACCGTCCGGATGATTAGCCGCGCCCCGGATCCCGCCGCCAGGATCACGGTGGGACCATTGGGTCCCTCGACATCGAGCTGGAATTTGGCCAGGGACGATTCGGGGGTGCGCTCGAGCGTGGCGGTGAGTTTTTGCGTGGGATTGGTGGCCGGATATCGGGCCGTCGCGTGCAGGCTGCTGCCGGGCGCGCCTCGCGCCCGTCCCGCCTGCAAGGTGAATTCCTCTCGCCCGATCTCCTTGCCCCCTTGCTGGATCACCAGCTTTGTCGGGGGAGCCTCCTGACCCAAGGCCTGACCGGCCGGCACGAGCAGGAGCAGAACCGCTGCGATGCGCATGACAACTCCGATCATGTCAGGATCTGATCAGGCACTTGCTGACCCGTTCGAGGATAAATGTATACAGGCGTTCCCCCTTCTGGGCGCTGGCGAGGGTCGGATACCCGACCGATCCGGGAGATCCCTCAGGCAGCCGCCGGCTCTGTCCCGGACGATAGCGCGTCAGCATGCTGGCCGTGAGCGCGAAGTCCTGCGCCAGATCCATGCGCACCAGATGAGGAGCCAGGAACAACATGAGTGAGGTATCGATCTCGCCGCCCTGGACCGGGGTGGGGCGCTCGACCAACTCGCTGAAATCCAGGCCAAAAATATCCACCACCTGAACCGTGGCCTCGTCGGTGCGAATGGCGCTGAGTGCCTCCAGGTGTCCCTCGCTCGACTGCGCGGTGATGATGAAGAACTCGCGCACGCCTGCCCCCTCTTCCCACGACTCGATAAGTTCGTTCATGACCCGGTGAAGCGTGCGGCGCCGCAGGGTGGCCCCTCCGGGGAAGACGCGGTTCGCCTGATGCACACCATATTCGACCGTAGGAGCGCGAGGGATGCCGAACGCTTCCGAGAGATCGTCTGCCAGGTGTTCGACGATGATCGTGTCGCAACCGAGCGGAAGGTGAGGCCCGTGCTGCTCGGTCGTGCCCACGGGGATGATGAGCGTGGGACGCAGCCGTAGGCGCTCGCCTACCGAGCCGGGGATCATTTCCTTCAAACGCCAGGGGCGCGGGTCTTGAGTCATCGCGAGCGATCGTGGGTCGTCGTGGTGTTGGTCGCTGGTGGCGCGGCCGCCGAATGGCTCCGGGCTCCGTCCCCCGTGCCGGTATGGATCGCATGGGCCTGCGTGCTGGCTGCTGCGCTCGCCTTCTGGCCAGTGGCCGGCCGGCGCCGCCGCGCTCTCGTCGTGCTCCTGCTCGCCCTGGCCGGCGCCCTCACTATGGCAGAGCAACAGCTCAAGTCGATCGAGACCCGCTGGGAACAGGAGCGTGAGGACCGGGTCACCGCCGCCTCCCGCCACCTGGATAGCGACCTGCACTCGGCGCTGCATCGCGCGGAGCGTCTGGCTGAAGCAGCCATCGCCAGCTCCTCCGACGACCAGGCCGCAGCATTCCGGGTTCTCGATCGCCTGGTGCCTTCGGCCGGGCCCGAGATGAGTGTGGTGGTATTCGACCCTCAGGGCCATCCCTGGGCCTGGGCGGGCCGACATCGGTTGCCGCCGCGGAGTGAGGGCGACTCAATCTCCTCCCGGGCCAGTGGATATTACGTCGTGCTCGAGGCACGGCGCCACTCGGTCGACGGGCGAAGCGCGGTGGCCGGCGTGCTCATCTGGGCCCATTCCGCCGTGCCGGACCGTGGCCGCAGCCTCTCCGAGCTCTTTCGAGCCCGCACCGAGGTGGGACTCACGATCTACCCCACCGGAAGCGCCCCCAACAGCCCCGATGTGTTCGACTATGAAGAGCCGACCACCGCCGGTTCTCGGCTGCTTTTCAGCGTCCAGCCGGTTCCGCCGGAGCAGGGATCGGCCAAGGAGCTGGCGTATCACCAAGCCAGCCGCTGGGTGGTGTGGCTGGTGCTCTTGAGCTTTGCCGTCGCGCTCAGCCTGGCGGTTATGCCCGTCGAACGATTTCTCCTGCTCGCTTTGCTCCTGTGGCTCGCCGCCCGGGCCCCGGTCGGCTCTGCGCTCGGCCTGCAGCCGCTCTTCTCTCCTGCCACGTTCTTCGGGACCACGTTGGGTCCGCTGTCCAGCTCGGCCGGAGTTCTCGGGCTCGCCGGAATTCTGCTAACGATGGCGGGAGTGTGGCTCTGGCGCAGGCGGCTCCCGCGCCGCTGGTATGGCGTGCTGATCGGAGCCGTGCTGCTGCTCGCCGCTCCCTATCTGATCAGCAGTTTGGGCCGGGGCATCACACCGCCGGCCCGCGGGGTGTCCATGGAGCTATGGCTCACCTGGCAGCTCACCCTCCTGGTATCGGTCTCCGCACTTATTATTGCGGCCGCGGCCCTCTTCCGGGGCAACGGACCGGAGACCCATACCCGCTGGCGCATCGTCGCCGGAGTCGGAATCGCTTTCGCCGCTGCGGTAATCGGGGTGTTCATCTGGAGTCCGCGTGGAGGCTGGCCCGACTGGTACACCTTTCTCTGGACTCCCGCGCTCCTGTTGGTCACGCTTCCCGCGCCCCGCTGGTGGGCGATCAGCGGGATCGCCCTCGTCGCCGGAAGCTCCGCGGCTCTGGTCACCTGGGGAGCCGAGCTCTCCGGCAAGCTTCAAGTCGCCCAGCGCGACCTGGCCCGACTCGGTTCCGAACCGGATCCGCTCGCCGTGCCACTGCTGGAGCGGTTCGGGCAGCAAGTTCTCCGCGCGCCGCCGCCGAGGAGCGCGTCGGAGATGTACGCCCTCTGGCACGGTTCCCCCCTCGGCAGCGAGAGTTACCCGGCCCACCTGGGCCTGTGGTCGAAATCGGGTGACCTCGTGGACGAGCTCACCCTCGACTCGCTGGATCTGCCGCACTCGCTGCTTTCGACTTTGGTCCGCGAGCTGCCCTCGAGCGACAGTCTGCACGTGACCCAGCTGATCCGAATCCCCGGCGTGCACTACGTGCTTCTCTCCCGCATCTCTCCCGACAGGGTGATGACGGCGTCGGTCGGACCTCGCTCGGAGCTCATCCTGCCGGGACGGGTGGGGCGCCTGCTGGATCCTTCTCGGCAGGGCGCTCCGTTGTACAGCCTCACGCTCTCGCCACCGGCCGAAGGCACCGATGTTCAGCAACGACCTTCTCGCTGGCGGCGGGAGGGTTGGGCTCTTCGCAGCGAGTACCCGCTGGTGCTCCCCGGAAGTACCCGGACCATACATGCGGCTGTCGATCTCCGCGGGCCGCTTCCGCTGCTGGTGCGCGGCGTTCTCGTGGTCCTGTTCGACGCTGCCGTGCTCGCGCTGCTCTGGTTCGTCGCCGAGCTGGTGGCCGGCGCGGGCCTCCGCCGGCCGCGCTGGCGCAGTGTGGCCCGTTCGTTCCGGATTCGTCTCGCAGTGACCTTGGGGGCGTTTTTCATTCTGCCGGCCGTCGGTTTCTCGGCGTGGAGCTTTGCCCGTTTGGCCGCCGAGGCAGAGCGCAGCCGCGATCTGCTGATCACCCAGGCCCTGCGGGACGCGGTGCTGACCGCCGGCGGCATCATTCGGAGTGGAGCTCCGCCCGCTGAACGGCTCAGCGACTTGAGCCGACGGATCGACGCCGATCTGGCGCTCTATCAAGGCGGGACTCTGGCCGGGACCAGCACCGCGGTGCTGGAGGACCTCGGCGTCGTGGGCCAGCTGATGGACCCCGATGCCTATGGCGCGCTCGCGCTGGAAGGAGAGCTGGAGGTCACGCAGGACGGCTCGATTCCGCAGCTGGCCGAGCGGGTAGGCTACCGCGTGGTACAGCCCGGGTCACCGAGCGACATCGGCGTGCTGGCCACGCCGCAGCTCGCCGACGACGCCCTGCTCGGCGTCCGCCAGCTCGACCTCGCCCTGGTTCTCCTGCTGGCGACTCTGGCCGGCGTGGCCGCGGCGCTGGCCGGCGCCAGGATCGCGGCGCGAACGCTCTCCCGGCCGGTGGCCGAGCTGCGGCGCTCCGCCCTGGCGCTGGGCAAGGGTGAGCCGATGCCGCATCGCTCGGAGCGGCCGCCGCTGGAATTCGAGCCGGTGTTCGCCGCCTTCGAGCGGATGGCCGCGGACATCCGTGTCAGCCAGAGCGCGCTGGAGGACGCCCGCCGCCGCACCGCCACCGTTCTCGCCACGGTGGCCACTGGTGTGGTGGGCCTGGATCCGGGGGGCCGGGTGCTCATCGCCAACCGGCAGGCGGTGGACCTGCTGGGCACCGAGCTGGAAGAGGGCGAGCCATTCCTCGACCGTTTGCCGGCCGAGTGGCGTCCGCTCGCCACTGCGGTGCAAAAATTCCTGGCCGATCCTTCCGCGGACGGCACCGCCGAACTGGACGTGGGCGGCCGGAGGCTGACCCTGCAGCTGGCATCGCTGGGACCGGACGTCCGTGGCGTGGTTCTGGCGCTGAACGATGTGACCGACGTGTCTCGCGCCGAGCGGGTGCTGGCATGGGGAGAGATGGCCCGGCAGGTGGCTCACGAGATTAAGAATCCGCTCACCCCGATGCGGCTGGGAATGCAGCACCTCCTGCGGGTCTATCAGGAGCGGCGGGGAGAGTTCGATCGAACTCTGGATGAAACGGCGGAACGGATCCTGGCGGAGATCGACCGGCTGGACACCATCGCCCGTGCGTTCGGCCGCTTTGCGGCACCGGCCGCCCAGCACCAGCCGCTGGACCGGATCGACCTCAGAGTTCCGGTCGGTGAGGTAGTGGAGCTCTATCGGTTGGCCGACGAGGGGTTTGAGGTGCGGCTCACCGGGGAGTCGCAGCCATTCGGCGCGGCTCGAGTGGACGAGGTCAAGGAAGTGATGGTGAATCTGCTGGAGAATGCCCGCAACGCCGGAGCTCGGGTGGTCCAGGTCACGGTGGGAGCCGGCTTCATTCGAGTGGAAGACGATGGTACGGGCATTCCGGAGGAGCTGCTCCCCCGGGTGTTCGAGCCGAAATTCTCCACCACCACGAGTGGATCAGGGCTGGGGCTTGCGATCGTTCGGCGGCTGGTGGAGAGCTGGGGTGGGGTAATCGAGGTAGAGAGTGGCTCGGGGCGGGGGACAGTGGTGACGGTACGACTGTTAAGCTGAGGGGCTAGTGGATGGTCTCCCGCGCCCGGTCGAGAGTGGCGATGGTTATCGCATCCTCTTGGGTCCGAGCCCGTCGCAGCAGCCGCACTGCCGTCAGCATCTGGTGATCGGAAAAGGCCCGCCGCCGAGCCTCGGCCAACGGACCGAACAGCGTCCGCGCCATCTCGTAGCCCAGCTGCTCGTCCACATAGCCTGACGCGTTATCGAAGGTGGGGCGGGGCAGCTCCACTCCGATCTGCAGCAGCCGCTCGTACACCTGATTGCGCATTTCCTCGGTGACCTTGAACGACTCGAATTTCGGCGCCCGATTCTTCTTCAGGTCGGAGGCGTAGTCGGCCAGCACGCTCCGGAAGAGTCCGAGATCCTCGCTCAATGCCACGAGCAGAGATCGCTCGCCTTCCGTGCGCGGCGCGCCTCGGACGGTAAGATCGGGCAGGATTCCGCTCGCGTCGGGGATCGGCCGTCCGGCGTTCGACTGATAGAGCCGGGGCGCCTGCGCCGGGGTCCGGTTGCCCAGCCCGCCCACGCTGTCGGAGGTGGGCCGCTGAACCGTCCGGCCGCTGGGCGTGTACCACCGGGCGGTGGTCAGCTTGATGGCGACCTCTTCTCCCAGCGGATACGTCGTCTGCAGCACTCCCTTCCCGAAGGTCGGGGTTCCCAGTATCACGGCACGGTCGTGGTCCTGCAGCGCGCCCGCAATCAGCTCGGCCGAGCTGGCGGTGCCGTGGTTGACGAGCAGTGCGACCTTCAGATCGTCCCAATCACCCGACTGTCCGGCGAGATAGACCTTGGAATGGCCGGGGGAGCGGCCCTGCGATATCGCAACGGTGTCGCCCGACTGGAGGAAGAGGCTGGCGACTCTCACCCCCTCGTTGATCAGCCCACCGGGATCGCCCCGGAGATCCAGCACCAGCGACTTCATGCCGGTGGAGACCAGCCGGTCGACCGCGTCGCGCAGCTCGGAGGCCGCGCCGTCGCTGATTCGGCGAAGCTCGATGTAGCCCACGCCTCCGCCCAGGAGAATTCCCTGGGATGCAGCGGGGACGTGCACCACCGTCCGGGTCAGGCGGCGGACCACCGGGACGTTCGAGCCCCAGGGCCGCACGACGACGGTGACGACCGTGCCGGTTCCTCCCGCCAGCGCTTCCTCCACCCGCCTGGCCGACCAGCCGACCGTGCTCTTCCCGTCGATGCTCAGGATCTCGTCGCCCGGGCCGAAGGCGCTGCGGGCGCT
This sequence comes from Gemmatimonadales bacterium, assembly GCA_035997125.1. GTDB lineage: Bacteria > Gemmatimonadota > Gemmatimonadetes > Gemmatimonadales > GWC2-71-9 > CAVVWJ01. The sequence continues at coordinate 86,178 of DASYIX010000134.1, forward strand.
GCCGTTTCCGATTTCGGTGGACCCGACATCCACTTCGGTGCCCGACATCTGCCGCTGATACTGGCGGTAGCTCTCCCGAGTCAGCAGCTCGGCGTAGGGATCGTGCAGCGAAGCAATCAAGCCCTTGGCGGCGGTCTGGTAGAGGTCGCCTTCGGGGATGGAGTCGAGGTAGTGGTTGTGAATGGAGGCGACGACGTTCTCGAAGAGACGGGCCTGCTGGTAGACGGTCCCCTCCGGGGCTGCCTTCCGCCGGAGGAGCCAGCCCCCACTTATGACGGCGAGTACCAGGATGGCTATGAGCCCGGTCCAGCGGGCCCTAGCTGAGGGTCCCTTCATGCCGCGTAGCTCCTGCGAAATGCCAGAAGGCCTGCCGGATGCATCCCGAAGGAAGCCGAGGGATGCGGTGTTAGGTACCGCCACTGTCCAGGCAGCAAAATGAGGGCCGCCGAGCGGCTAGTGGCCGTGCGGATTTCCTGGATCAACGGTCAGGCTCGAGTCCCGAAACACGGCCGCGGAGGCGACGTGGCAATCGTGAACGAAGATGCTGGCGGGATGGGTGCCCCGCTGGAGTAGTGCATGGAGCATCTCGTGCCGGACCAGCCACTCCTCGCCCAGGGCGCTGGCGGGCAAATAGATGCGGTTCCCCCCCCGCACCCACCAGGCGTGAGCCATCTCGCCGGCCAGCTCGATGGCGCCACCGGGGGCGTCGACGGCGTAGAAGGTCACGTCGGTCATGCGGCCCTGCTGGCCGGAGCAGGCGACCGTCTTGTCCCACCACTCTTGATATAGTCCCAATGTGGGGACAACCCACGAGCGGCCCAGGGGCGCGAGCGGTGCGCCGGCGGCACGCGGCGCCGCGCAGGCGCTCGTGCTCGAGATCAGGAGGATAGCGAGAAGCAACCGACGCATTTATGGACTCCGGAGCTGAACACCCTGCAGCGGTGGCGGGCTGGGGGGAACTCCACCGGACGGGGCCTTTCGTGCCGGAAGGCGACACTGGGGCGCATTCCGCTGCAGGATTCGGTCCACTTCTGCGCCAGCCGGGTACCCTGGCGCCCTGCCGGGCGGGCTAGGTTCGGGCCCCATCCCATGCTCGCCCGAATCTGCTCCGCGGCCGTTCTCGGCATCGACGCCTACCCGGTGGACGTCGAGGTCGACATCACCAACGGCCTGCCCTCATTCTCCACCGTTGGCCTCCCCCACGGCGCGGTCAAAGAGGGGAGAGAGCGAGTCAGCGCCGCACTCGCGAATGCCGGGTTTTCCTTTCCGCTCCGGCGCATCACCGTCAACCTCGCGCCCGCGGACATTCGGAAAGACGGGTCGGCCTTCGATCTGCCCATTGCCCTCGGCATCCTGGCGGCCAGCGGCCAGCTTCCTGAAGAGCGGCTGCGCAACCAGGTGGTGCTCGGAGAAGTGGGCCTGGAAGGCGACCTTCGTCCGGTGCGAGGCGCGCTCTCAATGGCACTGGCCGCTCGCACTGCGGGGTATCGCGGCGTCCTGCTGCCCCACGCCAACGTCCCTGAGGCCTCCGTGGTCGAGGGACTCGAGGTCTGCGGCGCGCGCACCTTGCTGGAGGCCTGCGCCCACCTCTGCGGGCGGCAGCCGATCGAGCCCAGTCGGGTGGATGTCGCCGCGCTGATGGCCGACCCGGGGCACGACGAGGCGGACTTCGGCGACGTCAAGAGTCAGGCGGCGGCCAAGCGGGCGCTGGAGGTGGCGGCGGCCGGCAGCCACAACATCCTTCTCATCGGCGCTCCCGGCGCGGGCAAGACCATGCTGGCCCGCCGGCTGCCTTCGATTCTGCCTTCGATGAGCCTGGAGGAGGCGCTGGAGACCACCAAGATCCACAGCGTCGCCGGCACGCTCGCCCTGGGGCGGTCCCTGCTCACCGTCCGTCCATTTCGCGCGCCCCATCACACCATCAGCGACGCCGGCCTCATTGGGGGCGGCTCGTCACCCAGGCCGGGCGAGGTGAGCCTGGCCCACGGCGGAGTGCTGTTCCTCGATGAGCTACCCGAGTTTCGGAGGAGCGTGCTCGAGGTTCTGCGTCAGCCGATGGAAGACGGCGTGGTCACCCTGAGCCGGGCAGCGATGAGTCTCACCTATCCCGCGCGGTTCATGCTGGCCGCGGCCATGAATCCCTGTCCCTGCGGCTACTTCGGCGATCCGGTGCATTCCTGCAGCTGCGCTCCGCTGCTGATCGAGCGCTATCGCTCGCGAATCTCGGGGCCGCTGCTGGATCGGATCGATATTCACCTCGAGGTGCCGGCGGTGGCCTACGGCGACTTGGTCGGCGAGCAGTCGGGCGAGACCAGCGGGGTCATTCGGGGCCGGGTGGAGCGGGCCCGAGCAGTTCAGAGAGCGCGGTTCCAGGGGCAGCGCGGGGTCCATGCCAACGCGCACATGACCGCCCGCGACCTCCGCCGCCATTGCCGGCTCAGCGAGCCGGTGGAGTCGGTGCTCCGGCAGGCGGTCACCCGATTGGGTCTCTCGGCGCGGGCGTATCATCGGGTGCTCAAGATCGCGCGCACGATCGCCGATCTGGCCGGGGCCGCGGAGCTGACCACGGCCCACGTCAGCGAGGCGATTCAGTATCGGAGCCTGGATCGGAAAAGGGAATTTGCATGAGGAAAGGGCTGGCCACAACCGCCACGCCAGCTCGGCGAGACTTGACCTCACAAGGCCATGCCAAAGGAAAGGTGGAGGTGCAGTCGCCGAATCCAGTCCGACTCGACGCTGGTTGCCGGCTTGCCCTGTTCCACCGCCGCCAGCACCAGCCCGGGGTCTCGGACGTCCAAGTCCGACGGATTCAACTTATATCCCAGAGCCAATCGAACGGCGCCAACCGGAGTCTGATAACTGAGACCACCGCCGAGCGAGTAGCGCAGGTCGGTATCTCCCTCCAGCACCGGTAGCTTGAAGCGCTGGTCCGGCGTCCAAACCTTGCCGGCGTCGAAGAAGAGCTGGGTTCCCCAAACGCTCGCGAGCCCGGGGAAGGGAAATCGAAGCTCGACGGTGCCGGCCAGCCGGGCCAGCATTCCCGCGGCCACGTAGCTGTTCGAGGACAGCACTGTGTCGCTTCCTTCTATGCGCGCCTCCACAGCGGGGAACTTCGGCCCCAGGAGGCGACTCCCCCAGCCCCGGACATCGTCGGTGCCGCCGGCGGTCATGGTCTCGTCCCTCAAGCGGATGAGAGAGAATGCCGGACTATCGCCCGCGAGCGGCACACTCTTGCCGAAGGGGAAGAGGCGGCCCACCGACATCCGGGCGGCGAGCGTCGCCTTCCGGCTGAGCGGATGGTATCCGGAAACCGTGAGGTCCAACCGGCCGAACTGTACCGTGGTGAACGCGGAGGGAACGGTTATCTCCGCTCGAGGCCGGATCGCCCAGCCCCTCCGGGGATTGGCGAGGTTGTCCGCTCTTCCGAAGGAGCCGGTCAATGTCAGCGAGCTCTTGTCGGTGTCGTGGCCGAGCGAGTCCTGCAACGCCGGGAAATGAAGTGCCAGCAGCCGGGCTAGGCTGGTGGTGCCGTCGGTCGAGTTGCCGAGTCGGTACTCATAGATGTGGCTGGCTTCGTATTGGTATTCCAGCGCGATGGTGGACAAGCTGGCCAGACGGTACAGGAAGACGGCAGAGATTCCCACGCTTACCGAGCGGTCCCGCAGGTCGTCTCGGTACTCGCTATAGGGACCGACCCCCAACGAAAGCTCGGGAACATGGACGTAGGGTTGCGTCAGAGTGAGCGAGCCCCGGAGCAGCTTTTCAGCCTGAGTGGCGACCGAGGCCACCCCGGTCTGCGCTTCCAGCGATGCCGTGAGGCTCCGAGCCCCTCCGGTGAAGTTCGGATGCGTCCACTGAACACGGCCCGATATCCCAGGTCCGTCCGAGATGTATCCCAGCTCCGCCAGCGACAGCCGGGGACTCGCCTCGAACACCTCGACTCTCACACCGATCGTGCTGTCCGGCGGTCCTCTCACATCGACATTTACCTGCGCCTGGCGAAACAGATCCACCTGCTGGAGCCGCAGCCTGCCCTCCACCAAGCGGCTGGCGGAGTACCAGTCGCCGGCCCGGAAGTGAAGCTCGCGCAGAATGACCCGGTCGCTGACCGATCGCTGCCCCTCCACGGTGACGTGGGTCAGCCGCTGACGGCGGCCCGGTTCCACCTGAAAGGTGACGTCCACCCGATTGGAGTCCACCCGGCGGATGACCTGCACCTTGGCGAGCGGATAACCATGATCCTGCAGCCACGTTCTGGCCTCCCCTTCCAGCAGTGCTGCCTCGGCATCGCCGAATCGCTCTCCACGCCCCTTGGCCAAATCCGTCTCGAGCTTCTTCCACTCGGCCTGTAAGGATTCCGGCAGCGAACCAGCGGGGTCTTCCGCTTTGGTCGCGACCCATAGATCGCGGAGGGTTACCGTCGGACCTTCGTCGATCACGAAGGTCACGTCTACCAGGGTGCCCTCCTCGTTGGGGTGGAACTCGTAGTCGACAGCGGGGCGCAGAAATCCGGACCGCTGATAGAACCGGGTGAGCCGGACCACATCCTTCTGCAGCTCGATCGGGTCGAAGCGCGCCCTGGTGGGGGAGCCGATCAACGGAAGCGCGCCCACGATCCGGCGCGCTCGAAAGAACGACCCCGGACCTTTAAGGACAAGGACGCCTGCCAGGTCGACCGTGGAAAAGCTCTCGGTGCCGGTGAACCGGAATTTGATCGAGCCCACCTGGGCCGACGAGCGGATGTCGATCAGCGGAGCCTGAGCCCGGAGGCCGCCGACCGGATGGGTCGAGCACAGAACGAAGAGAGCGAGCACTATCCATCGAGCTGGCACCGGCTCACCGTCGCAGCTTCAGGAAGATCCGCATCTCGCTCCCTCCAGCCTGGAGGTTGACCAGCATGTCCTGGAGCGCGGCGTACTCCATCTCGAGCTCCACGGCATTCTGCTGCGTACTGGTGGATCGAGCCGTGGTGGACGCGGGCACGATGGGCTGGCGGAAACCGAGATAGAGCGGCGCAGAGACATACTTTCCGGCGACCAGAGTCTGGCCGCCTTTGCGGTCCTGCAGCACTTGAACGACGTCGAGTCCCAGGTGCTGTCCCGCCTTTCCCGCCACACTGCCCAGCGCTGCGCCCACTGCCAGCGAGGCGCCGGCGTTCAGGACTCCCTGCTCATCCGACTGGAGGGTAGGATCGGTGCTGGCCGGCCGGCCGGTGGTGAGATACGACATGATATCGGCCTCCCGCATGACTGGCCGGGAGTCGAGCGTCACGTCTAGACTCCCGGAATCCGACTTCACCGTCGCGACGATCACCACCGGCGTCGAGCCGCCCGCCTCCGTGGTCCGGTACTCCGCGTCCAAGCCGAGTCGTGCCTGCTTGAGCGGGCCGCTCAGCGCCACCTTGCCCGACTTGAGATCGAATCGCCGGCTCATCAGCTGGACGAAGCTCCGTCCCACCAGCGGCTGGATCTGACCAAAGACGTGAAGCTCCTGGTTCGGCTTCTTCTTGACCTGGAGCTTCCCTGCAAGCTCGACCGCCATGACCGGATCGCTCCGCCGCCGGAGCCACACGTTTTGGCCCAGCGTGATGTTTCCGTTGAGCTCCCAGGGCGGCATGAAGCCTCGTACCCGCTTCGACCGGCTGGCGACTTCGGGTCCGAAGCGCCGCTGGAGGATCCGAAGGTCCTCCGGCGAAAGCTCGACCGGCTCGGCGGAGCTCTGGAGGTTCTTGGCCTGGAGATAGTAGTCGGTGTTGTGCAGCCGGAGCGTGCCGGTGACCCGGGGATTGTTGATCTGGCCGCCAAGGTGCACGTCTCCAGTCACCGTGGCGCGAATCTGATCGTCAGAGATAGCGGCGAACTCCTTGAGCTTTCCAGTCACATCAAGCGCTAGCCTGAGGGAAGAATCCAGGCCAATTTTGCCGCCGAAGTCGATCTCGCCCTCGCCCGACCGGAAGCGCCCCTGGACCACCCGCGCCTCCTGTCCTTCGAGTCGAAGCTGCAGTGATCCGTGGTGGTATTTGGCGAGAGGCCCAATCCGGATCTGCCCTTCGCGAACAACGATGTCTCCCGAGAAGCGGGGCGCTTCGTTCGTGCCGCGAGCATGTGCGGCGAGCGACAGGCGGCCCCCGAGATCGCGGATCTCTTCCGGATTGATGAGGGGCTGGAACTTGCTGAGGTCGATGTTCTGACCCACCGCATCAAAAGCCAGCTCGCCGTCAGGAATTCGGGCCACCCTGCGCCCGGAATCCGATGGTGAGAGTGACAGCGCCAGCGGGATTCGCCCGTTCACTTTGAGGCTGTCACCCTCGGGAGTGCGGAGCGTATTGACGAGGTTCAGGCCCTGAGTGTTCCAGTCCGCATTACCACGCGCCCTGCCAACGGCGCGCTTCCTGGCGCGTACGGCGATATCCCAGCTTACGGTCAGTGCCGGGCGGGCAGCCGGACCGGCAAAATGGGCGGAGGCGTTGAGCTGGCCATCTAGCTCGCCCAGACCGACCAGCTGGGACAACTCCTCGAGCGGGAGGGAGTCGATGTTCATCTTGAGGCTCTGCTCTCCCTGCGGATCGATCACCCCGTCCACCGCAACGCGATGCGGTCCGGCGGACAGCACCAAGTCGTTGACTCGGATCCTTTCACCGTACGTGATCGCGACCGGATGGCTCAGGGCCCAGTGACGCTGATCGACCCGAAGGTTCAGGGTGTCGAGGTGAAGTTGATCTTCCTTCGCTGCCGGCGCGAGCCGCACCGCAATCCTGGCCTGGTGGCGCGCATCGACCAGGGCTTCTCCCCTGAGTCTCAGCTCGCCGTTCTGGAAGCTGCCCTGAGCCACCAGGGATTGGAGCGATCTTTTTGTGGTTCGGATTTCACGGGCTGAAACCTCACCCCGGCCGGAGGAGAGACGATTGCTGACTAGTTCGGCATGTCCCGAGGCCACGAGCTGGTCGACTCGCTGCTTGCCGTTGGTCAGGCCGCCGGCCTGAAGGCGCAATCCAAGCTGGAGACGACCTCCGGCTCCGTCGGCGGTGGCAGTGACGGTTCCCGAGTCCAAGGCTAAGCCGGCAATGCCGAGGTGAGGTGACAACGGAGCGATGTTGCCGAGCCGAGCGCCGAAGCGGAGTCGGGCCAGGCCGGATCGCGCGTTGCCGAACAATCCGATGAGCCCCGAACCTGCAGCGGTGGCGACGTTGCTGCGGAGCGTGAGGCTGTCGAGACGGGCGACTCCGTCGCGCAGTTGCAGCGTCGCTCCGAGCGAATCCAGAGTGACGCCGGCCAACGATCCCTGCGCCTGGAGCTCTGCCCGGAGCCGCATGCTATCCGGCCGCCCCAGTTCGCCGGACAGTGCCAGATAGGCCGCCCCCCCTGCCTCGGGGACGCCGTGCGGATGAAGAAACGCCGCCACCTCGGCGAGTGGAACGCGAGTCATCAATTTGATCTTGGGCCTATCATCGAACGGAGAGATCGCGGCGCCGATCAGTACGCTATCGCGCCGGCCTCTTACACTCCCGACGATTTCCAGCTGTCGGTCCTTCAACGTCGCTTCGATGCGCCCACCTTCGATCGTGGTGCTATCGACCGTGGACTTATGCAGGACGAGGGTTCCGGAAAGGCGGGCCTCTTCCGCTGAGCGGCCGATGCCCTCGGAACTGAACGAGCCGGCGAGCCGAGTCGTGAAGCCCTCTTTGTGCAGCAGCCGGCCCAGGTCGAGCTTGCTGAAGCTGATGTCTCGAACCCGGTAGCTCGGCAGGCTGTCGAATGGCCGGGCATTTCCGGAGAAGGCGAGCTGACCGGACTGGGCGTCAACCTCCCCTTGCGCCCCGATGCTGCCGTGGTCAAGCCGGGCGACAACCCGAGCCCGCTGCAGCTCCTCTCGGCCGAATCGGCTCTGCTCCAGCCGCACTGAGCCAGTCATGATTGCGTCTCGGAGATTTCGTCCACCACCGCGCAGCCGCGCGGTTCCGCTGAGATCGGTGGAGCTAGGCGTGGAACGGAAGCGAGCGAGATCGAAGTGCCTGAAGCTGAGCTCCCGCACGTCCAACACCCGCTGCTGGCCCGTGGAGCTGCTGGCCCTCAGGTTCAGGTTGGCAGCATTCAGCTGGGAGCGGGCGCTGAGCCGCACACTGCCGGATTCGAGCTCCAGATCCAGGGAAAACCTGCCATTCAGCTTGGTCCAGCTGGAGTCGCCCAGCAGGGAAGCCAGATCCACGTCTTCGAGAGTTCCGCGCTGAATCCGAAGGATTGGCTTCGAGCCCCAGGCGGCGGTGCCCGCGGCCGTCACCAGTCCATTGGTCACCCCGGCACGGGCCACAAGCCGGGCCGACCGACCGTTCAGTCGTACTGCAACCGAACCGGAGTCGAGGAGCGCCGGACCACTGGAGGCCGGCTGGATGCGAGCGGTGGCCCAGCCGACCGCGTGATCCGGTGGCAGCCCCTCGCCCCGCACCCGGATTGCGACGCTGCGGCTCGAGGGACCGAGCCATCGGTTGATGCCGAGGGCCCTCGTGTGTTCAGCGAGAGACCGCAAGCGAGCACGAAGGTCGTACGTGGGCACGGTGTCGAAGGGGCGGACCCAGCCATTGATGCGGGCGGTGGCAAGGCCGAGATTCCCCCGGAGGTCAACCTGAGCCTTTCCCTGATCGAGCTCGGCGGTGGCGTGGAGGCTTCTGGCGCGGTTCGTGAGCTCCACCCGTGCCGTGCCGTTCATTCGAGTCAGTCGCTCTCCCCAAAGCTCGGCGACGGCCTGGCCGTCGACCCGTGGCGCCGGACTCCGGTCACCCAGGAAAGGCCGGAGATCGAGATCGCGGACGACGGCGTCCACGCTGTACTTGAAGGGCAAGCGCCTAAGTGGAGTCAACCGGCTGCGAAGGACGAGAGTCCCACCGTTGGAGAGCATCACATCCAGACTCACTGCGGCATCGGACCCGCTGCCCTGAATCCGCCCTTTCAGCCGGGCGCTTTC
>DASYIX010000135.1:0-57170 GCA_035997125.1 Gemmatimonadales bacterium
CCGGGAGATGATGTTGCTGGCGCACGCGAACAGCCGAGGCCGCCATTCGGGATCGAGCCAGGGCCTCCGATTCTTGGTGGCCCAGACCAGATGCAAGCGAAGCGAGAGATAGGTGTCCGCCATGAAGCAGCCTAGAATGACAGTCGTCGCTGCGAAAATCCCTCGCTCGCGCCGCGGTGCCAAATTCTCCGGGCGGCACCTATGTTTCCCGCCGCTGGCCTTAACCCGCGCATCGACCCCTGACTCGAGCCCTTCGTGATCGCCGTCGCGCTCCTTGTGGTCCAGCAGTCGGCAGCCGGAACCACGCCGAATCCCTACTGGCAGCAGCAGGTGGCTTACCAGATCGAGGCCCGGCTGGACGAGCAGCGCGGGGTGCTGGCCGGCACCGAGCGGATTCATTACACCAACCGGTCGCCCGACACTCTTACAACTTTCTCGCTCCATCTCTACCTCAATGCCTTCCGTCCGGGCTCCCGCTGGGCCGACGCGGACTCAGTCGAGGGGCGCCGCCGCTTCAACGACCTCACGGACCCGGACTTCGCCTTCAACCATGTGCGCGACGTGCGCATCCTGGGCACGCCGGTGCGCCCGGTGTATCCCTTTGCCCCCGACAGCACCATCGTCCGCTTCGAGCTTCCCCGGCCGCTGCTGCCGGGAGACTCGATGCCGGTCGAGATGAGCTGGGATGCGCGGCCATCGACCGTTCCGCGGCGGCAGGGGCGCGAGGGCCGGCGCTTCGATTTCGCCCAATGGTATCCCAAGGTGGTGGTCTATGACCGCTACGGCTGGGAAGAGCATCCGCTCTATCCGGCCGGCGAGTTCTATGGCGAGTTCGCCACGTTTACCGTCGACCTCGATGTCCCCGAAGACCAGGTGATCGGAGCGACCGGTGTTCCGGTGTGCGGTGACCCCGGCTGGGAGCGGGCCAACCGCAATCCGGCTCGCCCGGTGGAATACCAGCGGGACTACTATGGCCCCCGCACTCCTTCATCCAACGCATGCGACCGCCCCGCCGACGGCCGGAAGAAACTCCGCTGGTACGCCGAGGACGTGCACCACTTCGCGCTCTCGCTCAACCCCGCGTATCGCTACGAGGGAGGCCGCTACGGCGACGTCGCGGTGCGGGTACTCTATCAGCCGGGAGACGAAGGAGGCTGGGGCCATGGCGTTGCGGTGGAGCGAACCGAGACCGCACTTGCCTGGCTCGATCGGCTCTTCGGGACGTTCGCCTGGCCCCAGATCACCAACGTGCACCGGATCGAAGGCGGCGGCACCGAGTTCCCCATGATGATCATGAACGGCTCGGCCGATCAGGGGCTCATCGTCCACGAGCTGGGGCACAACTACCTCATGGGGATTCTGGCCAACAACGAGTGGAAGGAAGGCTGGCTGGACGAGGGGTTCACCAGCTTTCAGACCAGCTGGTTCTGGGAGACGCTCGGCCGGGGCGACGGCTACCAAAATGAGGAGTCGGGCATCCTGGGACTCGATCTTGACGGCTACTCGGAGCCGCCGAGCCTGCCGGGAGAGGCGTATCGCGACTTCAACTCGTACAACATCGCCATCTACACCCGGGGTGAGCTCTTCTTTCACCAGCTGCGCTACATCGTGGGCGACGAGACGATGCACCAGATTCTCCAGACCTTCTACCAGCGGTGGAAGCTCAAGCACGTGGACGAGGCTGCGTTCCGCACGGTGGCGGAGGAGGTGTCGCATCGGGATCTGTCCACGTTCTTCGCGCAGTGGCTGCATGCGGTGGAGCTGTACGACTATGCGGTTGGACGAGTAAGGAAGGAGAGAACGGCAGGGCGGTGGACGACCCGGGTAGAAGTGGTGCGGAAGGGAGCAGGCCGGATTCCGGTGGATGTGGCCGTCGTTGCCGACCAGGACACGACAGTTGTGCGGGCGGAGGGACTGGCCGAGCGGGAGTGGGTGGAGCTGGAGACCCGCAGCAAGCCAAAGATGGTGGTGCTGGACCCTCAGGTCCGAACCCACGATTGGAACCTGCTCAACAACCAGAAACGGGTGGGTGGCTTCCTGGCTCGCATGTTCGGGACGGACCGGAAGGTGGAGAGCTACTTCCATCCATACTTCTCGACCCGGTCCCGGCGCGACCGACTTACTGCCGGCTTCCATCCGACGGTCTGGTACAACGATGCCGGTGGGGTGACGCTGGGTATTCGTTTGCTCAACGATTATCTCGGCCGTTTCGAGCAGAATCAGTTCCTGCTGACCCGAAGCACCGGCTGGGGAGCAGACAATGGTGTAGAAGACACTGACTTTTTCCTCCGGTGGCGGAACCCGGTGAGTCTTCGGGCGCCCAACCTCTCCCAGACCCTTGACGTGTTCAGCTTCGAGGGGCGCTATGGCGCGTCCGCGAGCTTCCAGTGGTCGCGTCGAGCCCATCTCAGCTCGGGCCCGGTGTGGAGCCGCAGTATGACGCTGCAGTGGGTGGCCACCGACGATTTCCGCTATCTGGATCCCGAGCTTTACGATCCGGTCGGCACGATCGAGTTGGGGCTGGGAAGTGGCGTGACCGCCGCGAGCGGTAAGTGGCAGCTCGCGGCGCGAGCCAACGCGGGCGGAGGGCTGGCGTACAATCGGGAGGGGCTCGCCGCGAGCGGCCGGCCCGACCTGGATCCGTTCTACTTTCGCGGATCACTGGAAGCCACGGCGCGTCGTCCGCTCGGCCACTCACTCGGCCTGGCCGCTCGCGTGTTGGTGGGCGCCGCCGGCGGGAGTCACACCGCGGCCAAGCAGCGCCAGTTCTATGTCCAGGGAGCCGATCCACTGGAGCAATTGAACAATCCGTTCCTCCGCTCCCGCGGTGCACTTCTCGTCGGTGGTGACTTCCATTACCAGGCTCCCGGTGGCGCGGGTGTCCGCGGCATCGACTCCCGGGTGTCGACCGGCGCCATTGCCGGCCTCGACGTGGAGCTGGAGCACGCGATCCTCACTCGCGCCTCGGCCAAGCTGTTCAACCGTGTAGCGGTGGCCGGGTTCGGCGATCTGTCGTACGGCGATGACACCCATTTTCTCGGCGATGCCGGTGTCGGCATTCGAGCGGAGCATCGCATCGGTGACACCAGGTTCACGACTCGTTTCGATTTGCCGCTGTACGTCAGCCATCCCGAGCTGGCGCAGGACCGCGCGCCAGGCGACGACAAATTCGCGTTGCGGTGGACCTTCAGCTTCGAGCCGGAGTTTTGAAGGCAGCACCGTCCCGCTTACCAGCCTACCCGCTTCCCCGCCATATTTCCCCTGCATGCTGAAACCCTACGACACCAATCGCCGTGAGCTGCTTCGCTCTGCCATAGGCGACTGGCTCGAGCGGCTGGTTGCGAATACCGAAGAGCGAGTCATCGCCCGGCGGTATTTCCGGCCTCCGGGCGCGCTGCCGGAGATGGGGTTTCTCGCGGCGTGCACTCGCTGCGGCGCCTGCGTCGATGTCTGTCCTCCGCAGGCCATCCTCAAGGTGCCAACCGATGGCGGGCTCGCCGCCGGCACTCCGTACATCAATCCTGATATTCAGCCGTGTATCGCCTGCCCCACCATGCCGTGCGCGGCCGCGTGTCCCACCGCGGCCCTGGCCGTGCCGGCCAACGGATGGAGTGGGTATCACGTCGGCTATGTGGAGCTGGATCCCAAACGGTGCATCACCTTTCGCGGCACGGCCTGCCGGGTGTGCGCCGATGCCTGTCCGATTGGTCCGGCGGCGCTCTCGATCGATGAGGGCGGCCACCCGCTGCTTCGCGCGGAGGGCTGCGTAGGCTGCGGGGTCTGCGCGCAGGTGTGCGTCACGACGCCTTCATCCTTTCAGCTCACCTACGCAGGCGGCTGAGTGCCTCAGGTGCCATATCGGGTGGAGAAGCCCTGGGGCTACGAGCTGATCTGGGCTCGTACCGATCGCTACGTGGGCAAGATCCTCCACGTGAAGGCGGGGCACATCCTCAGCCTGCAGTACCACAACTTCAAGGACGAGACGATGCACGTTCTCTCCGGCGAGCTCACCCTCAGAACTCAGGAGGGCGAGCGCCTGGTGGCCCGGCCGTTCAAGGCGGGGGAGACGGTGCACATTCCTCCCAAGCTGATTCACCAGATCGAGGCGGTGGTGGATAGCGATGTGCTCGAGGCCTCCACGGCTGAGCTCGACGACCTGGTGCGCCTCCACGACCGCTATGGACGAGGTTGAGATGCAAGTGATCATCCCGCTCGCGGGCAAAGGCACCCGGCTGAGGCCGCACACCCACCTGGTGCCCAAACCGCTGCTCAAGGTGGCCGGCCGCCCGATCATGGACTGGGTGATGGACCGGCTCGAGGGGCTGGATATCAGCGAGCTCATTTTCATCACCGGACATCTCAAGGGCCAGGTGGAGGCGTTTGCCCGGTCCCGCTACAAGACTCCTTCCCGATTCATCGAGCAGAAGGTGCAGGACGGCACCGCCGGAGCGGTGAACCTGGCCCGCCCCTACGTGAAGGGGCCGGTGCTGATCATCTTCGTCGACACCGTCTTCGAGGCCGATCTCACCCTGATCAATCGCACCGACGCGGACGGAATCATCTGGGCCAAGGAGGTGGAGGACTATCAGCGCTTCGGGGTGGTGGTGACCGACGCCAAAGGCTATATGACCCGCATCGTCGAGAAGCCTTCCACGCCCATCTCCAAGCTCGCCAACATCGGCCTGTACTACATTCGGGCCGTGGACAGCCTCTGGCAGGGCATCGACCACGTGTTGGCCAATCCGGCCAACAAGGGCGAGTGGTACCTCACCGACGCCTTTCAGTGGATGATCGAGCACGGCAAGAGGATTCTGACCGCGGAGGTGGGAGGCTGGTACGACTGCGGTAAGCTCGACACCCTGCTGGAGACCAACGAGATTCTTCTCCGCAAAGGCGCGGCGAGAAAGCGGAACTTTCCCGGGGTCACCATTCACGATCCGGTTTACATCGAAGATGGAGTCACCATCGACCGCAGCGAGATCGGTCCCAACGTCTCGCTGGAGCAAGGCACCCAGGTGAGCGGCAGCCGGCTGCGAAACACAATCGTCGGTCGGGATGCCAAGTTGAGCCGGGTGGAGCTGGACGGCTCCTTGCTGGGGAATGGAGTCGTGGTCGACGGACTTCATGGGAGTGTTACCCTGGGTGATCATTCAGAGGTGACGGCAAAGCCGAACGCGGGGAAGTCAGCCTGAGAAGCCAGAGTGCGGTGACCTCGGTTGACGATCTCTGCCGGTCATACCTCGACCTCAAGTACCATTTCGACCCGGCGGCCGGGAGCACTGTCGGCCTGGTTGCCGAAGACACGCGGCTGGGCCGCTTCGATGCTCAGACCACCGGGGAGCACATCTCAGCGCTCCGGTCGGTAGCCGGAGCGGTGGAGGAGATCGACCCCGATAATCTGCAGGCCGAGATCGATCGCACCGCCCTGCTGGGCGAAATCCGCACTGCCATCTTTCGGCTGGAGCACGAGCAGCCCAACGTTCGCAATCCGGGATTCTGGCTCTCTCATCTGTTTCAGGCACTCTACGCCCTGCTTGCCCGCACCGAGACCGATCCGGCCGAGCGGGCACCGGCCGTGGTTGCCCGTCTGAGCGATACTCCGGCCTTTCTGGATTCGGGCCGCGCCACCATCAACGAACCCGCCACCGTGTTCGTGGACATGGCGCTGAGCATGCTCGGTGGGGGAGGGGAGCTGATCGCGCAGGTGGTCGCCGTCTTCGGCAACGCGGCTCCCACCCTGGCCGACGAACTCAAGCGGGCCGGACAGGCAGCACTGCAGTCGCTGGTCGAGTTCGGTGCCGCGCTCAAAGACGAGATCGAGCCCAGCCCCGATCCCCACGCCTTCGCCATCGGGGAGGAGCAGTTCAACCGCCGGCTGCATCACGAGCATGCGCTGATGGCAGGCCCGCCCGAGCTGTGGCGCTACGGGCTCCACCTGCAAGCGGAAGTGACCCAGGAGATTGTCGCCCTGGCGGCGCGGCTGGACTCCCGGCCCTGGCGCGAGCTGGTCGATCAGCTCCGGGATCAGACCCCCGCACCCGATGAGCTGCTGGGGGTGTACCGTTCCGAGCTCGATCGCGCCTGTGAGTTCGTGCGGGAGCGGAACCTGGTAAGCGTTCCCGACGGGGATGTCGAAGTGGTACCGACTCCGGCCTTTCTTGCATCGCTGGTGCCTTTCGCCGCCTACGAGCCGCCCCCGATCTTTCTGCAGCAGCGCACCGGACGCTTCTACGTCACCCGGCCCAACCCTGCACTTCCGCCGGAGGCCTTCGCACAGCAGCGGCGGGGCCACTGCCGCCATGCCATCCCGGTCATGGCCGCGCACGAGGTCTACCCCGGGCACCATCTCCAGCTCTTGACCAGCGAAGGGCTCGACTCCGAGGTGCGGCGCCATATCTGGAGCCCGGTGATGGTAGAAGGCTGGGCGCTCTACTCCGAGCAGCTCATGGGCGAGGCCGGCTATTACGCGAGCGACGAGGTGCGCCTGTTCCAGCTGGTCAATCTGCTCTGGCGGGCCATCCGGGTGGTGTTGGATGTCGGTCTCCACACCCGGGGGATGACGCCGGCGGAAGCGGTGGACTACATGGTGGAGCATCTGCCGATCGAGCGGCTGAGCGCCGAAGCCGAGGTCCGCCGCTACTGCGCCTGGCCCACCTACCAGCTCTGCTACGCGGTGGGGCGGCGCGAGCTGCTGCGGCTGCGGGACGCATACCAGGAGCGAGAGGCGGCTTCCTTCGACCCCCGGCGGTTCCATGACGAGCTGATGAGCTACGGCGGAATACCGGTGTCGCTAGCGCGCTGGGGCATGGATCTCGTGGAGTGACCATGAAGATCACCGTCCTGACCTATCTCGACAGCGAAGACGAAAACTCGAAGGACTACGAGGCGGTGGTGCCGCAGGTGGCCCGGGCGCTCCGCACCCTCGGTCACCGGGTCTCCATCCTGGGAGTCCACGGCGACGTGAAGCGGCTCATCGCCGGATTGTCGCGGCGAAGGCCGGACCTCGTCTTCAATCTCATGGAGATGTTCAGCGAGAACGTCTTCGGCGACATTCCCGTCACCGGCCTGCTCGATCTCCTGGGCCTGAAATACACCGGAAGCGGCCCGGGTGAGCTCTATCTCAGTCAGGACAAGGGTCTCACCAAGAAGCTGCTGGCGTTCGAGGAGATTCTCTACCCCCGGTTCGCGGTCTTCTCCCGGCAACAGGCGTTCGAGACCGGTGGCAATCTGCGGATGCCCTTGTTCGTCAAACCACTCCGCTCCGATTCGTCCCTCGGTATCGGAGGCAAGTCGCTGGTGCACGACGCGGTGGCTTTGATTGAGCGGGTGAACTACATCCGGAAGGAGCTGAACGACTCCGCCCTGGCCGAGGAGTTCATCGACGGGCGGGAGTTCTATGTCGGGGTGCTGGGCAACGGGCAACCCAAGGCGCTGCCTCCCATCGAAGTGGATTTCACCGGCTTCCCCGAGGGCGTGCCCAAGGTGCTCGACAGCAAGGCCAAGTGGGACGAGCGCAGCAAGGAGTACAAGGGCACCAAGTCGGTGCTGGCCAACTTGCCGGACGAGCTCCGCGCCAGGCTACAGAAGGTGGCGGTCGACGCCTATCGCGCGCTGCGGGTCCGGGACTACGGCCGGGTGGATCTCCGGCTCACCGACACCGGCGATATCTATGTCCTGGAGGTGAACGCGAGCTGCTATCTGGAGAAGTCCAGCGAGTTCGCCATGTCGGCGGGGGCAGCCGGCCTGGAGTATCCCAAGCTGATCGAGCGGATCGTGGGCTTGGCACTAGAGCGGTATGGGAAGTAGAGGGAAGCGGGGAAGGTCGGGAAGGATGGTCCTCCCTCACGGCAAGTAGCTGCCCCGCTGGACGTGGTTCATCGCCAGGCCGGTCACCAGCGTGGTGAGCGCCATGATGGCGGAGTCTTCCCGGTTGGCAGGATAGCCCTGCTCCAGCTGGGCAGCCCGCTCAGCCAGATAGCGCAGGAGGACGCGGGTGCGCTCGGGGAAGTGGCCGGTCCAGCGAAACACGTTGGCCATGAGCTCGGGCTCCAGCCGGCGAATCAGCGCGTCGGCCGGACGCAGCGGGTCGTCGAGCGACAGCCCATCGCTGGGGCCGAGATCCTCGAAGATGGCCCGCAGCGCGCCATCCAGACCCGGGGGGAGCTCCAGTGAGGCCGGGGCCCGGCCGTAGTATTGGTCCAGCGAGTACTCGATGTCGCCAACGTCCTCGTCCAGCTCGCTGTTGGTGACTTCGGGAGGGCGGTCCCGCAGCGTGGCCATGGTGCGGCGGCAGTAGGCGAGCTTGGCATAGGCAACCGGCCAGCCGCCGTACTCCGTACGCCAGTCGAGCCCCGGGCTCATCCACACCGCGAAGGTCTCCGCCCAATCCTCGTCGGGGTGCTTCTGGGCGTACCAGCCGGGGAGGTGCCGGACGTAGCGCCGGCTGAAGGGCTCGGGCCGGTACTCTTCGGAGTAGGGTTGGGTGATGGAGCCGAACTGCTTGACCCACTCCTCCTGGTCGTAGAGCCGGTAGGCGTAGTTGATGACGTGGCCCATCTCGTGACGCAGGTAGCGCAGGATGTCGGCCCGGTCGAATCCCTCCACGTGCCCGACCCGCTCCGCGTGGAGCGCCGTGAGGTCGGGCTGCGCCAGGTAGAAGGGAATCGCCATCGCGATGGTCTCGAACGGAACGCCCCACTCGGTGGAGAGATAGAACCGGGGGCGGACTCGGGTGATCCCGGCCTGGCGGAGCTCGTTCCCGAACTCGGCGAGGATCGGCTCCAGACGGGTGCCTTCGATGGTGAGTCCGAGATCGCGGATCGGCGTGGACCAGAGATTCGACTCGTGAAACCGCAACGGCTCGGACGACATGGCAACAAACATACATGCAGCTGAAAGGGGCGCTATTCGGCCGTCCGGGGTGCCGCCGGCGGTCAAGGGGCTGTCGCTGGTGTCGCTGTTCAACGACTTCGCCAGCGAGATGGTGTACCCCCTGCTTCCCGCCTTCGTCACCCGGACCCTGGGTGGCGGAGCACTCGTGCTCGGGCTCCTGGACGGGGCCTCGGAGCTCACCTCCTCGGTTCTGAAATGGATCAGCGGGCGGCTGGCCGACCGCCCCGGATGGCGCCGGCCCCTCATCCTGAGCGGCTACGCGACGGCGATCCTGGTCCGCCCGCTCATTTCCCTCACCAACAAGGCATGGCAGGTGGTCGGGTTCCGGGTCATCGATCGGGTGGGGAAGGGCCTCCGAACCGCGCCGCGCGACGCCATGATCTCAGACATCACGCCACCCGAGCTCACAGGGCGGGCGTTCGGGTTTCATCGCGGTGCCGACCACTTCGGCGCGGTACTCGGGTCGCTGGCCGCGTGGTGGCTGTTGCGGCGGGGAGCCGACGTGCGGCAGGTGATCGGGTGGAGTGTGGTGCCGGGGGTGGTGGCGTTCGTGGTGCTGGCGGTGGTGTTGAAGGGAGCTGGGAGTCAGGAGTCGCGAGCTAGGAAGAAAGAGGAGACTCCCAGCTCCCAGCTCCCGACTCCCAGCTCCTTCTGGCCCTCGGTCCTCGCCCTCACCGCCCTCACCTTCTTCCGGCTGCCCGAGACCCTCCTCATACTCCGGTTGCAGGACCTGGGCGTGGCGGTGGCGGCGATTCCACTCGTCTGGGCCGGTCTCCACGTGGTGCGGAGCGCCAGCTCCTATCCCGGTGGGTGGCTCGCGGACCGGCTGGGACCCCGCCGAATGGTAGCTGCAGGGGGTCTGCTGTTTGCCGGCGTGGCCCTCGCACTTGGCGGCGCAGTCAGCGCCGCTACGGCAACAGCGCTCTTCCTGGCCTTCGGGCTGGTGGCCGGCCTCACCGAATCGGGGGAGCGGTCGCTCGTTAGTCGCCTGGCACCGGTGCGCACCGGCCGCGGGTTCGGGGTCTACCACGCGCTCACCGGAGGGGCGGCACTCCCGGCTGGTCTCATCTTTGGAGCGCTGTATCAATCCGTCAGTGGCCGGATGGCGCTCTGGACCTCGGCCGCCGGAATGGTGGCCGCGGTAATCCTCTGGCTTGTGGTTTCACCAGCGCACGGAGACCGGTGACGATGAGGTTCTTGTGGATCGGGCTGGTGGGAGTGGCGGGCACCGTCGGCTCAGCCGCCGCGGCGGCCCAGGTGCAGGTTCGGGTAGGAGATCCACAGCGGGCAACCTATTCTGAGCTACACGAAGCACTACGGGAAGGAACTCCGGCGGCGGATTCGGTGCTGGTGTTGCAGCGCTCGAGGTCTCCCGCGCGACTCTGGCGACGGATGCGCGCCGCGGTGAGGGGAACCGGAGACTGGAATTCGGGACTGGTGGCGCTCACCCGGCTGGCCGAGCTCAGGAGCGCTGCGTATGCCGACAGCGCGGCCCGGATGCAGCGCCAGCTCCAGCGGGCGGAGTCGCCACCTTTTCCTGGCAATCCGGGTCTCAAGGCGGAAGACCTGGAGCCTTCACTGCAGGCCATCGTGCTGGAGCGGCGCCGAGCGGTGAAGGGTGATTCGGCGGTGCTCGCAGATATTCTGGCGCGGATACCCAGCAAGAACTACGATCACGGCGATGCCTGGGTGCTCGGCCGCCTCCGTGCCGGTGCAGCGGACTCCGTCGCGGCGCGGTTTCGTTCGGCGGACTCCGAGGAGTTCCGAGTCCGCTACCTGACCCTGCTGTCCTACTTCACCGATCCGAAGCTCATTCCTCTGCTAAGTCGGGTCTACGTCGCGCCTGATAGCTTCGGGATCCTCAAGCGCTATGCCATCCGCGCGTCGGACGGGCTGCTCTGGATCGGGACCCGGGCCAGCCTCCAGGCTCTGCTCGATGCGCGGGCGGAAGCCGCGAGACGAGGCGCCTATGCCGACTCCAGCCTCGCTCGCGGCGGTTACAACTTTCTGGCTAACGACAGCTCCGTGGTGATCTCGCGGACCGGCAAATGGCTTACGAAGTGGGTCGAGGAGCTGCCTGCTTCGCCTTTGCCCTGATGAACGCGTAGTTCAGGGTCGGCAGGCTGTATGATTCGGCCGCCTGCTTGAACAGCTCCCCGGCCTTCTCCTGGTCGCCCTTGCCCTGGTAAGCCAAACCGATCACATACAGCACGTAAGGATCCTGCTGGTTGGCTTGACCCAGCTCGTCGATCGCCTGGTCGTATTGCTTCTCCTTTAGGGCGATCCTACCCGCCAGCTCGTGGGCCCCGCGAATCCGCGCGGGGTTTTCCCCGGCCTTGGCGCCATCCAGGTAGGTCGCAGCCTCGGCCTTGGCCGTCTCCAGGTCGTTCTTGGCCAGGGCGACGCGCCCCAGGTCATAGTGATTACCGAGCTTGGCGTCCTCCTTCACTGCATTCGACAGCCCGGATTTTTCCTGGATGCTCAGGGCCTGATTGTAGCGCTTCTTGGCCTCCTCGGTCCGGCCGGCGTTCAGCAGGATGTCTCCCGTAGACACCAGATCACCGGCCATGGCGGCGGTGTCACCGATCTTGGCGCCGAGGTTGTACTGCCGCTGCATTTCCTGCAGCGCGCGGTCGGTCTTCCCCTGGTCCACCAGCACCACTGTGGTGGTGAACATGGCGAAGCGGCGGTCACCGTCGTTGCGGCCGGCCCGCTCCATCTTCTGGGCCTCCGCAATCGCCTGGTCGTGCTTACCCTGGAAGATCAGATCGCTGGCGATTCCGAAATGGGAGCCGATGAAGTGAGGATCGATCGACAAGGCCTTGCGATACTGCGCAATCGATTCGTCGAATCGCCCGGTCTTCATCAGCAACTCGGCGTAGGAATCGTAGGGATTGGGATCATGGGGGACCAGCTCGATGTACTTCTTGAACGCGGTCTCTGACTCCGGGTAGTTACCGAGAAAGCGTTCGGAGTATCCCAACATGTTGTAGGCGGGGGAGAAGTTCGGATCGATCTCAATCGCCTTCTGCAGCTCTCCTCGCGCCTTCTCATAGTCCTGTTGGCCGAAGAAGTAGGAGTTGCCCAGCGTGGTATGTACCCGGGGATCGTCTGGGTACTTGGCGGCTGCCTGTTTGTTGTAGTCGAGCGCCTTGGCCGGCTGGGCATCGGCTCCGGCCAGGAGCGAGAGAATCAGCAGCCGCTCCCCCTCAGTGGCCTTACTCGAGAGTGCGCTAGCCTGATCCAAGTGGGCGCGGAATTCCTTGGGTGTCGGAGAACTGAGCGCGAGCTGGTAGTGCGCCATGGCAAAGTCTGGATCCTGCGCCACGGCCTTCTGGAAGACCTGGCGGGCGTCATGCGGCTTGAGCTGATCCGCGAGCGCCAGACCTTGTTCGTAGAGCTTCTTCGCTTCCTCGGACTTTGTGCTGAGCGGCACCTTCCCACGATTGGCGCTCGCCGTCGCCTTGCCGCTGTCCGCGGTGATGGCACCACTCTCCGGGGCGGCATCGGACTTGGTCCGATTGCAGCCCACGAGGATCGAGACCACCCCGCAGCCAGTAAGCCAGATATGCCGGGTGAACGCTCTGTTCATTCGAGCCTCCGTCGGGTGAGAGGATGTGCCCAAACCCCGCGATGCCAAGGCGCCGCAGGTGAGCATTTCGGATCTGCGTTTCGGTTGGGGTTGCCCAGACTGCTAGGGTACGGCAGGATCAGCGGAGTGTCAAGCGAAGTCTCAAGCTGCACCGAGGTCAGCAGCAGCGAGTGGGACCATCTCCATAGCGGGTGCGCACGAAGTCGTCGAAGAACTGCCTCTCTGAGGGAATCGGGAGCTGCGGGTGACAGAGCCGCAAATGTTCGGTATAGGCTAGGTAATCCGGCATGCCGGCGATTCTTCGAAGCGCGCCGATCAGGTTGTGGAGCGATGCAAGACCTCTCCGCCCGTCCGCCTGTCCGCCGGTCTTATCCGGCATATGCAGTCTCCACGAACGGCGATTCCTTGGCCTTGGCCGGCTTCCGCCGAGTGAGTACCAGTAACCATTCCCGGGCGGATGAGAGCAGCACCAACACCGTGACCACCATGAAGGTGATTGTCATGACGGCGTCGAGCCGGTCGTTGAAGATGAGACGGGCGGCGCGGGAGGAATCCACCGCGCCGGAGGCGAGTTGCTCTCCCACTGACGCCGCGTGCGCCAGAAAACCAAGGCGCGGATCGGCGGCGAACACTTTCTGCCAGCCCGCCGTGAGAGTGGCTGCCAGCAGCCACGCCAGCGGCAACAGCGTAACCCAGACGTAGCGCGCCTTGCCGCTCTTGATGATGAGGGTGGTGCCCACGCAGAGCGCCACCGATGCCAGCAGCTGATTGCTGATGCCGAAGAGGGGCCAGAGCGAGTTGATCCCACCGAGCGGGTCCAGCACGCCCTGAACCAGGAAGTATCCCCAGCCGGCGACGACGAGCGCGGACGCCAGGACGGTGCTGGGGTACCAGGACGTGCGACCGAGCGGACGCCAGACCTGGCCGGCGAGTTCCTGGAGCATAAAGCGGCCGACCCGAGTCCCGGTGTCGACCGTGGTGAGAATGAACAGCGCCTCGAACATGATGGCGAAGTGATACCATAGGGCCATCAGCCCGGCGCCGAAGGCGTTGCTGAAGATGTGGGCCATGCCTACCGCGAGCGAGGGCGCGCCGCCGGTCCGGCCCAGCAGCGTCTTCTCACCCACCGATGCCGCCAGGCTCTGGATCTGTTCGGGCGTGACGGTAAAGCCCCAGCCGCGAATCACCTCGGCCGCCGACTGGGCGGTGCCGCCCAGGGTGGCCAGGGGGGCGTTGATGGCGAAGTAGATTCCGGGGTCGAGCAGGGCGGCGGCGCAGAGCGCCATGATCGCGACGAACGACTCCATCAGCATGCCGCCGTAGCCGATGAGCCGGGCGTCGCTCTCCCGCGTCAGCATTTTAGGCGTCGTGCCTGAGGCTACCAGGGCGTGGAAGCCGCTGATCGCGCCGCAGGCGATAGTAATGAAGGCGAAGGGAAAGAGCTTCCCGGCAAAGACCGGCCCGGTTCCGTCCACGAAACGGGTCACCGCCGGCATTCTGAGCGGTGGAAGCACCAGGAGGATTCCCAGCGCGAGCAGGAGAATCGTCCCGATCTTCATGAAGGTGGAGAGGTAGTCGCGGGGGCAGAGCAGCATCCAGACCGGTAACACGCTGGCAATGAAGCCGTAGGCAATCAGCCCGTACGCGAGGGTAAGACCGGAATGGGTGAACCACGGCGCCAGTGTGGGCGACGCGGCGACATAGCGACCACCAACCAGGGCCAGCAACAGCAGCACCACGCCGAGGAGGGAGGCCTCGAGCGTCCGGCCGGGACGCCAGACCTTCATCCAGAAGCCCATCAGCACCGCAACGGGAATGGTGCAGAGGATGGTGAAGACGCCCCAGGGGCTGTCTTTCAGGGCATTCACCACCACCAAGGCTAGCACCGCGAGCAGGATGACCATGATCGCCAGGACCGCCACCATGGCGAGGAGCCCGGTGACCGGACCGGTCTCCTCCTTGGCCATCTGGCCCAGCGACTTCCCGTCCCGCCGCATGGAGCCGAAGAGGATGACGAAGTCCTGGACCGCACCACCCAGCACCACGCCGAACACGATCCAGAGCGTCCCGGGCAGGTAGCCGAATTGGGCCGCGAGCACCGGACCCACCAGGGGGCCGGCCCCGGCGATGGCCGCGAAATGGTGTCCGAAGAGGACCCAGCGCGAAGTGGGGACGAAGTCTCTGCCGTTGGTGAGCCGCTCGGCCGGGGTGGCTCGCCGGTCGTTGAGACCGAACACGCGGTCGGCGAGAAAGCGGCTATAGAAACGGTAGGCGAGGAGGTAGGTGCCGACGGCGGCCAGGACCAGCCACGCGGCGCTGATGGTCTCGCCCCGGTAAAGCGCGAGCACTCCCCAGGCAACTGCGCCAGCCAGGGCGAGTGCCAGCCAGCCGATGTGCTTAAGGGACATAGGTTAGAGCTAAAGGCGTGAGCGGGACGAGAACAAGCGTAAGCGGTGAGCGGGAGCATTTCAATGTGTCTCCCGCCTCCTTGCCGGTCGCTAATTCGTCCCGTACCTTCGGATTCCATGCCATTGCCATCCTTCGGCTTCGGCCCTCGGCCCTCGTGGGAATACGAGGCGCCGGAGGGGAGCGGAGCCGTGCTCGAAGCGCCCCGGCCTCAGCCAATCACCAAGGGCTGGCGCGGCAAGGTGGCCATTGTGACTGGAGGCGCCACCGGCCTCGGCCGCCACATCTCGATGGAGTTTGGCCGGCTGGGCTGCCACGTCGCATTCTGCTTCGTCAACATGCCGGGGCGGGATGTGAGCGAGCAGGCGCTCTTGACCGAGACCGCACTCACCGCCATGGGGATTCAGGTCCACGCCCGGCGCTGCGATGTCCGCGACCGCGAAGATGTAGACCGGTTCGTCAGTGAGACCAAGCAGAAGCTGGGCGGGGTGCACTTCCTGATCAACAATGCCGGCATTGCCAACGACGGCGCGCTCTGGCGGCTGTCGCGCGAGGCCTGGGACGAGGTCCTCGACACCAACGTGACCGGTTCCTTCAACTGCATCCGCGCCGTGGCTCCCGTCTTCCGTGCCCAGCACTACGGCAAGATCGTAAGTGTCAGCGCCCACCAGGCCGAACGGCCCGGCTTTGGGGTCGCCAACTACGCGGCGAGCAAGGCCGCCCTCCTCGGTCTCACCCGGGCGGCGGCGGTGGAGCTCGGCCCTGCCAACGTCAACGTGAACGCCGTCGCGCCCGGGTTCATTCGCACGGAGCGAATGGCCATGCTTCCATCCGAGGTCATCGAACGGGCGCAGAAGAGCTCGGTCCTCGGTCGAGTGGCCGAACCGGACGACGTGGCCCACGTCATTTCCTTCCTCTGCTCCGAGTCTGCCCGTCACATCACCGGCCAGACAATTGTCGTGGATGGCGGCTTGTCGCTGGAATGAGGGGAGCCTGCTCCAGTTTACGGCCCGGCATTCACCGTTTACGCTTCTCCCATGATTCCCAACCCAAAACGACTCCGCATCACCAGCCGCACGCTCCTGGTCATGCTTGTGGCTCCGGCGTGCGCCAAGGCCCAGCACGAGGCCGCTCCCAACGAGGCTGCTCCCCAGCCCCTGCCGCCAGTGCCAATGCTGTCTACCCAGGCGCTGGCGGGGCAGACGGTTGCCGTCCTGCCGATCACGCTCGTGGTGGCCGATCCAGCCATTCAATCCGATAGCGGCTACGCCCCTTACCGGGATCGCCGCGCGGCGCTGCATCGGACCGACTCGCTGATCTCCGAAGCACTCCTTGCCCGCGGGCCCGAGGTTCACTGGGTGCTTCCGCCCGAGCTCCGCAAAATGGCCCGGCGCTCGGCCGGCTTCGTTCCGGAGCCGGAGGAGATGGGTCAGGCTGTCCTCCGCTCGCCGAACATGTCTACCATCCCCGACCCGCTGCGGTCGTCGCTCCGAAGCCTCGTGGCGGTCGCGGACGGACGTCTCGTCCTGGTGCCGGCGGCGCTCGGCTTCGGACCGGAGCCGGATGGCCGGATTCGAGCCGATCTCTCCATCGTGATGGGGGACGCTCGTAACGGGAAGGTGTTATGGCGCTCGCTTGCGCTGGGCCGGGGGAAGTCGCCGGATGAGGCGCTGAACGCCGCGCTCGCCGCCGTGCTTCCGGGCCCATGACCTACGATGTGACGCTCATACCGGGTGACGGCATCGGGCCCGAGATCACCGCGCAGACCGTAAAGGTGCTGGAGGCCACCGGGCTTCGCTTCAACTGGGATGAAGAGCTGGCGGGCGTGGCGGCAGTCGAGGCCACCGGGACTCCGTTGCCCGACGCCACTGTCGAAAGCATCCGAAAGAATGCGCTGGCCCTGAAAGGACCGCTCACCACTCCGGTCGGCACCGGGTTCCGCTCGGTCAACGTCGGACTCCGAAAGGAATTCGAGCTCTTTGCCAACGTCCGGCCGGCCCGCACCATCATGCCGGGCGGAAGGTTCGAGAACGTGGACATCGTGCTGGTCCGGGAGAACCTGGAGGGCCTCTACATCGGAGTCGAGCACTTCGTCGCCATTGGCGATGATCCCCGGGCGGTGGCTGAGTCCATGGCCATCGTCACCCGGCGAGGCTGCGAGCGGATCATCCGCTACGCGTTCGACTACGCGCTCAAGCACAAGCGGCGCAAGGTCACCATCGTGCACAAGGCCAACATCCTGAAGATGGTGAGCGGGCTGTTTCTGGAAGTCGGCCGCACCATCGCCAAGGAGTACGAGGGGCGGGTGGAGTCCAACGACATGATCGTGGACAACACCGCCATGCAGCTGGTCATGCGGCCGGAGCAGTTCGACGTCATGGTCACCACCAACATGTTCGGCGACATCCTGAGCGACGAGGTCTCCGGGCTGGTCGGGGGACTGGGCCTCGCCCCGGGCGCCAATATCGGGACCAAGGCGGCCATCTTCGAGGCGGTGCACGGGAGCGCCCCCGACATCGCCGGCAAAGGGGTGGCCAACCCCTCGGCCCAGATGTTCGCGGCGGCCATGATGCTGGATCACATCGGCGAGCTCGAGCGGGCCGACCGGATCCGGGACGCCATCGTCAGCACCATCGTGCGCGACGGCGTCCGGACCCGCGACCTGGGGGGGACCGCCAGCACGGAGGAGTTCGGCAGTGCCGTCGCTCAGCGGGCTGCCTGAGGTCCCCTGCGCCAAGTGCGAGCGGCGGATCCGAGGATTGCGCTGGGGCGAGCTCTGCCCCGACTGCCTGGCGGAGCGGGAGGGTCGTGCAAGAAAGCTGGCGAGCCGCATCTCCCTCGCCGCGACGGTACTGATGGCAGTGTACGTCGCCGTCCGCGTGCCGACGGCTCCGATGGCCCGGCTGTATGGGGGCATCGCGGTCCTGGCCACCTACATCATCGTGCGGCGGATCGTCACCCGAGTGGCTATGGAGTATTTACCCAAATGAAGGAAGAAACGCGGGGCAGCGGGGAGGGGTACCCACGAAGTGGGTCTAGGCAGCGGGGCAGCTTTTACAGGCGCAGATGCTCATCGTTGGGCGGAGGGTTTCGAGTTGCGGCGCTTCTCTTCGCCGCCGCCGCCCCGCTGCCCATCTGCCCCGCTGCCCCGCTTGCGGCGCAGACCTCCCTCACCATCTACAACGACGGTCGGGTCTTGGTTCGGCGGTCAGTTTCGGCCAAGCTGCCGAAGGGGTCTTCCACTCAGCGGCTCGCGCTCGGCGCGCTCGACCCGGCGACGCTCTTCTCCCTCGACTCGTCGGTGACTCTGGAGAGGGTGTCCTACGACGGAGCGGTGGATGAGGCAAGCGTGTTAAGGAGGTCGGTGGGCAAGCGGCTGGTTTTTCGGGTCTCGGACCCGCACGATACCGTGAGCGCGCTGGTGCTCGGTGTCGATCCACTGCGGCTGCAGCTCCCTGATGGTCGGATCAGCTTTTCCCCGCCGGGGCTCGCGTTGTATCCCAGCGAGGTGGTGGTGGTGGAGCCGACCGCCCTTGTATCGGTGCGAAGTGCGCGGGGGCAGGAGCAGCTTCGGCTGGGGTATTTCACCACCGGCGCCAGCTGGCAGGCGAGTTATCAGGTAGTGTTGGGGCGGGAGGACGCCAGGGTAACTGGGATGGCGGTGCTTCCATCGGAATCGCTCCGAGCCGAGGACGCCGAGATCCAGCTTTTGGCCGGCTCGGTGAGCAGGGCGGTACCCGAGGCCCGGGCCCCCCAGCCGATGATGATGGACCGGATGGCGGCAGCCAAAGCGGTATCGGAGATCGCCACCGAGCAGAAGGTAGGCGAGTTTCACTTGTACTCGCTTCCGGGGAAGAGCACACTGCTTCCCGGTCTGACCACGTCGGTGGCGTTCTTCCAGCCGGCCCAGGTTAAGTACGAAAAGAACTACGTGGTGCACGGCGAGGTGCCGTACTGGGGTTTCCTGCCGCAGCAAGGCGAGGAGACTCAGCCGCCAGTTGAGGTGATCTACACCCTCAAGCGCCCGCGGAAGACCGACTTTGGCGACCGGCCCCTGCCGGGGGGAGTCGCCCGGATGTACCAGCCCGACAGCGCCGGAGGCCTCCAGCTGGTGGGCGAGGCAACGCTGAATCACACGCCCGCGGGCAGCGATCTCAAACTGGACGCCGGCACCGCGTTCGACATCACGGCCAAACGGATCCAGACTAGCTATAGCACTCGTCGCGACAGCACCAAAGCCCGCGGAGTCCATACCGTGGCCACCGCCGACTACAAGGTGACCTTGAAGAATGCGACCGACAGCTTGGTGACCGTGGACGTCCAGGAGGAGCGGGCGGGCGAGTGGGCCGTCGTCGCCAGCTCGGTGCCGGCGGAGAAGGTGTCGTCAACCATGACGCGCTTCCGGGTGCGAGTCCCAGCCCGCGGGGAGGCGGTGCTGACCTACCGAATCAGGGTCATCTGGTGAGCGGTTCGTCCGTCACCATCGTTCACCTCTCCGACCTCCACTTCGGTGGCTACGCCGACCTCCGCCAGATCGAGGCGCTGGAGGAGTTCCTTCCTACCCTTAACCCGACCGCGATCGCGGTCTCCGGCGATCTGAGCCAGCGGGCCCGCCACGGTGAATTCCAGGCGGCCCACGTTTTCTTCCACCGGATGCGGATGAAGACCCCGATGATCGTGGTGCCGGGCAACCACGACATCGAGTGGTGGAAGAGTCCCCTCCGCCTCCTGGGAGAGAAGCGGAAGTACGCCAAGTATCTCAAGTACTACAGCGAGCTCCGGCCGGTGCTGGAGGTCCCTGGTGCGATCATGGCGGGGGCCTTGAGCAGTTACGGCGTCGCCCTCGGATCGCTCACCTGGAACCTGCGAGACGTGGCGGTGAAGGGACACCTGCCGAGGTCGGAGACCCGGCGGGTACAGAAGATCTTCGCCGCCGCGCCGCCGGATGGGGCCAAGGTCCTCGTGGTCCACCACAATGTGATGGCCGGAGGCACCGGGCGGATGGGGCTGGCCCGGTGGCGCTCGGCCCATAAGCGCCTGCTGGCCACCGGCGCCGACGTGATTCTCTGTGGCCACGACCATCACGAAGGCGCGGGCCAGATCGAAGGCGGAGTGGCGGTCAGCACCTCGGGCACCCACAGCTACCGCCAGCGGGGCGGCCGGCCCTCGGTGTTCAACCTGGTCAACGTCGACGAGCAGTCGGTCCACATCCAGCACTTTCGCTGGGTCGCTGAGAACCGGCAATTCATCCCCTCCGACAAGTTTTCCTTTGGCCGCAAAGGTGCGCCGAAGGCGGCGGTGTCGGTGGCCGGTGGGGATCAGGGGTTGTGAAAGCGGGGCAGCGGGGCGGCGGGACAGTGGGGCAGCAAGCGTTACTCGGGAATCGGCTAGTCATGCTTGGGTCGCGGCACACCCGGTTTGTCACCCACAGAAATCGCACGGTCATGCTGAGTTTGAGTCCCAGTGGCGTGCTGCGGCTGCACGAGGGCTACGCCTTCGCTTCCGACCGGGTGCTGAAGGCAATTGTCCGCTTCTTGAACCCTCGAGTGCCTCGAATCCTCCGCCGTGCTGCCGAAAGAGAGTTCCTCGCCTTTCCGGTACACGCGTACGCGCCGGCCCCGCCGCGCTCACCCCGGGTGGAGCGGGCTCGGCCGGGGGACCTGGTGTTGCTCCACCGGCTGGAGACTCGGCACCGGGAGCTGAACGCCCGGCACTTCGGCGGAGCCCTGGGCGACATTCCCATTCGGCTCTCAGCCCGGATGCGAAGCCGGCTCGGCGAGCTTGCCGTGGATCTGGAGACTGGCCGGCCCAATGAGATCGGGATCAGTCGAAGGCACATCGTCCGGCATTCCTGGTCTGAGGTAGAGCACACGCTGCTGCATGAGATGGTGCACCAGTGGCAGGCCGAGGCGGGATTGCCCGTCGATCACGGGCGCACGTTCCGGAAGAAGGCGCGGGATGTCGGAGTGGTGCCGGCAGCGAAACGCACGGTCCGCCGGGAGGAATGCCTCAGCTCCTCCGCAGTGTGATGGCGGCCATGAGATACGACCACTATCCCACAGCTCCCACCACGGTATGTCGCGAGCCCGGATCTGATCCTGAGTTCGAGGGTCCGGAGCTTCCGGTCGGGCTACATCGCGAGGGAGATGGGGTATTCGTGGCCTACCCAGCGTGGACCATCGACCAGTCTTCTGGACGCTTGGACCACATCTTCCTCCGAGGCCTGGCGAGCCCCGATACCGCGGCTGCGGGGACCGTTCTCGTCGTAGGCAGCGCCAGCGACCACCTGCCGGTCTGGACGATCGCACTGCTTCGCTGAAGCCTACTGCCCGTCCGCCCCCCCGTCCGCCTGTCCATCTTCCGCCTGTTATATTCCTCGCCAACAAGAGACTTCCACCCTCAAGAGGCTCCGATGGCGACGGCCGCAGGGACATCTCAGTTCACCGGGGTCGATTTCCTCAACCTTGACTCACTCCTCTCCGAGGAAGAGCGCGCCGTGCGCGACACGGTGCGTGCCTGGGTGGACGAGAACCTGATCCCGGTCATCGGCCAGGCCTACGTGGAGGGCAAATTTCCCAAGCAGCTGATCCCGGGAATGGCGGAGCTGGGCCTCTTCGGCGCCAACTTGCCGGAGGAATACGGGTGCGCCGGGCTCAACAACGTGGCCTACGGCCTGATCATGCAGGAGCTGGAGCGGGGCGACAGCGGGATCCGCTCCTTTGCCTCGGTGCAGGGCGCGCTGGTGATGTACCCGATCTACGCCTTCGGCAGCGACGAGCAGAAGAAGCACTGGCTTCCACTGCTCGCGTCCGGTCAGGAAATCGGCTGCTTCGGCCTCACCGAGCCCGATTTCGGCTCCAACCCCGGGGGCATGATCACCACCGCCCGGGAGACGAAGGACGGCTGGATCCTCAACGGCACCAAGATGTGGATCACCAATGGATCCCAGGCCACCGTCTCCATCGTGTGGGCCAAGACCGGCGACATCAAGGATCTCAAGTCGATCCGCGGCTTCATCGTCCCCACCGACACCAAGGGCTACACCGCCAAGGACCAGAAGGGGAAGCTCTCGCTTCGGGCCTCGGACACCAGCGAGATCCATCTCCAGGACGTCCATCTCCCCAAGGACGCGGTGCTCCCCAAGTCCGGCGGTCTCAAAAGCCCGCTCATGTGCCTCACCCAGGCGCGCTACGGCATTGCCTGGGGAGCCATCGGCGCGGCTATGGCCTGCTACGACGAGGCGCTGCGCTACGCCGGCAGCCGGGTGATGTTCGACAAGCCGATCGCGGCCACCCAGATCCAACAGGTCCGGCTGGTCGAGATGCTGAGCGAAATTACCAAGGCGCAGTTCATGACTCTGCAGCTGGGCAAGCTGAAGGACGCAGGCACCATGACCCCGTTCCAGGTTTCGCTCTGCAAACGAAACAATGTGAACATGGCCTGTGAGTGTGCCCGCGAGGCCCGCCGGCTCCTCGGTGCCAACGGCATCCTGGCCGAGTATCATTCGATGCGGCACATGGCTAACCTGGAGTCGGTGTACACTTATGAGGGCACCCACGACATGCACTCGCTGATCGTGGGCGAAGCCATCACCGGACACGGTGCCTACACGTGACCTTCGTCACGGCCTGAGACCGGCCAAGTTGCGACTCTGAAGACCAGTAAACCTCTTCAGGGAGCAGGCCATGGCGAACCGAGTGACAGTCTGGTGGCAGGGCGAGGAGTACGACGCGGTTCGCCGGCAGGGGCGTGATGCTGCTCCCGACCCCGGTCCCGTCTGGCAGCTCCTTCATGACGGGGCACCAGTCACCAGCTTTGCGGCCGAGCCGGATGAGTCTGCGGGAGCGGTGAAGGACAAGATTCTTGGCTGGCTGGAGGCCAACCGCAGCCGCCCAGCGATGGACGTAGGCCGGCAGTAACTGCGCGGGCAGACTCCCGCAGGGTAGCCCCCCGTTGGGACTCTCGGGGGGCTTTGTACGTGGCCCCCATCGCGGGTTATCAATGCCGTTCTTGCGCGTCGCCCTACTTGCCTTTGGTTTTATCCTCGTTGCTACTCCGGCCGCTCTCCGCGTGAGCGGCTCGAAGGGACCAAGCCCGGCCGCTCACTTGCGCAGATTTCTCACCCGAGCCCGCGATCTCAGCCGCCTGGTCCTCAATGAAGGACCCGCCAAGGCCTGGTCGGCGATCCGATATCGGGTCTACTCGGACTCCACTTCCCTCGGCCTCAGGCGAGATCTCAGCCGGCCCTTCGACAAACCCACGGCAAAAATTCCGATTACTGTCCGTCCCCTTGCTTCCACTGACGACCTGTCAGCGCTCGATCCCGAGCCTGACCTGCCGGCGGATGAAGCGCTGTCCCGTCTGGCCCAGCGTCGGCTGGTTGGATCCGGGCTGCGAGTGTGCTACGTCGCGATCGCGACCGACGGGAAGCCATGTTATATGCAGTGGGCGATTCCGGCCACAGAAAACGAACGGATGCGCGCGGTGTTCGGGAATCTTTATCCCCAGCTCGGGCCCGACGAGGCCCTGCTCGAGGGCGCGTACACCCCGACCGCCTATCGGGGAAAGGGCATCATGGGTGCGGCAATGGCACAGGTGGCCGAGCGTGCCGCCGATTTTGGGGCCCGCTGGGTCATCACCTTCGTGGACGAGCGGAACTCGGCGTCGGTGAAGGGGTGCGTCCGCGCGGGGTTCGTCCCCTACCTCAAACGGCACGAGAAATTCCGCTGGTTCTACCGGCAGATCCAATTCGAGCCAATCGAGGCGACAGGCGAAGGGTCCTGATGCGGCTCCGCAAAGCCTCTCTGAAGGTCGCTCTCTGCCTCTCCATTCTCCCCGCGACCGTTCTCGCTCAGCAGCCTGATAGCACCGCCGGAGATTCTCTCCGGCGCGACACCACCCGGGTCACCAAGCTCGAAACCATTGAGGTGACCAGCTCGATTGCGCCCACCGCTGGACCGACCATCGGGTCCGGCATTCCGGCGCGGATCTCAACCGTCACTGGAGCGGCCATCGACGCCTGGGAGCCGCGCCTCCTGGCCGACGCGCTGGCCACGCAGCCGGGGATCTCGCTCTACGATGACCTGGGCAGCCCGTTCAAGCTCAACATGACCACCCGCGGTTTCAACGTCGGACCGGTGGTGGGGCTGCCTCCCGGCGTCTCGGTGTTCCTGGATGGGGTGCGCCAGAATGAGCCCGATGCGGCGGAAGTGAACTTCGATCTCCTGCCGATGGAGCATGTTCAGAAGGTGGAGCTGCTCAGCGGCTCCGGCTCACTGCTCGGCCCGAACTCGCTCGGCGGCGCGGTCAACCTGATCACCCGCCGGGGCAACGGCCCGCTCGAGGCCGAGGCCGAGCTTTCGGGAGGGTCGTTCGGATCGTACTCCGGCGAGGCATCGGTCGACGGGCTGAGTCGGGGCGGCTGGGACTACTACCTGGCCGGTGGCTACGAGAACGAGGATGGCTGGCGCCAGGCCACCGGTGCCGAAAACCTGAACGGATTCCTCAACCTGGGCAGAAGAGGGCCGGAGCGAGGGATAACCTTCCAGGGGTTCGGTGCCGAATCCAAGGCGCACACGGCGGGATCACTCCCAGAGAGCATCTTCCAGAACTCTCCCCAGACCAATTTCACGGAAGGTGACTTCGAGGACCTGAACCAGTTGCAAGCCTCGGTCTCGGGTTACGCGCCCATAGGCAACAGCCGGGGATCGTTCACCGCCTACGCTCGACGGAGCCATGCTGAGCGGTTCAACGTCAACCAGGCGCCTGACAATAACGTCCGCTCGTTCACCAACAACCGGACCGTGGGTGGCAACTTCGACTGGCGCTGGACCAAACCGCGGGCCAACGGGAGTCTCTCCATCCGGCTAGGCGCCGATGGCGGCGCGAACCAGGTTCACATCCAGTTGCTGGAAGAGGATCCCATCAATCCGGCCAACACCACCCTGACCACCGACGTCAAAAGTCCCAGCTACGACGTGGCCGGGTACGTGCTCGCCGATCTGCGGCTCAAGGACGTGACCTTCTCGGGCGGATTTCGCTACGACTACATCCACATCCCGTTCCAGGATCAGCTCGATCCCACTGCCGACACGACCAGCAACTTCAGCCGGCTGAGCCCCCGAGGCGGTGTGAGCCTGGAGCTGGGGCCGGGTGCATCGGTCTACGCCTCGGTGGGACAAAGCTTCCGGGCCCCCGCGGTGTTGGAGCTGGCCTGCGCCGACGAGACCGCTGCCTGTCCGCTGCCCTTTGCCCTGGGCGACGACCCTCCGCTCAAACCGGTGGTGGCCACCACCTTCGAGGTGGGAGGCCAGATGGTGCGCGGTCCGGCGATCCTGACCGCATCGGTGTACCGGACCAACGTGCGGGACGACATCTTCTTTATCCAGTCCAGCAACGCCGTGTTCGAAGGATTCTTCAACAACATCGGCGACACCCGCCGGGAGGGAGTAGAGCTCGGCGTCCAGATCATCCCTACCGAGCGGCTCTCGCTCTACGCCAACTACGCTTTCACCCACGCCACCTTCCGCGACCCGGCGCAAATCTTCAGCATTCGGGCCGACAGCGCCTTTGCCGGCTCCCCGTTGGCCGGGCCCAACGCGGTGGGCGCGGGTGACCGGCTCCCCCTGGTCCCGGATCACCAGGTGAAAATGGGGGGGCTGCTGACCCTGCCCGCGGGCGTGCAGTTCGGCCTGGACGGGCGCTACTTCGGCCAGCAGTGGCTCCGGGGCGATGAAGCCAATGAGACCCAGCCCCTGGGCGGATACTTCGTGGCCAACGCCCGGGTTGGTTACACGCGGGAAAAGTGGGACGTGTCGGCCGTGGTGCAGAACCTCTTCGACTCGCACCACCCTATCTTCGGGACCTTCAATGAGAACCGTCAGACCGGCAACCTGGAGCGCTTTCTGACCCCGTTGAACGCACGGTCTTTCAAGCTCGTCGTCCGCCGCGCCTTCGGAGGCTCCGCAGACTAGTGACCCTGGTCACGGACCGACATCAGGTGCACTGCCATCCTGTTGGGGGCTCAAACATGACTTAACGGGTGGAGGCAATCATGCAGGCTACAGCGGTCGCGGTGCCGGTCGAAAGCACCAGTGACGCGTTCAAGGCTTCTCTCGCCGGCGCTCTCAACACCCTTCTTTCCGCCATTCCCCGGATCATCGGCTTCGCCGTCGTCCTCATTGTTGGTTGGATCATCTCCTCGCTCCTCGCCCGAGGGGTGCAGGCGCTGCTTCACGCGGTGAGGTTCAACGACCTGGCGCGGCGCTCCGGGTTTGCCGATTTCGTTCAGAAAATGGGGGTAAAGAACGACTCGGCCGGCGTGATCGCGAACATCGTCAAGTGGTTCGTCCGCTTGATCACGCTGGTGGTGGCGTTCGACACGCTGGGGCTCCCCGCGGTGTCCAACGTGCTGCAGCAGCTCCTGCTCTGGCTACCGAACCTGGTCGTCGCCCTGGTGGTGCTGGTCATCGGCGGGCTGGCGGCCAATGCGCTCTCCCAGCTGGTCCGTGGCGCCACGGCCGAAGCCGGCTTCAGCAATCCGAATATGCTCGCGACCGTCACCCGGGTGGCCGTCTGGGCGTTCACCATCGTGGTCGCCGTCAACCAGCTCGGCATCGCGACCACTCTGATCAACACCTTGCTGATCGGGGTCGTGGGAGCGTTCACCATCGCGTTCGGCCTTGCCTTCGGGCTGGGCGGACGGGACAAGGCGGCTCAGCTGCTCGAGCGAATCGGCCGTGAGGCGGAGCGGGCTGGACCGAAGCTGGAACGGGCCGCAACGGCCGCCGGCCAACAGGCCAAAGGCATGACGCAGCAGGCCCAGGGAGTGGGGCATCATTCCTCTGGCCCGACTGGCAACGGCAACTGGATCGAACGGTCAGAGGGCGACCGCCGCCGAGTGGAGCGGCCCGGCATCAGGGACCGCCGGATGGGCGGCGAATCCGCCGGCTGAACGTCGGGCAGCAGATCGCGCGCGAGGCCACCATCGACGGTGGCCTCGTTGCGTATCCATCTTGCGGTGGGCTAGCTTTGCCGCGTCGTCCGCCTGGCCAATAGCCAATAGCCAATAGCCAATAGCCAATAGCGTAACTCATGAAGATTGCCGTCTGCATTAAAAGGGTCCCGGACATGGAGATGCGGTTCTCGATCGCGGGAGACCGCAAATCGCTGGAGCAGAGCGGGACCAAATATGAGATAGGCGATTTCGACGGTTACGCGCTCGAGGTCGGTCTCCAGCTGGTCGAAAAGCAGGGGCCCGGCGAAGTAGTCATCTACTCGGTAGGTCCCGATGGCGTCCAGGAGACTCTGCGGAAGGGTCTCGCCATGGGGGCCGCGCGCGCGGTGCAGCTCAAGGCCGAGGAAGTCCCCTTCGACGGACTCGCTATCGCGCAGGCCCTCGCGGCCGAGCTCAAGGACGGAAGTTACGACCTGATCCTGTTCGGCCGCATGGCCACTGACACGGCGAGCGGAACGGTGGGGCCCATGACGGCGGAACTGCTCGGCTTGCCCTGCGTAACCTCGATCTCTCATCTGGAGATCGCGGACGGACGGGGCACCGCCCGGCGCGACCTCGAGAGCGCGGCGGAGACGATGCAGTTCCCGCTTCCTGCTGTGCTCACCATCGATGAAGGCATAGCGCGCCCCCGGCTCGCATCGCTCAAAGGCATCATGGCCGCCAAGAAGAAGCCGCTGGAGGTGAAGCCGGCGCAGCTGGGCGAGCCGCGCCTCGTCGTCGAATCGATGGCGCTTCCGCCTGACCGGCCACCCGGCCGCATCATTGGCGAAGGCGCCGACGCGGTGCCCGAGCTGCTGCGGCTGCTGCAGACCGAAGCCAAGGTGTTGTGATGGCCCCGATTCTTGCGTTCGCGGAATCCCGGGGCGGCGACCTGCGCAAGGTGGCGTTCGAGACTGTCACTGCGGCCAGACAGGCGGCCGATTCGGCGGGCGGCGGCGAGGTGCACGCGGTAATCATCGGCGCACCCGGGATCGCGGCCCTCGGCGAGGCGCTGGGCCGGTATGGGGCCGATGTGGTGGTCGCCGTCGAGCACGCCGGGCTGGCCGGCTACAACCCCGAAATGTTCACCGCATCCGTGTCGGAGCGGATCAAGTCAGGCGACTACCGCGCCGCATTCTTCCCTGCCTCAGCACAGGGACGCGACCTGGCCCCGAGGGTCGCCGCCCGGGTGGGCGTGAGCCTCGCCTCCGATGTGACCGGCTTCGAGCTTCAGGGCGACTCCGTCGTGGCCCGGCATCCGGCGTATACCGGCAAGGTCATCGTCACCCTGCGCCTTCGGGGAACGCCGGCGCTGCTGTCGATTCGTCCGGGCGCTGTCACGCCGGTGGAGAAGCCCCGCTCTCCGCGGGTGGAGACCGCCGCGTCCGCCATGGATCCGGCTGCTGCTCGGGTAACCGTGACGGAGTCGGCTCAGCGGGGAGCGACCAAGCTCGACCTGGGTGAGGCCTCGATCATCGTGAGCGGTGGGCGTGGTCTCCGCGCGGCGGAAAACTTCAAGCTGGTCGAGGATCTCGCGGCCGCTCTCGGAAACGCGGCGGTGGGTGCCACCCGGGCGGTCACCGACGATGGCTGGCGCCCCGCAACGGACCAGATCGGACAGACTGGCCGGCTGGTAAGCCCCGACCTCTACATCGCGGTTGGAATCTCAGGCGCCATCCAGCATCTCGCCGGCATGCGCACGGCCAAGACCATTGTGGCGATCAACAAGGACAAGGACGCCCCGATCTTCAAGGTGGCGGACTACGGAATCGTGGGCGACCTGTTTGAGGTGGTTCCGCGTCTGACGGAGGAGATCCGGAAGGTCCGCAAAGATCATTAAAGGGCAAAGCAACAACAATCACGGAAACACGAAAGAAAACGAAAACACGAAAACAGATACACGCAGGAAATGTTACAATGGACTTTCGTGCTTTCGGTTTTTCCGTGCTTCCGTGCTTGTTTTGCTTTTGTTAATTAGCTGAGCTCAGCCACCATCGCCTGGATTCTCTTAACCCCTTCCAGCACCGCTGTCTCCTCCGGGCCGAAGGAGAATCGCACGTACTGGCGGAATCGTGAAGGCCGTCCGCTCCGGCGCTTCCCGGGATTCACATCGAAGAACTCACCCGGGACGCAGATGACCTGTCGCTCCAGCGCCGCGCGGAAGAACGACATGCCATCGTTGATGGGTGCCGGGAGACCGGAGATGTCCCCCCAGCAGTAGAAGGTGCCCTCCGGCTCCACGTCGAACCGGATGCCGGCCTGCCGCAGTCCGTCGCTCAGGATAGCACGCTTCTTGAGGAACGAGTTCCGGATGGCAGCGGTCTCCGCCCGCACCAAGTCCGGCGCCAGCAGCGGAATGGCCGAGCGTTGCAGCGGCTTGCTCCCGCCTCCATCGAGGAAAGAGCCGCTGCTGGACACCGCCTCGATGACCGGTTGGGGAGCCACGATCCAGGTGCAGCGCCACCCCGGATAGCGCCAGTTCTTGGTGAACCCATCGAAGAGGACGATCGGATCTGAATCCACGTCCTCCACGTAACGGGCCGCGGAGACCAGACCGTTGTTATCCTTGGGATCGCTCCAGATGTAGTGGGAGTAAAACTCGTCAATCAGAAGCGAACAACCCAACTCGCGGGAGACATTGACCCAGCTCGCGAGCTCCTCATCCTGGATCACCTTTCCGGTTGGATTGCAGGGATTCGAAAGGAGCAGTGCCGAGAGTCCCCGGCCAGTGATCTCGCGGCGGAGCTCGTCGAGGCTGAAGTGATAGCCGGTCGGTCCTTCCAGAAGAATCGGGATCGAAGTGAAGAGCTTGAAGATGTCGAGTAGCTCCTCATACGCCGTGTAGTCCGGTAAAAAGTGCCCCAGGTTTATCTCGCCGAGGGCGGCCACCGCCCGGGTGAGCGAGGCTCGTCCGCCGCCGCAGATGCACACGTTCCGCTCGGTGTACTTCGAGCGCTTGCCCTTTCGATAGAGCTCGTTGTAGAGCTCTGCCACCGCGCGACGGAGCTCCCAGAGGCCAGGCACCGGCGCATAGTCCTGGTCGCCCGGCCCGATCTCCACCTGGGTCACCCGCGGCGGCGCGCCCGGCAGTGGTCCCGTCTCCGGCTGCCCCTGGCCCAGGTTGCACCACTCCGGGTGGCCGTAGCGATAGCCGAGACGTCCCGCCTCGGCCATGACGAAGATGACCCCGGTGAAAGGGACCGGACGGAAACCGGGAATGGTCATTACAGCACTCGGCGCCGAACGTGTCTCATGTAGTCCTCGTATGCGGGGAATCGCCGGACCAGCCATCGCTCTTCCGCTCGTGCCTTGGCGTGGAAATACTGCAGCGCCACGAGCCCAACCACGAGGGCAAGAGTCCAGTTGCTCCAGGCCAGGGTGTACCCGGTGAGAAGCAGGACAATACCGGTGTAGATGGGATGGCGCACGTGCTGGTAGGCGCCGGAGGTGACCAGTTCCGCGTCCGGGAGCGGCTCGGTGCCCGGAGTGAGGTTCCGGCCGAGCGATCGAAAGCCCCAGACCAGCAGGAAACTCCCGGCGATCAGGATGATTCCGCCCCACCAGCGGATCCGCGGCGGATCCACCCGGTTCAGCAGGAAGTCCGCCTGACCCAGATTGAGGTGCCGAGGGACCAGTGGAGCGGCAACGGCAACCAGCAACATGAGAACGGTCTGTCCCCAGACCCAGGGATCGCGCGCCGCTTTGACCAGATCCATGGGTCAAACTTAAGTTGCGCCGTCTTCAATATTCAGGAGCACAACGCCAGTGCCGACGATTCTGCCGATTCGCCACCAGCATGCCCTGCCGCTCGACCGGCTGATCCTCCGCGATCTGCCCAGCGCGGAAGCGATCGAGATGGACGTGGTAATCGTTGGTGCGGGTCCGGCCGGGCTGGCCTGCGCGCTCGAGCTCGACCGGCTGGCCAAGCACGACCAGCAGGCGGGCGGGGGGATGGCCGATCTGAGCATCGCGGTGCTGGAGAAGGCCGGCAGCCTGGGCGAACACAGCTTGTCGGGCGCGGTGGTGAATCCGCGCGCCTTCCGGGAGTTGTTTCCTGACGTTCCGATCGCGGAGCTGCCCTTTCGCCAGCCAGTCGAGGCGGAGGCGGTATATCTCCTGACCGAGCGGCGGGCGCAGCGGATACCCACGCCTCCTACCATGCACAACACCGACTACTACACCGCTTCGCTCTGCGAGATCGTCCGCTGGCTGGGCGAGCGCGCGGAGCAGACGGGCATCAATCTGTTTGCCGGGTTCCCGGTGGACGCGCTCCTGGTGGAGGACTCTGCCGTACGCGGGGTGCGCACCACTCCCTCGGGGCTCGATCGAGAGGGCAAGCCGGGCTCCGGCTATGCCGAATCCACTGATGTCACCGCGAGGGTCACCGTGCTCGCGGAAGGGACCCGTGGTCCCCTGGCTCAAGCCTACCGCGAGTGGCAGCAGATCGACTCACCCAACCCCCAGCTTTTCGCTCTGGGAGTCAAGGAAGTCTGGCAAACCAAGCGCCCGCTCGATCGGGTGGTGCACACCCTGGGATGGCCGCTCCCAACCGACGCCTTCGGCGGCAGCTTCATGTACCCCCTGGGACCGGATCAGGTAGCGCTGGGTCTGGTTGTAGGATTGGACTACCATGACGCCAATCTCGATGTGCACGAGTTGCTTCAGCGGATGAAGCTGCATCCCTTTTTCCGGCAGTATCTCGAAGGCGGCCAGCTCCTCGAGTGGGGGGCCAAGACCATTCCTGAGGGTGGGTACTATTCGCTGCCGGAGCGACGCTACGGGGACGGCGTTCTGCTGGTGGGGGACACGGTGGGGTTCGTCGACGTCCCTTCACTCAAGGGCATCCACTACGCCATGCAGTCGGGTATCTACGCCGCGCGCGCGGCATTCGTCGGGCTCAAGGCGGGCGATATCTCGGCCCGCGCGCTTGCCCCCTACGACCGGCTGGTGAACGAGAGCTACATCGCAGCGGACCTGTACCGGACCCGGAACATGCGGCTGGCATTTAAGGATGGATTTTTCCGGGGCGGTGCCAAGGCCGGGCTCATGACGCTCACCGGGGGACGGTTTCCCGGTGGGAAGATCGAGATGCCGGCCGACGCATCGGTCCCCCGGACCGTGAAAGGCCGACCTGCCTTTTCTCCGGACGGCTCGCTCACCCTGAGCAAGCTCGACGCGGTGTTCAAGTCCGGTAACGCCACCCGTGATACCATCCCCTCTCACCTGCTCATCGGCCAGGACATTACCCCGGAAGTGGCGGAGTTTTACACCCATGTCTGTCCCGCCGGCGTGTACGAGCGGGTCGGGAACCTGCTCCGGGTGAACGCGCCCAATTGTATCGACTGCAAGGCCACCGATGTGCTCGGACCTCGTTGGACACCGAGGGAAGGGGGGAGCGGACCGAAGTACCGGCTGATGTGACATCGGCCGCGCGGCCCCACTGCGATTTCCTGCAGCACTCAGACGCACCCTCCACAATAGCTTCCGTCAATCAGCCTCGCAGTGCCGTTTCCTGCGTGCCTGATTCCTCAACGGTGTCGCGTTCTTATGGATTGTGAGAACGGGCGATCTTACCGAAACTAGATGTGCATCAAAGCCTTCGGTACGCACAGTGGGGACGGGCGAACGACAAACGGTCAACGGTGCGCCGGGACTTCATCTCAGAGGCATCGTGGGCCGAATGGCCGCTCGCTACCGTTCCTGAGCTGCTAGGAAGCAGGAGGAATGATGCCGCGAGCTGGACACATGACGGCTTTCGCTTTGGTGCTCGGATTGAGCCTCGGTGCGCCGCTGGATGCGCAAGGCCAGACCGCGAGCGCGGCGTGGCAATCGACGCCGGCGTCGATCCTGAAGAACGCTTTGCGCGACCTCATCGCTGCCGAGGACAAGTACCGGCTCACTCACCCGGCCTTTGCTGGATCGGTTGAGCTGCTGCCGGTGAACCCGGGCGCCGATGTGAAGATTCAGATACTCCGGGTGACCGCGGGCGGCTGGCGGGCAAAGGCAACTCACCGGGCTCGACCGGGACGGAGCTGCGTAGTGTTCGTGGGACAGCTTGGTGGCTTGGAGCTTCCGAAGACCGACGGAGACGGAGAGATGGCGGGAGAGGAAAGGGTGCCGCTCTGTGACCGGATGGAGTAAGCCGGTAGAGGCAATCGGATCCCAGCCAGCGATCAA
Organism: Gemmatimonadales bacterium; assembly: GCA_035997125.1. Classification (GTDB taxonomy): domain Bacteria; phylum Gemmatimonadota; class Gemmatimonadetes; order Gemmatimonadales; family GWC2-71-9; genus CAVVWJ01. The sequence continues at coordinate 33,063 of DASYIX010000135.1, forward strand.
GGCCCTGCGTCCGCATGGCATGATCAGCAATGCCTGGCGCTGGGGCGCGGGTGTGATCTCCGCCGGAGCAGGGTTGGTGTCGATTCTCTCGTACACCCACTCGCTCAAGTCCAAGTTCGAAGCGGACTCGCTGGCGACTGGGACCCTGGCGGTGCGGTGGGTGGGAATCAAGCCGACCACCGACACGGCCACGTCGATCGGCGACACGATCCAGCTGGCGGTGACGGCCACCGATGCCCGCGGCAATGCGTTGCTCGGCGCGCCGACGATCTGGAGCAGCACGGACAGTGCGGTTGCATCGGTCGACAGCGCCGGGACTGTGGTGGCAAGGGGTGGCGGTACGACGGCCATCACAGTGACGATCGGAGGGAAGGCCGCCAGGGCCCACGTGTACGTGCAGCAGAAGCCGGTGGAGCTCAGCATCATTGGGGACAGCCTGTTCCGGATGCCCGAGGGAGACCGGCGCAGGGCCCGGGCTCACTTGGTCGACTCCCGGGGACACGAGATCCCCAGCTACGCGCCTAAGTGGCGCTCGGCTGATGCTTCCATCGCCGCGGTGGACAGCTCGGGGAACGCAACCGGGATGGCGGCCGGCCGGACCACGTTCACAGCGACCCTGGACGGGATGATCGTGCAGCTGGGCGTTGAGGTCTTCCCGGTACCGGCATCGCTCACGCTGCTGTCGGGCGATGGTCAGCGGGCGCCGGCAGGACGCAAGGTGGCGCAGCCGGTCACGGTCCAGGTGGTGTCGCGCAGTGGCCGGCCGATCGCGGGTATCCCGGTTCGTTTCGCCCTTGAGGAGGGTGCGGGCCGAGCCGAGCCCCAGGCCGATTCATCGGATGCGCAGGGCATCGCCCGGGCGTCGTGGACCCTGGGTGGCTTTCCCGGGAGGCAGTCGCTGTCGGTCACGGCAGAAGGGGTAGCCAGTCCGACAGTGGTCACGGCAGAGGCTGAGCCGGTTGCCGCCAACACCCGCGTGACGCTGGTGAGCGAGCACCTGCAGGGCCCCGCCGGCGCTCCCCTGCCCGATCCGGTAACGGTACGGGTGACCGACACCAGCGGAGTGGCCATGGTGGATGTGTCCGTGGCCTGGTCGGCCGGTGACGACGGAAGCATCGTGGCGGCGGAGTCTCGCACCGATTCGTTGGGTGAGGCGCGAGCTCGTTGGACCCTCGGTGACCGGTCGGGTGCACAGCGGGCCTATGTCCAGGTCGGTAGCGCGCGCACGGTACCCCGCTTCGCCGTATCAGCGCTCGCAGGGGCGGGCGCAGCTGCCCAAGCCTCCATCGTGGGCCTGGCGAAGTATGAAGGGTCGGTCGGCAAGGTGCTGCGCCCCCCGGTTGAGATCCGGGTGGTGGATAAGACCGGAAACGAGGTGCCTGGCGTATCGGTCACCCTCCTGCCGGCGAGCGGCACGGTGGCTGACAGCATCCTCACCACCGATTCGACCGGACGGGTACGGGTGCACTGGACCTTGGGACGCACCGCCGGCGTACAGCATCTGACGGCCACGGTCGAGGGCGTCGATCGGCCGATCGGGATCACGGCGCGGGCGCGGCCGGCGGGGCCGGCAAACCTGGCCTTCGTCTCCCCCAAGCCGGGGACGGCCATGCGGGCGGTGCAGTCGCTGGATGTCGACCTGAGCGATGCCTATGGCAATCCGGTCGCCGACCAGCCGGTGGTGTTCAGCACCAAGTTCGGGACCGTCAGTCCCGCACGAGTGATGACCGATGCCCGCGGGCGGGCGCATACGCGCTGGACGCCGGCATCGAAGGTCGGGAAACGAACTCTGGTGGCAGCGGTGAAGGGCAGCGATGCCCGGGCCACGTTCGTGCTGGAGCCGCCGATGCCGGCAACGCCGGTCAAGGCGGTGGCAGCAACCAGGAAAGAAACCGTGAAGCGCGCGTCACGATAAACGCGCGATGATTCCTAGAACCTGTCGACGTAGTTCAGCACGCTTACGGTAACGCAGGGAGCTCCTAGCAAGTTAGGACAACAAGTTAGTTCAGTACCAAGGGTAGTCTGGTAGACAACAGGTTTGGTCAAGTCCACTGGAGTCTAAACAGGTTCACGTCTAACGAGAGGGCTCTTAACCGTAGTTCCACCTTCGCAGTATCGGAGGAAATTATGACCGGCCCACGCACTCCCCTTGTGCACCCGCACCGCCGCCGGGGTCGGCTCCTCCTGCCATTTCTATTAGTCATTGGCCTGAGCCCGCTGGCGTGCACCGGCGATCAGCCGACCGAGGTCGCGGTTCCCAACTCCGCGTTTGCGGTGGCCGGCCATCACCATCCGTACCTGATGGTCGCTGCCAGCGCGAGTAAGGCCCAGCCTTCGGCAACCCTGAGGGCGTCGTTGAGCTTGGGTGTGGCCGCCGTGGACCCGGCGATCGGCCCGAAGGTTTTGATTCTGGCCGATGCGGACGGGGTCTCGACCAACGCCTTGGCGGCTAGTGTGGCCGCCGCAGGCTTTCAGGTGACTACCCGGCCCGCTCCCGAGAACACCTGGAACGGCACGAACCCCGATCTGACGGGATTCGCCGCGGTCATCCACCTCGACGGGGTCACGTGGAACGTCCCGCTTCCGGTTTCGGCGCAGACCGCGCTGACCAGCTTCGTCCAGAACGGCGGCGGCTTCGTCGCCGGACAGTGGAACGGATACGAAGCGACGGTCAGCCAAACTAACATGCCGAACCTGGTGCTCCAGACCTATGGGTTCACGAGCACCGAAGGAGAGTGCGCGGGTTCCACCTGCCACCCGACCTACAGTACTGTTGCGGGCCAAGCGGGACATCCCGTTGTTCGGGGAATTCCCTCGCCCTTTACTTTCCAGGCCGATGGTCACCACGCGGGACCAATGGTCTTGTTTGCGACTGACCCCTCTACCGTGCTCATGCAGACGGCCACCGGGGCACCGGCTGTGCTGGTGCGCAACTTCGGCAGCGGAAAGGTCGTGAACTTCAGCTTCGCGCCGAACTACGGCGCGGGTGGCGCAGGTGCCACCCTCCAGGACCCGAACATCCAGCAGCTGTATGTCAATGCGCTCTACTGGACCACGGGGTGGTCGCCGGTCCAGGCGCAGACCATCACGTTTGCCGCGCTGGCGGACAAGACCTTCGGCGATCCCGCCTTCACGGTGGCCGCCACGGCCAGCTCGGGGCTTCCGGTCAGCTTCACTGTAGCCGGAACCTGCAGCATCAGCGAGACGACCGTCACCCTCACCGGTGCCGGCAGCTGCGCCGTTACCGCGCATCAGGCGGGAAACACCGGTTTCAACCCCGCCGATGACGTGACTCAGTCGTTCAGCATCGCCAAGGCGTCGGCGACCATCACGGTCGGCACCGAATTTGTGTTCGACGGCACCGCCAAGGCCTCCGAGATCACCACCAATCCAGCTGGATTGAGTGGTGTGACCGTCACGTACACTCAGAATGGAAGTCCGGTCGCCGACCCCACCAGCGCGGGGACGTACCAGGTGGTGGCGCGTCTCAACAACCCGGACTACCAGGCTCAGGATGCGACCGGCACACTCACCATCAGGCAGGCGGTACCCACGATACAGTGGTCGCCGAGCTCGCTAGCCATCGGTGGTGCGCTTGGTATTGGCCAGCTGAATGCGACCGCCACGGGCGTGGGCGGCGGCAGTGTGGGCGGCAACTTTAGCTACACGCCTCCGGCAGGCACGCGGCTCAGTATGGCTACGCCGGTAACGGCGCAGTTCAAGTCGAGTGACCCCAACTACACCGATGCGACGAAGACCGTCGCGATCGCCGTCGCATATGACTTTAGTGGTTTCTTCTTGCCGGTGAAGAACCCGCCGGTCGTCAACCTGGCGAGAGCGGGGCAGACTATCGCCCTCAAGTTCTCTCTCGGGGGTTATCAAGGGACCGGTATCCTCGCCGCGGGTTCACCCAGCTCGAGCAGCACCCCGTGCCTGGCGGGCACCTCCGTGACCAGGGTGGACGATGAGGACGAAGACGGCAATAGTGGTTTGCGCGCCTCAGGTGGCCGGTATACCTACTATTGGAAAACCGACCTGGACTGGGCGGGAAGCTGCCGTACGTTCGTGCTGAAGCTGACCGACGGCACCACCCATGTAGCGCTGTTCAGCTTTGCCGCCAAACCGGTGGGCACTGCGGCGTTGCGGAAGGGTAAGGGTGGCCGTGATAACGATGATCACGATGGGAATCGTCAGAATGGCCCGAATAACAGGAATCACGACCACTAGCTCATAGATGCACTACGGCGAGGTCAGGGTGGCCCAGTGAGGCTGCCCTGGCCTCGTCGGCTTTTTATAGCTCGCCCAACACCTTGATCACCACTCGCTTTCTGCGCTGGCCATCCCACTCCCCATAGAACACTCGCTGCCACGGTCCCAGATCCAGCTTGCTTGCCGTGATGGGGACGATCACCTCGTGACCGATGGTGAGGCTCCGGAGATGAGCGGCCGCGTTGTCCTCCCCGGTCTCGTTGTGGCGGTAGCGCTCGGGATCCCAGGGGGCGACGGTCTCCTCCAGCCACTTGAGGATGTCGTGCCAGAGGCCGGGCTCGTGGTCGTTGACAAAGACCGACGCGCTGATGTGCATGGCGGAAACCAGGACCAGGCCCTCGCGGACCCGGCTGCTCCGCACCTGCTCGGCAACTTCATCGGTGATGTCGATGATTTCCTGGCGCTTCTTGGTCTCGAACCAGAGGTAGTGCGTGTGCGTGGTCATGCCTATCTCAACAGCTCCTCCAGCCGCACCGAAGTCTCCGTTTTCTCGTCCCGGTACTTCACGATCACCGGCGTATACAGCCCGATCCCGGCCCGGGCGCCAGGTCCCGATTTGACCGGCCGGGTGCCGGGTACCACCACCGCGCCGGCCGGGATTTCCAGCGGCCGGTCGCCCTCCCGCCGGTAGACCCGGTCGTTCACCAGGTCGAACACGCTGGTGCCGCCCGACAGCACGGTGCCAGGCGCCAGAACCGCGCGCTGCCGCACGATGGTTCCTTCGTACACCCCGCAGTTGCCGCCCACCAGCACCTCGTCCTCGATGATCACCGGGAGGGCGCCGGCCGGCTCCAATACGCCTCCGATCTGGGCCGCTGCAGATAAATGCACTCGCCGACCGATCTGCGCGCAGGAGCCCACCAGGGCGTGCGAATCCACCATGGTGCCCTCACCCACATAGGCCCCCACATTGATGTACATAGGGGGCATACAGACCACGCCCGGGGCTACGTAGCAGCCATCCCGAATGGCTGACCCCCCCGGGACGATGCGAATTCCTGCACCGGGGCCGACCGCCCGAAGCGGGTAGGTATCCTTGTCGTAGAACGGGAAGGGACCGCCGACCGCAGCCGGCCCGATGCGTCCCAGGCGAAAGCCGAGGAGAATGCCGGCCTTAACCCAGACGTTGACTCGCCAGCACCCATCGGGGCCGGGCTCGGCGGCGCGCACGGTGCCGGCATTGAGCTTGGCTTTGAGCGCCTGAAACGCCGCCAAAGCCTCCGGCTCCTCTCCCGACGGCACACCGGTGGCATACCGCTCGATGGCTGCTCGCAGCTCGCCGTCCGACAGACCGGTCGCCGTTTTCGAAGCTGGTTGCTTCCCCGCTTTCCGGCCTCCCCGCTTCACATCAGACACCGGCCACTCCGGCTTCGCGCAGCCCGGCGCGGAGCGCGCCACAGGTAGAGTCGCTGACCGGCACCAGCGGCAGCCGGAGCATGTTCTGGATTCGTCCCATGAGGTGGAGTGCAGCCTTGACTGGGGCGGGGTTGGTCTCGAGGAAGTTGGCGTCCATCAGCGGCAGCAACCGGTAATGCCAGACCCGGGCGTTCTCCAGGTTGCCGGAGAGCAGCAGGTGAACCAGCGCGGTCATGGCCGCGGGCACCTCGTTGGATGTCACCGAGATCAGTCCATCCCCACCGGCGGTGATGACCGGCAAGGCCAGCCAGTCGTCGCCGGAGAATACCGCAAATCCATCGGGGCGAGCCTGGACGATGTCCATCACCTGCTTCAGGTCGCCGCTCGCTTCCTTGATGCCCATGACATGGGGATGGCCGGCGAGCCGCAGAGCCACGCTCGGTTTGAGATTGACCGCGGTTCGGCCCGGCACGTTGTAGAGGCAGACCGGCTTGGTTGCGGCATCGGCCACCGCCATGAAGTGACGGTAGAGGCCATCCTGGGTGGGCTTGTTGTAGTAAGGCGTGGCACTGAGAATGTAATCCGCACCTAACCGGCACATTCGCTCGGTCTCGTCCACGGCGCGCGCCGTATCGTTGCTGGTGGCGCCCGCCATCACCGGCACCCGGCCCGCTGCCACTTCGACCACCGCCGCGACCACCCGCTCGCGCTCGGAGTCATCCATCGTCTGGGCCTCACCAGTGGATCCGCAGGCCACCAGGAAGTCGATCCCTTCGGCGATCTGCCAGTCCACCAGGGCCCGAAGCGCGGGAAAGTCCACCTGCCCCGATTCGGTGAACGGCGTCACCAGCGCGGTGCCGCACCCCTGGAGTCGGGTCATTCGGTTCCCCCGAAGAGCATGTCCTCGAACGTAAAGACTCCGGTGTGGCCCGGCAGCCACTCGACGGCTGCCAGGGTTCCCGCCGCAAACGCCTCCCGGCTTTTGGCAACGTGACTCAAGGTGACCGTCTCGTGGGGACCGTCATAGGTGAGCGTATGGGTTCCCGGCGAGGCGCCGGCCCGAACCGAAGTGATGGGAAATCGGCGACCCGGCTCCTGGGACCAGAGCCGACGCTGGAGGAGCAGCGCGGTGCCGGATGGGGCATCCACCTTCGAGGCGTGGTGCTCCTCCAATATGGAGACCACGAATTCAGGCCGGCCCCGGAAGCTCCGGGCGAGCTCCTGCGCGGCCCGAAAGAAGAGATGTACTCCGACCGAGAAATTGGCGGAGTGCAGCAAGGCTCCCCCCCGCTTGCCGACCAAGGCGGTGAGCTGGGGCAAGGCATCGGTCCAGCCGGTGGTACCCGTGACGGTCGGAATTCCCAGCTCGATCAGCCGCTCCAGATTGGCGACGACCACGTCGGGCCGGGTGAACTCGATGGCGACCTCGGCTCCGCTCAGCCGCTCCCGGGTGAGCGCGCCGCCAGCGGGATTTTCCAGCCGGTGAACCACGGTGTGAATAGTATGGCCTCGCTCGGCGGCAAGGGCCGCCACGGCCTTGCCCATCTTCCCGTTGCCGACGATGGCGATGCGCATGGATTCAGGCGCTCCTGGCTCTCCTCAACATGACCCGAAAAATTCCTGATGCAGCCGGCGCACGACATCCGGACCGTCCTCTTCCCGGACCACAAAGGTCATGTTGATGGCGGAAGCGCCCTGAGAGATAACCTCGACGTTGGCCGGCCACACGGCGTTGAACACCCGCCCGGCAAGACCGGGCGTTTTCCGGAGCCCGATCCCGACGATGGCGACGATGGCGCGGCTCTCTTCGATCCAGACCTCGCCCAGCTCGCCCAGGTCGCGAACCAACGGCTCCAGCCGGGAGCGATCCTCGATCGTGAGGGACACGCTGACCTCGCCGCTCGCCAGCACATCGACCACAGTCTCGTGCCGTTCGAACACCTCGAACAGCGCCCGGAGGAAGCCGTAGGTGCCGAGCATCCGGGGCGCCCGGATGTTGATGACGGTGATGCCCTGCTTCCAAGAGATGGACCGGATCGGTGAGTCGCCGACCCGCTCCACCGCCGCTTCGGGCTCGATGGTGGTTCCGCTGCGTTCCGGATGGGTGGAGTTGAGAATCACGATTGGTATCCCCGCGCGAACCAGTGGCAAGGCAGTGGCCGGGTGCAGGATCCGGGCTCCGAATGTGGCGAGCTCCGCGGCCTCCTCATAGCTGGCTCCGGAAAGAGTACGGGCGGTTGGAACGATCCGGGGATCGGCGGTCATCAGCCCGTCCACGTCGGTCCAGATCTCCACCCGCCCCGCGTTCAGGGCAGCGCCCAGCAGCGCGGCCGTGAAATCGGAGCCGCCCCGCCCGAGAGTAGTGGGAGTGCCGGTAGCGGTAGCCCCGATGAATCCCTGAGTCACCGGCACTCTGCCGGAGTCGGTCAGCGGCTTGAGGCAGTCCCGCGCCCGCTTATTCAGCACCTGAATGTACGGGGTGGCACGGGTGAAGCGGCCATCGGTGACCATGATGGGCCGAATGTCGACCCAGGCCGCATCGAGGCCGCTTCCGGCCAGCGCGGCCGCAATCAGTCGTGAGCTCCAAAGCTCGCCCCTGCCGGCGATCGCGTCGAGCTCCGCGGCCGTCACGGAGCGATGCCTGATGGCGCGGAGTTCCTGGCACAGGTCCGCGGCGTCGGAGGCAATAGCCTCCAGGGCGGTCTCGGCTCCGGGCAACGCCGCGGCAATCTGCTCGTGCCGTGCCACCAGATTGGCCACCGTCGCATCGATGGCCGGGCCGTCCTCGTTTTCAGCGGTTCGGGCCAGGTTGAGTAGCGAGTCCGTCACTCGGGCCAACGCGGAGACGACGACCACGGGCTGGTCGGCAAGCCTCGAGCGCACGATGGTGGTGAGCCTCGTAACGGCCGCCGCGTCGGCCACTGAGGTGCCGCCGAACTTGGCGACGATCATCTCACTCGGCCTTCGGCCACCAGCAGCTCGGCGATTTGAACTCCCTGGCCGGCCGCCCCTCGAACCGTGTTGTGCCCCAGCACGACCATCCGGAGATCGAGCACCGGGCAAGGCCGCACCCGGCCGACCGTCACCGCCATGCCGCCGCCTCGTTCAACGTCGAGTCGAGGCTGGGGTCGGTCCACCCGCTCATCCACTTCGATGGGTGGCGTCGGCGAGGACGGCAGCCCCGCCACCCGCGCGGAGCCGCGGAACTCGCGCAACGCCTCCAATGCGTCGTCCGGCCGCACTCGCCGGCTGAAGCCGACCGAGACCGTCGCCATGTGGCCATCGACCACTGCGACCCGGTTGGCATGCACACTGACCGGGAATTCCGCCGGGTCGACCGCGCCGTTCGAAAGGGTACCAAGAATCTTGCGGGTCTCGCGCTCGATCTTTTCCTCTTCCCCGCCGATGTGGGGTATCACATTGCCCACGATGTCCAGCGACGGCACCCCAGGGTAGCCGGCGCCGGAAACGGCCTGGAGGGTGGAGACGAAGAGCCGCTCGATTCCGAAGGCGCGGTGCAATGGGGCGAGTGCGAGGGCAAGGGCGGCCGTGGAGCAGTTCGGATTGGCGAGGATGGATCCTTTCCAGCCCCGGGTTTCCCGCTGACAGTCGATCAGCGTCAGGTGGTCCCCGTTCACTTCGGGGATGAGGAGCGGAACGTCTCGCTCCATCCGGTGGGTGCGGGCGTTGGTCACCACGAATGCGCCGGCGGTCGCAAATGCCTGCTCGATCGGGCCGGCGACCTCGGCGTCAAGGGCGGAGAAGAGGATCCGGCCGGGCAGTATGCCAGTACACTCGCGAACCGTCATCCCGCCAATGGCCGGGGGAAGCGGCACCGTCTCCCGCCAGCGGGTCACCTCCTCGTAGGTCCGGCCGGCGCTCGCGGATGAAGCCGCTACGGCTGCCACCTCGAACCAGGGATGCTCCGCGAGGAGGCGCACGAACTTCTGGCCCACAGTGCCGGTGGCTCCCAGGATCGCGACCGGAATCTTCTCGCTCATGCCGACCCCCGCGCGAGCAAATCCGACGCCAACCGCTCGTAGAGATCGACTCCGCGAAGCAGGTCGGCCTTCCGGATGTGCTCATGGCTGGTGTGCGCCACCCGAATGGTGCCGGGTCCGAGCTGGTATCGCTCTCCCCACGCCTCGAGAATGGGCAGATCGCTGGCGTAGCTCACCACGGTCGTCTCCCAGCCGGGAGGAGCGGCTCCTCCCTTATAAAAAGGAAGCTCGACCTTGAACTCCACCGATACCCCTGGCGCGAGCAGCTTCCGGATGGCGGCTTTGAGAGGCTCGGTCGGCGCGACGGTGCGGATGAGCAACTGGGCGCCGGCGGCCGGCGGGATCACATTGGGGGCCACGCCGCCCTCGATCAGGCCGAGGTTGAGGGTGGACTGGCCCAGCAGAGGATCGTGGGCCAGCGGCAGCCCGCGGATCTTCTCGATGGTATCCAGCAATGCCGCGATCGCGCTTACGCCCTCATCGGGGTACGCCGAGTGGGCCGCGCGTCCCGCGGCGGTGAGATCGACCCGGAGCGACCCCTTCTGGCCGATCGAAAGCCGGTTCTCGGTGGGCTCGCCATTGATCAGGTAGCGCCCCTTGGGTCCGAGGTCGGCGGCCGCGCGAGCTCCGTCGGAGCCGTTCTCCTCTCCCACCAGAAACAGGAGACCGATCCGGCGCTCGCCTCTCGCGTCCAGCCGCTCGGCCGCAGTTACCATGGCGGCGGCAAGGCCCTTGGCATCGCAGCTTCCGCGACCGTGGATCGATTCGGCGTCCTCGGTGAGCGGCAGGTAAGGCGGAACCGTATCCAGGTGAGTGGAAAAGACCACAGCCGGAGGCTCCCGGTAGGCGTACAGGTTTTGCCGCCCGGCCGTGACCGGCTGGCGCACCACCTGATAGCCGGCGCGACGAAGCGTGCCATCCAGAAAATCCGTGGCCGGTCCCTCGGATCCCGTCGGAGATTCCAGAGCCACCAGGGCCCGGGTCAGTTCCAGTGCGTCCATGAATGAGAGCGCCCCGCCAGCGGCATGCGCTGCGGGGCTCCTGGTCTTGGTAGAGAGTTACTGCCTGCTATGCCGACCGGTCACTCCCGAGCACGTCGCGCGTTTGATCACGCATCCCCGGCTTGGGGCACCGGCAGGTTCGCGGTAGGGCGTCAATGACAATGAGATTCGGCATGGAACGCGAAAGCTAGGATATGGTCCAACCCGGAGCAAGTGCGGGCTTGACGCGGTCGAACCAGGGTCCTTATTACTCGGCAGAGGCGTCCCCATGACGAGTTCCACGCTGGCGAGTTGCTGGGGTTGGGGCGCTCTGGGCGTTCTGCTCGGGGCGTGCGGCGACGTGCCGACCTTCAGTCCCACCGCCGCCAGAATCTACGTGACCAGCATGACCTTCGGAGACCCGATCGAGGACGGCTACACCCTGAGCCTGGACGGCGCAACCGGCCGAACGCTCGGCTTGAACGGGGTGGTGCTCTTCTCCGAGCTCGACTCCGGCCCCCACACTCTGACACTTGCGGGGATGAGTACCGGTTGCGCCGTACACGGGGTCAATCCCCGAACGGTGCAGACCATGGCCGGCCAGACTACACAGAGCCAGTTCCTGGTAACCTGCAGCAAGCCCGGTACGGCGAGACTCCTGATCCACACCTTTACCTACGGAATCGGCCCGGCCCACTATCGAGTGGATCTGGATATCGGTCGTTCTCAGGAGTTAGGCACCAATGCCGAGGTGATCTTCCCCAGTGTGCCCGCGGGACCGGTCACCATCACCCTGATCGGTGGGTCGGAGGAGGGCTGCGAGATTGCCGGCCCCAACCCTCGCACGCTGATCCTGACGGCAGGTTTCGAGTATCCCAGCCAATTCAAGATCCACTGCCCGGGCTGACCGTTTGCAGGGCCGCCAGCTGCCCTTCTTTGACGTCTACCAGGTACAGCAGAGCTCCTCCCACCACGAAGAACCCAATCACCGATAGGATCGCGTTCCGGCTCGAGCCGGTAGCCGCGATGGTGCCGGCGAAGATGAGCGGGCCAAAGATCCCGGCAAACTTCTCGAAGACGCTGAAGAAGCCGAAGAACTCACCCGACTTGTGCTGGGGAATCATGCTGGCAAAGAGCGAGCGGCTGAGAGCCTGAGTGCCGCCTTGGACCGTGCCTACCAAGCCGGCTAGAATGTAGAAGTGCGTGGCCGTCTTCATGAAGTATCCCAATACGCTGATGGCCGCATACACCATCAGTCCCAGGAAGAGCGCCCGCTTGGTCCCGATGCGTCCCGCCATCATCCCAAACAAGAAAGTGCAAGGGATACCCACGAACTGCACCAGCAAGATGGCGCCGATCAACGCGCTCTGGCCGATGCCGATCTCGGTGCCATATGCCGTGGCCATCTTGATGATGGTCTGGATGCCGTCGTTGTATATCAGAAACGCCAGCAGCAGGAGGAACGCGTTGCGGTAGCTGCGCAACTCATGGAACGTCTCACCCAGGCGAATGAACGCCACCTTCACCGGGTTCTCACCCCGGCGCTCGTCGGGCTCGAGCAGCGGCGGAGGCTCCGGTACTCGGCGAAAGAGGGGGAGGGAAAACACCACCCACCACACCGCCACCGAAAGAAAGGCCAATCGCACCGGCAGGGTAGCCTGAGCTTCGGTCAATCCCGGTCCCGAGGGGAGCCCGAACCAGTCGGGGCGCTGGATCCAGGCGAGGTTGAGCGCCAGCAGAATCCCACCACCGACGTAGCCCATTGCATAGCCGGCAGAGGAGACCCGGTCGATTTCGTCCCGGCGGGCGATATGGGGCAGGAGGGCTTCGTAGAACACGAAGCTGCCCGCCACGCCGACCAGCGACAGGGTGAACAGGATGGAGGCCAGGTCGAGGTCTCCATGGTGGATGAAAAACATTCCCAGGATCGCCGCCACGCCCAGCACCATGAAGATGACAACCCAGCGCTTCTTGTTCGCCCGGTAATCCGATACCGCGCCGAGGATCGGCGAGAGCAGTGCGATGATTACCAGGGCCAGGCTGTTCACCGTTGCCAGCCGCTGGGTTGCGCCACTCTCCACCAGGCCGGCACCGGCCACCTTCACGAAATAGATGGGGAATACCGCCACCATGATGGTGGTCTGCACGGCGGATGCGGCCCAGTCGTACATGGCCCAGGCGCGCAGCTCCGGTCGATCCAGGCCGAGTCGGGACAGGAGATGGGATTTCTGCATGAACCGGGAAGCTAGAGGCAGCCGCGCCGACTCGTAAGAGTCAGCTGGCGATTCGCGCTTCCCGGGCGGTGTGGCGGAGGGAGAGAATGACCGCGGAGGTGAGAGTCGTCAGAATGACGCCGAGCGAGAGCAGGATCGGGACATGAATCCAGGCGCTCAGCGTCATCTTGAGGCCGACGAAGACCAGGATGAAGGCTACCCCAGGCTTCAGATACACGAACTTATCCAGCATGCCGGCCAGTACGAAGAACAGCGCCCGGAGCCCGAGGATAGCAAACACGTTGGAGCTGTAGACCAGGAATGGATCGCGAGTGACGGCAAAAATGGCGGGGATGCTGTCGATGGCGAACACCAGGTCGGACCACTCGACCACTATCAGAACCAGGAGCAGCGGGGTGGCCAGCACCCGGCCGGTGACCGTGCGAGTCAGGAACCGGGTGCCGTCATAGCTGGGGCTCAGCGGTATGACCCGCCGAGCCAGCCGCACCACCGGATTCCGCTCCAGGTTGACCTGTTCCTGCTTCTGGGTGAACATCCTGATGCCAGTCACCACCAGGATGGCTCCGAACACGTAGATGATCCAACTGAACTGCTGGAAGAGAAACGCGCCCAATCCGATCATGATCAGCCGCATGACCATGGCACCCAGGATGCCCCACTTGAGAACCTTGGGCTGGGCGTCGGCCCGGACGCAGAAATAGGAGAAGATCAGCAGGAAGACGAAGAGATTGTCGACGCTGAGTGACAGCTCGATCAGGTAGCCGGTATAGTACTCCAGCGCCGATTGAGCCCCCTCCCGCCACAGAACAAACAGGCCGAACAGCAGCGCCAGAACCACCAGCCCGCCGCTCCAGCTCAGCGCCTCCTTCAGGGTGAGCACGTGGGAGCGGCGGTTCAGCACCCCCAGGTCGATGACCAGGAGGGCCAGGACCAGACCGGTGAAACCCAGCCAGATGACCGGTGGGTGGGAGCCCACTTAGCGGCTCAGCGCCATTGACTCGAGCCGGGCAACTCGCTCGGGGGTGGGCGGGTGGGTACTGAAGAGCTTGGCGAGCACGCCTCCCCCTGCTGCCAGCGGGTTGACCTGCGCCAGCGGAGCCACGGCCGGTGGCACCTGCATCGGGATCCGGTGCGCCAGGGAGTCGAGTCGGACCAGCGCCTTTGCAAGAGGAGTGGGACGGCCCAGGATCTGGGCCCCTACTCGGTCGGCCTCGAACTCGCGCTGCCGTGATATGGCGAACTGGATGAGCATCGCTCCGATCGGCGCCAGCAGAATGAGCCCCAGCTGAGCGTAAGGGTGGCTGTTGTCGTCATCCCGGCCACCGCCGAACATGAGCAAGTAAGGAAGATTGCTGAGCGCGGCCGCGATGCCGGCTGCGACGGTCGAGATCAACATGTCGCGGTTCTTGATGTGGGCCAGCTCGTGCGCCAGGACGCCCTCCAGCTCGTCGGGCGGTACGTACTTGAGGATGCCGGTTGTCACCGCCACCACGGCATGCTCCGGGTTCCTGCCGGTGGCAAACGCGTTAGGCTGCTCGTGGGGTGCGATCGCCACCACCGGCATCGGCAAGCCGGCCCGCTGGCGCAGGCGATCCACCATCGCATACAGCTCAGGGGCTTCCTGAGCGGTCACCACCTTGGCACCATACATTCTCAGGACCAGCCGGTCCGAGAAGAAATACATGATGAAGTTGAAGATGCTGCCGATCACCAGCGCCGCGATCAGGCCGCTGGAGCCGCCGATCAGCTGGCCTACCAGCACGAAGAGGCCCAGCAGTCCCGCCATCAGCACGAATGTCTTGACGTTGTTCATAGTCCCCTCCGCTGGGGGCCCAATAAAAAGAGCGAGACCCCGTCCGCTCCGCTTTCGCGTGGACGAAGGTCTCGCTCTAAGGCTTCTGCTGCCTTCCGAATGGACCGTGCCCGCACTTGGCGAACAGTCTTGACGATCCATCCGTCCGCCCTTCGGCGGATAAGCTACTCCCCTTCTACAGGGACAAAATCTAAGTGACTGACCGGCTCAAGGAAAGGGTTGTCACCCTGAGCTTTCCGGCTCTTCGCTCCGCTCAGGATGACAACTAGAACCCGGGACGCTCTTGGTGCACGGGGTCATTCAGCATGAGCGCCTGCACCGTAGACCCGACCGGCGTGTCGAACTGACCCTCGGGAATGACCAGCAACGCGTTCGCGAGCGTCATCGAGGTGAGGATCCCGGAACCCTGGGGCCCGGTGAGCCGGGCCTGGGGGCCGTCGGTCCCCTGGCTTACGATTCCCCGCAGAAAGTGCTGCAACCTGGGCTTGACGCTGACCGGCTCGGCCAGCCGGACCGTAACGGTGCGGCGGAACGGCAGCACGAGGCCCATCATCTTCCGAATGGCGGGGCGGACAAAGAGCTCGAACGTGACCATGGTGCTGACCGGGTTTCCGGGAAGCCCGATCCACGGCATGCCGGAGAGTATTCCGAAGCCCACCGGCGCTCCCGGACGCATCCGAAGCTTCCAGAACCGGAGCTCGGCGCCGAGCTCCTCGAGCACCGACCGCACGTAATCGTGCTCTCCCACACTGATGCCGGCCGTGGTGACGAGCAGATCGCAGTCCGACGCGCGACCGAAGTGCTCCCGCAGACTCTCAGGGGTGTCGCCGGCAATGCCGAGGTTGATCGGCTCACCGCCTGCCTGGCGCACCAGGGCGACCAGGGTGTGGGTGTTGCTGCTGGCAATCTTCCGCCCGCTGAGAATCTCTTCCGGCTGGTCGACGTCCACGATCTCGTCGCCACTGCCGAGAATCGCCACCCGGGGGCGGCGGTAAACCAGCGGGTGGGCCACCGCCAGCGAGGCCAGCACGCCGAGCTGCGCCGGAGCCAGCTCAGTGTCGCTTGCCAGCACCGTGCTCCCCTTCAGGATGTCCTCGCCCACCCGGCGGATGTTCACCCCCACATCCCGGTCCTTCACAATGGTCACCGTGTCCGCGCCGCCGTCGGTGTCCTCCTGCCGGATCACGCTGTCGCTGCCGTCCGGGAGGGGAGCGCCGGTGAAGATCCGGGCACACTCGCCCGCGCCGATGGCGCGGGTGGGAAAGTGGCCGGCGGGGAGGTGTTCGACCACCCGGAGCTGCACCGGATGGGCTTCGGTGGCACCGCGGACATCTTGTCCCCGAGCGGCGTAACCGTCCATGGCAGAGTTGGTCCAGGCGGGAATATCGATCGGGCTGACCACGTCTTCGGCGAGCACACTGCCGAGCGCGTCGTCCAGCGGAATCCGGAGCGCTGGCTGCCGCCGTACGTCCCCCAGAATAGTCCGGGCGGCCTCCGCGGCGCTCAGCGGTGGGGTCACGAGTCGAGGACCAGCGACCGATCCCATGCCAGGTTGGCGAGAAGCTGGAGCCAGATGGTGTCGTGAAAACGGAGGACCGGGCAGTCGGCCTCGAGGTGGGGATCGTCGGTGATGATGGCGACCCACTGACTCGCGTTCGAGGCCGCCGGATTGTAAATCGGCGTATCGGCAGCCGCCCGGCGGAACACCTCGATCTTGGGGAGCTGGGCTGCCTTGTAGCCTTCCGTCAGGACGATGTCCGCGCCCTGCATGTACTGGCGGGCAAGCTGGATCGGGTCGTAGTCGTCGGGGGTTCGCTCGAACAGTACTCGCAGATCCAGCGAGGCGATGAGCACCCGCTCGGCGTGTCCCTCATGAAAGTGACGCCAGGTGTCGCTGCCGGCGCGGTCGACGTCGGCCGGGTGATGCCCGTGCTTGATCGTCATCACCCGGTGCCGCCGGCGGGTCAGCTCGCTCGCCAGGGCGACGGTGAGGGTGGTTTTCCCCGCATTCTTCCGGCCGATTATGGAGATGATGCGCGTTGCCGCCACAACTGGTCCGCTCTCGCGAGGTCGTCCGCGGTGTTCACGTTGAAGAACAAGAGGTCCGGGTCCGCCAGGGCCCGCACCTGCTCCAACGGGAGAATACCGACTCGAATCCGGTCGTGGAAGCCGATGGCACGCAGATCTCCCGCCGCCAGGCTGGCGGCGATGGCATCGCGGCAGGCCGGGCCGTACGCCGCGCACAGTGGCTCCACGCCCCGCCGGCCGTCGCTCTGCGGCAGCATGGCGTCGTGCTGCTCCAACCCCTCAGCCAGCGCGCGGATCAGCGTCTCGGAGACGAAGGGCATGTCCCAGGCGACGCAGACCACCGGGGCCGGCGCCGTCATCACGGCACTATAGATCCCGCCCAGTGCGCCGAACCCGGGCTGCACATCGCTGACTGTTCGAAGATCCGGCCGCCAGTCCCCCGCATCTGGGGCATTTGCCACCAGCATGGGCAGTTCGCCAAAGGCGGATTCGAAGGCGCGGACGAGCCGGTCTAAAATCCGTTCACCTCCCACCAACTCGAGCCCTTTGGGGCGTCCGCCGAAGCGGGTCGCGCCTCCCCCTGCCAGAATTGCTCCTCTCACGCTGCCCGCTGCCCCGCGGCCCCGCGGCCCCGCTCTAATACCTTCTCCCTCTCCGCCGCTCCAACACGATGTCTAATCCGATGGTGATGCTGATGAGGTGCTTGAACTCCAGCTCATGCGGCGTGATCGGATCGATAACGTCCCCGGTCCGCGGCGATGGCCCACTGATTTTTTGCACGCCCGTAATATTGTCGCGAATTTCCCAGCGGAGCTGATATCCGGGGGACAGCGCCGCGGTAAATCCCGCGCCCAACGCGAAGCCGGGGTCCACTCGAGAATCGTGATCGTCCGAGTAAATGATCAGGTCGAGCCTTTCACCACCGGTCCCGGAATACCGGCCGATGGTGCGCAATGAGCTCTGATTGCTGAATACAAATCCGGCGTTGGCCCGAAAATAGGGTGAGATGAGCTTGCGGCTGTTCATGCGATAGACGACACCGCCGGAGAGGATCACCGCCGTCGCAGACTTGGTGGCCCCCTGGAGCGACTGGCACGCCTCCGCAACGCTGGGCGACCCGGTGGAGAATACCTGACGGCAGGAGTCTTCGTAGCCCAGTCCGATCAGGAGGCCTTCGGCGCCAAAGCCGAAGTGGTCACCGGGGTAATAGGTGGAGCCAAATGCTATGACTAGGGTCGGGCGAATATCGCGGCCGAGCGCCAGGGTGTCAGCCCCGATGACACCGGGGAACTGGACGGCCTGCTGGGGGACGAACCAGAGATCCTTTCCGCCCACCGCTCCAGCTGAAACCGTGAAGATGAGCCGGGCCTGGTCCCCGGTCCGCTGGGCCCACACGGGCGTGAACCGAGCTGCGGTCATCGCGAGGAGGCCGACGCAGGCGAGTGTTCGAGCTGGCATCAGACTCCCATGAATTGGTGATCCACCGCAAGACAGCGATCCATCACCACCGCGATCCCTGCCGCCTCCAGACTCCGGGCGACGCCGTCGTGCCGGATTCCTTGCTGCAGCCATACCAGCTGAGGCTTCACCTCCAGCAGGGCGTCGAGCAGCGGGGGAATGTGCTCCGAGCGACGAAACACATTCACGATATCGATCGGCCCCGCGGCGGCCGCGGCGGCACGCAGATCGGCATAAACTCGCTGGCCCAGCGTCACACCTCCGGCCGGATGCACCGGTATGATCGTGTAGCCCACGCGCTGGAGATAGGCGGCGACACTGTGACTGGGCCGCTCGGGTTTGGGGCTCAGCCCCACCACCGCTATCCGGCGCGCATTGCGAACCAGCTGGGCCAGCGTCGCACGATCAGGCGGCACCCGGCTCCACCGCGCCATGGTGTTGGGGATGGCCACTTACCGCTCGTCCGATCAGAATCATCCCGCTGCGCCGGGCGATTTCGACCGCGAGGGTGGAGGGCACCGAAGGTGTGGCCACGTACGCCAACCCGGCCCGCGCGGCCTTGAAGGCCAGCTCCGCTGAGATCCGGCCGGTCACCAACAGGCCCAGCCCTGCCACCGGGTGCCGGGCCAGCAGTGCCGCACCCAGCGACTTGTCTACCGCGTTGTGCCTCCCGATATCCTCGGCGTGGGCAATGAGGGCAGGAGATGCGGAATCGACCAGCGCCGCAGCGTGAATTCCCCCGGTATCCTTGTACCGCTCGCCCTTTACGAACAGCGCCTTGAACAGGGCGCGGAGCTGTTCCATCTCCGGCACCGGACCCCTCGCCGGCCGGGTCTCGATGGTGCTGGGGTCGGCTAGAAAGGTGGAGACGGCTCCGCACCCGGAGGCGAGCACCGGCTTCCGCCCTTCCGCCTGCACCGCGGCCACCCGGTCGGCTGGGATCTCGGCCCAGAAGCCGAGGTCGGTGGCGCAGGGGCGGAGGTGCACCTGGTCGATAGAATCGATGTACCCCTCGCCGTGCAGCCAGCCGATGGCCAGCTCCTCCAGCAGGTCGGGGGTACACATCCAGGTGACGACCGGCCGGCCGTTGACCTCCAGCCACACCGCGACCTCTTCCACGGCGGCGAGCTGGGACATCCTCCCACCGCGCTTGGATGGCTGGATCAGGTCAGGCGGGTCCGGTGCAGTCGGCATACAGGGTTGCGTCCTCCGAGATGCGCACTCGCTCCAGGGAAGCTGCCATCAGGGTGTGAACGAGTAGCCCAACCCCACCTGCACCCAGCGACTCGAGACCCATTCCGTGATACTGCCTCCCACGATCACGGGTGGCGCCGCCGGCTGCTCTATCGGCGGCTGCCGAAAGGTGTCCGGGTAATTCAGCTTCCAGAAGTTGGCCCGGGCCTCGGCGCGAAGGTGCAGCCGCTCGGTCAGGAAAACACGAACACCGAATGTCGGCGCAAGAAAAAACTTGTTGCCAAAGTTGTAGCCGCTGGTGTCGGTGGGAGTGCTGCTGGCAAAGGCCAGGCCGCCACTGGCCGCCAGAAAGGGGGCGAAGCGGTGCCAGGTCTTCCCACCGGTGATGTTGAATTGCAGGGCAATCTCCGCGAAGGTCACCGACTGCTTGACTGGACCCTTCACCCGATTGGCCAGTACCACAAAGGGGTCGACAATCAGGCGATTGAGGTTGCCGTGGTAGACGCCGATGCCGATCTGAAACGCACTTGCCGATCGGATGTCGTAGCGTCCCCCGAACACGTAGTCGCCGTGGGGACCGATTCCGAATCTTCCGCCGTCGCCCTTGAAATAACCACCCATAGCCGTAAGCGTGTGCCCCTTGTGAATGTCGCGATAGGGCGACGTCTTCGGCGCGTGGCCCACCTGGGCAAGCGCAGATGCCGGAAGGGCCAAGAGCAGGGCGATCCCGAACAAATTCCTCATCAGTCACACTCTCTCAGGTCGCGCCCGGTCATTTCTGCGGGCGGTTCGATGCCCAAGAGTCCCAGAACCGTGGGCGCCACGTCGCGCAAGGAGCCGCCGGCCCGAAGCGACGCGGCTCCGGCTCCCACCGCGACCAGAGGCACCGGATTGGTAGTGTGCGCGGTGTGTACTCCGCCGGTGGCCGGGTCGATCATCATCTCACAGTTCCCGTGATCTGCGGTAATGAGGACGCTGGTCCCGGTCTTCTCCGCACTGGCGAGCACCCGGGCCACGCAGGTGTCTACCGTCTCCACCGCGCGGATGACCGCGGGCAGCACCCCGGTATGCCCCACCATGTCGGCGTTGGCGTAGTTGCAGAGGATGAAATTGTGATCCCGGGTCTCGATGGTGCGGCACAGGGCCTCGGTGATGCCCACCGCACTCATCTCCGGGGCCAGATCGTAGGTGGCCACCCGCTGAGACGGAATCAGACAACGCTCCTCTCCCGGGTAGGGAGGCTCATACCCGCCGTTGAAGAAGTAGGTCACGTGGGGGTACTTCTCGGTTTCCGCGGTGCGGTACTGAGTGAGGCCCCGCTCGGCCAGCACCTGGGCGAGAATCCGCGCCAGACTGAACGGCGGGAACGCCTGGGGAAGGGCAAAGGTCTGGTCGTACTGGGTCATGGTGACGCAAGCCAGTCGGGGACGGTCGTTCACTGGGAACCCGTCGAAGCCCTCCACGGCAAGAGCCGCCACGATCTGCCGCATCCGGTCGCTGCGATAGTTGAAGAAGAACACTCCATCGCCGTCCCGCATGGTGGCCACGGGAACCCCGTTGCGCACGTGGACCCGCGGTTGAATGAACTCGTCGGTCTCGCCCCGCTGGTATGCCGCCTGGACGGCGAGCACGGGGTGCTCGACCGGAGTGCCAAGGCCATGCACCATGGCATCATAGGCCAGCCTGGTGCGCTCCCAGCGGCGGTCCCGATCCATGCCGTAGTAGCGACCGGTGAGCGTGGCGATGTCCACCTTGGTGCCGGCGATGCTCCGCATATCCCTGAGCAGCGTCCGCACCACCTCGGCGCCGAGAGTTGGAGCCGAGTCGCGTCCGTCGAGAAAGCCGTGGATTGCGATGGCGGAAACCTTCTGGCGCACCCCCAGCTCAACACACGCCAGCAAGTGGCGGTCCAATGCATGGACCCCGCCCGGTCCGAGGAGGCCGACAAGATGCAGGGTTCCTCCGGTCTGCCTGAGACCGGCGCAGAGCTGTACCAGGGGCTCGATGTTGTAGAAATCGCCGCTCTGAATGCTCTGGGAGATGCGGACCAGATCCTGGGGCACCACCCGGCCTGCGCCCAGATTCAAGTGCCCCACTTCACTGTTGCCCATCTGGCCTTCGGGTAACCCCACCGCCAGCCCGCTGGCCTCCAGCAGTGTTCTGGGATAGGATCGCCAGAGCCGGTGCCAGTTCGGGGTCGAGGCCAACTCGATAGCGTTCCCCTCGCGCTCGGGCCGGTAGCCCCAGCCGTCCAAGACCATCAGGACTACCCGGGGAGCGCTTCCGTTTGACATGGGTCTCCGCGTGTTCTACAATGCGCCACTGTGATTTACGCGCCGCAATCTAGTCCCGGCTTGGGCCGGCTACCAGCCTGCATCGTACTGCTCGCGCTACTGTTTACACCTCAGTTGAAGGCCCAGGATCAGAGTGAGATCTCGAGCGATACCCGGCTGCGCAAGGAGCCGGAAGGGGTCCCGCTGGTCTCGCTTCCAGCCGGCACCGAAGTGGAGACCAAGGGCGCCCGCGGGGACTGGCATGAGGTGGTGGTCGATGGGTGGATCTTCAGCAGCTCGACCATGGCGACTCACCGGGATGGCTTTGATCTGGTGGTGCGGGCCTCTGCGGATGGCGAGAACATCCGGGAATCGCCCAACGGCGACGTGATCGGCCGGGTGCGGAACGGCACCCTGCTTCACAAGCTGGAGACCCGCGGCGGGTGGACCCACGTCAGCCGGTCTGGCTGGGTGCCGAAGGGCGCCATCGGCGCCAGAGCCGCCAGTGATACGCCGGCAGTCTCGCAGCCGGCGCCGGCTTCCGCCCCGCCGGTCTCCCCGCCTCCGTCCTCCCCGGCTCCGGCCAAGCCTCAAAGCGACCCCGACCGGGCCGCGATCGCGAGAGAGACCCCGGTCTTTGCCACTCCCCAGGGCGGCAAGTACGGTACCCTTCAGACCGGCGCCCCAGCCCGGATCCTCGGCCACTCCGGGGAATGGGCTCGGGTGCAGGTCGAGGGCTGGGTTCGGGAGAGCGACCTGGAAGAGGCATCGGGGGGTGCGCTCACCGGCATCACGGCGGCGGAGGTTCGATCCGATCCTTCTAAATACGTGGGCCGCGCCGTGGAATGGCGGCTGCAGCTGATCGCGGTGCAGACCGCGGACGAGCTACGCACCGAGATCCCCCGGGGTCAGAGCTATCTTCTCACCCGCGGGCCCCTGCCCGAGCCGGGGTTCGTCTACGTCACCGTCACCGAGGCCCAGGCCGCGGAGTTCCGCACGCTTCCGGCGCTGCAGGAGCTGAACCTGCGGGTGGTCATCAAGGCCGCGAGGACCAAATATCTGACGACGCCGGTCGTGGAGTTCGTGACGCGGGTGGCGGAGTGAGGGGAGGCTATGGGCTCTTGGCCAGCTCCGAGGATCGAATCGCTCCCCGGTGGCACGACTCTTCCGTAAGGTGCGAACTTTGAACAAGCAGTATCCCAGTAACCAATAGCCAACAGCCAAGAGCCCATAGCCCTCTATGAACGATCTCCTTAAACAACGTATCGCCCGCCTCCTCGAGACTTTGGATGACGAGAAGGCCTACCAGGTCCTGGATTACGCGGAGTTCCTGACCAGCAAGTACGCTGCGCGGTCGGAGCCCCGGGGCCTCTTCGCCAAGATCACATCTACCGTCGAGAACACCATGCGGGCCGGGAAGCTCCCGGTGCAGGCGATCACCGGCACCATGACGTTGATGGATAGCGCCGCGAAGGTCATGAAGGGTCTGGCTGCAGCCGGGCAGGCGGTGGTGGAAGAAGCCGTCAAGGCAGCAGAGGACAGGCCGAAGGAAGACGCTGTCCCCCGGCAGCAAGTGAAGGATCTCCCTAACTCAGGTACCTAATGGCCGCTCCCGCACGAGCCCCCGCCGCACCGAAGACGGCTACCGAATTCATCCGTGGCATAGGACCGCTCGCCGCCATCTCGCTGGTGGTCGGCTCCATGGTCGGCTCCGGAATTTTCATCGTCTCGGCCGACATCAGCCGCCAGGTGTCGAACTGGGGTCCGGGCGCGTTGCTGCTGGTCTGGGTGATCACGGCCCTCATGACGGTCACCGGCGCGCTGGCCTACGCCGAGCTCGCCGCTATGCTGCCGCGAGCGGGGGGGCAGTACATCTTCCTGCGCGAAGGGCTCTCACCGGCGGCGGGCTTTCTCTACGGCTGGACCCTATTCATGGTGATCCAGACCGGGACCATCGCGGCGGTGGCGGTGGCGTTCGGAAAGTTTCTTGGCGTCCTGGTCCCCGGCGTTTCTCCCGACATTTTCCTGTCGCTTGGCCAGATCCGTTTGCCGGGTGCAGCCGATCCCATTCACCTGGGCCTCTCGCCCCAGCGCGTGGTGGCGATCGTGATGATCGTGGCCCTGACCCTGCTGAACATCAGGGGCGTGAAGCTGGGGGCCGCGGTGCAGACGGTCTTCAGCGTCGCCAAGATCGGTGCGCTCGCGGCGCTGGTTCTGCTGGGGCTCACGCTCTTTCGCCAACCCGATATCGCCGCGGCCAACTTCTCCAATTTCTGGGGCACCGGTGACTGGAGTCTGGCCGTCTTGCCGGTGATCGGGGCGGCAATGGTCGGCTCCTTGTTCTCCGCCGACGCCTGGAACAACGTGACCTTTGCCGCCGCCGAGGTCCGGGAGCCGACCAAGAATCTTCCGCGGGCGCTCGCCCTCGGCACCGGCATCGTGTGCACGCTGTATGTGCTGGCCAACGTCGCCTACCTGAACATTCTGCCCTTCTATGGCGAT
>DASYIX010000136.1:0-75834 GCA_035997125.1 Gemmatimonadales bacterium
GAGCAGCGCCAGATACAGCAGACTGTAGCGATACATCCGCCAGGCCAGCGGAGTGGTGCCGCGCTCCCGCAGGAGCCGGACGCAGTACCAGAGCAGCCGGCCTCCCAGGATGGCGGCCGCGACGCCGTAGAAGAGGCCCAGGGCTCCGAAGAAGGCCGGCATCAGGGTGAGCGGCAGCAGAATCAGGGTATAGGCCAGCATCTCGAACTTGGTCCGCCTCTCGCCGCGCACCACCGGAAGCATCGGCACCCCGGCCTTGGCATATTCGCCCTGCTTGATCAGCGCCAGGGCCCAGAAGTGGGGAGGGGTCCAGTAAAAGACAATCGCGAACAGGTAGATGGCCGCCAGATCCAGGTGGCCGGTCATCGAGACCCAACCCACGAGTGGAGGAAATGCGCCAGCGGCTCCGCCGATGACGATGTTCTGGGGACTCGAGCGCTTGAGCCAGATGGTATAAATAAAAACGTAGAACAAGAACCCGCCGAGTGCCAACCACGCGCTCAACGGGTTCACCCGGTACCAAAAGACAGCAAAGGCCAGTAACCCGAGGCCAATGCCGAACCCTAGGCCGGCAGCCGCGGAGATCCGGCCGGCAGGAATGGGGCGCAGGCGAGTCCGGGTCATCTTGGTGTCGATATCGCGGTCGAACCACATGTTGATGGCGTTGGCGCCCCCGGCCATGAGGTAGCCACCGAGTACGACCCACAGGACCAGAGATACCGAGGGGAGACCGGCGGGCGTGATGAACATCGGCGCCACCGTGGTCACCAACAGCAGTGAGATGATCCTCGGCTTGGTCAGCGTGATGAGGTCGGCGAGCAGGGTCGGCCGGGTCGAGCGTTCCGGGTCCGTGGCTGGCGACTGTGCGGGGGTGCGGGCGGAATAAAACGTGAGCGCGACCAGGGCTCCCCAGAGCGTGGTTCCGACCAGTAGATGGGCTACGCGCAGCCCGGGGGGCAACAGCTGGAGCACCATGGCCCCCCCCAATCCAATCTGGAAGGACGCGATCAAGAGCACAGCTACAATCCAGCGGCGCAGAATCCGGCTGCTGGGATCAGAGAGCCGCCGGAGTCGAATTGTGAGCGCCAGCAAGAGGGCTACAAAGACAAACGCTAGTACCCGGTGCATCCAGTGCAGCGACGCCAGCGGAGCAGCAGGTGGCAGAACGGCGCCGTTACAGAGAGGCAGTCCCAGACAGAACAGGCCCGCGCGGAAATTGGCTACCTGGGCGCCGAAGAGTATCACCCCGAACCCGAATGCCGCGGCCCCCACTACCAGGCGGTGGGCGCCGTGGCGTGGGAGTGCGACGGCGGCCTTCGGTTGAGTGGCCCGCAACGCCGTCACGATGAGCACGGCGAGCAGCGCCATCGCGTTGGCAAAGTGGATGATGACCACCCAGGGAGGTAACGAAAGCTTGACCGTGACGGCGCCGAGCAGGACCTGGACGACCAGGAGCACGGCCGCGAGCGTGGCGGGATCTCTCAGGCTGCGATCTGACCGGTGTCTTAACCAGGCCACGCCGGCTGTGGCCAGGACGACGATGCTCACCAGCGCCGCCGCCCAGCGGTGGCCGATCTCGATCAGGGTGGGAAGGTCCAGCGGGGGGAACCACTCGCCGTCGCAGAGTGGCCAGTGGTCGCCGCAGCCCATGCCTGAGCCGGTGATGCGAACGACCCCTCCGAGCACGATGAGACCAAGGGCCAGGCCGGCTCCGGTCCATGCCAGGCGGCGAAGCAATTGGGTTTGATCTCGATCAGTTGGGTTCATGGGTGGGGGCGCATGACCAATAGCGAATAGCCAGTAGCTAATAGCAAATAGCCCATTTCGAGCGGAAAGAACAGGGTCTGTAAGACCCTTGTCAAGTATATATTTGGCCGATGCTTCCACAACGTGACGCGTGGGGTGAGCGGCTTCCCCGGCACCTCGGGCTTTGGAGTGCGGTGGCGGTGCTCATCGGCTCCACCATCGGGAGCGGCATTTTCCGGGTTCCCGCAACGGTCGCCGAGCGGCTGCACTATCCGGGACCGGTTTTTCTCGCCTGGGTCATCGGCGGCCTCATCGCACTGTTCGGCGCCTTGACCCTCGCCGAGCTGGCCGGAGCCCTGCCCCGGTCCGGCGGTGTGTTCGCATATATACTCGAGGCGTTCGGACCGCTTCCGGCCTTTCTCTTCGGCTGGTCCGAGCTCACCGTCATTCGGGCGTCCGCCCTGGGGGCGATCGCCACGATCTTTGCCGAGTACCTCGGCCGCTTCATCCCGCTGGCACCGCTGCAGGTGCGCTGGGTGGCGGCCGCTGCAGTTGTCGCTGTGGGTCTGCTGAACTACCTGGGGGTAAAGCGGGCCGCCATCCTGATGAACGTCGCGACGGTCGCGAAGTACGGGGCCCTGACTGCGCTGGTGCTACTCGCGTTCACGGCGGGCCAAGGTAGCGTATCCCACTTCAGTCCGGCCTGGGGACCCGGCATCAGCGTGTCGCTGATAGCCACCGCGCTCATCGCCATCATGTGGACCTATGACGGCTGGGCGGACCTTTCGTTCGTCGGTGGGGAGGTCAAGAACCCGGGGCGCACCCTGCCCATGGCGCTTATCATTGGGACTACCGGCATCCTGCTGATCTATCTCCTGCTCAACGTCGCCTATGTCTACCTGGTGCCGCTGCCCCAAATGGCGCGCTCACCACTGATCGCCGCCACGGCTGCGGAACAGATTCCGTTATTGGGCCGGTCCGCGGGCGCGGCCATCTCCGCCGTGGTGATGCTCTCCTGCTTCAGCACCCTGATCGGCTCGATGATGACCGGACCCCGGATCTTCTTTGCCATGGCCGATCGGGGCCTCTTCTTCCAGAGCATCGCCCGGGTGTCACCCCGCTTCAAGAGTCCATCAGTCGCCATTTGGTTGGCCACCGGCCTCGGCGTGATCTATGTCCTCCTGAACGATTTCCAGCAGCTGGCCGACAAGTTCATCCTGGGCATCTGGCCGTTCTATGCCTTGGCGGTGGGGGCCGTGTTCGTGCTGCGCCGGGCCCGGCCCGAGCTTCCCAGGCCATATCGCACCTGGGGATACCCGGTGGTGCCCCTGCTGTTCCTGCTGGCATCGGTGGGAATGGTGGTCAATGCGTTGTGGACCGATCCGGTGAATACCGGAATCACCTTCGGCATCATCCTGGCCGGCGTGCCGGCGTATCTCGCGTGGAGAACGTGGACCTCGCGGAGGTCTGAGGTAGTTCCACCCCTTAGGGAAGAAAAAGCTGGCCGCAGATAAACCCGGATTACTCCCCGAGGTCTTGTTCTTTTGACTCAACCTCGAGCGCGATGTCGGCTGCCCGAACGCTGTGGGTGAGCGCACCGATTGAAATGAAATCGGCGCCGGCTTCCGCATAGTCGCGCACATTGGCCATGATGATCCCGCCAGTGGCCTCGATCTCGATGTTAGGCGCAAGGCTTCGCGCCAGCCGCCCCCACTCTCGCACCGTGTCAGGCGACTGATTGTCGATCAGGAGCCGAGTCGCTCCTGCCGAGCAGGCGAGCTTGAGCTGCTCGATTGATTCCACTTCTACGTACAGGGCGGTCACGCCTCGCTTTTTCGCTTCTGCCAGGGCGTGACCGAGACCCGCCTGCCCCACTGCCTGCCAGTGATTGTCCTTTACCATGATCTCGTGCGCCAGATCCAACCGATGACGGTGGCCGCCTCCTGCGATCACGGCGGCCACATCGAGCGCGCGGAGACCCGGGGCTGTCTTCCGGGTGTGGAGAAGTTGGCAGGAGGTGCCCCGGAGCGCGTCGACATAGGCCCGGGTAACCGTCGCAACACCGCAGGCTCTCTGGAGCAGGTTGAGCATCGGCCGCTCGGCTCGGAGTATCGCGGCTAGCTCGCCCCGCACCCGGCCGACCGTCGTCCCTGGTCCGAGTGTGCTCCCTTCCTTGTGTTGCCACTTGATGGTGCAGCGGCAGGCGCGGGCCACGGCATCCGCGAAGGCGGTTCCAGCCAGAACTCCGCCGTCTCGGTACTCGATCAGGCCTTGAGCCGTGGTGCCGGGCGACACCGTGACCGACGTGGTGACGTCAGCGTCGCCGTCCTCGGCGAGGGCCGCCGCGGCTATGCGGTCGGCGTCGGATTGCGCGGGCAAAGGGAGCGCCTTAGCCCAGCGCTACCATGCGGTCGATGGCTCGCCGGGCCCGGGCGGCGACGTCGGCGGGAACGGTGATATGGTAGCGGTCGAGCGCAAGGGAATCGCGCACGCCAGGCAGGGTAATGGTCTTCATGAAGGCACAGACGGCCTCCGGATCGGCAGCAATAAACTGCTTCTCGGGCGCCACTTGCCGCATGCGGTGCATGATCCCGGTCTCGGTGGCCACGATGAACTGCGAAGCCGGCCGCTCGGTCACCTTCCGGATCATCCCTTCGGTCGAGGTGATGTGCAGCCCTTCGGGATCGATCTCTCCCAGACCCATGCTGTAGATGAGCTGCCCGGCGCAGCCGCACTCCGGGTGCACCAGCACCTCGGCGTCAGGGTAGTCAGCTCGCGCCTGATTGAGGACCTCGGGACGGATGCCCTTGTGCACGTGACACTCGCCCATCCAGACCTCGATCCGGCGATCCGGCCGCATGCGGCGGACGTGGCTTCCGAGGAAGAAGTCGGGCAGGAACAGGATGCCCTGGTCCTCGGGGATGGCATCGATGACATCGAGCACGTTGCCGCTGGTGCAGCAGTAGTCCAGCTCGGCCTTCACCTCCGCCGTGGTGTTGACGTATCCAACCGCGATGTAGCCGGGGAATTCCGCTTTCCAACGGCGCACATCCTCCGCGGTGATGGTGGCGGCGAGCGAGCAGCCCGCCTTGAGATCGGGCAACAGCACCCGCTTTCGGGGCGAGAGGATCGCCGCGGTTTCGGCCATGAAGTGAACGCCGCAGAAGATGATCACCTGTGCCTGGGTCCCCGCCGCCTGGCGGGAGAGGCCGAGCGAGTCGCCGACATAGTCGGCGACATCCTGAACTTCGGGCCGTTGATAATTATGGGCCAGCACGACGGCGTTGCGCGACCGGGCCAGCCGCCGGATCTCCGCCTGGAGCTCGGCGATCTGCTCCGGGGTCTCCCCTGGCTCCTCGATCACAGGAAGCGAAAGCGTGCGGCTGCCGTTGGCGCTCGACTGGATCACACCGCCTCCCGCTTCAACTTGTCGGGCGGATAATCCGTCCGCCGATGACCGCCGCGGCTTTCCCGGCGTCCGCGAGCCGCCTGGGTGATGAGGCCGGCCACCAGAAGCTGGTTGTGGGTGCGCCAGGCCTCCGGCGGTGTCGCCAGCGTTAGACGCTCCAGCTCTCGCTCGGCGTGGAGCAGGGACGCCTCGCTCCGCTGCACCCCGACATCGGCCGTCATCAGATTTCTCATCTCCTGGCGAATGGCTTCGGACCCCGCATCGGCGCCGCTGTCGGCTACCCCGGCGGCTGCGGGAGCGGAGACTTGGGGCGATGGCGTTCTGAGGCTCCGCGCGAGGGAGCGGCCCACCCGGTCGGCAAACACCAAGCCTTCGAGGAGCGAGTTCGACGCCAGCCGGTTTGCCCCGTGCACTCCGGTGCGGGCCACTTCGCCCACGGCCCAGAGCCCGGGTTTGGTGGTGCCGCCCTCCAGGTCGGTCTGGATGCCGCCCATTGCGTAGTGGAGGGCGGGAGCCACC
This sequence comes from Gemmatimonadales bacterium, assembly GCA_035997125.1. Classification (GTDB taxonomy): domain Bacteria; phylum Gemmatimonadota; class Gemmatimonadetes; order Gemmatimonadales; family GWC2-71-9; genus CAVVWJ01. The sequence continues at coordinate 5,675 of DASYIX010000136.1, forward strand.
GGCAACAGATCGCGAGCCGGGTCCAGGCCCAATCGGCCGAGCATCGCCGTTATGCCGGGAAAGCGGGAGGGAAAATTCTCGATCGCGCGGGCGTCGAGCCAGGCTCCGCCAGCGGCATCTGCTGCAGCGACCGCTCTCGCGACGATATCGCGTGGCGCCAGCTCGCCGCGGGCATCGAAATCGAGGGCAAACCGGCGGCTCGCGCCGTCCACGAGAACCGCCCCGGCACCGCGCACGGCCTCCGAGATCAGCGGGGCCGGATTGACCCCGGGCAGCTTGAGCGCCGTAGGATGAAACTGAAGAAACTCGAGATCGCGGAGCTGGGCCCCGACGTGGTGAGCCAGCGCCCAGCCGTCCGCGGTCGCCACCTTGGGATTGGTAGTCACGGCGTACAGCTGGCCCACCCCGCCGGTCGCCAGGATTACGGCGGACGCGGTGAGTGTCGAGGTGACACCGCCGTGCGGCAACAGCGTGACGCCCACGACTTGGCCGTCATGAGTGAGCAGGCCCGCGACCTCGGTGTGCTCCAGCAGCTCTATTTCGGGATGCAGCCGGACCACCTGGGCCAGGCAGCTGATCAGCGCGGCGCCCGTCTGGTCTCCGCCGGAATGGATGATTCGGGGCCGGGTGTGCGCCGCTTCGAGAGCCAGCCCCAGCTTGCCGTCGGGGCCGCGGTCGAAGACCGCGCCCAGGGCAAGGAGCTCGTAAATACGGTCGGGACCTTCGTTTGTCAGGATACGGACGGCTTCGGGGTCGGCCAGCCCATCGCTGGCCGCTAGGGTGTCGGCCGCGTGCTGACCGGGACTGTCCCCTGGCCCGAGGGCCACCGCGATCCCGCCTTGGGCCCAGGCGCTCGCGCTGTCGGCCAGCGTCTCCTTAGTGACAAGAACCGCGGAGAGGCCCTCGGATGCCAGGCGCCACGCCGTCCACAGGCCGGCGATACCGGTCCCTACGATGACGGGGCGTGAGGTGGCCATGCGAGAAATATAGCGCGGGGCCGCGTAGACTTGGTTACTTGAGATCTTGTCAGACCCGTACAGTCCGAGGCATGCGGCGAGCCTCGGAAGACATAGTCGCTTCGAGAGATGGTAAGCGGCACGAGCGGCTTAAATCATGGCTTGCCTGCCATGAGCTCGCGCTAGCAACTTATAGATTGAGCAGGGGCTGGCCGAACAGCGAGATGTACGGTCTTACCTTGCAGGCTAGGAGGTCGGCCTACTCCGCAGCGGCCAATATTGCAGAAGGCTCGGCCAAGCGAGGTAGTGCTGAATTCCGCCGATTCCTGAATATCTCTCTCGGATCTCTGGCAGAACTCTCGTACATTCTTCGCCTTGCCCGAGATCTGGAATATCTGAAGCCGGAACACTGGGGTGAATTGGAGGCGCTTCGTGATCACGCAGGAAGACTGACCTGGGGACTCTATCGAGCTATCGGAGGAAAGTCGCCCCGCTGCCCCGCTGGCCTCACGTCCTAACCCTCGCTAACAGAACCAACCCGGCGAACAGAAACAGCACATTGGGGGACCACGCCGCTACGATCGGATCGATCACCCCGCCGGCGCCGATGGCCTTGGTGATCTGGACGAGCAGCAGGAAGATCACCGTCGTCCCTAGGCTGATGGCCACGCCTACCGCCGCCCCGGCGCGGGGTGAGGTCACTGCCATCGGAGCACCAAAGAGTGCGATGATAAGGCAGGTGGCAGGGAGAGCCAGCTTCAGTGCTTGTTCCACCACCAGCTTGTTGGCGTCATTCCCCGAGCGCTTCAAGGCGTCGATGTATCGGCCCAGCTCGGCATAGCGCATCTCATCCGGTGTCTTGGGCTCGGCGAGAAGATCGGCGGGGGACTGCTTCAATACCCGCAGCCGCATAGACTTGAAGTTGAAAGTCGCCTGTCGGGCCGGTCCGGCAATGACCCGACTCGCCCCCCGCCGGAGCCGCCAGATCTTGAGCGAGTCATCGTAGCTCGCGCTGTCGGCCGTGAGCACCAGCCCGGGGTAACTGAGGCCGGTCCCCTGCCGCTCGAACATCAGCTGCTTGAGCTGGCGGGTGGCGATGTCGAGCGACCGGATGGTATAAACCCATCCGGCGTCTCCCCGGTACACGAAATTGAAGCGGGTACGGGTGGGCCGAACCTGCTTGGCCTTCTGGATCTCGAGCTGGCGAGCCGTGGCGCCGGGGGCCAGCTCTCCCACCACGAATGCCAGCACCGAAGCCAGTCCGGCCGCGATAAAGATCGGCCGCATGAGCCGGTGAAAGCTCTGGCCCCCGGCCTTGGCCGCGGTGAGCTCGGAGTGGCGACCCATTGCGCCCACGGTGAACACGGTGGCAAAGAGGACCGCTGCCGGCATCACCAGGAAGGCGTTCTCGGGAATGGAGTAGATGTAGCTGACCACGATCTGCTTCGTGGTGAGCCCGCGATCCAGCAGCCGGTTGAGGCTGTCGGTCAGGTTGATCACGATCGACACCAGCGGAAACCCCAGCGCGGTGAGCACAAAGATCCGGACCCAGCTGTTGAGGACGTAGCGATCGAGCTGCCGGAGGCCGGCCCTCATTCGGATCTCGCCCGCCGCAAGCGGCGGAAGAAATGCTTCACGCCTTCGAGAATCTCCTGGAAGTCTCCTCCTCGGGTCGACCCCGATTCACGGCTCACCCGCAGGAGCCCGAGGAGGCCAACCACGGTGAGCACGATGTTTGGAGTCCACATCGCCACCCAGGGAGAGACCAGCCCCCGATCCGCCAGGCTCTCACCGGCGGTCAATCCCACGTAATGGATGGAGAACACTGCGAGCCCGCCTCCGATCACCAAGCCGATTCCCGCCCGGGGAAATCGCAACGCCATCACGATGCCGATGATGACAAAAGAGACGCAGGCCAGGCTGATGGCCCACTTCTTATGCACCTCCACGGCATAGCGGTCGGCCCGGCGATCGGCGTCCTGCACCCGATCTGCCGCGGTGGCTACCTCCGACCAGTTGGAGAGCTTCACCCGCGCCCTCGGGGGAACCCCGAGCTTGGCCAGGCCTTCCGGGGCGGTCCCTTGTGCCTGCGTCGATTGGGGCGGAATTTTCTGTGCATTCCCCTGGGCCTGAGCCGTCTTGGGAAGAAACAGCCCCTGCAGGGATTCGAGCCAGCCGCAGTATCCGTGGGGGGTCGAGTCCGGGGGACTGGCCCGAGTGGCCGGAACCGGTGGCAGTCCCAAAAGAGCTCGTAGATCCTGCACTACCAGGTCGGCCCGATCCTGCCGGGCCTCCTCCTGCTCTTGCCTGGCCTCCCGGATGACCTGGAGCATCTCGCAGGTGCTCATCTCCCGGTCTCCCCTGATCGACTCGCTGGTATTCCGCTCCAGCTGGTCGTACACATTTTTCACCCGGATGTCGTTCACCGAGAAATAGGTCAGCTGGAAGCGCGTCGGCTCGGACGGGCGATACTGGTGGATCGATCCATCATATAAGCGCAAGCTCAGATCAGTCTGACCCTCCGCGTAGGCCATTGATCCGCTGTCCGCATAGATGACGCGCCGGCTCGCCTCGCCCCCCACGTCATAGATGGTGATTCCGCGCAGGCGCCCGGTGGCAGCATCGATACGGCTCGCCCGCAGAAAGTACTGAGAGGGAGGTACCTCGTTGATGACCTGCTCCCGGAGCTCGAACGTCGGCTTTTTTCGCCCGATATCGATGAGCAGGGATCGGAGGCGGGCATTGGTGCGGGGCAGCACCTGGTCCACGAAGGCAAAATTGAACGCCGCCATGCAGGCGCCCCAGACCAGGACCGGGGTGAGCACCTGATAGACGCTGATCCCGCTGGCCCGCATGGCGGTGATCTCGTTGTCGGCCGCGAGATGGCTGAAGGTGTAGAGCACGGCCAGCAGGACCGCCATGGGAAGCGTCATGGCGACGATGAACGGGAGACTGAGGGCAAAGACCTCCCCGATTACGGTCCAGGGCAGGCCCTTGCCCACCAGGGCCCCAAACTTCTTGGCCACCTGGCTAAGGAGCATCAAGCTGGTCTGCGCGGCCAGGGCAAAAATGAACGGGGCCGCCAGTTGTCGGAGGAGGTAGCGGTTGAGTAGTCGCACGACAGCTAACTTGTATAGTTGTAAGGGTTTCGTAGGGCCATTATATTTGCCGATCCACTACTCTCAAGTCCTATCGTTGGGTTCCACTAAAGTGGCGCGCTTTGTCGTCGCCCTAATCTGCCTCGTCACGCTTCCGCGGGTCCTGGCCGCCCAAGCCGATACGGCTCGGGCCAGCGCCAGTGCGCTGGGCGCCCGCCTGACCTTCCCGCTGTCGCTTTCCGGCCTGCAGGAACCGGCGGTCCTCCGGGCCCCCTGGAGGGGGGCTCCCCGGACTCCCCCGGCCCTGCGCGCTATGGCCTGGGACAGCACCGTTGCCTCTGCCATCGACTCCGCCCGCCGGGATCGAGCCACCGCCCTCCGCTACCTGACGCTCTACGGCGCGCCGCTAGGTGGGGAACAACCGGCGGACCTGGCTGTGCCGCCGACGGACCGCGGGACGCTCGGCCTCTCCAGGAAGTATGCCGACCTGGCCCTCGACGGCCAAGTGAGAATCGAGATCCGAACCGACCGGCTGCGCAACGAGCGCTGCAGCCCAGCATTGCTGCTCGACCCCAATTCCGGCTGCCGGGGGAGTTTCAAAGCCCCGCGTCTGGATAATCAGGTCAACCTTCGATCGAGCGGCATCATCGGGGAGCGAGTTCATCTCAATGTGGACTACGACACGGAGCGCGACTTCAGCGGCAACAACAATATTCAGGTCTACTACCAGGGCCTCGAGGACGAGATCATCCGCCGAATCGAGGTCGGCACCGTCACCTTCCAGCCACCCCAGTCCCGCTTCATCACCGCCGCAATTCCCACCAACAACTTCGGGGTGAACGCCAAGTTCGAGATCGGACCCTGGGCGGTGCAGACGCTCGCGGCGACTCAGAAAGGCAGTCAGGTGGCGGAGCGGACATACACCGTGGGGCAGACCACCAGCCAGCCTCAGGACCGGCAAGCCCGCGATCTGGATTTTGAGTCGGGCCGGTTCTTCTGGGTGGTGGATCCCACGGCCCTGCCGGGTTACCCGGCGATCGACATCCTCAATCTCACCGGCCTCCCGGTCCCTCCGGCGCAGCTGCCCCAGGAGGTGCGAGTCTATCGCTTTCGTCCGGCGGCGAGTCGGAGCGGAACCGATCCCAGCATTGGCGGCATCACCGCCGTGGCCCGCTCGCTGGATCCAAGCCAGATGTATGGTCCGGTTCGCTGGGAGCTGCTCATTCAGGGCACGGACTATTACCTCGACCGCTCCGGGCTCTGGCTCACGTTGGCGACCAAGCTGAACCAGGACGATTACCTGGCGGTGAGCTATGTGACCGCGGACGGGAAGACGGTCGGCAGCTTTCCCGGGGAGGACAATCCTGCGGCCGGAGACAGCCTCCGGCTCATCGTCCAGCCCAAGATTGGCCCCAGCTCGGCCACCTTCCGCTATGAGATGCGGCAGATCTACCGGGTTGCCGGTGCCGACCTCGACCGGGGATCGCTGCAGGTCAATGTCTCGGTCAACCGATCCGAACGGCCCCAATCTGGGTCGGCCACCTACCTCGGACTGCTGGGGCTGGCGGTGCCGACCGATGCCACCCTGTTCGATCGGGAAAATCGGCTCTTTCCCCGAGCCCAGGACCCCGATGCCAACCAGGTGGTGCGGGAGTCGTACATCGTCTTTCCTCATCTCACGCCCTTCGCCGATGCCACCCGGCTGACGCCGTCCGAGCGATCGGACTCGATGTACAAGACTCCGCTCTATCTCCTGCTCCAGCAGACGTCGGCCAAGTTCGAGATGCGGCTGCGATATAACTCCACCGGAGCCGGCGACCGGTCCACCCTCAGCCTCGGCGCCCTGCAGATTCGCCAGGGCAGCGAGCAGATCATGGTCCGTGGCCGCCGCCTGGAACGGGGGGTCGACTACTCCATCGCCTACGATCTGGGCAGAGTCACCTTCCTCAATCCCGAGGCGACCTTTGGAGGCGGCGCGGCTCAGATCACTGCCCGGTTCGAGGAGCAGGGTGTGTTCGCGGTGGCCCCGACCTCGATTCTGGGGCTTTCCACCTCATACAGTCTGGGCGAGCGAGGCGCGATCAACCTGATCGGCATGTATCAGCGGGAGCAGAGTGCCTTCAACCGGCCGGCGCTGGGCTTCGAGGCCTCCGCCAACCTGGTCGGTGGGGTCAATACCGAGCTCCATTTCAAGCCGGGCGGAGTGACCCGGCTCCTCAATAGCCTCGTTTCGCGTCGGTCCACCGCTCCGTCCCTGCTCGACATCAACGCCGAATACGCCTTCACCAAGCCGGACCCCAACCGCTCGGGCCAGGCATATCTGGAGGAGTTCGAGTCCGACGCCGGCGCGCAGGTGACGCTGCAGGAGACGGGCTGGGAATTCGGCAGCCAACCCCAGAGTGGTGCCGGTCTGGAGGACATCGGATTCGGAGCCGGCTTCGATCCGGCCGACGCGGTGGCGCTTACCTGGCAGAATCTGGTACCGGGGAGTAATGGGCAGCCCGTGGCGTGGCGGGCCAGCGATATCGACAGTCTCATTCTCATAGCCGGGCAGAGCGAACAACGCGAGACCGTCATGTATCTCACTATGCACGCCGATACCGCGGGTGGGATCGTGCAGCAAGATCGGAGCTCTCGCTGGTCCCTCCCTCGCCGAGAGTTCCGACCCCGCTGGCGCTCGATGGTAACCCCGCTCAGTCCGACCGGGGTGGACTTGTCCCGCAGCGAGTATCTGGAGTTTTGGTTGTATCGGCCCAGCTCCCGTACCGTTGACTCAGCCCAGGTCCGGCTGGTGCTCGATCTCGGCAGCGTGAACGAGGACGCGGTGGCGCTCGCTCCCGACAGCTTCAGCGTAAACGGCAGCGACACGGTCTATACCGGCCGGCAGTACGTGGGCACCGGCCGGCTCGACACCGAGCGAACCAGCGTCAACATCTTCAACGCCCAGGTCGACGACATCGGAATTCTGTCCGACCGGCCCGACCTCCTCACCGATGCCGCCACCGGGGAGCAGGTCGGCGGGATTGCGCTGTGTCAAAGGGTCCTCAGCTCCTCGGTCCCGATCTTTCCCTGGGGCGACCTCAGCAGCAGGTGCACCAGGGGCAACGGGACTCTCGACACCGAAGATCTCAACGGTGACAACGTTCTCAACGCGTCGGGCCCCAACGAGAACGTATTCCGCTACGTGGTGAACCTGGTGCCGGGCGGGAAGTACTTCGTCCGGAACGGCAAGCAGTACCAGGATGCTCCCGGCCAGTTCTCCCAATGGGAGCTGTACCGCATTCCCCTCCGGAGTACCGACGCCATCCAGATCGGCACTCCCGACCTGCATCTCATCCAGCAGGTCCGCATGCTGCTGGCGGCGCCGGCCGACGTCGGGCAGCCGGATGTCGTGGCCCGGTTCGCTCTGGCCCGGATGCGCTTCGTCGGGTCGCCCTGGACGCGACGGGCCGAGACTCCTATCAACGGCATCTCGGGCTCGATCGGCAATCCCACTGGCGAGGTGATCGCCTCCACCGTCTCCACCGAGAACCGGACTGATCTGGGGTACGAGCCGCCGCCGGGTGTGTTCCAGGGAGTCTCCAAGCGAAACGAGATCGCTCAGGGGACTCAGATCAATGAGAGATCGCTACGGATCGTCGCCCACGACCTGGCCGTCGGAGACCGGGCAGAGGCGTATCTGCGGTTTCCCGCGGGCCCCCAAAATGCGCTGAGCTACCGGCAACTGCGGGTCTGGGCCAGAGGCAGAGGTCCAGGGTGGGAGGAGGGCGAGCTGCAGGCGTTCGTCAAGCTGGGCAGCGACGATCGCAACTTCTATCTCTATCACGCTCCAGCCCACTCAACGACGTGGGAGCCGGAATTCGTGATCGACCTGGAAATCTGGCGGAACCTTCGAGCCCAGCTGGAACAGCGCTGGCTTGCCGGCGAGCCTCCTTCCGGTGCTGCCGAATGCGGCAGCAACGATTCGAATGCGTATGTGGCCTGTGACGGGCCTTATCTGGTCCACCTGGGCGATCCCGGAATCCGGCCTCCCAACCTGGCGGCGATCCAGGAGATGTCAGCCGGGATCTACCACACCAACGGCACAGCTCCGCTGCCGGAGGCCGAGCTCTGGATCGACGACATCAGGCTGAGTGCCCCGGTGTCGGAGACCGGATCCGCGATAGCGGTAGACACCCGCCTGGTGGCCTCCGACGTCGGCAGTCTATCTGCCGCGTATATCCGGCAGGACGGCCAGTTCCACCAGATCAACACCGATCCAACCTATCGCACCACCGGGGCATTTCAGCTCAACACCAACTGGCGGCTGGACCGCTTTCTTCCGGCTTCGCTCGGATTGGTCATGCCGCTGACGGTCTCCTACGTGCGCAGCGACGAGCACCCCATACTGCTCACAGAAAGCGACTTGCGGGCTGATGCTCTGGTCGGACTACGCCGGCCCCAATCGTCCGCGGCGATCTACAATCTCACCTTGCGGCGCGGCGTGCCGGGCAGGAGTTGGCTGGTGCGGGGTCTCCTCGATCCGCTGGCGTTCGCACTGACGGTCAGCAGGGGGCGCTCGAAGACAGAATATTCCAGCGCCAGCTCGGATGCCTCGAACCTGTCCCTGGGCTATAACCTTCTGAGCAAGCGACGCGGGCCCAAGTTGCCGTTCGACGGGCTGGTGGCGGGTTTGCCCAAGTGGCTGCGGGAAAGCGAAGGAGGGAAGGGCCTCCGGGGAGGCACCCTGAGCCTGGTGCCCTCGAACCTTCGGTTGACCAGCGGCCTTTCCAAGGACCAGGGCGACTTCTCCTCCTTTGCGGTGCCCATCGTGCGACCGGACGATGGTCTGGTCCAGCCCACTCTCTCACTCAACCACTTGTGGCGCAATGGCGGCGGCCTCACCTGGCAGCCGCTCGGTATGCTCACGCTCAGTAGCGATGTGGTCAGTACCCGAGACCTCCGGGTCTATACTGACTCGAGCACCTTGGGGCGGGTGGCCTACGCCAACCGCCGCTTCCTGCTCGGCATTCCGGTGGGCGTCGAACGGGATCGAACCGTCACGACCAATTTGTCGCTCACACCCAAGCTCACGTCGTGGCTGCGTCCCCGGTACACCACGTCGAGCAACTTCGTCCTGTCCCGGACCCTGAACACGAGGCCTCCAATCCAAACCGAGGGTGATAGCGGAGCCTTCATTCTCCCCCAGACCCTCAACAACGTGCGGGCCCGGGAGATCGGCGCGTCGTTCGATCTGGGCAAACTGCTCCACCAGGTCTGGGGAAACCGCAGCCGGGTCGGTGGGGCGCTGGCCAAGCTGCGTCCGCTGGACCTCCGGAGCCAGCTCACTCGCACGTCGACGTTCGATCTCGCCGCTTTCGATCCGGGTGTGGGCTATATGCTCGCCCTCGGTGGGCTCGATCGTTTCCTCACCCAGGAGGGCACCAACGCCATCGGTACCTCGGAGACTCGCAGCACGGCCATCACGTCCGGAGCCGATCTGCCGCTCGGAATCACGGCCAGCATCTCGTATGCGCTCACCACGTCCGACCGGTTCCAACCGGTGGGCGACCGCCTCACCGAGACTACCACCCGTCAACGGGAATGGCCGGTGGGAAACGTCCGCTGGACTCAGACGTTTCGAGGAGGTCCGTTCAATCTGGTGGCCGCCGGCCTCGGCTTCCGATACCGTGAGGGGAGCTCTGTTCAGCCCAGCCAGGACCAGGGCGGCGCCCTGAGCGCAACCACTTCGTCTTCCCTCACGCCGGATCTCCAGATCGGCCTCCGCAACGGGATGTCGCTGACGTTTTCTTATGCCAGCCGGGGACAACGCAACGACAACAACGGCAACGCCACCCTGCTCGATCAGGACGACTTCTCCGCTTCCTTCAGCCATTCGTTTCGTCTGCCGGCTTCGATCGCGCGCAGCCGGAAGCTGGTGCGATCCTCCCTGTCCGCGCTCACGTCCAAGACCTTGACCTGTCTCCAGCGGCTGAATCAGGGGGACTGCACCGCCATTTCCGATGTGCGCCGGCAGGAGTTTCGCGGCGGTCTCGACACCGACATTGTCAGCACGGTGAGCGCTGGCCTCCAGTTCGGCTACACCCTAAACGATGCCCGCCATCTGAGCCAGCGGAATTCCCAAGTCTTCCTACTGGCGTCGTTCCAGCTCTCCTTGTTTGCGGGGGACTATCGGTAGACGGGAAAGACGGGAAAGACGGGAAGGAGCCCTCAACAGTGACCATCTCCCGACTAGCTTACAGCCCGACATTTCGGCTTTGGCCTATAACTGGTAAGGCATGATGCGCTTTCCCGTCTTTCCCGTCCTCTCGGCCGTCGCCATCCTCGCCTTCATGGGTTGCCGCAAAGAGCGTCCACCCCGCGAGTTCGACGGCCAGGCCGCCTTCAGGTACATCGAGAAGCAGGTCGGGTTCGGTCCCCGGATCCCGGGAACCAAGGCGCACCAGCAGATGGCCACCTGGCTCGACAGCCTGCTCCGCCAACGGGCCGACAGTGTGGTGGTGCAAAGCTGGAACCATGTGACCGTGAAGGGCGACACGCTCCAGCTGAGGAACTTTCTGGCTCGTTTCAACCCCTCGGCCCAGAAGCGGATTCTCTTCCTGGCCCATTGGGATAGCCGCCCGAGAGCAGACAGTCCTGTGTCTCGGGATTCGACCAAGCCCGTGCTCGGCGCCAACGACGGCGGTTCCGGCGTAGCCTTGCTGCTGGGTGTGGCCGACGTGCTGAAGCGAACTCCTCCCGCCATCGGAGTGGACCTGCTCTTCGTGGATGGGGAGGACTATGGCGACTTCACCAAGGCGCCGGCCGACGTGCTCATCGGGTCGCGGTATTATGGAGCTCACCAGGTGGCGGGACCCAAGCCGCTGTATGCGGTTCTGTTCGACCTCATCGCCGACAAGGACCTGCAGATCTATCAGGAGGGGAATTCTCTTGTGGGCGCGCCGGAAGTGGTCGAGCTGGTGTGGGACACGGCGAAAGACTGGGGATACGGGGGATACTTCATCGCCTCGCCGCGGCACACTCTCATTGATGATCATCTCGAGCTGCAGAAGGCGGGCATCCGGGCCATAGACGTCGTGGACTTCGACTACCCTGCCTGGCACACCCAATACGACACCATCGACAAAGTCAGTCCGGCCAGCCTGCAGATTGTGGGCGACGTGGCGACTGCCCTGGTGCGGCGAGAAACTCGGGAGTGACTTTCCGCCTCTTAACAACAACTCCGTCGTGAAATCGGTTACTGCTTTGCCGTCCGACCGCCTTACCCTCGGTCCATGCCTGCCCCCGAGCTCCGCGCATTGCTCCTCCTTCTCGCCCTGGCGGTCGTCGGCCAGGGAGTCCGCTATCTAGTCACCCGGCCGGGTGAGCCGCCGGGCCAGGTCCAACTTCTCGCCACGCTGTCGCCCGGCTCGCCTTCGGCGCAGCGGGATAGCGCCATGCACAAGGGACGTCCACTCGGCCCTGGAGAACGGGTGGACGTCGATGCGGCAAGCGCCTCTGAGCTTGCCAGGCTGCCGAAGGTTGGCCCCCGGCTGGCGAAGGTCATCGTGGCGGATCGCCAGGCGCACGGGGCATTCGGCAACTTGGCCGGGCTCGATCGAGTGTCCGGTGTTGGTCCCGGGCTACTCAAGGTGCTTGCTCCCCATGTCGTCTTCAACGGTAGGGCGGTCGACAATTCTGCCCCGCTGCCGCTCAGCTCATCCGCCCAGGGGGCGCCGCTAGACATCAACTCCGCCACAGCCGCCGAGTTGGACGCCCTGCCGGGGGTAGGTCCAGCAAAGGCGGCAGCGATCCTGCAGTATCGGCAGCAGCACGGGCCTTTTACTGCGATCGAAGAGCTGGCTCGAGTGCCCGGATTCGGGGTAGCGGCTGTGGCCCGGCTTCGAGAGCGGGTCCTGGTCCGTTGAGGTTGGGCTAAGGTTCAGCGGCCCACTGTCCGATATTACCCCCTGACTACCCATAGCCCTCAAACCACGAGATCATGGCGACCGCAGCGGCCGGTGGCGATCGGCTCGGCGAAATCCTGCTCCGGGAAGGCCTGGTTACGCGCGAACAGCTCGCGCAGGCCTTGGCAGAGCAGAAGAATAGCAAGCACCGGCTCGGCTACGTGCTGGTGAAGCTTGGGCTCGTCCAGGAGCTCGAGATCACCAAGGTCCTCGCACGCCAGTACCGCATGCCTGCGGTCGATCTCTCGCGCTTCGAAGTCGATCCCAAGATCATCAAGCTGGTCCCAGCCGACATGGCCACCAAGAGCGTCGTGCTCCCGCTCAAGCGAGAAGGTCGCACGCTCACCGTGGCCATGGCCGATCCCACCGACCTCGGCTTGCTGGAAGACCTCAAATTCATCACCCGGTTCGACCTGTTCCCGGTCATCGCCGGTGAGTACACCCTCCGCAATCTGATCGAGAAGCACTACGAGGCTTCGGATCAGCAGCTCCAGAGCATCCTCAAAGACATGGAGGAGACGGGCGAGGATGTCGAGGTCGTCGAGCAGGAGGAGGACGAGGCTGCCACCCAGGCGCAGATCGATGACGCGCCGGTCGTCAAGCTGATCAATGGTCTGCTGACTGACGCGGTGCGCCGGGGGGCCAGCGATATCCACATCGAGCCGTTCGAGCACGAGATCCGGGTGCGTTACCGGATCGACGGCGCCCTGCTCGAGATCATGCGGCCGCCACTCAAGATGAAGGCGGCGCTCACGTCACGAGTGAAAATTCTTTCCCAGCTCAACATTGCGGAGCGGCGAGTTCCCCAGGACGGCCGCCTCAAGCTGAAAATGGGAAGCCGGGTGATCGACTTCCGAGTCTCCACCCTTCCGGTGCTCTTCGGCGAGAAGATCGTGCTCCGAATCCTCGACAAGGGCAACCTGACGCTCGACCTCACCAAGTTCGGCTTCGAGGTCAAGGCGGAGAAGGACCTGATGAAGGCCATCCTGAACCCCTACGGCATGGTGCTGGTGACCGGCCCCACCGGCTCAGGCAAGACGACCACCCTCTATTCTGCGCTGTCCCGGATCAACACGCCCGAGGTCAACATCATGACGGCGGAAGACCCGGTCGAGTACAACCTGATGGGCATCAATCAGGTGCTGGTCCGCACCGAGATCGGGCTCACCTTTGCCGCGGCGTTGAAAGCGTTCCTGCGGCAGGACCCCAACATCATCATGATCGGCGAGATCCGCGATCTGGAAACCGGCGGCATTGCCATCAAGGCAGCGCTCACCGGCCACCTGGTGCTCTCCACGCTGCACACCAACGATGCCCCCAGCACCATCACCCGTATGATCGATATGGGGATCGAGGCGTTCAACGTGGCCAGCGCGGTAAACCTCGTGGTGGCGCAGCGTTTGGTGCGCCGCATCTGTAAGGACTGCAAGGGCGAGCACCAGTATACCGATGACGAATTGTCCGCCCTGGGCACAGATCTTGTAAGCCTGAGGGCGCTCACGTTCATGAAGGGCGCCGGCTGCGATACGTGCAGCGGCACCGGCTATAAGGGCCGGGCAGGCCTCTACGAGGTCATGGCCCTCTCTCCCGAGGTCCGCCGGATGATTCTGCGCAGCGCCTCGGTCGCGGAAATCCGCGAACAGGCGGTAGTCGACGGAATGCTCACCCTGCGTATGGACGGCATGAAGAAGATCGAACGGGGGGTCACGACTCTCGAGGAAGTGGTCAAGGAGACTGCCGAATGACGCTGAATCTGCGAGCCCTCTTGGAGGAAATGATCCAGAAGGACGCATCCGACCTCCACATCACCGCGGCGGAAAGGCCCAAGCTGCGAGTCGATGGAGACATTGTCGACAGTTCGGTGCCCGACGTCCTGACTCCCAAAGACACCCTCCAGTTGGCGTATTCGGTACTCACGGAAAACCAGAAGAAGCGGTTCGAGAACGAAGACGAGCTGGATTTCTCCTTCGGGATTCAGAACCTGGCACGCTTCCGCGGGAACGTGTTCAAACAGCGCGGCTGCGTGGCCATGGTAATCCGCATGATTCCCTTCAATGTGCGAACCTTTCAGGAGTTAGGCCTTCCCGCGATCCTCGCCAAGCTGGCCGAGCGGCCCCGTGGTCTGATCCTGGTGACAGGGCCGACGGGGTCAGGCAAGTCGACCACCTTGGCGGCCATCATCGACAAGATCAACAAGGAGCGGAAGGGCCACATCATCACGGTGGAAGATCCGATCGAGTTCATCCATCGGCACCAGTCGTGTATCGTCAACCAGCGGGAGATCGGCACCGACACCAAGACCTTCGCCGCGGCGTTGAAGTACGCGCTCCGGGAAGATCCGGACGTGATCCTGGTTGGTGAGATGCGGGATCTGGAGACGGTAGCGGCCGCGCTCACCATCGCGGAAACCGGTCACCTGGTGCTGGCCACCTTGCACACCAACTCTGCCGCCGAGTCGATCAACCGTATCATCGACGTCTTCCCCTCCAATCAGCAATCCCAGGTACGAGCCCAGCTGGCGTTCGTGCTGGAGGGCGTCATTACTCAGACTCTGCTGCCCAAGGCTAAAGGGCGAGGCCGCTGCATGGCCGCCGAGATCATGGTGGCCACCCCGGCTATTCGGGCGTTGATCCGGGACGACAAGATCCACCAGATCTACTCCGCCATGCAGTCAGGCAAGAAGTTCGGCATGCAGACAATGAACGATTCGCTGTATCAGCTCTATACCGCCCGCGAGGTGGCTCAGGAAGAGTGCGAGCGGGTCTCACATGATCCAAAGGAGTTCCTGCGGATGATCGGCATCACGCCCTTGGAGGATCAGGAGATGGGCAGCGCCGACCGGCCGCAGCAACAGCCGCAACGACCCGCTGGGTTGCGCCGCTAACACGGAGGGCGCACCGCGTGCGCCCGTGATCTGGGAGAGAACCGATGCCACTGTTCGAGTACACCGCGCGGAATGCCGCGAACGGGCAGATCCAGAAGGGTCAGGTCGACGTCAAGAGCAAGGAGGAGGTCCACGCCTACCTCAAGAAGAATCGGATGATTCTGGTGAGCGTCCGCGAGGCGCCCACCAAGATCACCCTCGGCAGCATCGGCAAAGGCCGGGTCAAGACGAGGGACATCGTGATCTTCACCCGTCAGTTTGCCACCATGATCAACGCGGGTCTCCCGCTGGTCCAGTCGCTCGGCATCCTGGCCTCGCAGAGCGAGAACAAGACCCTCCAGGAAGTCACCAGAGCCGTGGTCCACGACGTGGAGGCGGGCAACACGCTAGCCGACGCGTTTTCCAAGCACCCCAAAGCCTTTGCCCCCCTCTATGTCAACATGGTCGCGGCGGGCGAGGCCGGCGGTATCCTCGACACCATTCTGATCCGGCTGGCCACCTTCCTGGAAAAGAGCGATGCCCTGATCCGCAAGGTGAAAGGCGCCATGGTCTACCCGGCGGTCATCTTCAGCGTGGCCATCATCGCCGTGGCTGTCTTGCTCATCTTCGTGATCCCGACCTTCCAGAGCATGTTCGCCTCGGTGAACCTCGAGCTCCCGTTGCCCACTCGAGTCGTGATTGGACTCTCCGATCTCTTGATCGGGTACTGGTGGGCGGGGCTGGCTGCAGCCGGCGGCGCATTTTTCCTCTTTAAGCGATACTACGCCACCTCCAATGGGCGGCTGCAGGTCGACCGCTTGATGCTGAAGGCCCCAGTCCTGGGTGACATCCTCCGGAAATCAGCGGTCTCCCGCTTTACCCGGACGCTCGGCACTCTGATCTCCTCCGGCGTATCGATTCTCGATGGGTTGGAGATCACGGCCAAAACAGCGGGTAACCGGGTCATCCACGATGCAGTGATGGAGTCCCGCCAGTCGATCGCGGGCGGTGAGACCATCGCCGCGCCGCTGGAAAAGTCCAAGGTCTTTCCGCCGATGGTCATCTCGATGATCGCGGTAGGCGAGCAGACCGGCGGTTTGGACGAGATGTTGACCAAGATCGCCGACTTCTACGACGAAGAGGTGGATGTTGCCGTCTCCGCGCTGCTCTCTCTCATGGAGCCGGTCATGATCGTGGTGCTCGGTGTCATCGTGGGCGGCATGGTGGTCGCCATGTATCTGCCGATCTTCGATATGATGAACGCTGTACAGTAAGCCGGAGTGAGCGCGCCCAGCGGTCGATGATGACAAGGGGCCACCTGAGTGGTGGCCCCTTGGCTTTGCAGAGCGCGCCAGGGCGATTGCAGCACTTCCTCTTCACAATTCTGGGCCGGACCATGCGGGATTGCCTGCGCATCCTGATGCCGAATCTCGAGTATCCACCGCTGGGGGGCGGAGCCGCCCCGGTTACCCGGGGGCTCGCCCGGGCCTTGGTGGCACGGGGGCACCACGTTGACGTGGTGACGATGGGCTACCGGGGACTGCCAGCGGAGGAGAATGAGGATGGGGTGCGGCTTTTTCGGGTTCCGGCTCTGCGGTCCCGGCTGGAGCTCTCCCACGTGCATGAGCTGGCGACCTACGTCTGGAGCGGGCTCCGAAAAGTCAGGGCGTTGACCCGCGACAACGATTACGATCTTTGCCACGCGCACTTCCTGCTGCCCACCGGGCTCATCCCTTATCTCCTCCGCGAGACCTCGGCGTTCCCGCCCTATGTAATCACCGCTCATGGGTCGGATGTGCCGGGGTTCAACCCCGACCGCTTTACTCTGCTGCACCGACTCACGCCGCCCCTGCTCCGGCGAATTCTCCGCCACGCCTCCGGACTGATCGTCCCCTCGGCCGCGCTCGAGCAGCTCATCCTGCGCCAGTTCGGAAACCATACCCCATCCCTGGCCCGGATCCCGAACGGGGTGGAGCTGGACGACTTCACCCCCCAGCCGAAGGAGCCGTGCGTCCTCATTGCTACTCGGCTCTTCGAGCGTAAGGGCGTGCAGCACGTGATCGAGGCCATGAGCCAAATTCCGGAGCATGCCTACCAGCTGGAGATAGCCGGCGACGGGCCCCAGCGCGCCCAACTGGAACAGCAAGCCCGGGATCTTCGAGTCCCCACTCGATTTCATGGCTGGCTGCCCCGCAGACCACTCTGCCGCCTGTTTGAGCGGAGCAGGATTTTCGTGCTCGCGAGCATGAGCGACAACTTCCCGGTGTCGCTGCTGGAGGCGATGGCCGCCGGCTGTGCCATCGTCACGACCAGTGCTGGTGGATGTCCCGAGGTGGTGGGTGACACGGGCCTCGTGGTCGAACCAGGGGACGTCGGGGCGCTGCAGCAGGCTCTGACCAGCCTGATCCGGCAGCCGGCCCGCGCCGAGGAGCTGGGCCAGCGCGCTGCCCAGCGAGTTCGGGACCTGTTCAGCTGGCCCGCGGTGGCCTCCCGCCACGAAGCGGCGTATGAGGCTGCACTGCGGCGAATCCGTACCTCGGACCAGGTGCCGGCCCCGGTCTGATCGACTTCCGAGGGCCGTTCCCCGGTGCAAGAGTTGGCCTTGGAATTGCCCTTCCCCCCGGCAGCACATCCCCCATTCACTATCGAGTATCCATAGTTCCGGAGGGGTCAATGGCAGGTAAACGACTGGTATTTCTCGCGCTAGCCCTTCTGGCGGGGTGCAGCCGCGACAAGGACGGCACCAAAATCACGGACAATCCAAACCGCGATCTGCAACGTCCAGCCATGGATGCAAGCTCCCCGCTGAACGACAATACCGCCAAGCCTTCGACGAAGGCTGCGAGGTCTGGGACCATGGCCAAGGGCACCTCAAGAGCCATGACCTGGACCCTGGGAAGCGGGACGGCCATCTCGGCCAAGTTCGACGACGGGTTCAGCTCCCGCACCCACAAAGCGGGCTATAAGGTCACCGGCACAGTCTCATCCGACGTCAAGGATAAGAGCGGCCGGGTGGTGATTCCGGCCGGCTCGAAGGTGCATCTCACCATCGCAGCCATCCACGAGTCGGAGAGAAAGAGCGACAAAACCGGCAAGCTGGTGCTGAAGCCGAGCAAGATCGTGATTGGCAGCCGGAGCTATCCGCTGTCAGGCTCGGCACTCGCTCTGGACCGCACGCTGAAGGATCGGAAGACCAATGCGGGCGACGTTGCCAAGGTAGGCGTCGGCGCCGGCGCCGGTGCGCTGTTGGGCACCGCAGTCACCGGGGGCAGCACCAAGGGCGCCGTGATCGGTGGCGCTTTGGGCGCGGCCGTCGGGACCCAGCGAGCCATCGAGACCCAGGACCGGGATGTGGTGGTACCCTCCGGCTCCCGTCTCAAAGTGACCCTGGCCGCACCGTTTCGCCGCAGCATCTGATCACCCAGTAGGATTGCGATCGCCCCGGGCGGCCAACAGCTGCTCGGGGCGATTCGCTTGTGGTCTGGAAGGCTTCACCCGATGTGCTATACTGGGGAATGTCTCGCGCGTTCGTCAACGAAGATGCCGGTGCCGGCAATGCCCCGCCTCGTTTTCCCCTGCCACCGCAGGATGACCCGTCCTTCGATCTGGCCGCAGCGCGGGCGCTGCTTCATGGGGCGGATCTGGGGGACACCGCCAGCGCCGAGTCGGCCACCGGATACTATTGGGGCGAGCCGAGGCTGCGGCCCCTGGTCGAGCGCATTCTGTTGGAGGCGCGTCAGGATGGCAACGAGCGGCTGGAACAGCTCGCCGAGCGGTTTCTCCGGGTCCGGAGGCGGTCATGATCCCGGAGCGGGACGACTCAAGGTCGCCGGACATCGACCGTGACCTCAACCCTCACCGAGGTGAAGAGCAGGTACGGGCGCGGGAACACGCAGCTGATGTGCTTGCCGCCAGAGGGGTGCTGCTCTTCGGCAACGAGACCGACGATGAGCTGGCGGACCTGTGGTCGGCCGTGGATGGGTTCGAGTCGATTGTCGAGGCGCGCGGAGGAGACACCATGACCAACGCCCCGGATTCGGCGGAGCCGGATAACCCCGCTTTTGTGCTGCCGGAGCGCAGGGCTCGCGAGTCCGCCTCCGACTACACCCGGAGGATTCAGATAGCCGCGGTCGACCTAACCCGATTTGAGGGCTGACGACCGCTGCAGCCGCGCTTCCCTGCGGTAGGGGAAGACGTCCACCACCTCTCCCCCAATCACCCGCCGTTGCACTCCCTGCCAGAATCCGACATCGAGCAGGTCGCCGTGGCTCTCGAGAAACGCTTCCCGCACCCGGCCTGGCGGCACCAGAAAGGCCTTGAACTCTTCCGGGAACACGTCCTGCTCGCCGACATAGAACCAGGGCTCGGCCGCGAATTCCTCTTCAATTGAAACCGCCGCCGGGATCTTTCGAAAACGGCACTCCCTCAAGAGACATAGCTCATCGTAGTCGTAGCAGATCACCCGGCCGTTCCGGGTCACTCCAAAGTTCTTGGCCAGCATGTCCCCGGTAAAAATGTCGGCCGCGGCGAGATCCTTGATGGCGTTACCGTAGTCGATGACCATCTCCCGGGCGGCAGCCTCGGCTGCATCACGTAGAAAGAGATTGAGGGGGGTGACTCGTCGCTCAGTATAAAGGTGGCGCACGATGACCTGGTCTCCCTCGACCCGGACCGTCTCGCCGGCGACGCCGAGGAGATAGGCCAGCAAGTCAGGGGGGAAACAGCGGCGAGGAAATTCCAGGTGCTCGAACTCCTGGGCGTCCGCCAGGCGGCCTACCCGGTCGCGAACGAATACGAAGTGATACTTCTCCATCACCGCCCGTCGGGTGGTGTTCTTGGGGGCTCCGAAGCTGTCCTTGATGATTTTGAAGACCACGTTGAACGAGGGCAACGTGAAGACGGCCATCACCATTCCCTCCTCGCCTTCGACAAAGGCAAAGCGGGCATCGGGCTCCTCCAGGTGATGCATGAGACCCCGGTACAGCTCGGTCTTGCCATGCTTGTTGTAGCCAATCGAGGTATACAGCTCGTTCACCTGCTTGAGCGGCATGATCGATCCCAGAAAATTGACCAACGCTCGAGGCCGACGGCAATCCACCCGGAAGTAGGTCCAGCTGAAGCCGAACACGACGCTGGCCTCGTCCGAAGTCATCAGCACGGCGTCAACCACGATCCCGCGCTCTGCGTGCAGGAGCGGCAGCACCAGGGGGATGGTCTCGCCTCCCGCCCTGATCCGACCGACCAGATAGGCGCCCTTGTTCCGATAAAACACCGACCGCAATATCTCGAGCTCTACCGGGCCCGGGCTCCCCAGCACCCGGCGAATCCGCCCGTCAATGAGCTCGGCCACGAGGGAGGAATCGCGTTCCAGCTGGGCATAGGGCACCGACCAGGGAAATGCCAACAGCAGCTGGCGGATCAGGTCGGCGTTTACCGCGGGCACAGTCCGGCCGGTATAGATGTCGGAGTCTTCCACTCCGGGCTGATGGGGAAGAGAACGTTCCAGGTATTCAATGGCGGGATCGACCCCCACGGTGCTGAAGACCCGGCGGGTAACCGAATTGAAGAACGTTTCCGCCAGCTCGGCGTCCGCCCGATACGCCGTTCGCAGCGCATGATCGGATTTCATGGCCGCCCAGACCGTGCGCTCCATGACGGCATCTTCGAGGATGTCGTGCACGTCCGCCACCGCCGCGTCCACGTGGGCCTTATAGAGCTCCAGCCGCTCGGTGGCATCGGCTTGAGCGCCGGCCCAGTCCCGCTGCTCGAAGCGGCTGCGAGCCTTGTCGGTGATCTCTTCGAAGCCGCGGGCGTACTGCTCGTAGGCCGCGTGAATGCATGCCACCGCGGCGGTAACCGGCCTCAGCGTCGTATTGCTGTTCATCGGTCACCCGATCAGATTGAGCGGCGACATTCCACTACCATTCTGCCCCGCGCGATGAGGACCAGTACCATGTCTGCCATGCCAGCCACGCAGCCGCTCGAGATCCCCCCCGGGGGCGAGGCCATCACCGTGCGCGGTGGACGACTCGAGGTACCAGCCCGGCCCATCGTTCCCTTCATCGAGGGCGACGGCACCGGACCCGATATCTGGCGCGCCTCGCAGTACGTCTTCGACCAGGCGGTGGAGCGAGCCTACGGAGGCCGCCGACGGATCGCCTGGCTCGAGGTGCTGGCTGGCGAAAAAGCTAAGGACCGGACCAGCAGCTGGCTTCCGGAGGAAACGCTCGCCGCCATCAGTCGCTATCTGGTTGCCATCAAGGGACCGCTCACCACGCCGGTCGGCGGTGGCTTTCGATCGCTCAACGTCGCGCTCCGCCAGAAGCTCGACCTGTACGCGTGCGTCCGGCCGGTCCGCTACTTCGCGGGGGTACCTTCCCCGGTGAAGGCTCCCCAGGACGTAAACATGGTGATCTTTCGGGAGAACACCGAGGACATCTACGCCGGGATCGAATACAAGGCCGGGACCGACGATGCGCGGCGGGTGATCGATTTCCTGCAAGGCCAGATGGGCGTCCAGACCATCCGGTTTCCCGCTACCAGCGCCATCGGGATCAAGCCGATCTCCGAGGAGGGATCAAAGCGCCTCATTCGTTCCGCCTTTGAATATGCGCTGGCTCACAAGTACCCGAGTGTGACGCTGGTGCACAAGGGCAACATCATGAAGTTCACCGAAGGCGGCTTCCGCGACTGGGGTTACGCCCTGGCGCGCGAGGAGTACGGGGCCACCGAGATCGACGGCGGCCCCTGGTGCCGGCTTCCGGGTGGACTGGTGGTTAAGGATGTGATCGCCGACGCGTTTCTACAGCAGATCCTGACCCGGCCCAAAGAGTACGGCGTCATTGCCACCATGAACCTGAATGGAGACTACATCTCCGACGCCCTGGCGGCCCAGGTGGGTGGTATCGGCATCGCACCCGGGGCCAACATCAACTACCTCACGGGGCATGCGGTGTTCGAAGCGACTCATGGCACGGCGCCGAAGTACGCCGGCCAGGATAAAGTGAATCCTGGCTCCGTCATTCTGTCGGGCGAGATGATGTTCCGCCATCTCGGCTGGCACGAGGTGGCCGATCTGATCGTGTCCTCACTGGAGAAGACCATCAGTCAGAAGCGAGTCACCTACGACTTCGAGCGTCTTATGCCAGGGGCCACGCTGCTCAAGACCAGCGAATTCGGCCGGGCAATGGTCGACAATATGAAAGCGTGAACACTAACAGTAAACGGTAAACGGGGGCCTGTTCACGGTTCACCCTTCACCGTTCACGCCGTTTCAGTTTCTCTATATCCCGCCGGTCCTTCTTCGTCGGCCGCCCCCGCTCGGGGGCAAAGATCGCGTGCACACTCTTGAGCTGTAAGGCCAGCGCCTCGCGCGCGGCCCGGCTGGACTCCTTCTCTTCATATAGTACAGCGGCTTGAGCCGCCGGGCCCCGCCGGTCGGAGAGCTCGCGCACCACCACCTGGTGCTCGTACGGGCCCAAACGGATCCGCACTTCGTCGCCGATCTGAAGCGGCCTGGCGCGCTTGACCCGCTCGCCATTGACCTGGACCTTGCCGCCCTCAATGGCATCGGCAGCGAGCGACCGGGTCTTGAAGAATCGTGCCGCCCAGAGCCATTTGTCGATCCGCACCCTGCCGTCTTCCGCATCCCTCATGCTGCAAAAGTAGTTGCTTCCGGGCAGAATCAGAGCCCTTGACCCCGGTGGGTCCACCCCAGCCTAAGTCTACGGCGGCTCGCCATTTGCATCGCTCGCCGAGGATCTGATCCCCCACCTGGATGGTACTGTGACCCATCTGCTGCACTTGTGGCTCTGGCTTGCCACCATAGGTGCCCCACACCAGTTTGCCGCGCGGCCGGGCCCGACGGCGGATTCGGGTGAGGTGCACCTGTCTCTCGATTCCACGCTGGCCCGGGCGAGCGAAGCCCTGGCCCGGGGCCGGCCGTGGCAAGCCACTCGCCTCTTGTCAGTAGTGCTGCGGGACTCATCCAGCCGGACGCCGCAGGCCGTGTTCCTGGCGGCGACAGCGGCGAGCGAATGGGGCGGTTGGGGCGAGGTTCTCCAGCTGCTGCAAGCCGAACCCTGGGTAGACACGCTGTACGGCGGCCGCGCCCGAGTCCTGCTCGCCCGTGCCGCCCTGGAGCGCAACGCGGACGACGAAGCACTGGGGCACGCGCTCGTCGCGCTGCGGCGCGATCCTCTGTCGGGCGAGCGTCTCATGCTTCTCGCCACCGCGCTGGACCGGCTCGATGCGCGGGACAGCGCCGCCGGACTCTATATCCGCGCCGCAGACCGTCTGCCCCCCGTGGCTGACTGGCTCCGGCTCCGTGCCGCAACGGTGACCGGCGACAGTGCGGCCCGGGCGGTGTTATACAGTCAGATCACGGATCCGCTTCCCCAGAGCCGGATTCCCTGGGCCGAGGCCGCCGCGCATGAGCGCACTGGCGACCTCACCGAGGCTTCCCGCCGGTACGCGGGGCTGGGCGAGCGCCTGACCAGCCTGCGTCTCCGTCTGGCGCTGAGCCCCGACAGCGCGCCGCGGTCAGCTATCCGTAAGGAGTTCCTCACGCTCATCGGGGGGCGCATCTCGGGCACGGTTGCCCGGCAGGCAATTGTGGTGCTGGACAGCTGCTTCGCTCCGCTCACGCCGGTGGAAGAGTTGGTCGCGGCGCGGGCTGCCATGGACGCCGGCTGGGCAGCCCGGGCAGTCAGCGGGTTTGCCCGGGCTGGTAACCACCGGTTGGGATCGAGCGAGGACCGCTTTGCCTACGCCACCGCGCTCACCCGTCTGAAGCGAAACGGTGAAGCGGCCGTCCAATTCCGGCGGGTTCGCTCACCCAAGCCGCTCGCGGCACTCGCGGCCTATCAGGGGGCGCGCGCCTTGGTGCGCGATGGCCAGCTGGGTCGGGGGCGCGCTGCCCTCGTACGGGTCGCCCGGCAACACCCGCGCGACACCACCGCCGCGGCCTCGGCGTACTTCCTTCAGGCCGACCTTGCGTCCGACGACCGCGCCGACGCCCAGGCTCGCCGGCTCTATCGTGTGGTGGCGAGCCGCTACCCCAGCAGCCGCTTCGCGACCACTGCGCGCTTCCGTGCGGCGATGATCGCCCTTCTCACCGGCGATCCCAAGTCCGCAGCTCAGGAGTTCGACGGATTGGCGGAACGGTACCCCGGGAGCGACGAGGCGTTGGGGGCGATCTATTGGGCCGGGCGAGCCTGGGCTGTGGCGGGAGACAGCGGGGCCGCCAGGACTCGCTGGCAGACCGTCAGCTCCCGTGATCCACTCTCCTACTATGCCGCGCTGAGCGCGACCCGCCTGGGCACTCCCCGGTGGGCTCCTCCGCCGGCGCGCGATTCGTTCCCTGCCGACCCGCTCATCGACCAGGTGGTTTCCCGGGCCGGCCTGCTGGCGCGGCTGGGTCTGGGGCAGGAGTCGCGCTGGGAGCTTGACCGCCTGGCTCGCTCGCCCGATAGCTCCTCCGAGCGTCTACTGATCCTCGCCAACGCCTTTCGCAGCCAGGGCATGGCCTCCCAGGCCATTCAGCTGGCCCGCCGCGCCCTGGCCCGTGGCGCTCCCGGCGATGCGCGCACCTATCGCTTGCTGTACCCGGTCGCTCACGTCGACGCTCTGCTCGCCGAAGCCACTGAGCAGGGTCTCGATCCCAGTCTGGTGGCGGCACTCATTCGTCAGGAGTCGAGCTTCAACCCGGGGGCGACATCGCCGGCCGGCGCTCGAGGTCTGGCGCAAGTCATGCCCGAAGTGGGTGAGCGGCTCGCCCGAGAGCTGAATTATCCGGTTTGGGATCCAGTGCTGTTATACCAGCCAGACGTGAGCATTCAGCTGGGGGCCTTCCACCTGCGCGAGCTGCTCAGCCGCTACGATCAGCGGGCCCACATCCTGGCCGCCTACAACGCCGGCTCACCCCGGGTCGACCGTTGGTCGAAGCGGATCGGAGTAGACGATCCTGAGGTGTTTGCCGAGCAGATCTCATTCGTGGAGACTCGGGATTACGTTCGGGTCATCCAGCGGAACGAGGATATCTACCGCGCCCTCTACGGGGAGATCACCGGCCGCGCGGAGGCCGTCAGACCGGTTATTGAGCCGGATGACGTCGCCAGCGCGCCCGAAGGTCAGATGTGAGCTTGGCGGGGAGGTATGATCGTCTTAGTTTGGATCGGCCTCCCTCAATCCAGGATTCATTCGGTTGCTCAACGCCACCCAACCGCTGGATCTGCTCGACCGCGTCGGCGAAGGGATCTTCGCCCTCGATCCTGACTGGCGCTTTGCCTACCTGAACCGTCAGGCGGAGCGCGTCCTCTCCCGCCTCTCCGGCACTCCCGCAACCGACCTCCTCGGAACCGTCCTCTGGGACCGGCCCGCGCTGGCCGACTCTTCACTCGGCCGTGCCTTGCACCGGGCCCACGTGGAGCAGACGGCTGTGGTCCATGAGGTGCCTGACACTGGTACCCGGGGCTCGATCGAGGTGCGGGCTTACCCCTCCGAGGATGGACTCACTGTCCTCCTGCGGGAGAACCCCCTGGCCGGGAGTACCGCGCAGATTCTCGACGGCATGGGCGAGGCATTCATCGGCTGCGATCACGAGTGGCGCATTACCTATCTGAATGCGCGGGCCGATGCGCATCTCGCTCCCCACGGTCTGGGCCGGGCCAAGCTCCTGGGCCAGAACATCTGGCACGCCTTCCCGGGCCTGGCCGGAACCCGCATCCAGGCCGAGGCATTCCGCGCCCACGCTCAGGGCTCCGAGGTCGAGCTGGAGGAGGTCCTCGTCCCGGGAGGACGCCGGTTCGCCCTGCGGATTGCCCCGACCAGTGATGGCCTGGTTTGCTACGCTCGAGAGCATGAGGACAGTACCCGAGCCGAGCACGCGCTGCTCGCGAGCGAGGAGCGATTCCGCCATCTCGTGGAGTCGATCGACGACGTGGTCTTCCGGCTCGACCCCGATCAACGCTGCGTGGACGTGTTTGGCCGCTGGCTGGAGCGGGAAGGGTTCGATCCGGCAAGCCTGATCGGCCGGACTACCCGGGAGATCGTGGGGCCGGAAGAAGCTCCGATTCATGAGCGCGCCAACCTCAGCGCGCTGGCGGGAGAGACCGTGACATACGAGTGGACGCTGCGCTCCCGCAACGGGCTCCGCCACATGCAGACGACCCTTTCCCCGCTGCATGGTCCTTACGGTGAGATCACCGGTATCGTGGGAGTGGGGCGCGACATCAGCCAGCGGGTGGAGGTGGGTCGGGAGGTGCAGCGCTGGGCCCGGATCTTCGAGCATGCGGGGTGGGGCGTAGCCATCGTGAGCGCCGACGGGGGCACCATCGAGAGCGTCAATCCCGCCTTTGCTTCGATGCATGGCTGGACGGTGGATGAGCTCCAGGGCAAACCGATGTCCGAGCTCGTTCCCCCAGGCCGAGCGGAATTCCCCCGAATGAATCCATTATTCGACGAGCGAGGTCACCAGATCTGGGAGACCGAGCGGGTCCGCCGCAACGGCATGGTCTTCCCCGCGCTACTCGACGCGACAGCCGTCAAGGATGCCGATGGCCGGGTGATCTACTACGCGGTCAACGTGCAGGACCTCACCGAGCGCCGCCGGGCCGAAGAGCAGGTGCGCCAGGCCCAGAAGATGGAGGCGGTTGGGCGGCTAGCCGGTGGGGTGGCCCACGACTTCAACAACATGATGATGATCATCATGGGCTTCAGCGAGTTTCTCCTGACCACCCTGGAGCGGGACGATCCCCGGTGGGCCGACGCGGACGAGATCCGCAAAGCGGCCGAGCGGGCAATGAACCTCACCCGCCAGCTGCTCGGCTTTGGCCGTCAGCAGCTCGTTGCCCGGCACGTCCTGAGCTTGAACGAGGTGGTGTCGGGCATGGAGCGAATGCTGCGGCCGCTGCTCGGCGAAGACATCAGGCTGGTGACCGCGCTCTCGGTCGGGCTGGGCGGGGTCGAGGCGGACTACGGCCAGCTCGAGCAGGTGGTGATGAACCTGGCCCTCAACGCCCGCGACGCCATGCGCGGCGGTGGCCGCCTCACGATCGAAACCATGGACGTGGACCTGCCGGAAGGGTACGCCTACCGGCAGGTCGGCATCGATATTCCGGCCGGTCCCTACGTGATGCTGGTCGTAGGCGACACCGGACACGGCATGACGCCTGAGGTCAGAGCCCGCTTGTTCGAGCCATTCTTCACCACCAAGCCTGCTACCCAGAACACGGGGCTGGGCTTGGCCACCGTCTACGGTATCGTCGTTCAAAGCGGCGGCTACATCTGGGTAGACAGCGAGCCCGAGATGGGAACCGCGTTCAAGATCTGCTTCCCCCGCGTCGACCCCGAGGACGCGGGGACTCCGCCCTCGGCCCAGACTGGGGGCCCGCGAGGAGGTTCCGAAACAATCCTGCTGGTAGAAGATGAGAACACGGTCCGTACCGTGGCAGCCCGAGTACTGCTCAATCAAGGCTACGCCATCCACGAAGCTTCCAATGGTGAAGAGGCGCTGGCGTTACTGGAGAAACTCGATGGCAAAGTCGATCTGGTGCTCACCGACGTCGTGATGCCCGAAATGGGCGGCATCGAGCTGGCCGGGCATATAGCCAAGAAGTGGCCCCGGCTCAAGGTGGTTTACATGTCAGGCTACGCTGAAGGGGACAAACTCCAGTCCGGACCCCCCGAATTCGAGCAGTCGTTCCTGCCCAAACCATTCTCCGCCGAGAGTCTCATGCTCAAGGTGCGGGAGCTGCTCGACGCCGAGGCCAAGTCGCAGTAGCTCCGAGGGTCATGCATCACATCCCCGGTTCCCCCGCCCTGCCCATCTTTGCTCAGCGCGCCAGCCCCTTCCACGGCGCACACGGTGTGCGGTAAGTGTTTGGGTATCTGGCGCTTACCCTGGAGGTTCCAATGAGGTCTCTTCTCTTCCCGGCCGCAGTTCTGGGCCTGCTCACCTTTTGTTCACCCGCAGGTAACCGCCGCACCGGCGAGACCGGGATGGCCAGCGACACTACGGCCCATCCCTCAGTCGATACGGCTTCAGCCCCGACGTCCGCCGAGGCGGTAACTCCTACGGCGATTCTCTCGCAGCTTTATGCGGCCAATACCGCCGAGATCCAGCTCGCCAAGCTGGCGGAGAAGAAGGGATCTTCACCGGCAGTGAAACGGATTGCTGCCAAGCTTGCGTCCGACCATGCCAAGAACCGGGAGGAAGAGCGCGCGTTGGCTCAGAAGCTCAACATCACACTGACACCCGCACCTTCAGATACAGCAGGCATACCGGCGGACCTGACGGGCAAGACCGGCCGCGACTTCGACAAGACTTTCGTCGAGTTCCAGATCAAGGCCCACCAGGACAACATCGACAAGATTCAGACCCAGTTGTTGCCTGCTGCATCAAACCCCGAGGTTAAGGCTTACTTACAGAAGACCCTTACCGCCATGCAGGGACATCTGGCCAGCCTGAAGCAGGTACAACAGCAGCTCGGTAGCTGAGCGAATCCAGCCAACCCGGGTCAGGGAGCCGAGGGCCTGGCCACGGCGGTCGTTTTCGACATCATCTACCTGACTTCCGGCAACACCCATTGGACCCTGGCCGCCTACTATATGGTGGGGCCGGCGTCCTGGGTGGCATTGCCGCCGCGGTATTCGGCTGGCTCGACTGGCTGGGCATTCCACGGGGAACCCGCGCAAAGCGGATCGGGCTCTGGCCCGGGTGGGAAATGGGGTCGTGCTTGCTCTGTTCGCCCTGAGCTGGTGCTGCGGCGAGAAAATCCGGAGGTATGCGCCCAGCTCTCTGTCCGGGCGGCTGGCCGGCGCGGGCCTGGGAGAAGCCTACCGAGACAGGGGCAACCATCGGTACGCCGGCGACCGGCGAATGGGGGCAGGCCCCGCCTACGCGGGGGCGGAGCGCCGACCCTCCTGATCGGGGGATCCGCCTTCTGTCGCCAGCGCTTCCTTCTGGACCCGGCTCATCCGTCTGATGGCGTGCTCGCGTCGCAGGGCCCCCGAGCGGTCACGCGCTGTCTCCAGATAAATCAGGGTTACCGGCCGTCGCGACCGGGTATAGGCCGCGCCGCAGCCGGAGTTGTGCTCCGCCAGGCGGCGGTCAGGATCGGTGGTGACCCCGGTGTATAGGGTCCCGTCGCCACACCGGGCGAGATAGACGGTCCAGGGCATCTCTAATTATCTTCGGCTGGCCCCCATATAACACACTGACCAGAGGTATGATGGAATCCTACGGTCCGTCCGGACGGGCTTCTGTTCCGACGGTGCCCGACCGACGGCGCCAGGGGAAGAATACTCTCCCGGATCAGCGCACCCTGCTCACCTGGTTGTTTGGCGGACGGCTGGTGCTCGCCACGGGTGTGCTCCTCGGGGCCGGTCTGGTCTGGACCGAACGTCCCCAGGAATCCTTTATCGTCAGTGTGGCGGTCGTGTTCGCCCTGGTGTTCACCGGGTACGGGGCGGGCACAGTCTTTCTGTTGCGACGCACCCCGACCAACGCGTTCTTCCTGATTCAGGCGCTGGTCGATCTGGGCCTGGTTACCACCATCGTTCATTTCGTGGGCCAGCCCCAGTCGGCATTCCCGGCGCTCTACGTTCTGGTGGTCGCCGCCTACGCTTTGCTGATGCCTCCGGCGTGGGTGGGGCTGACTGCTGTCCTGGCCTCGTTTCTCTTCGTGGGTGATACCATCTGGAACCACGGCGCCGCGTTGGACACGGCCTCGTGGGCCCAGATCGTCGTGTTCAACCTGGTGTTTGCCATCGTCGCTGTGCTGGGTCATCGGCTGCGCGAGGCCGGCATGGAGCAGGCGACCCTAGCCACCGAGCTTCAGCGGGTCCGCCTCGAGGCGGACGACATCCTCCGGAACATTCGATCCGGCGTGCTCACGGTCGACGGATTCGGCCGGCTGGCATTCATCAATCCGACCGCGGAGCGGTTGCTGGACCTCGACGGTGACGCCCTGATCGGGCTGCAGGTCCTGGACGAGCTCAAGACCAGGTCGTCGGAGCTGTGGGCGGCCGCCGTGGCCGGAATACGCAACGGTCGCAAGATCAGCCGGGGGGAAGGCATGGTGCTGCAGAGCGGGGGGCGGATGTTCCCCATCGGGCTGAGCACCACGACGTTCCGCCAGGAGGCGCAGGATGCGCCCTCGGTTACCGCCATCTTCACCGACATCTCCGACCTGAAGGAGGTCCAGGAGCTGCACATGCGGGCTGAGCGGCTGGAGGCAGTGGCCGAGCTGAGTGCCTCCCTGGCGCACGAGATCCGGAACCCGCTCGCCTCGATCCGGAGCTCGGTGGAGCAGCTCGCCCGCTCCAGGCACGCCGACGAGGATGAGCGTTTTCTCTCCGGGCTCATCGTCCGGGAAAGCGATCGTCTGAGCCGTCTGCTCAGCGAGTTCCTGGACTTCGCCCGGGTTCGCGCTACTCATTTCGTCGCGCTTGACCTCCACTCGGTTGTGGTCGCCGTGGTGCGCCTGATCCGGGCCCATCCGGATTGCCGCCCGGATGCGGCCATTACCATTGAGGGCGAGCATACCTTGCTCGAGGGGGATGAAGACCTGCTTCATCGGGTGGTGGCCAACCTGGTCCTCAACGCCGTGCAGGCGGCCCGCGGTCCGATTCGGGTTACTGTCTCGGTGGCCACTGCCCAGGCCTCGGAGATTCCTCACGGCACCAATCTGGAGCATGCCATCCGGCTCCAGGTGCGTGACAACGGGCCGGGAATCCCGGAGGAGGTTCGAGAGCGACTGTTCCAGCCGTTCGTCTCGGGCCGATCCGGCGGAAGCGGGCTCGGCCTGGCCATTGTTCAGCGCGCAGTCGAGGCCCATCGGGGCCTGGTACTGGTCGACTCCGGCCCCGGTTCCGGAACTACATTCACGATATTCTTGCCCGCCAAGATGGTTGCGGAGGATGCTGCATGAGCTATAAGCCGTCGGTGCTGGTCGTCGATGACGAGTCGGGGATCCTGGACACGCTCCGGATTCTCCTGCGCAACGAGGGGTTCGAGGTGACCACCGCTCAGGGCGGCAAGGCCGGCCTGGAGCAGATTCGATCCGGAACCCACGATCTCATCCTGTCCGACGTGCGCATGCCGCAGGTCTCCGGGCTCGACATCCTCAGCGCGGCTCGGGAGCAAGACCCGATGACGCCGGTGATCCTCATGACCGCGCAGGCCTCCCTGCAGAGCGCGATCAGTGCGGTCAACTCGGGCGCCTTCTACTATATCCAGAAGCCATTCTCCAACGACGAGCTGGTCGCCATCCTCCGCCGCGCCTGCGAGTACCGGGCGGTCAAGGTGGAGAACACCCAGCTCAAGCAGGAAATCCGCCGGCGGGAGAAGACGACCTCGATCGCCCGGCCGATCGGCAAGTCCAAGCGGTTCCTCGACGTGCTCAAGCTGGCCGAGCATGTCGCCCCCACCGATTCGACGGTGCTGATCCAGGGCGAGAGCGGAACCGGTAAGGAGGTCATCGCCCGCTACATCCACAACTTGTCGAGCCGGAACGACGGCCCGTTCATGTCGATCAACTGCGGCGCCTTGCCGGAGAACCTCCTCGAGAGCGAGCTCTTCGGGCACGTGAAGGGCTCCTTTACCGGGGCGGTGCGCGACAAGCAGGGGTTGTTCGCGGCCGCCCGAGGCGGAAGCTTCTTCCTGGACGAAGTCGGTGAGATGCCGGCCTCGCTCCAGGTCAAGCTGCTCCGGGTGCTGCAGGAGCGGGAAGCCATCCCGGTGGGTGCCACCGAGGCCATCCCGGTCGATGTGCGCATCATCGCGGCCACCAACCGGGAGCTGGAGGAGGAGATCCGGCGGGGTAACTTCCGGTCGGACCTGTTCTATCGGCTCAATGTCATCGCGGTCAACCTGCCGCCACTGCGCGAGCGCCGGGACGATCTGATCCTCCTGATCGAGGCGCTGCTTCAAAATCTGGCGGTGGAAACTGGCACGGAGCAGAAGGCGCTTGCCGCGGAGGCGCTCGATGCGGTGATGGTCTATGAGTGGCCGGGCAATGTGCGGGAGCTGGAGAATGCGCTGGAGCATGCCCAGGTACTGACCCGAGGAGCATTGATCGAGGCGGCGTCGCTGCCGGAGCGGATCACCAAACGACGCAAGGAGCCGTTGGTCGCGGAGCGCTCGTACCTCAACCCCACCCTCGAGGTCATCGAGCGCGCTTACATCATGTGGGTTCTCCAGGCCGAGGGCGGCAACAAAACCCGCGCGGCTGAAGTACTCGGCATCGATCCCTCGACCCTGTACCGGAAGCTGAGCCGGTACGAGGAGCAGGTCGAAGTAAAGGTCTAGCGCTTGAGGACTACCGACCGGAGCCGCTCGGCGGTCTGCACGTACGCCGTGAGCAGTTGAGAGCGAACGTCGGTGGCCGGGCGCCGGCTCAACGAGAACAAGGAGTCGAGGGCCTGCCGCGCTCCCCGAGCATCCCGGAGGTGTAGCCGGGCCATCACCAGTCCATCCCGGAGCTCGTCGCCGGAGATCCACGCGCGGTGGGCGGTTGCCGCCCCCATCAGCCGCTCGCCTGCCGCCGCGGCCTCGGTAAAGTTCCACGAGGCCACGGCGCGGCGGAACCGCACCACGTCTCGAACTGCCGCGGGGGCATTGTGCCGGTCCATAAACTGGTCTACCACCGCATAAAACTGCCGGTCTAGAAATCCCGCCGTTCCAGCGTTGCGGATGTTATCCGCCCGCTGGGCTTGCTGTAACCAGACCTCCCAGTTGACCGGCGGCTCGGCTGACCTCGCCATGTTCTGCCAAGCCCGCCATTCGAAGACATCCCGTTTGGTAGCGGGAGACGCATCGTCGGCCACATCGATGGTTGCCCCGGAGCGCAGCAGAGCCCCCATAGCCCTGGCGCGGACCCGGGGGTTCTCGGGAGTCCCCGCCAGAAGATCCAGTGCCGGAGCGGTGCGGCGGCCGCTGAGCGAGGCCAGGAGATTAAACCAGTCGGCGGAGAGTCCCTGAAAGCCCTCCGCGTGGTCCTTGCGGAAGCGCCGTCGCTCCGCTCCGAGATCCAGCACGGGATAGTAGTCCGAATTGGGCTGGCCCATGGACTCGAGTAACGGCTGCATCTCCGCCCGTCCAGCCACCCGGAGTCCCTCGAGGACCGTCGGGGTCAGCGGAATGAAGCTACAGAGATCATGGCGCAGAGCGGGGTAGCCGAATACCGACCAGTCCGGAGGCGGCAGCTCGGCGCGGTTGCTGGCGACAACAAGCAGGTCCGCGTTGGGTGCCAGGTAGATTTCGTAGGAACGAAAGTTCTGGTGAATGCCGGCCAGCACGCTGAGCACCAGCGGATCGTCCAGCTCGTACACCTGGAGCCACTGGCCGAACACACCGTCCTCGCTGAGGTATCCTTTGATGCGACTGTAGAATTCGGTGGTGAAAAGCCCGGAGACTCCGCTCACCCACGGATTCGACGGCTCCGAGATGATGAGGTCGTACTTGCGCTGCTCCGAGGCAAAGTAGGACTTGGCGTCATCGATCACGATCTTCGAGCGAGGGTCATCGAAGCTCCGCCGGTTGGCGGGGTAAAAGGTCCGGGAGCCGGCTATCATCTGCGGCTCGATCTCGATCGTCACCAGCTCCTTCAAGGTCGGGCTGCCCAGCAGCAGGTGGGAGGACATCCCTGACCCCTGGCCGATGATCGCCGCGCTTTGAGCTCGCGGTGCGTGCGCCAGGGTCACCAGGGGAACCAACGTCTGGGTGGCGGCATCACCGTACATCGGAACGGGGTGCACGACCGAGTCGCACGCCCGAAACCAGTCCTGGCTAATGGAGGCATCAGGCTTCCCGTTTGTGGCCAAAGAGATCAGGCCCGAAGTCTTGAACTGGGTCGCGCTGACGGTCGCCGTGCGGCCGTCACGGTAGAACTTGACTTGAGTCTTCTCCGGCCAGTTCACCCTGCCGGTGCGGAAGACTCCGCTGGCCAGCCGGTTCGGCTCGAGGCGGGTGCCCACGGCCACCGCAAGCACCAGGAGGCCCAACGCAAGGTTGACCCCGAGGACCATTCTTGGCCGGCGGCTGGTGACCGGTCCTGCCCGAGACAGAAGTAACACCCCGATTCCCATGTCGAGCACGGCGCCTACGATGAGCATCACCTTGACCCCGACCATCGGTAGCAGCATCAAGCCCCCCACCACCACACCTAAGATCGAGCCCAGAGTGTTCGAGGCGTAGACCGCTCCGATTGCCCTCTCTCCCGACCCATTCGCCAGCAGGGTGCGGGTGATGAGCGGCAGTGTCATCCCGGCGCAAAAGGTCGCGGGGACCATGATGGCCAGGCACAGGACGTATCGCGATATCGTGAACCCGAGGTAGCCGGCGTCGTTGCGGGCGAAGGTGGTGAGGAGAGACGCGATCCAATCGAACGAGGAGACGTATAACGGAAGCGTCGCCATGGCGAGCATGCCCATGGTCCACTGGACGATGCCCAACGTGCGCAGGGGATTCTTCAGCCGGTCAACCCGAGCCCGAATCCACCAGGCGCCAAAGGCAAGGCCGAGGATGAACGCCGACAACATGAGCTCGAAGGAATGGGTGGCGCTCCCCAGCACCAAAGCCAACATGCGGATCCAATCGATCTCGTAAATGAATGAGGCGACCGCGGTGCCCATACTGGTGAAGAGCAGGAGGCGTTCGAGGGAGCGGTTGGGAGCGTCCGCGGCACTGCCGGCTATGGACGAGCTGGCGAAACTCGTCCCTCTGCTCGCGCCGGTGGCCTCGACTGATGCGTTGCGTGCGGTGACCATGACGCAGATGGTCGCGGCAGCAACGACAAGGTTCAGCATTGCCGCGGCGAGGAGCGTGCCGGGAAGGCCGGCCAGCTCCACCAGATAGAAGCCGGCGACCAGCACACCCACCGCCGCGCCCAGGCTGTTGGAGAAGTAGAGCAGCGACAGCTTCCGTCCCGGTCGGCTTGGTGCCAACCGCAACACACCGGCACTCATCAGTGGGAACGTCATCCCCAGCAGTACCGACTGAGGAAGAATCAGTGCGCCGGCTATGCTCCACTTGGCGGCGGTGAGGGCCCAGGAGCCGGCGAGGTGCGGGTACACGGAGTGGTAGGCCCAGGCGGTGGTGCCCTGAAAGACGTCGTGGAACACCAGCCCAATGCAGCCGACCACCAGCTCGACCGCGACGTACCCATAGAGCGGCTCCTTCAGCCGCGCAGTCCACCGGCTCACCAGCATCGCTCCCGCCGACATCCCACCCAGGAAGATGACCAGCACGATGATCTGGGCGTAGGCATCGTGACCCACGAATAGGCCCAGGTACCGGGTCCAGATCGATTCGTAGATCAGTCCAGCGGCGCCGGACAGGACGAACAGGAAATAGAGAGCCTTGATCATCTCGATGTTGCCCTGGCTGGAGAGAGCTGAGAACGGGGGTTTGGGGGCCGGATCGGGCAAGAAGTGTGCAAGGATTGGCACTCCTCCTCCGCAAACGTTCATGTGGCTACTACCACGCGAGTTGGATCGTTCAGCGAAACCGATCTACCGGAGCCGGGTGTGCGGCCATTAGCCAGCCCCGCCGCGTTCTCCCAGGGCAGGGAACGACGTCGCGGTTGCGACTGTCGTGATTTTCGCCCCTTCCAGCTGTGAAAGGATTCTACATCTCCGCGCCCAACCAAGACTTTGCAGTCGGCCTCCGGGCTCAGAGACTCGCAATTTCCGACGACTCCTATGGTGGCTTCGCTTGCATGGGGCACTGCAATGAAATGGTAAGTGCTGTGCGAGGGCTGACTTGGCACTGGCCGCAACGAGCGGGCATAGCTGTTGCCTTATCCCGCGGCAGTCACATCGCACGCTGCTGATGAAACGTTCGGCTTGTTCGATCTACACCAACCGGAGGATGTATGAGCAACCGTAAGGGCTTTACGCTGATCGAGCTGCTGATCGTGGTCGTGATCATCGGCATCTTGGCAGCGATCGCGATTCCGAAGTTTGCTAACACCAAGGAGAAGGCGGTCGTGGCTTCGATGAAGTCCGACCTGCGCAACCTGGTCACTGCCCAGGAAGCGTTCTTCTCGGATAACCAGGACTATGCCGGCGGTGGCCCGTATAAGGGCGACGGTACGGTGTACAACCAGAAGAACGGCCTCGCCGGTGCCGGCACGCTTGCCTTCACCCCGAGCGCGAACAACGTCATCACGCTCACCTATATCGATGCGGCTGGTTGGAAGGCCACTGGCGTCAACCCGGCCGTGAAGGGTACCCCGAACACCTGCGGCGTCTATGTCGGCGTCGCGGCCAATGCGCCGAACGCGGCCATCAAGGCGGAAGGCGCCCCGGCCTGCTGGTAATCAGAACCAGGTAGTCGGCATGAAGGGCGGTGTCCCATCGGGCACCGCCCTTTTTGTTCTGGTCGTGGTGTCGCTCGAGCCGCCGCGCTCCCCGGTCCACTCTATTGACGGCCGGCTATTGAGTGGTGGCACCGATCATTGGCCCGAGCATCGGGATAGGCCCTAGTCGGCCATTGCAAAATCCGCCTGACGAAAGCCGGTGAAGCCGTGCATCAGATGATGCAAACGATAGTTAAGTGTCTGCGCTGATGCGGCTTGAAGGGGGCGACGGGGGGGTGGCATATGTGTTGCCTTATCGCCCGGGGGTAACCCCTGTCTTGCCTTACGACGTCTTGCCTTACGACACGAACCATGATCGCGTACTTAACCGGAGGATGTATGACCAACCGCAAGGGCTTTACGCTGATCGAGCTGCTGATCGTGGTCGTGATCATCGGCATCTTGGCAGCGATCGCAATTCCGAAGTTTGCCAACACCAAGGAGAAGGCGGTCGTGGCTTCGATGAAGTCCGACCTGCGCAACCTGGTCACTGCCCAGGAAGCGTTCTTCTCGGATAACCAGGACTATGCCGGCGGTGGCCCGTACATCGGCGACGGTACCGTGTACAACCAGAAGAACGGTCTCGCCGGTGCCGGCACGCTTGCCTTCAGCCCGAGCGCGAACAACACCATCGTGCTCACCTATATCGACGCGGCTGGTTGGAAGGCCACTGGCACCAACCCGGCCGTGAAGGGTACCCCGAACACCTGCGGCGTGTATGTCGGCGTCGCGGCCAATGCACCGAACGCGGCCATCAAGGCGGAAGGCGCCCCGGCCTGCTGGTAATCAGCTGAGGTAATCACAAGGAGGGCGGTGCCCGCTCGGTCGCCGCCCTTTTTGCCTAACACGCGAGCGGACCCCTTTAGAGGGTGCAACCATGACCACCCGGAGCCGGACAGCTCGGAGCGCACCAATGCGGATGAGGCAGGGTTTTACCCTCATCGAGCTGTTAATCGTGGTGGTGATCATTGGCATCTTGGCAGCGATCGCGATTCCGAAGTTTGCCAACACCAAGGAGAAGGCGGTCGTGGCTTCGATGAAGTCCGATCTGCGCAACCTGGCGTCGGCCCAGGAGTCGTACTGGGTTGAGAACCGGATCTACTACAACGGAGTCATTCCTGCCCCGGCTTTCCTATTTCAAACCAGTCCGGGGGTAACCATCACGATCGTCAACGGAGACGACGCCGGCTGGTCGGCAAAGGCGACGGGCGTGCCTCTGACCAATACGCAGTGCGTCATCTTCTATGGCACGGTGCCGCCGATTCCTCCGGCGACCGCCGATGCCGCGGTAGCCTGCAGCTGAGTGTGGGGAATCGGACGGCGGATCTCGCTGCGGACCGCGCTGCTGCTCGAGCTGGGGTTCGTCACCTCCTCGGCGGTAGCGATGGTGGGCCTCACGACCGTTCTGATCACCGGGACCGACCTGCGGGAAACCCTGGGGTCGCTTCTGGCGCTGTGGCTGGGCAGTACCGTCGTCTTCGCGCTCTTTGGCGGGTATGCGGTCCATCGTCTGGTCATCGTGCCGCTCCAGCGGCTGGCAGCCGAAGCCGATGCTCTTGCGGTGGGGGAATTTCCGGCGCACGCGCCGCAGGAGACCGCTGAGCTTGAGCTGCTGGCCACCCGGTACCGCGCCATGGCGGAGAACTTGCTAGACGCGCAGAGCCAGGTGGTTCGGGTGGAGAAGCTCGCCGGCATCGGCCGACTCGCCGCCGGCGTCGCTCACGAGGTGCGGAATCCCCTCGGTGCCCTCGGCAGCTACGTCGAGGTGCTTCAGCGGCGCGGCGCGGATCCCGGGGTCACCGGCGACATGCACCAGGCGATCGACCGGATCGAGCGGATCGTGCAAGGGCTCGTGGATTATGCCCGACCGGGCCTGGATTCGGCGGCAGCCAACGGCGGGCCCGGCACCACGGATCTGAACGCGGCGGTCCGGACGGTGCTCGACTTCCTGGGGGCGCAGGGGCTGCTCCGCCAGCACAAGGTGGAGCTCTCGCTCGAGGAAGGCCTCCCGCTGGTGCGAGGCGACCGGCATCTGCTGGAACAAGTGGTGGTCAACCTGGTGGTGAATGCCTGCCAGGCAAGCCCTGGTGGACGAGTGGTGATAGGCACCCTGGCCAAGGCGCTGGTGAATGGCCGGCGCGGCGTGACTCGGCGCCACGATGGGGAGAGGCACCCCTCCGTACCGGGACGCGCCTGGGTGACCCAGCCGCAACCGCGCGAGCTCCCGGCAGGGTCTCACGGGGTGATGCTCTTCGTGGCCGATGACGGCCCGGGAGTGCCGGAGAAGGATCGGGAGCGGGTGTTCGATCCGTTCTTTACCACCAAGGATCCCGGGCAGGGCACCGGGCTTGGGTTGGCGATCGTCGCTCGAACGGTGCACGAGAGTGGCGGTACCGTGTGGGTGGACCGGTCGAGAGAAGGTGGCGCGGTGTTCAAGGTCTTTCTACCAATTCCGGGTGAGGCCGATGCGGCTGCTGATCGTTGACGACGACGCCGGTTTCCGGCAATCGCTCGCCCTGCTGCTCGGGGAGTCCAGCTATGGGGTCGAGGCCGAGGGCGACCCCGAGCGGGCGCTCGCGCGCGCCAGCGCCGAGGATTTCGATCTCATCCTCTGCGACGTCAAGATGCCCAGTATGGACGGGCTCAGCTTCCTCCGGCGCTATCGCAGCGCGGGCGGCACCGCGCTGATCATCATGATGAGCGCCCACGGCAATGAAGACGCGGCCATCGCGGCCATGCGCGAAGGCGCCTACGACTATCTGCAGAAGCCCTTCAAGCCCGATGAAGTGATCCTGACCGTGCGCAAGGCCGAAGAGCGCGAGCGCCTCCGCCACGAGGTCGAGGCCTTGCGGTCGAGCCTGGGCGTTGGCGCCGTGGGAGACCTGGTGGTGTCCCAGAGCCGGGGCATGCGGGATGTCGTCGAGCTGGCTGCCCGGGTTGCCCGCCACAATACCACGGTTCTCATCACCGGTGAGAGCGGAACCGGCAAGGAAGTGATCGCCCGGGCCATCCACCGCATGAGTCCTCGTGCCGAGCGGAGCTTCACCGCTATCAACTGCGCCGCCATCCCAGAACAGCTGCTCGAGTCCGAGCTCTTCGGCCACACCAAAGGCTCCTTTACCGGAGCCACTGCCGACCACCCCGGACTCTTCGAGCTGGCCAATGGGGGCACACTGTTGCTGGACGAGATCGCCGACCTGCCCCAGGCGCTTCAGGCCAAGCTGCTGCGGGTGCTGGAGGAGGGCGAAATTCGCCGGCTGGGCGGGCGCGAGTCTAAAAAGATCGATGTGCGGGTGCTCGCCGCCACCGGCCGTCCGATGGAGCAGGCAGTCGAGCGCAGCGAGTTCCGGTCTGATCTGTATTACCGGCTGAATGTCGTGCGGCTGCACATTCCGCCGCTGCGCGAACGCCCCGAGGACATCCCGGAGCTGCTCACCCACTTTGCCCGCCAAGTGGCCCAACGCCTGGGACATCCGGTGAGCGTGACGCCGGCTGCGCTGGCCGCGCTCACCCATCACAGCTGGCCGGGCAACGTGCGCGAGCTGCGCAATGCGGTTGAGCGTGCCGCGGTGCTCTCCGCCGGTGGCCTGCTGGACTGCAAAGACTTCTCCCTGTCCAACGGCAGCCCGGCGTTGTCGCAGAGCGCTGGCTCCAGCGGAGCGCTGGATCTGAAGACCCAGGTCGAGGCGGTGGAGCGGGCAGCAATTCAGCGCGCCCTCGAGGCCTCGAACGGCAACCGCCGCCAGGCGGCCAATCTCCTCGGCATCAGTCTGCGCACCCTCTTCTACAAGCTGCGGAGGCTGCCACCCGCCGCGTAAAAACTTCGGCGCAACCCGCTGCGCAGTCGTGCAACCCGCTGCAGATTTAATTCCCTCCTTCGAGCCAAGTAGCTCTCCGGCAAGGCTTACCAGTGGTATGGCCCTCGCTCATAGGCATCAAGGATCAGCTGTCCGGATTCGACCGGCAGTAATTCGGTACCGGATTTCAGGGCCGAGGTGCTCAGCTTCTCCACCGTCGCAATGCGGAGAGAATCAGTGAGGCAGCCCCGATCGGGATTGACGCTGGTAGAGGTTCTGGTGGCCGTCATCGTGCTCGGCATCGGCATTGTCGCGCTGGCCGGGTCCTCTGGCATGGTCACCCGCATGATCGGGCGAGGTAAGGCGGAGACCCACGCCGCAGAGGCGGCGTCGAGGCGAATCGAAATACTG
Organism: Gemmatimonadales bacterium; assembly: GCA_035997125.1. Lineage (GTDB taxonomy): Bacteria > Gemmatimonadota > Gemmatimonadetes > Gemmatimonadales > GWC2-71-9 > CAVVWJ01. The sequence continues at coordinate 46,108 of DASYIX010000136.1, forward strand.
CGTCAGGCGGCCTATTCCACTTCGCCCCGCTGCACCGCCGCCAGCTTTGCCACCGGCGGGCCGGTGCTGGTCGATGGTATCACCGAATCCTGGCTGGTGTCGCCGAGCGGGAAAATTCGCAGGGTGCGCGTCACCGTCGCCTATCTCACCGTACGCGGCAGCCGTTCGGCCGTCCTGGAGACCGGAATCGAATGCTGAGGCGGTCTCATCGGAAAGGCCTCACCCTGCCTGAGCTCATGGTCGCCACCGTTCTCATGCTCATCGTCGGGGGCGCTGCCTACGAGCTGCTGGTCACCACCCAACGGCTGGCCCGGGCTCAGGTAGAACAAGTCAGCCTCCAATCCAACGTCCGGAGCGGCGCCCTGGTCGTGACCAACGAATTGCGGGAGCTGAGCACGACAGTGGGGGGGAACCCGGATCAGAATGACATCCTGCGTATTGCTCCCACCGACATCACCTACCGCGCCATGCGGGGCATTGGCTTCATTTGCCAGAGCTTGAGCGCCACCCAAGTTCGGATCGCCCGGTCGGATTTCTCCGGGTACCGCGATCCCCAGGCCATCAGAGACAGTGCTTTCGTGTTCGTCGAAGGGTCAGCGAGCACAGGGATTGACGATGCCTGGGTGCCCCTCGCCATCACTCGGGTGTCTTCCGCGGCGCCGTGCCCCGGCGCGGCCGGTCCCGGCATCACGCTCACGGTTTCCAGCGCCGCCTTCTTGCCTGGTCTGCCGGTGGGCACTCCGGTACGGATCTACGAAGTAATGCAGCTGAAGCTGTACCAGTCCGAAGGACATTCCTGGCTCGGCGCACGATCGGTGAGCGGAGGAGAGGCCCTGCAACCGGTCGTAGGCCCCCTGGCCGAGGGCAACGGCTTCCAGCTCGACTATCTGGACGGTCGCGGCACGCCCACAACCGACCTGAGCGCCATCAAGAACATCAGGTTCACCGTGCATGGAGTCAGCGCTGAGGCGGTGAGGTCGGGCGGCGAAGCGCTGCGGCCCGAGGACGATCTGACCGCGCAGGTGACTCTGCGCAACGCAACGTGGCCATGACCGGGCGCCGCAAGAGGGATGAGCGCGGCATGGCGCTGGCACTGGCCATCTTTGCCCTGGTGGTCATCGGTGCGCTGGTGGCGGCGAACTTTTTCGTCGGACGCCTGGAACAACAGAGCGGGCAATACAACCTCTTCGCCCGGCAGGCCGCCGAGGGCGCCGAGACGGGCCTCCTGGAAGCGGTCGCGCTCTTGCCGGTGAGCACGCTGATTGCAATGCCGCCCGGCGGAGCTCCACTGGATCTGGGCGCCAGCACGCTGACCCCGAGCGTGCGGGTGGAGCGGCAGGTATCGAGGCTCACGGCAACCCTGTTCATCGTGCGGGTGCGGGGTACCCGGCAGGACGCGGCCGGCTCTCCTCTTGCCGGCCGGGCGCTGGGGGCGCTCGTCCGCCTGGTCTCAGATACGCCCGGCGGCCCCCCTCGGGTATCGCCTCTCGGTCAGCGCGGTTGGGTCCAACTGTACTGACTGCCAGAACTTGCACCAACGGTGTATCACCTCTACTGCTGCATCCCGAGAGACCGCTTGCGAAAGAGAAGATGCCCCCGGGAAGAGTGGCTGCAGTCAACTGGTGAATCGCGGGTTAAATGGCCGCTCCGTAAAGGATTACTAAACTGCAATTTGTGTGGCACATCGGTTGCCCTCTCACCGCCGAGATATTCCTGACGCCCCCTTAACCTGCGGACACGTATGGGACTCTTCGGGCGCAAGGCGACGACGGTTGGCCTCGACATCGGAAGCGGGCTGATCAAGCTCGTCGTCATCTCGCACGCCTCAGGTGGCCCGGTCCTGACCAAGGTCGCGTTCACCTCGATCGGCAACGACGCCATCGTCGAGGGGGAGATCATGGACCCGGGCATCGTGGCAGAGGCGATCAAAGAGCTGATGGCATCAGCCGGGGTCAAGACCAAGCAGGTCGTGACCGCGGTGGGTGGCCGCGACGTGATCGTCAAGAAGATCACCATGGATCGCATGCAGGAAGCCGAGGCCCGCGAGGTCATCCGCTGGGAGGCCGAGCAGCACGTCCCGTTCGACATGGACAATGTGGAGCTCGATTTCCAGATCCTGGATCCCGACGGCGAGGGGCTGCAGATGACGGTGCTCCTGGTCGCCGCCAAGCGCGAGCTGGTAGACCACAAGATGTCGTTGTTGGCCGATGTCGGCTTGCAACCCAGCATCATCGACGTGGACGCGTTCGCGCTCCATAACGCGTTCGAGATCAATTATCCCGAGGCCATGAACGGCGTCGTCGCCCTGGTCAACATTGGGCACGAGAACACCAACATCTACATCCTGGACGATGGTATCCCGGTCCTGACTCGGGACATCCCGGTCGGCACCAGGCGGTTCCGCGAGGATCTGCAGCGCGAGCGGGGCCAGTCGGCGGAAGAGGCAGAGCGTTTGCTTCAGGGCGGCACCGGCGAAATCCCGGAGGCCTTTCTGCACAGCCGGACCGAGGAAATCGCGGTCGGCATCGAGCGGGCCGCCGCCTTTCTTCAGTCGGCCAGTCGTTCGGCCGGCGGAATTTCGAGGATCTTCATCACCGGTGGCGGCGCGCGGATTCCGCGGCTCAGCCGGGCGTTGGGCGACCGGCTCAAGATTCCGGTCCAGCTGGCCAATCCGATCGAGAAGCTTCAGGTCGCCGAGGGCGTCTTCGACACCATGCAAGTGGACGAAGTCGCCCCGTTGCTGATGCTCCCGATCGGTCTCGCTCTGCGTACAGCAGCCTGACCCAGACCCAGGGATCCATCGACCAATGATCACCGTCAATCTCCGGCCCGGTCAGAAGCGCAAGCGCTCAGGCGCCTCCTTCAGTCTGAAGGGGATGCTCGACGGCTTCAGCGTGTTCCGCGATTTGGCCAGCCGCGTGAAGGATCCCCTCCTGATGGGGTCGGTAGGCGCCTGGGTCATAGTCGCCGGCGGGCTCGGTCTCTTCTATCTCAACACCGTGCGGCAGCTCTACACCCTGGAGCCGCGGCTGGAGCAGGCCCGCAGCGAGAACCGGCGGTTCAAGGCGTTCCTGGCCGACAAGCGGCGCCAGGAGAAGATCCGGGATTCCCTGCTGGCCCAGATCACCGTGATCCGCGGAGTAGACGGCGATCGCTATGTCTGGCCTCACCTCCTCGACGAGATCACCAAGGCGCTGCCGGCCTATACCTGGCTGGTCGATCTGGGGTTCACCTCCGCGCCGGCGGCGGCTACCGAGCAGGCCAAGCCTGGGACCAAAGCCGATTCCGCCGCCGCGGCCGCGGTCAAACCGCCGCTGACGTTTCAGATCACGGGACGAACCATAGATATCCAGGCCTATACCCGCTTCCTCCGGCAGTTGGAAGCGTCGCCCTGGATTGCCGACGTGACGCCGATTTCCGCTCAGACGATCGTGGAGAAGGAGCGGCCGGTTACCGCGTTCAGCATCCGGGCGTCCTTTAGCCCCGCGGATTCCGCCTACATCCGCACGGCTCCATTCAGCCAATCGGTGGGGGTGAGATAAGCCATGGCACTCTCCAAAGAGAAGACCACTCCTCTCATCGCCATTCTGTTGGCAGCGCTGGTGGGATACATCGGGTACACCGGTGCGGTCATCGAAATGGTCGGCGTCAAGGGTCTTGCGGCGCGCAAGGAGCGGGTGGCGGCCATAAAGGACACGATCGTACACCTGGAGACTGCCACGGACAGCGCCAAGCGGGAGTTGGCCCGGGGCACCGTCGCCGATGTACGCAAGCGCCTGGAGACCTATCGCGCCAGCCTGGCGCTGCTCCGCCGCCTGGTGCCCGAGCGGAACGAGGTCCCCAACCTGCTCGACGATATCTCTACCCGGAGCAAGATCCGGGGGGTGACGCTCTCGTCGGTCGTGCCGCAGGCGGTTGAGCCCGGGCCGGTACCGTTCGACACCTACAAGTACAACATGTCGGTCATCGGCAAGTACGATCAGATCGGCCAGTTCCTGGCCGATGTGGCCAGCTTGCAGCGGATCATAGTCCCGTACGATCTCACGGTGGCGGCCGCCAACAGCAGCTCGGCCAAGGCGCTGGGTGACAGCTCCGGTGCCATGCTGGAGGCCAAGTTCCAGATTCGCACCTTCGTCAAGTCTCCCAATCCGGAAGGAGAGGCCAGTGGCTCGTAACGCCTTTGCGCTCGCTCTCCTGATGGGGCTGGGGTTGGGCGGGTGCTCGAAGCTGCCGACCAAGCTGCCCTTCTTTGGTAGCAAGAAGCCCAAGGAGGCGGAGGTGAACATGGCCGCCCTGCGCGCTCGCACCGACAGCCTGCGCAAGGCCCGGCATGTCACCGATTCTCTGATGCAGGTGCGCTTCTCCGCCTGCGCCGACTCGGTTCGCACCGAGATGACCAAAGTATTGATGAAGGCCAAGAAGAAGCGGAAGAAGGCGAGCGCGCCGGCGGAGGATCTCATCGGCGCCCAGGTGCAGATGGCCTGCACTCATGACCTGAGCGGGCCCGAGACCACGGTGGCTACCACCTCCGCCGCTCCAGCCAAGCCGGTGGACGGCGTCAAGACTCCGGCCCCGGCGCCCAAGCCGACTCCGGCCGCTCCGGTTGCGCTGCCCGGGTCGGCCCCGGCAACGCCCGCTGCGGCGGTCCCGGCGCCTGCTCCGGCAGCTCCGGCCCCGGCGGCGGTTGTCGCCACCAAGCCCGACTCGGCTTCCCCGCCGGCGCAGGACGCCGCGTGGGCCGACTCGGTCCGGAAGGCAAAGGAAATGGAAATGTCCCGGGAGACGTTCGCCTATTCGGGCGCTCCCCGAGACCCGTTCAACTCGCTCTTGAACCTGGCGAAGAGCGGCCCCGAAGTGGCTGATCTACTGCTGGTGGGCATCTACCAGAACCTGCGGTCTCCCAACGCCAGTGTGGCCGTCTTCCGGGAAAAGGATGGAGGCAAGCGCCACAAGCTCCGTGCTGGCGACCAGCTCGGCCGCTCGCGAGTGATGCAGATCCGTGACCGCGACGTCGTTTTCGTGATCGAGGACTTCGGCTTCGAACGGCAAGACACCCTTTCTCTCCGGAAGCAGGAGGACGTAACCCCATGACCCGATTCTATCGCCTGATGGTCGCCACCGCCGCGATCTTCGGAGTGACCTCCGCGGCGCGCGCGGACGGCCCCGCGAGCGGAGAGGTCACGGGCGTCAGCGTCCAGGCAGCACCCGGACGCGCCGATGTCATCATCAACGTTCGCGGCGCCGTCGAGGTCCGCGACTTCATGCTGGAGAACCCCAACCGGCTGGTGCTGGATGTGGTGGGCGCCAGGCTGAAGGGCAATCCGGTCAGCGACTACGACGGAGTCAAGCGCGGCGGCGTGCTCAACCTTCGCTTTGCCCAGTTCAAGCCGGATGTAGTCCGCATCGTTCTGGACCTCGACCGCGCTATGGACTACCACGTGGAGCGGGTCGCCGACGCCATCCGCGTCTCCTTCGGCACCGACCAGTCGTTCCTGGCCTGGTCCTCGAACGATCCCCGGTCGACCAAGGCTCCGGCTGCCAAAGCGGCTCCCCGGGGCGTGCCCGAAGTGCAGCTGCCGGCCACCCGGCTGGTGCGTGCCATGGCCGAAACTGAGCCGCGGATCACCGTGGTCTGGGACCGGGCCAACATCGCCGACGTAGTCGCCGGCTTCGCTGCCTTCAGCGGCCGCACCATCATTCTCGGCAAGGACATCAAGGGCGAGGTCAGCGCCGAGATTCGGAACCAGCCCTGGCCCCAGGCCTTCCAGGCCGTGCTGGCGGCGCAGGGACTCTCGGCCCAGGAGATGGCGGGTGGCATCATTCGGGTAGATAACCCCTCGGCGCTGGCGTCGCTCGACTCGCTCGAGCCGCTGGAGACCGGTGTGGTGCGGGTCAACTATAGCAAGGCATCGGACCTGGTGAAGAGCATCGAGGGCAGCCTCACCAAGAACCGGGGCAAGGTCGTGGCCGACGTGGGCTCGAACTCCCTGATCATCACCGACACCCGGAGCCGGATCGGCAATCTGACCGACTTCGTGAAGGGATTGGACATCCGCACCCCGCAGGTATCAATCAAGGCCAAGCTGGTGTTCGTGGACCGGACCGACATCGAGGAGCTGGGCATCAAGTACGACCTGGGCAATCGGAACCAGTTCTTCAATCGACTGGTGCAGCGCTGCTGCGATCCGACCACCGGCAAGAACTATGACCCCTCGGTCAACGTCATCGATCTCGGCGGCAACGCGGTGTCCGGCATCGGCAACGCCAGCGGCGTCGTGGCCGGCTCCGCCATCGACCTGATCTTCTCCACCGCGCTCGGCGGGTTCACCCTCACCTCGTTCCTGAGCGCGGTGGAGCGGGCCGACCTCTCGGACATCCAGGCCGAGCCGGTAATCACCACGCTGGACAACCGGAAGGCCGACATCCTCGTGGGTGAGGAGACGCCGGTCCGGGTCATCGATGCGTCCAATTCTGGTGCCGCGACGTCGACGGTGACCATGAAGGAAACCGGTATCCGCCTCACGGTCACTCCTCACGTCACCAGCAATCGGCAGGTGGCCATGGAGCTGCATACCGAGCGGTCGTCAATTCAGCCGCTGGCCGCAACCGACCTGGGCTTCACCTTCCAGACCCAGAGAGCTGACAACCAGCTCCTGGTCAATGACGGCGAGACCGCGGTCATCGGAGGCCTGACCGTCACTGCGGTGACCAACACCCGCTCGGGCATCCCACTGCTGTCGGGTCTGCCCATCATCGGCAAGCTGTTCAGCTTCAGCCGGAACGAGGAAAACCGGCGCGACCTGATCATCCTGGTCACGCCTCGGATCATAGACGACGGGATCGCACCGCAATGAGCACCAGGAACCTCGGCTAAACCGACGAGCCCGGCGCAGGCCGGGCTCGTTCGTTAGAATCAGGGCTAAGGCAGACCTCCTTCCTCAAAGGACACTGTCGCGATGCTCCGATTCTCGACTGCAGGTGAATCGCACGGCAAGGCGCTCGTCGCCATCGTCGAGGGCTTGCCGGCAGGGCTTCCGGTGGCGGCGGAGTGGGTTGATCGCGAGCTGGCCAGGCGAATGCAGGGCTATGGGCGGGGCGCGCGCATGAAGATCGAGCGCGATCGCATCGAATGGCTCTCCGGCCTCCGGGCCGGCGAGACCCTCGGCTCCCCGGTCGCCATGCTCATTCAGAATCGCGACTGGGCCAACTGGGAAGACGTGATGGCATACGAAGCCGCGGAGTCAGTCGGAGAGCTTCGCCGGCGCCGGGTCACCCGGCCTCGACCCGGCCACGCCGATCTCGCCGGCGTCCTCAAGTACGATCGGCTCGATGCCCGTGACATCCTGGAGCGGGCCAGCGCCAGGGAGACCACGGCCCGGGTGGCGGCCGGCGCGCTGGCCAAGCGGTTGCTCGACGAGTTCGGCGTGGAGGTCGGCAGTCACGTCACGTCGATCGGCGGGATCCGCTCCGCCCAGGTCGAATTGCCGGTGCCGCTCAACCCGGCCTCCGATCGTTCCGAGGTACGGGTGCTGGACTCGGCGGTCGAGGCGGAGATCATCGGGCGCATCGACGCCGCCAAGCAAGCCGGCGACACCCTGGGCGGAGAGGTGGAAGTGGTGGCCCGCGGCGTGGTCGTGGGACTGGGCAGCCACGTGAGCTGGGATCGGAAGCTGGATGGGCGGCTCGCCGGCATGCTGATGTCGATCCCCGCGGTGAAGGGGGTGGAGATCGGTATGGGCTTCGAGGCGGCCCGGCGGCCGGGTTCCGAGGTTCACGATGCGATAGAAGGTGGGGCAGATGGGCAGCGGGGCAGCGGGGCAGCTAGAAGCGGTGGGTTCCGGCGGCCGACCAACAATGCCGGCGGCCTGGAGGGCGGGATCACCACGGGGGAACCCGTGGTTGTTAAGGTAGCGATGAAGCCGATCGCCACCCTGATGTCCCCCCTCCCCACGGTCGATCTCGCGTCGGGCCAGCCGGCTAAGGCCGTGAGCGAGCGGTCCGACGTGACCGCTGTGCCGGCCATGGGCGTCATCGCAGAGGCGGTGGTGGCGCTGGTCCTGGCCGATGCCATGCTGGAGAAGTTCGGCGGCGATTCCTTGAGCGAGATGCGGCGCAATTACGATGGCTATGTGGCCGCCCTCGGCTCCCGCTGGGCGGCTCTACGCCACGCCACTGAGGGCTGATGTCGCGGCACATTCTGCTGGTTGGGCTTCCTGGCTCGGGAAAGAGCACCGTGGGCAAGCTGGTTGCCGAGGCGATGGGTGCCGACGTGATCGATATCGACAGCCTGCTGGTGCGCGAGATGGGCATGCCGGTAGCCCAGATCTTCGGCATGGTGGGGGAGCCACGATTCCGGCAGATGGAGCGCGACGCGGTGAACACGGCTCAGGCTCGGGAAGCCTGCGTCATCGTGCCGGGTGGCGGATGGGCGGCTCAGCCGGGACAGCTCCAGGCAGCCAAGCAGCTGAGCATGGTCATTTATCTCAAATGCAGTGCGGCGTCCGCCACCAGGCGGAGTGAGCAGGGTGAGGCCCGCCCGCCCTTAGCGGGAATGGACCCCGCCCAACGGATGCGGACGCTGCTGGAGGAGCGGGAGCCTTTCTATCTCCAGGCCGACCATAAAGTTGACGCCGAATACAGCAAGCCTGAGGCGGTGGCGGCCGAGGTGATGGAGCTGGCCCGGAAGCATGGCGGTTGGTTTGCCCGCACCTGAAAGGTTGCATTTTCTTGGGAGGTGCGGGTTTCTTGTTACCTCCCGACTTGATCCTCGGATGACCGGGGTACTTACACTGGGACTATGGCGACTAGATCGAAACGGCAGGTAAAGACTCCCAAGAAGCCCGCGAGGGTCACCCCCGCGGCGGCGAAGAGCGCCAAACGCAGGGCGGCTGCTGGTAGCCCCGGCGGGAACGGCGCGCGCGGCCGGGACCGGAGGCCTGCGCTGGTCATCGTCGAGTCGCCGACCAAGGCCAAGACCATCGGGAAGTATCTCGGCAGCGGCTACGACGTGAAGGCCACCGTCGGCCACCTGCGCGATCTGCCTACCCGCGAGCTGGGCGTCGACGTCGACAACGGGTTCGAGCCCAAGTACGTCACCATCAAAGGCAAGACCAAGACGCTCTCGGAGCTCAAGAAGGCGGCCAAGGCCGCCAGCGCCATCTATCTCGCCACCGACCCGGACCGGGAAGGCGAGGCCATAGCCTGGCACGTCGCCGATCAGCTCAAGGCCGGCGTCCCCACTCATCGAATTCTCTTCCACGAGATCACCAAGGAAGCCATCCAGGACGCGCTCCGCGATCCGGGCGAGATCGACGACCGCAAGGTCGACGCCCAGCAGGCCCGGCGCATCCTCGATCGGCTGGTGGGCTACAAGGCCAGCCCCATTCTCTGGAAGAGCATCAAGACCGGCCTCTCCGCCGGCCGGGTTCAGACCGTGGCACTCCGCCTGATCGTGGAGCGGGAGCGGGAGATCCGGGCCTTCAAGCCGCAGGAGTACTGGAGCATCGAGGCGCTGTGCGCCAAGGACGGCCAGACCTTCGAGGCCGCCCTGGCCAAGGTCGCTGGCCACAACCCTCAGCTGCACAACGAGGCCGACGCCCAGGCCGTTGTCGATGCGGTACGCCCGCGGCCGTTCATCGTCTCCAAGGTGGAGAAGCGGCACCGGAAGAAGAATCCGGCCGCGCCATTCACCACCAGTACCCTGCAACAGGAAGCGGCCAAGAAGCTGGGCTTCTCCTCCCGGCGCACCATGCGGGCGGCGCAGGATCTCTATGAAGGCATAGATGTAGGGGAAGACGGTGCGGTAGGCCTGATCACCTACATGCGAACCGACTCGCCCCAGGTCTCCGAGACCGCGGTCCAGGCGGTGCGGAGCTTCATCAAGAAGAGCTACGCCAAGCCCTACTTGCCCGAGGCCGCCAACGTATACAACCCCAAGAAGAACGCCCGGGTCCAGGGCGCGCACGAGGCCATCCGGCCCACCGATGTGCGCCGCCGCCCCGAGCAGGTCCAGTCCTATCTGGAGCCCGACCAGTACCGGCTCTATCAGCTGATCTGGCAGCGGTTCGTCGCCTCCCAGATGACGCCGGCGGTCTACGACATGACCGTCGTGGAATTCGACTTGGGCGAATATCTGTTCCGCGCCACCGGCTCAGTGATGGTGTTCGACGGTTACCACGTGCTCTACACCGAAGGGCGGGAGCAGGAAGAGGGTAAGACGATGGACGACCTGCCGCCCATCCCGCCACTGGCAGTGGGCGACCAGGTCGAGGTCCGCGAGATCACTCCCTCGCAGCACTTCACCGAGCCGCCGCCCCGCTTCTCCGAAGCCAGCCTGGTCAAGGAGCTGGAGCGGCTCGGCATCGGCCGGCCGTCCACCTACAGCGCCATTATCTCGACTCTGTCGGCCCGGGAATACGTCAAGGTGGATCAGCGGCGCTTCTTCCCCACCGAGTTGGGCGAGACGGTCGAGAAGATCATGATCGGCAAGTTCCCCGAGATCTTCAACGTCGAGTTCACCTCCGAAATGGAGGAGGAGCTGGACCGGATCGAAGACGGGGAGCTCAAATGGCAGCGGGTCCTCAAGGACTTCTATGGCCCGTTCGTCAAGGCGCTAAACGAGGTAGACCTGAATGCGCTCGTCGCTGATGCTCACGGCCTGAAGCCGGAGGAGCTGGCCAAGGAGCGCTGTCCCAAGTGCGGCTCACCGATCGAGCTTCGTACCGGCCGGTTCGGACCCTATCTGGCATGCGTGAAGTACAAGGACACCTGCGATTACGTGAAGTCGCTGAAGAAGGTGAAGGTGCCCGACCGTCCCACCGACGAGAAGTGCCATCTCTGCGGCTCGGCCATGGTCATCAAGACCGGCCGGTTCGGCGAGTTCCTGGCTTGCACCACCTACCCCAAGTGCAAGGGCACCCGGTCCATCCCGATGGGCCTCAAGTGCCCCAAGTGTCCTACCGGCGATCTCACCGAGCGCCGCACCAAGCGGGGCAAGTCCTTCTGGGGATGCCTCCGGTATCCGGAATGCGACTTCTCGACCTGGAACCGGCCGGTGCCGGAGACCTGCCCGGCCTGCGGTTGGCTCGGCATGGAGAAGAAGATCAACAAGGCTGAAGGCGAGACCCGGAAGTGCCTCAAGTGCGGGCACCGGATCGTGATTGCCGAACCGGAGGAGGTAGCTCTGGGGTGACCGTCACCCCCGGGGTGAAGGCCACCGTCGTCGGCGGAGGTCTCGCCGGCTCGGAGGCGGCGTGGGCGCTCGCGGAACGGGGTGTCCAGGTGACCCTCTGCGAAATGCGGCCCGGAACCCGAACCGCCGCGCACAAGACCGATCGGCTGGCCGAAATCGTCTGCAGCAACTCCTTCAAATCAGTGGATCTCACCAACGCGCACGGTCTGCTCAAGGCCGAGCTGCGGGCACTGGGCAGTGTCCTGCTCCCCTGCGCGGATCTCGTGCGGGTACCCGGAGGGACTGCCCTAGTGGTGGATCGGGAGCTCTTCTCTCAGGCGGTGCATGAGCGGGTAAGCGCCCATCCCAACATCACTCTGGTACGGGACGAGGTGGGGGAGCTGCCCTCGCCGGCCGTGATCGCCACCGGCCCGCTCACCTCCCAGCGGCTCAGCCAGGCCATGGCCGCCAGGCTGGGGTCCGCGGCGCTGTCGTTCTATGACGCTATTGCCCCGGTGGTATCGGCGGACTCACTCGACCATGGCCGGCTCTACGCGCTTTCCCGCTACGGCAAGGGGGACGGCGATGACTACCTGAACGCACCGCTCGACGCGGCGGCGTACAATGAATTCCTCGATGCGCTCACCGAAGCGGACCAGTTCCACGGCCACGAGTTCGACGAGGTGCCCTACTTCGAGGGCTGCCTTCCGGTGGAGGAAATGGCCCGCCGGGGGCGGGAGACGCTGCGTTTCGGACCGATGAAGCCGGTGGGGTTGCCCGACCCGCGGACCGGTCGGGAGCCACACGCCGTGGTACAACTCCGGAGGGAGGATCGGGCCGGGCAGATGTGGAATCTGGTGGGGTTTCAGACCCGGCTCCGGATCCCGGAGCAGCAGCGGGTGTTCCGGATGATCCCCGGGTTGGAGAAGGCAGAGTATCTCAGGTACGGCAGCATTCACCGGAACTCGTACCTGAACAGCCCGGCGAGTCTGGGGCCGGGCCTCACGGCCAAAGATGACGACCGGCTCTTCTTTGCCGGTCAGATTACCGGGGTCGAGGGTTACACCGAGTCGCTGGGCACCGGGATCATGGCGGGGATCAATCTCGCCCGCCGGCTCCAGGGGCTTCCAATCACGGTCCCACCCCCCACCACCATGCTGGGTGGGTTGTACCGCTATCTTCGCGAAGCCGATCCCCGCCACTTTCAGCCCATGAATGCGAATTTCGGCTTGGTTGATCCGCTGCCGGGCAAGAGCCTGCCCCGAGCCCAGCGAGGGGTAACGAAGGACCGAAAGAAGGAGCTGCTAGTCGAAAGGGCCCAAGCCGACTTCGTAGCGTGGCTTGAGGAATCGGGTATCGCGGAAGCCGGCACCAAGTACTTGTCTTTACAATAGGACTGTTGGGTCGCGATAGCCGACATCGCGATGTCGTGCTCTATGGCTAGCTGGTCCCTCGTGTCCTCTGTGCCTCCGTTGGTAAAGTTTTTGAGGAGCCGAATGCCTAGACGTGAGGTCACCGAGTATCTGGAGCATCTCGAAAAAGAGCGCGACGTCTCGCCGCACACGGTGAAGGCGTACTCCCGGGATCTCGAGGCCTTCACCGAGTTCTGCGACCGGCACTACGGCGACTGGACGTGGACCACGCTGGATCGGTTGGGCCTGCGCGGCTTCCTGGGCGAGATGCAGCGGCGAGGACTCTCCAAGCGTAGCGCCGCCCGGGCCCTATCGGCGGTGCGAAGCCTCTATCGCTTTCTCCAGGAGCATCATGGGGTACCCAACAACATCGCCCGCGCAGCCCGGGTGCCCAAACTGGACAAGCGGCTTCCCACCTACCTCGACCGGAGCCAGACCGAGAGCCTGTTCCTCTGGGCCGAAGCGCGCGCCGGCGGCGATGAGCTGGGACCTACCCGGGACCTGGCCATCCTGGAGCTGTTCTATTCAACCGGCATCCGCCTCGCCGAGCTCAGCGGAATGAACCTGGAAGACCTCGATCTCCTATCCGATCAATTGAAAGTGCGGGGCAAAGGCCGGAAGGAGCGCATCGTGCCGGTGGGCTCGCGGGCAGTGCTCGCGTTGCGGCGCTATCTTAACCTGCGGGAGCCCCTGGTGGCCCAGGTTCGGGGCGACCGGCGGGCGGTGTTCCTGAGCGGGCGGGGCAAGCGGCTCGCACCCCGAAGCATCCAGCGAATCATTCACCGGATGTTCGACGCCATCGGCGGGGACGGTCTCCGGGTGCACTCGCTGCGCCACACCTTTGCCACCCACATGCTGGACGCCGGCGCCGACCTCCGCGCGGTGCAGGAGCTGCTGGGTCACGCCTCACTCAGCACCACTCAGGTCTACACCCACACCAGCGTGGAACGGCTGAAGAAGGTCTACAACCAGGCGCATCCCCGCGCGTGAGAGGAAGAGCGTGACATTCCACGGCACCACCATCCTTGGTGTTAGAAAAGGCGGCCGGGTCGCCCTCGGCGGCGACGGTCAGGTCAGCATGGGGGAGACGGTCTTCAAGTCGCAGGGCAACAAGGTGCGCGCGCTGAAGGGCGGCAAGGTGCTCGCGGGCTTTGCCGGGTCGGTGGCCGACGCGCTCACGCTGTATGAGAAGTTCGAGGAGAAACTCGATCGCTATCCCGGTAACCTCCCCCGCGCCGCGGTGGAGCTGGCCAAGGATTGGAGAAGCGACCGGATCCTCCGCCGGCTGGAGGCCCTTCTCGTAGTTGCCGACCTGGAGCACAGCTTTCTCGTCAGTGGAAGCGGCGAGCTGATCGAGCCGGACGACGGCATCGTCGCCATCGGGTCGGGCGGCAACTTTGCCCTCGCGGCCGCCCGGGCTCTCCTGCCCGAGCCGAACCACTCCGCCCGGGAGATTACCCAGCGCTCCCTGGAGATTGCCGCAGATATCTGCGTGTTCACCAATAGGAACATCACGATTCTTGAATTACCGGGAGATGGGAAGAAAGCGTCTTCCTAGTCCCGCTTACGCTGTACCTTTAGGTATGACCGAGCCCGCCAAAGAGCTGACCCTCCCCAAGGAAACCCCCGAGCCCACGGCTCCCATGCCCTGGCTGGAGGAGATGCCGCCCCGCCAGATCGTGGCGGAGCTGGACCGGTACATCGTGGGGCAGGAGGCGGCCAAGAAGGCGGTGGCCATCGCGGTGCGGAATCGCTGGCGCCGGGCCCAGGCGCCGGACGACATCAGGGATGAGATCACCCCCTACAACATCATCATGATCGGCCCCACCGGGGTGGGAAAGACCGAGGTCGCCCGCCGGCTCGCCCGGCTCTCCGGTGCCCCCTTCATCAAGGTAGAGGCGTCCAAGTTCACCGAGGTGGGCTACGTGGGCCGGGACGCGGAGTCCATGGTCCGAGACCTGGTGGACTCAGCCATCAACCTGGTACGCACCGAGCGGGAAGACGAGGTCTACCCTCAGGCGGAGCAGCGGGCGGACGAGCGGCTGTTGGACCTCCTGCTTCCCGCGGCGCCGGCGCCGATGGACAAAGCGGAAAAGCATGCCCCGAGCGGACGCGAGGGGGCGGAACGAACGGAAGTGAGCTCCGTGTTCGTCGTGTCCTCCAGCGGTCAAGCGAAGCCGGAACGGGCGTTGACTCCCGAGGAGGAACGGCGGCACCGCTCCCGGGAGAAGCTGCGGGAGATGCTGGGCGATGGGCGACTGGACGACCGGGAGGTCGAGGTCGAGATAGCCCAACAGGGCTATCCGATGATGGAGCTGATTCAGCCACCCCAGGGGATCGAGGGCACCGACATCAACTTTACCGAGATGCTGCAGGACATGCTTCCCAAGCGGAAGAAGCGCCGCACGGTGAAGGTCCCGGAGGCCCGGCGGGTGCTGGTGGACGAGGAGCTGAAGAAGCTGGTCGACATGGACGACGTGGTGAACGAGTCGCTCGACCGGGTGGAGAACCACGGGATCATCTTCATCGACGAGATCGACAAGATCGCCGGGGAGCGGGGCCAGGGCGGCGGACCCGACGTCTCCCGGGAGGGAGTCCAGCGTGACCTGCTTCCCATCGTCGAAGGCTCCACGGTGCAGACCCGGTACGGCTACGTCCGGAGCGACCATATCCTCTTCATCGCTGCCGGCGCATTTCACGTCTCCAAGCCGTCCGATCTGATCCCCGAGCTGCAGGGCCGGTTCCCCATCCGGGTCGAGCTCCAGTCCCTGACCGAGCAGGACTTCGTGCGCATCATGACCGAGCCGGAGAACGCGCTCACCAAGCAGTACCAGGCGCTGGTGATGGCGGAGGGAGCGGAGCTGGAGTTTACCGCTGACGGGATCGCGGAGGTGGCGCGGGTGGCTTTCATGGCCAACGACCGGATGGAGAACATCGGGGCCCGGCGGCTACACACCGTCATGGCCGCCCTGATGGAGGACGTGCTGTTCGATCTGCCGGATTATCCGGAAAAGCGCATCGTGTTCGACGAAGAAAGTGTGCGGCAGCGGCTGGCGCGAATCATCAGCGACGACGATTTGCGGCGGTACATACTCTAGGGCGACTTCACCACCGCGCCCCCTTTCATCACCCAGGGCACCTGCTGCAGCACCCGGACGTCCTCCAGCGGATTTCCCTTCACCGCAATGAGATCGGCCAGCTTCCCGGGCGCAATCGTCCCCCGGTCAGTCACTCCCAGCAGATCGGCGGCATTGAGGGTCGCGGTGCGAATCGCGTCGGCCGGCCGCATTCCATAGCCCACATAGACGGCGAACTCGCGCGCGTTGTCCCCATGGGGGTAGACCGCCGCGTCGGTGCCAAAGGCGATCTTGACTCCGGCCCGGATCGCCCGGCGGTGGCTCTCCTGGGCCAGGGGGACTACCTGCCTGGCCTTGGCGGCGATCGGCGGCGGCAGGCTCTCGAACTTGAAGGTGCTGAGCAGATAGGCTGTGGGGACCAGATAGGTGCCCCGCCGTTTCATCAGGTCGACGGCCTCGTCGTCCAGCATCGACCCATGCTCGATTGAGGCCACTCCTGCCCGCACCGCGGCCTTGATCCCCTCGGTACCATGTGCGTGAGCTGCCACTTTGAGGCCGTGGCGTGACGCCTCCTGCACGATCGCCTGCAGCTCGGCGTCGCTCAGCTGCTGGGCTCCCACCGTGGCGTCAAAAGAGAGGACCCCTGCCGTGGCGCAGACTTTGATGACCTTGGCGCCGTGCTTGATCTGATAGCGGACCGCCTTCACGGCCTCATCAACGCCGTCCGCTACGCCGTCCCTCCAGCTCAGCTCGTTGACCCCCGGAGCCCAACCGGTGTCGTCGCAATGTCCCCCGGTTATGCCGACGGCATGGGCCGAGGGGATCATCCGGGGTCCCTCGACCATGCCCTCGTCGATCGCCTTCATCAATGAGATATCGGCGAATCCGCCGGCGCCGACATCCCGCACGGTGGTGAAGCCCGCTAGCAGCGTCTTCCGGGCGTTGCGGGCACCGCGGAGCGCGGCGTCGGCCGGCAGCTCCCGCACCGAGCGGGTCACCCAGTCGCCCGCGATGTCCATGGTCAGGTGGGTATGCGCGTCGATCAGGCCGGGCAGCAGGGTGAGATCGCCGAGGTCGATGACCCGGGCGTTCTCGGGGACGCCCGCGGCCCCGACGCTCTTGATCTTCCCCTCTGCGATCACCACCACCGCGGGCGCCACCAGCTCGCCCCTCGCCACGTCCAGCAGGCGCGCTGCCCGGACCACGGTCACCTGTTGCGAGGCAACCGGGCAGACAGCCGCCAACCAGGTACAGAGCAGAATCCCTTGGACGCGGAAGGTCACGCGAAGAACGTATCCGTGGCAGCGATTCCGTCAACCCAATCCCCACCCCATAAACCACCAAAGCCCGGAAGAAAACGAAAGGACGAAACCCGATTGCCATAGTTCCGGGGCTTGGCTACAATCCCACGCGGCGATGCCCTTATTAACCTTTCCGTGTTTCGTTTTATTCCGTGCTTTCGTGATTGTTGTGGATTTGTCCTTCGAGAGGATCCAAGCGTGGTCCGGCACTTCCTCGCGATCCCCGATTTCAGCAAACCCGAGCTCCTCGAGCTATTCGATCTAGCGGCCCGCATGAAGCGGGGCACCTACCGGGAACGGCCGCTGGCCGGGAAGACGCTGGGGATGATCTTCGCCAAGAGCTCCACCCGCACCCGGGTCTCCTTCGAGGTCGGCGCCTACCAGCTCGGCGGTCACGCGCTCTTCCTCTCTTCCCGCGACATCCAGCTGGGGCGGGGGGAGCCGATTCGGGACACGGCGAGGGTGCTTTCCCGCTATCTCGACGGCATCATGATCCGCACCTACGATCATTCCGATGTCGAGGAGCTGGCCCGCTACGGCACCATCCCGGTCATCAACGGACTCACCGACCTGCTGCATCCCTGCCAGGTGCTGGCCGACCTGCTGACGGTGCGGGAGAATCTCGGCGGCTGGGACGGCAAGGTCATCGCCTGGGTGGGCGACGGAAACAACATGGCCAACAGCTGGATCGAGGCAGCGGGAAGCCTCGGCTTCGAGCTCCGCCTGGCCTGTCCTGAAGGTTACCAGCCCAACGCCGACATCCTGGAGCGGAACCGCAGGAAGACGAAGATCACCCTCACAGAGATCCCGCGCGAAGCTGTGAGCGGGGCGCACGTCGTCAACACCGATGTCTGGGCGTCCATGGGCCAGGAGGAGGAGCAGGAGCAGCGAGCCCGGGCATTCAAGGGCTACATGGTGGACGACCGGCTGATGCAGGCGGCCGATCGAAAGGCAATCTTCCTGCATTGCCTGCCGGCGCATCGGGGCGAGGAAGTCTCCGAGGACGTTATCGAGGGCGACCAGTCCCGGGTGTGGGACCAGGCGGAGAACCGGTTGCACGTGCAGAAGGCTCTGATGGCGGTGCTGATGGGGAACAGCGTAAGCGGGACAAGGAAGAGCGTAAGCGGGAAACGGAAGGCGGGGCGGCGGGGCAGCGGGGCGGCAGGGCAGCGCGCCAAGTAGTCATCGCGAGCGGCGACAGCCGCGTGGCGATCCTGAGGATCACTCGGCAAGGAAGAACATGACTGCAACGAGCGAACTGAAGCGTACCTCCCTATACGATGCCCATCGCGCGCTCGGCGCCAAGATGGTCCCTTTCGCCGGCTGGGAGATGCCGGTCCAATATCCCACCGGTATCCTGGCCGAGCATCACGCGGTGCGCACCGGAGCGGGAGTCTTCGACGTCTCCCACATGGGCGAGTTCGAGATCACCGGCCCGGACCGGAACGCCTTCGTCAATCGGTTCACCTGCAACGACGTCGGGGCGCTGAAGCCGGGTGCAGTGCAATACTCGGCCATCCTGACGCCCCAGGGCACTTTCGTCGACGACTGCACCGTCTATCGCTTCGACGACAAGCTGATGGTCGTGGTCAACGCCTCGAACACCGCTCGCGCCTGGGAGCACATCGTGGCGCAGAAGGGCGGCGCCAACGTCCGGCTCAAGGATATCTCCAGCGATGTGGGACTCCTCTCGGTCCAGGGCCCCGAAGCCGAGCAGTTGCTTCAGCCGCTGACCCGGACCAAGCTGGCCGGGATCGCGTACTATCACTTCGACACTGGCAAGGTGGCCGGCGCCGAGTGCTTCATCTCCCGCACCGGCTACACCGGGGAAGATGGATTCGAGCTGTATTGCCGCGAGCGGGACACGCCGCAGATCTGGGAGGCGCTGATCGCCGCCGGAGCCAAACCCATCGGGCTGGGCGCCCGCGACTCGCTCCGATTGGAAATGGGATTCGCACTCTACGGCAACGACATCGACGACACCATCACCCCGCTCGAGGCGGGGCTGGGCTGGATCGTGAAGCTGGACAAGGGCTGTTCCTTCACCGGAGACGTCGCGCTCAAGGCGCAGAAGCTGCGCGGGGTCACCCGCAAGCTGGTGGGGTTTCAGCTCCAGGGACGCGGTTTTCCTCGCCATGGATACCCCGTGTACCACGAGGGGAGGGAGGTGGACCTGGTCCGGAGCGGCACGATGAGCCCGTCGCTCGGCGTCGCCATCGGGACGACCTACTTGCCGGCTGCAGTCGCGAAAGTGGGGACGAAGTTCGCGGTGGAATGCCGGGGTGAGCGGATGCCGGCCGAGGCGGTGGCGAGGCCGTTCTGGAAGAAGGGGAGTGCCAAGAAGGCGGGGCAGTCGTGATCCTTGCCGTTCTGGATGAGAGGGGCGTCCCTCGTTCTGCTGGTCTCCTGGCCGGTCCAGCCAGCCGGAACAGCCGATCCGTCCGATGTCGCGGTGGTGATCAGGAAGTTCAAGGAAAAAGATCCCAAGATTAGTCAGGTATTCGCCAGCGCGTACGGATACGCCGTATTCCCGACCGTCGGCAAAGGGGGCCTCGGAATCGGTGCGGCGCGGGGAAAGGGCTACGTCTACCAGCGCGGGCGGCTGATCGGCCGCTCCACTCTGACCCAGGTCACGATCGGTCTGCAGTTCGGCGGGCAGGCCTACAGTGAGGTCGTCTTCTTCAAGGACGCGGCCGCACTCGACAACTTCAAGAAGGGGAAACTCAAGCTCGACGCGCAGGCTTCGGCGATTGCTCTCACTGCCCGCGCCTCAGCCGCTCTCGCTTACCGCAACGGCGTCGCCATCGTGACGATGGCCAAAGGCGGGCTGATGTACGAGGCGTCGGTGGGAGGCCAGAAGTTCTCTTATCAACCGATCAGTTCGCGGTCGGGAGCGTGAAACTGAACCGGCTGCCTTTCCCCAGTGTGCTTTCCACACTGATTTGCCCGCCATGCGCGTCCACGATGCCCCGCACGATCGCAAGCCCCAGGCCGGTGCTGCGCTGCCGGCCTTCACGATGCTTCTGCCAAAAACGGTCGAACACGTAAGGCAGGTCATCCGCAGCAATCCCAACCCCAGTGTCCTCCACGGCAAAACGAACTCCGGACGGATCCGGCTCGGCGCCAAGCGTGATGTGGCCTCCCCGGTCGGTGCACTTGAGCGAGTTCGTCACCAGGTTGGCGAGTCCCTGCACCACCCGTTCTGCGTCCGCCAGTACCGCCGGAAGATCGGGTGTAATCCGAAGCTCCAGCCCCACCCCGTGGTCGCTCGCCGCGGCCGCGAACAGGTCCGCCGTCTGTTCCAGCAAGTAGCCCGGATTCTCGGCCCGGGTCTCCAGGGCCAGGCGCCCGGACTCGATGCTGCTCACGTCCAGCAAGTCCTCGATCAGCCGGTCGGTCGAGTCGGCCGAGTGCTTGATCGAAGCCAGCATTCTCTGGACACTCTCCGAGCCCGGCTCGATGCTCTGGGACAAGGCACTGGCGCAGAGGCCGATCGCTGCCAGCGGGTTCCGGAGATCATGCGACACCACGCCGAGCATCTCATCGCGAGCCCGGGAGGCAGCCTCGGCGGCTGTACGCGCCTCATGCTCCCGCTGAAGCAACTCGGTCCGCTCGGTTTCCAAGTGGAGCCGTTCCGAGATGTCGCTTACCCCACCCAGGACTCGAATGGCGCGCCCGGATTCGTCCCGAACCATCCGCGAGCGGTCCGCTACATGGATGTAGTGGCCGTCCCGGTGGCGAATGCGGTACACGTTGCTGTGGCCACGAGCACCGCTCTCCAAGGCCTCATGCCCGCTATGCCAGACAAGAGCCAGATCGTCCGGATGTACCCGGGACCGATACCAGGCCACGTCCGGCCTCACCTCGTCCAGCCGAAAGCCTAACACCTCCTCCATGCCACCAAACCATTCCAGGTGATTGGTAACCGGGTTCCAATCGTAGAGGAAGGCGGCAAGTGCTTCGGTAGCGAGCCGGAAGCGCTCCTCGCTTGCGTGCAACGCCTCCTCGGCCCGCTTGCGAGCGGAGATATCGCTCACCCCACCCAGTACCCTCACAGGGCACCCAGTTTGGTCCCGAACGATCCGTCCGCGGTCGCCGATATAGATGTAGTGCCCTTGCTGATGCCTCATCCGGTACTGGTGAGCGTAACTGGTGGCGCTGCTGTCGAACGCCTGCTTGGCATCACGCATGACGCGCTCGATGTCCTCTGGATGAATCCGCTCTATCCACCAGTCGGGAGTGGGAGGAATCTGGGTAGGCTTGAAGCCCACGACCTCCTCCAGACCACCGAAGCGCTCCACCAGGCCAGTGGTCAGATCGTAGTCATAGAGGAAGGCAGCGAGCGGCTCGGAAGCAAGCTGGAAGCGTTCCTCGCTTTTGCGGAGCGCCATGTGAGCCTGCACCGCTTTCCGGCGCTGATTGCGGACCGTGCCGCCCAGCCAGGTAATGAACCCCGCTACCACCAGGAACACGACCAAGCCGCCAATGTCCGTTGTGGCTATCGAGATGTGATTCAGTGGTGGGAAATACCAATAGTCCAGCGCGGCACCACTCAGCAAGGAGGCGACTACTCCTGGCCCGACCCCGCCGTATAGCGCAGCAACTGCAACCGCCAAACAGAAGAGCGGGCAGAGATTGGTAAACATTATGGGTTGGAGAAGCTTACTGACGATTACGGCAACTGCGGTAGCCGCCACGGCGATGGCATAGCGCCCGGCTATTCCAGTTTCCTTCTGAAGCTCAGGCGACCGGTTCACCAGCGGTGTCGCTTCGGTGGCGGGTACTCAACCCTGCAGATCGAATTCACTACAATAGAGTACCGTACTTCACCGCGATAGTGGCGAACGGCGAGCCTTACCGCCCCCTCGGTCCACTCGGGGCAGGCCGTTCTCCGGCGGGCGGCCGGTGTTCTTCATCCCCTCTATCAGAAATCGAACGATGAACGGCCAGCCGAGGCCGGTCGCCAGTGCCGTGTGGATGCTGGTCGGCTGGACGATGATCATGCCCATGATCGACCCCAGGACGCAGGAGATGAAGAAGTCGGTCCGCTCGTAGAAGAGCAGGGTCCGGCCGGGGAACATGTGCTCCAGGAACTCGCGGGATCCCTGGAATTCGCGTTGGAAGGGAAACACCCGCCCGGCCGCGCAACCGATCCCCACGACGATCAGGTAGACGATCTTGGTTGCGATAGGGGACCGCAGCAGGGCTGCCAACGATCGCCCATTTATCAGATAGGGAGTGGTGTCCGAGGACGAGCCGAGGAGGAAGCCGACCGCGACCAGCACGAGCGCGACCAGCGCGACTGCCCCCACCTGAAATACCACTGCCAACCGTCGAGACAACTTGAACGTGTACGTCATTTTTCACCTACCCTTCGATGCCTCACCCCATCTATCCTGCCACCCAATTTGATCTTATCTGGAACCGTCCTCCTCTCAATAGCTAAATAGTTGACAAAAAGGTCTCATTCCCCGACCAGTGTCTGGCCAAAGTGCTGTGGCGACGCGAATTGTCGAATCAGGAAGCGGGATCTGTAACGAAAAATCGTCCAGGACTTCTACAACAACGACAGAGTTGGCACTGGAGGACCGCTAGTGAAAGGTGACGCTCAGCCCTAGTCGCCACAGGTCGTCTCGCAGATCATTTGGCTCCCCGGCCCGCGTGGTGGAGAAGTCGGCAAACGGGGTGAGGCTCATGTGAGGGTTCATCCACAGGTCGCAGCCGAGGCCCGCGAGGAACCCGGCGCCGGTTTGGGTATGTCCAAAACCGCGCTCGTCCGAGAGTCGGGTAATGCCGAGGCCCAGGCCTCCGGTGAGGAAAAAGCCCGCGTCGCGCTGGGGGTAGAACCGGGCTCGGAAGTCGACCGAGCCGACGGTCAGCCTGAGCCGTGCGCCCTCGTACTCCCCGGTCGGGCCATCTTTGGTCCACCCGACGATCCCCACTCCCAACGATAACTGTGGACTCACTGCCCATCCGGCCGCGACTTCAGCCGCCGGCGCAACGGAACTGCAGAAATCGGCGCAGTTCACAGTTCCGAATCCCAGACCTAGGTTCACCCAGGGACCTCGCCGGGTCGGCAGCGCCGGTTGTGGCCGGGCGGCAGCGGGGATTCTCTCGGCGGGCACCAGCTGGCCGGTGCTGTCATACACCAGCGCAGGCTTGTCCTGAGCGCTGACGGCGGACGGAATGATGAGCGGGAGAAGGAGAATGCTACTGCGCCAGATCATTGTGCTCTCCGGGAAGCACTGTCGCTGCTCCATTCTCAGGCTGGGCTCCCAAGTCTGCGGTGAGCCAGCGCACCGGATCCTTTGGGATATGCGGCACCGGCTTGCCCAATGCAGTCGTTGAGTCCGACCTGGCCGACGAGCTGCGAGGGAACGGAGACCGGCATAGTCTTTGCCTTTTCCGGCCGCTCGCGCCCCCGCAAACATCCGTACGTCAGGAGCCTCCCCATGGCGAATCCGGCCACGAAGACCGGGCTGTTCTCTCCCATCGAGACCCGGGAGGCCGCGCTCAAGACGGTGCGCGACGCCTCTATCGGCTTCCTGTTCCTTGCCGGACTCCAGGCGGCTGTGGGACTGGCCATCGCACCCGCGCTGCTGGTCGATGCCATGGTCCTGGGATCGCTCGGCCTCTGGCTCATGAAGTCGAGTTCCCGGGTGGCGGCGGTGCTGTTGCTGGTCGTCGCGGTCCTGGAGGCGATGGTCACCGTGCTGAACAAGCTGAAAGTGACCCATTCGGGCGGAACCAACATCTTCCTGGGCATCCTCATGGTGATCGTAGCGGTTCGCGCGGTCGAGGCTACCTTCAAGCTGAACGACCGGTTTGCGCCGCGAGCTGGAGGAGTGCCCAGCGGGACCCGGAGGGTGATAACGGGACGGTAAAGTTGAGGACGGCGAGTTAGTTTCCACCATGTCTTTCCGCCTCGCCATTCTCACCATCTCCGACGCCGGCAGCCGGGGCGAGCGCAGCGACTCCTCCGGCGATCTCATCGCCAAGTGGGCCAAGGAGCGCGGCTACGCCGTGGCCGAGCGCACGCTGGTGCCCGACGACACGGTGCGAATCGTCGCCACGCTGGCGGAGTGGTCGGACGGCGACCGCGCCGATCTCATTCTCACCACCGGCGGCACCGGTCTCACCGAGCGCGACGTTACCCCCGAAGCCACCCGCGCCGTTTTGGATAAGGAAGCGCCCGGCATCGCCGAGGCGCTGCGGATGACCTCGTTCCCCCGCTTTCCTCGCGCCGCCCTCTCCCGCGGGCTCGCTGGGGTCCGGGGCAAGACGCTGATCGTCAATCTCCCCGGCAGCCCCGGCGGCGTGCGCGACGGACTCGATGTGTTGAAGGATCTAGTAGAGCACGCGGTGGAATTGGTGCGAGGTGTGAAGACGGGGCACTAGATACGAAACGAAATCCAGACACGGTCGAACAGGAGGCTACATCTCGGCCGCCACCCGGTCGCGGCCCGCGCGGGCCTCCCGCACATAGGGTTCCAGCTCGGGATCGGCATGCCGCCAGACATCGATCACGAACTGGTACGAATCTCTCGCCTTCTGCCGCTCACCCAGACCCTCCGCGTTCCGGCCCCGCTCCAGCATGCCGATGACGAAGAGTGGGCCCCCGACACTCCAGATCCACTGATCCAGGACTACTCCCGCCTGCCGAGCCAGTCCCTGTGACCTGAGCAGACGGGCCTCCGTCAGTTTCTCGTAATAGCATTCGTTCTCCAGACAGAGCGTGTCCGGAATGCTCTGAAAGAGATGCAGCGCCCGGGCCGAATCGGGTCTGGCCAGAGCGAGATAGGCCGTAGCGGCAGCGTGGAGATATCGGCTTTGAAGCTTGCCGCGGGCGCTGGTCTGCTTCTGCGCTTCCTGTCCGGCACGGCCCGCGAACCGCGCCAGCGACGCGGTGTCTCTTCGGGCCATCCACCAGGGCAGGCCCCGCAGTTGCCGGGCCGTGCCGAAGGAAGACACCGGCCAGGGTGTCCCAGGCTCCAGCGAGCGGGCAAAGGTTGTGGCGCTCACAGACTCCGGTACTGCCTTGAGGAGGCTCAGACTAAAGAACGGATCCAGGAACTCGCTGAACCGCGATGCGCTGGGATCGAGGAGTAAGCGGCGATCCGCCGTGTACGCCTCGTGAAGGTGGCCCCGATACGCCAGTAAGAGCGCCAGGTACTGCCGGTACATTAGGGTATCCGACCAGGGGTCGGCCCCAGTGCCGCTCCGCAGGGTCATCGCTCGGAGGAGCCGGACCCCGGCCTCGCCCGAGTCGGCCCACCTGCCCAGGTGCATCATGCCGGCGCCGAAGAGCACCCCCGCGGAGGCGCTGTCAATCACCCGACCCGCCTCCGCTGTGTGTGACCGCGCGGGATCAAGCATCAGGCTTGCCAGTCGAATCGAAGGCCTCTGGACGTCAATAGGATCCAGGCGTAGGTAGGCGTCGGCGTACTTTCGGGCCAGGTCAGGGCGATTCAGCTCGATCGCCAGTCGCACCGTATGCTGGTACGCCGCCGCGAAGCCGGGGTCGAGCGCAATGGCATGGTCGAAGGCCTCGAGTGCCGGACCCGGGACGCCTCCCAGCGGAGGAACCTGGTGGAACCGCGCTTCACCGAGGTCAAGCCACACCTCGGGGTCACCGGGATAGCTGCGGGCGGCCTCTTCCAGGGTAGCAAGCGCACGATACTTGAAGCGAATCAGCTCGGCGGGGTCGGTTGCGTCGTCAGCCGCGATGAGAAAGGAGTCGACGGCGATCAGCAGGCTGTCTTTAGGAGAAACTCCGTGATTGAGCCTGATCGACTTCCGGAGGTATTCCCCCATTGGTTGGTACGCATTCGAGCTCGGGGGAAACCAGCTGAGCGCCAAATTCATTCGGCGGAAGGCCAGCGCAAACGTGCTGTCCTGCGCAATGGCCTGATCGTAATACACTAGAGCGGAGTCCCAGAGGCCGCGCCGATAGAACTGCTCGCCATATAAAAAGGCCTTCAGCGCGGGGAGCGATCTCGAGCCGATCGATACTCGTCGCACCGCGCCGATCGGCCGATTCTGTCCCAGCACCTGAAGGATTCTGACTCCGAGCGAGTCGGCCAGACCTCCCATGCTTGAGATTTCGCCTTTGACCTCGAGATCGGTCTCGGCTCTGCTTCGTGACAGGTCCTTCACCGTCGCTCTGAGACTGACGGTGTCCTTCGCTTTGCTGATGCTCCCAAACACCACCACGCCCGCACCGGTGCGGCGGCCGAAGCGTTCAGCCGAAACCCGGTCGGCCCGGCCCTCCCAGAGCTTCAGGCTGATTGTCTGCGGGACGGTGCGGAGCGGTCCGGCACCATCGAGGTCCCGGGAGAGCACGTCCACCAGCCCCTCGTGCCAGATCTGAAGCGACGGATCGAGCACGTCGAACGGAACGATCGCCAGAAGGTTGGGGTCGGTGGGCAGATCCCCTCGATGAAGCGACAAAAGGACGCCTGCCGCAATCAGGGCGGCCACGCCGATGACGGCGCCCCAACGCCGTACGTCTGTGGAAGCACGCCGTGCCGGTGCGATCTGTGGCGCCACACCAAGGCTGTCGGCGAGGCCTTCTGCCGGGGCGAGCCGGTCAACTGAAGCCGGGTGGTCTGCTCGCAGCTGATTCGACAGCTTGGCTCCGTTTCCAGCTACTCCGTTTCCAATCACCCCGTTCCCGGCTGCGCCATGATGTTCGACCCACCGGGATAGCTCTGCCGGTGGATCGTCCCCCAGTTCCGAGCGGAGCAACTCCCCGTGCGCCTGCCCCCGGCGTACTGCCTCTGCGTGGTCACCGGCATTGTCCAGAGCGTTCACCAGGCCGAGCGCGGCGCGGGAGCTCAGGGGGTCGAGCTGGAGCACGCGTTGCCACGCATCGGCGGCGACCCGGTGCTCGCCCCCCAGGGTGGCTTCCCGAGCGAGCAGCTCCAGCGCAGCCCGGTATTGACTCGCCAGCCGCGACCGCTCGGTCTCGGCCCACTCCTCGAACTCGCCGCCCCCATTTAGGTAGAAACCGTCGAGAAATGGTGCGGTATAGGAGGCGACCGCCCGTCGCGGATCGTTCTCCTCCAGCGCGCAGGCGAACGCGGCCACGTCGCTGGAGATCGCCGCTGGGTTGAGACTGAGCTGGATCGAGCCGAGGAACAGGTCGGGGGCGTGGAGATCGCGGCGGAGGGCGTAGCAGGCCTGCTTGAGCAGTCCCCGGCCGTGCTCGGAATCGGTCTCGGGCCACAGGGCGGCGATGAGCTTGTCCCGGCTGAGGCCGCGGTTGCCCGAGGCGGCGAGGAGGGCGAGCAGCCCCAGCGTCTTCCTTTGCTGGGCCGCGCCGGTCGCAGGAATGCCGTCGTTGTCTACGGAAGGACCGCCGAACGTCTTGAGGTGGAGCATGTTGCTCCGTTTGACTGGCCTTTGACCGGCCTCTTACCGGTCACCTCTAACTTAGCCCGCGTACCGTGAACTCGCGAACCCGCCGGGTACCCAGCGAAAACCCTTCCAGTCAGGAGCCAACCCATGAGCCACCACAAATTTCTCACAGCCAGCGCCATCGCCTGCTCTGTCGCCCTGATCGGCTGCTCGGACACGACGGCTCCGAAGCAGCTCCTACCTGGAAACCTCTCGTCGGAGCACTCCAGGAGAAGCGGGCCACTCCACGTGGAGAAGGAGTGCTCGACGTACCATGGGCGCGCCGGTGACTTCTGCACGATCATGTTTTCGAGCCTCAAGGAGATCAAGGTAGGGTCGAGGGTCATATATGCGAGAGCCGTTATCGGTAACCTCCTGGACACCGACGTTCGACTCGTCCCGCCCGGCCGAGACAAGAACATTGCCTTGGGCCATTGCACCGTCGACCTTAGCAAAATTGATGGAACAACGGGATGCGTATTCTCGGGCGGGACCGGCAAGTTCAAATCGTTCCATGCGAGCGTCCGCCTCACAGTCCTGCCCAATGGCCTCCTTGCCTGGAACGGGACCTACAGTTTCAGCCCGCGCTCGGAGGACGGGGACGCCGACGGGGAGGACCAATAAATCAACGGCTCACCCTTAGCTGCAGCGTAAAATGCGAATGGCCGTCTGAGTGGGCGGCCATCGCACCGCGCGCTCCCGGGGCCTTGCCGGTGTCAGGGCAAGACCCTGTTCGTGAATCTCCCCGGCAGCCGCGGTGGAGCTGGTGGGGAAGTGAGGACCATGCACTAGGAGCTCAGTTCCCCCCTGCCACCGGCGTCGGGGTCTTGCGCTGGATGGTGGTGCCGTCCCCGAGCTGGCCGTCAAAATTGTCACCCCAGCAGTAGCCTCGGCTCGCCGTCGTCACCCCGCAGCTGAAGTGACGTCCGACCCGCAGACTGGTGAAGCGAAGCCCGCCCGCCACCGCCGCCGGCTGCAGCCGCTTGCTCCGGGTCCCGTCGCCGATCTCGCCGAATCGGTTCCGACCCCAGCAGTACCCGACGTTGCCGGTCGTGACCGCGCAGCTGTGCTCCTCGTCCACCACCACGTCATTGTAGAACCGTCCCCCCGCCACCCGGACCGGAAGCAAACGGGTGGTTTCGGTTCCGTCCCCCAGTTTCCCCCTGAAGTTGTCTCCCCAGCAGACGGCGCGGTTATCGCTGGTGATGCCGCAGCTGTGATACTGACCGGCGCGCACCAGGCGCATGGTGCCGCCGCTGCCCTGGACCCGCACCGGCGTCGGGCTGGTGGAGAATGGACCGTTGCCCAGATAGCCGGTGCCCCAGCAATAGGCCGTGTTGGAAGGGGTCACCGCGCAGGTGTGCTCGAAGCCGCCGCTGACCTGGCGGAAGAAATGTCCACCGGCGACGGCCACCGGGGTTGGGCTGGTCGTCCGAGTGGTACCACCTCCTAACTGCCCCTCAAAGTTGTCTCCCCAGCAGTAGGCGACGTTCTGGGTCGTGATCGCGCAGGTGTGGAAATGCCCTGCTGCGACCTGTCTGAAGCTGTGGCCACCAGCAACCAGGGTAGGGGTGCTGCTCTGGTTGCGGCTGGTGCCGTTGCCCAACTCCCCGTCAAAGTTGTCCCCCCAGCAGTAGGCCTGATCTCCCGTAGTAACCCCGCACGAGTGGTTCGGAGCGGTTGTCACTTGGCGGAACTTGAGCCCTCCGGCCACGGGAACCGGAGTCAAATGACTGGTCGTGGTTCCATCTCCGAGCTCCCCGGACGAGTTGAATCCCCAGCAGTAGGCTCGATCGTCCGTGGTGACGCCGCAGCTGTGAAACCATCCTCCGCTGATCTGGCGGAAGGAGAGCTGCGCCGCGGCGGCGGCCATCGCCGGTACTGCATCCGGCGGAGTCGGCGATTGAATTTCTTCACCACACCCCAGCACAGCGGTCACCAGAGCGGGTCCAAGCCCGATGAGAAGGGGGCGAACATCGCGGCAAATCATGATCCTATTCCTCCATCTGGAAGCGAATGCTATGGGTGACACATCCCGGCGCAGCCCGAGTGGCAGCACTCGCGCGGCCCCGCAAGAACAGGTTTGCCGTACGCAGTCAAGGCTGAGTCAAGTAGGTTCCCAAGACCCGACTGCTGTCTCCCGTCCCCCGCATTACCTTCCACGTATGGCCTCGCAGATTCTCATCACCATGGACGACCTCGAGACGGCCGTCCGGCTCAACGCCGCGCTCGAGGCGGCCAAGTACTCCACCACGATGTTCTCCTCCCTGGACGATGCCCGCGGCACCGTCCGGCGGGAGAAACCCGAGCTGATGATCCTGACCGGCGCGGTGCACGAAGCGCCGTCGCAGCAGCTCGCCGCGCTGGCG
>DASYIX010000137.1:0-21354 GCA_035997125.1 Gemmatimonadales bacterium
CCGGGCCCTCCGGCAAGGGCAGCGACCAGGCAGCATCGTCGCCCCCGGCCAGGTGAAGACTCTGTTGGTCGGATCGCCACAGGCGCAGGCGCCCGCCGACGAGCGAGCCCAGCCCATGGAGCACGTGATCGAGCCGTCCTATGGACGGCGCAGTATCATGCAGATGGAGTTTCCTTGCTCGTTGAACTGCACGGCGTCGACGAGCTTGCGGATGAGAAAGAGGCCGCGCCCCCGGGCCTCGTCGAGCTGCTCCGGCCTGATCGGCTCGGGCACTGTGGCG
Source organism: Gemmatimonadales bacterium (assembly GCA_035997125.1). GTDB lineage: Bacteria > Gemmatimonadota > Gemmatimonadetes > Gemmatimonadales > GWC2-71-9 > CAVVWJ01. The sequence goes on from DASYIX010000137.1 coordinate 281, forward strand.
GGGTCGAAGCCGGGTCCCTCATCGGTCACGTTCACTCTGATCGAATCGGGCACCAGCTCGACACGCACGTCCACCCACTTGGTCCGGTCCTCGCCGTTTCCCCGCACAATGGCGTTGCTGAGCGCCTCCGAGAGCACCACCCGCAGGCGGAACCGGATGGTCCGCGTTGCATCGTGCCCCGCGAGGCAGTGGAAGGTGACCAGCTCCACCGCCTCTTCAATGCAGTTCACATCGCTGGGCAGCCGCAGGGTCACCAGCGTCGCCGCGCCACGTGCCTCCGAGGCCGGGGTCCGGCGGACGCAGAAGCGAAGCGGCGAGGTCATCCGATGGCCGCCTAGAAGCTGGCCAGCGCCTGCTCGGGGGTCTCGGTGATGGCGAACAAGGTGTCGAGCTTGGTCAGCTCGAAGAGAGAACGGAGATCGTCGTTGAGCCCGGAGAGCCGGAGCTCGCCTCCCGCTTCGCGAATGCGCTTCGAGATAGACACCAGCGCGCCGAGCCCGGAGGAGTCGATATAGCCCGTGCGGGAAAAGTCTACCAGCAACCGCTTCTCACCCCGGTCCAGTGCCGCCTGGACCAGCTCCTTGAGCTCGTGCCGGTTCCCGATGATCAGCTGTCCGTCCACCTGCACCACGGTGACCCCACCTTGCCCCTTGGTCTGGCTGAACCCCATCTCGTCTCTCCCTCAAGTCATTGGCGCATCGGTCTGCAAGGCCACCATCGCCGCCACCTCGACAATATCATCGGGGGTGGCGCCCCGCGACAGGTCGGCCATCGGTCGCGCGAGCCCCTGAAGAATAGGGCCGATGGCCACCGCGCCGCCCAGCCGCTGGACCAGCTTGTAGCCGATGTTCCCGGCGTCGAGATCGGGAAAGACCAGCACGTTGGCGCGGCCTCCCACCGGCGATCCCGGCGCCTTCCGCTCGGCCACTTCGACGTTGAGCGCGGCATCGGCCTGGAGCTCGCCGTCGGACGCGATATTGGGAGCGAGCTGGTGGAAGTGAGCCGCCGCCTCCTGGACCCGGGCCACATGGGGGCCGCCCGCACTTCCCTTGCTGCTGTACGACAGAAAGGCCACCCGGGGTGAGTCGCCGACCAGGCGAGTCCGATCCCGGGCCGCGGCGAGGGCGATCTCAGCCAACTGTCCGGGGGTGGGCTCGGGGACCACGGCGCAGTCCGTAAAGGTGAGGACCAGGTCTCCCGGCAGAACCATATAGAAGGACGAGCTCACCAGGCTTACCCCCGGCGCGGTGCCGATGGCCCAGAGCGCGGCCCGGACGATATCTCCCGTGGGACAAGCGGCGCCGGCCACACAGCCCTCGGCCTCACCCAGCGCCACTAGGGCGGCCCCGAAGTTGATCGGATCGGCGGCGACGTCGAGCGCATGCACGCCATCCCGAATCCGATCGGGCCGGCGCTCCCGCAGAAACTTGGCGATCCGTCCCAGCCGCGGGTCTTTCGCCGGGTCGATCCCATCCCCACCGAGCACGATTGGATCGACCACCTTCTGGGCCCGGATCAGCCCGACCGCCATCCGAACCCGCTCGTCCGCGCCCTCGCACAGCACCACGCGGGCTGCCCGGCGCGCGGCGCGCTCCAGCAGCTGCGCCCGGAAACTCATCCGCGAAACCGGCGGGCCAGCGCCTTGGCCACCGCCGGGTGCACCAAGGGGCTCACGTCGCCGCCGAAACGGGCAACCTCACGCACCAGACTGGAGCTGAGATAAGTCAGATCCACGGCGGGGACGAGGAAGACCGTCTCCAACGAAGGATGCAGCTGCCGGTTCATCAGGGCCATTTGGAACTCGTACTCGAAATCGCTGACCGCCCGCAACCCACGCACGATAATGGTGGCCCCAACCCGCTTGGCGAACTCGGCCAGCAGACCGTCGAACGACTGGAACGAGACCCGGGAGTCATCGCCCACTGCGGCGCGAAGCATGTCCAGCCGCTCTTCCACTGAGAACAGCGGTTGCTTCATCGCGTTGATGGCCACCGCGACGATCAGCCGGTCGGCCAGGGCAAGGCTCCGGCGAACCAGGTCCTCGTGGCCCTTCGTCGGCGGATCGAACGAGCCGGGATACACCGCGATGCGGGTCATGGTGCGAAGCAGAAGGTGATGGCGGTGTCGCCGTAGCGGCGGGTGTCGTCGCCGTCGAGCTCGAGCCCGGATGGATGCTCGACCGAAAGAATGCGTCCGAACGGGTTCCTGCGGAAGAGCGCCACCAGCCGGGCCGCGTGATCAATGGTGTAGGGCGGATCGGCGAGCACGATGCTGAACGCCCGCTCCGGCAACCGCTCGGCGTAACGCATGGCGTCTCCCCGATGCACCGTGACGGCATTCTCCGCGCCCAGGGTGGCGATGTTCTGGTCCAGGGCGCGGAGCGATGCGGGATTCAGTTCGACAAAGGTGGCGGACACGGCGCCGCGCGATAAGGCCTCCAGGCCGAGTGCTCCACTGCCGGCAAAGAGGTCGAGGACCCGGGCCCCGATCAGCTCCTCACCCAGGATGCTCATCCAGGCTTCGCGCACCCGATCGGCTGTCGGTCGCACTCGAGTGTCTTTCGGGACAACAAGCCGTCGCCCGCCGAACTGACCAGCAACGATGCGCATACTGGCGTCACCCTGAGGGACCCGGAACGAAGTGAAACCCCACGTAGCTTCGGCCCCCCGCCCCCTCGCAGCGCTCAGGGTCAGGGTGACAGCGGAGAGGACGACTGCGGACAATCAGGCCGGAACGTGTGGCGCGAGCGCGCAGAGCCTCGCCTGCAAGCTGCTGAAGCCGTTCCACTCGTCGCACTCGATCCGGAACGCGGCGTCCACCAACCCGTCGCTCAGCCAGGGGACCCGGTCGGCCCACTGAAATCCGATGGCCCACAGCCGCGTGGTGCCGTCGTCCAGCACACCCTTCAGGTGGCCGTTCCCGACCACGCTGCGATTGAGGAACCGGACTCCGCGCACCCCGAAGACCGGGCTCGAGTTGCCCTGCCCGCAAGGCTCGAGGTGCCGGCACAGCCGCTCCAGATCGGGAGTGACCTCGGGGAGACTGAGCTCCAGGTCTACCCGCTGCTCGGGACCGAGATCGTCCGGGCCCAACGCCTGGCGGGCGACGTCACCGAATCGCTCGCGGAAAGCGTCCAGGCTACCCCGGCGGATGGTGAGTCCGGCCGCCATGTGATGGCCGCCGTATCGCTCGAGCAGGTCGCCGCAGGAGAGCAGCGCGGAGTGCAGGTTGAACCTGGAGGTGCTGCGGCCGGAGCCTTTGCCGATGTCGCCGTCGAAGGCAATGAGGAAGGTGGGACGGCCGTAGCGCTCGACCACCCGGGAGGCGACGATGCCCACGACGCCCGGGTGCCACCCATCGCCCACCAGGACGAAGCCGGCATCGCGATCCAGATCCGCGGTGCGCTCGACCTGCTCCAGGGCTTCGTCGAGCATGCGCTGGTCCAGCGCCTGGCGCTCGACATTGAGCCCTTCGAGCTTTTGCGCGAGCGTGGTGGACTCCACCGGGTCGTCGCTCAGCAGCAGACGCAGACCATCGGATGCGTCGCCCACTCGGCCGGCGGCATTGAGGCGGGGCCCCAGCACAAAGCCCACGTGGCGGGCGCGGATCTCTTTTCCCGTCAGCCCGGTGGCCTGAACCAACGCCCGCACCCCGGGCCACCGGCTGTTGGCCAGCAGCTTGAGACCGTGCTTAACCAGAACTCGATTTTCCCCTTGCAGCGGGACCACGTCCGCTACGGTGGCCAGCGCCACCAGGTCGAGCAGGTGAAGCGGGAGATTGGCCGGCAACCCGAGTGCTGGGACCAGCGCCTGCACCAGCTTGAAGGCAATGCCGGTTCCACAGAGGAAGCCGGCTCCGGAGCTGTCATCCGCCCGCTGGGGATCTACCACGGCCAGCGCCGGCGGCAGCTCGGAGCCGGGAAGGTGGTGATCGGTGACCACCACCCCGATGCCGGCCGCAGTGGCCGCCACGACGGTGTCGTTGGCGGTGATGCCGCAGTCACAGGTGATGACCAGCGCGGCGCCGGCGGCTCGCGCGGCCTCCAGACCCGCGGGACCGAAGTCGTAGCCGTCTCGAAGGCGGTGGGGCACGAAGGGCAGCACATCGGCTCCAGCTTCCCGCAACACCCGGGTCAGGAGCGCCGAAGCGCACTGGCCGTCCACGTCGTAATCGCCATGCACCATGATCCGGCCACCGGACCGCACCGTGGCGACAATGATCTCGACCGCCTTGGCCATGTCGGCCAGTGCGTGCGGATCGGAGAGATCGGCGAGCACCGGCCGGAGAAAGCGGCGCGCGGCCTCCTCGGTGTCATGGCCCCGCTGCACCAGCAACGCCGCCAGCGCAGCCGGCAGATGCAGCGCTGTGGCTAGGGCCTGGACCGCCGAGGCATCGGGCTGAGGAACCACCACCCAGCGCAGCACCGGCGGAGGGGAGACGCTCACCATGAGAACGTATCGTGCGGCGGCATGGTCACGCCGACCCGTCCGACTCGGGCGGGTACAGAATCGCTCCACAGCCCTCGCAACTGTCGACCACCGTGCCGGCCCGAATCTGAGTCCGGCGGTTGAGCGGGATGGCGGTATGACAGCCGCCGCACGATCCACCGAGAACCGGGACCACGACATCGTTGGACCGAGTCCGGCGCAGCCGTTCGTAGCGAGTGCGGAGCGTTTTGTCGATGAGGCCCGCGCTGTTGTCCCGCTCGCGCAGGGCGGCATCGCGCTCGGCTTCCAGGGCGGCCCGTCTCTCCGCTAGCTTGGTCCGCTCGGGAGCCTGCGCAGCTTCGACCGCCTTGAGGTTCAGCTCCTCACCCTGGGCCTTGAGCTCCAACTGGACGACCGCGTCGGCGCTCCGCACCCAGTCCCCCTCCTCCTTGGCCATGACCGACTTCGCCAGATCCAGCTCCGCCATCAACGTCGATGCCTCCTTCGGGTTGCGCACGTGCTCCAGCCGCTGGCTGCGGCGATTCTGCAGCGTCCGGTAGCTCTCGATCTTGACCTCCAGCTCGTCCCTCCGTCGCTCGCCGTCGGCCATGGCACGGCGCGCAGCCTCCACGCTCTCACGGGCCCGTGCATGCGCCTGATCCAACCCACGGCTGTTTTCGCCCAGCGCCGTCAGCCGCCCCTCAACCTCGGCCAGGGCCGCGTCTTTGGACTGGAGATCCAGCAGTTTCACCAAGTCAGCCAGCATCATGCTCCTCGAGAGCGTTGAGCCTTCCGGGCCTCTCGTCTTGCGGCCTTTTGGTACTCATACCACGCGTCAGCAGCAGGAAACCGGGCTCTCAGCTCCGAACGTTTGCGCTGCTTGTCACCGGGGTCTGCCAGGGCGTGCATTTCCCGGTACTGAGGTCGGGCACGAAGGATCTGGGCCGCTCGATCGTAGAGTGTGGCAGCATCACGCGGGTCAGGATCCTGGGCCACTTCCTTCAAATAGGACCATGCCAGTCCCGCCCCGTCCGAGAGTCCTTCGGGCATCTGATCCGAGGGGGCATCACGCCGGAGGAGTGCCTCATAGACTTCACGAAGCCGGGGAGATTCGAAGAGTGCGGGGTCCAGTTCCTCACGGGCTTTAAGCATCCACTCCGGTGCGGCGAGCAAGGCCGTGATCAGCTGCGACTCGGGACTTCTGCGAGCTCGCGCAGGTCGCGCAGCAGGGCTCGGGGTGCCGGGCCTCTCAATGACCGCCCCGCTGCCCCGCTGCCCCGCTGCCCGCCCTTCACGCAGCTCCTGCTCCAGCACCTCCTTGCTGACCCCGGCCCTGCCCGCGGCGAGCGAAAGATACAACTCACGGGTGATCGGATCGGCCGCCGCCCGAATGGTTGGCAACAGGCGATCGACCGCGTCGCGGCGATGTTCGACTCCCTCGAACCAGCCGTGCCGCTCCAGCAACTGGATCTTCCTCTCGAAGAGATCGACGGCATCGCGGAGGACCGCGTCCAAGGCCGGCACGCCGCCCTTCCGGACCAGAGTGTCGGGATCTTCTCCCGGCGGCAGGGTGGCGACTCGAACCCGGAGGCTCTGCCGCAGCAACTCGTCGCCGGAGCGGAAGGTGGCCCGCAGCCCGGCTTGATCGCTGTCGTACAGCAGCGTAGCCGCGGGGGTGTACCGCCGGAGCAGCGCGGCCTGATCCGGGGTCAGCGCAGTTCCCAGCGGCGCCACCACGTGCTCGACGCCGGCCAGCACCAGCTGCAGAACGTCGAAGTAGCCTTCCACCAGGAGGACGGACTCCTCTTTCCGAATGGGGCCCTTGGCCTGGTGCAGATTGTAGAGCTGCCTCCCCTTGTGAAAGATCTCGGTCTCGGGCGAGTTGAGATATTTCGGCTCGCCGGGGCCGAGCAGCCGGCCACCGAAGCCCACAACCCGGCCTCGCAAGTCATGAATGGGAAAGAGCAGGCGGCCGCGGAACCGGGCAATTACCTCACCGTCCTCCCGCTGCGCCGACAGACCGGCGCGGAGAAGGATGCCGGGCTCGATACCGAGCTGGCTCATCGCCGTGAGGAACGTTTTGCCCGGAGGCGCAAAGCCCAGGCCGAGCATGCCCGCGGTCTCCAACGGTATGCCGCGATTCTCGAGGTACTCCCGGGCCAGCTTGGCCTCGGGCAGCTCCAGCAGCTGGCGGGTAAACCAGTCGTGGGCCGCGGCGGCGGCGCCGTAGAGCGGCTCATGCGGATCGGGCCCGGCACGCTCGGCTCGCTCCGGGATGGTGATCCCGGTGCGCCGAGCGGTCTCCCGCACCGCATCGGGATAGCTCATCCCGTGTCGTTTCATGAACCAGGAGAACACATCGCCCGATTCATGGCAGACGAAGCAGTAGTATCTGCCCTTCTTGGGAATGACGGCAAAATTCCGGTTGGTGCCCCCGTGGAACGGACAGGCCCCGCGGTAGTCGGACCCGGTGCGCTTGAGTGCGACCGACTCGCCGATGAGCCCCACCAGGTCTACGCTGTCGCGGACCTGCTCGATGGTCTCTTCCGGGATCATGCTCACGCGGAGAACTCGACGATGGTGACTCCCGTGCCGCCCTGGTTGCGCGGGGCAAAGGCGTACCGCGCTATCCGGCGATCCCGGGAAACGATCCGACGCACCCGCTCGCGCACTACTCCGGTTCCCATCCCATGAATGATGCGAAGATAGGGCTGTTCGGCCAGCACGGCTGCATCCACCGCCGCAACCGTCGCGGTCTCCGCCTCATCGCCGGTCATGCCGCGGAGGTCGATCTCCAGCGGGGCGGGTGCCCCGTGGGCGGATGGACTGCTGGACAGCGGGGCAGTCTGGGTACGCGCTCTGCGCTCCTCTCGCGCGGAGACGACCGTAAGGTTTCCTGGGTCGGTTACTACGCGGATGGCTCCGACCGACACAACTACTTTGCCGTCGGCACGAATCTCGGCAACCTCACCGGCACCACCACCCTCCAGGCGTACGCGTGAACCAGGCGCGATCTCCTCCGGTGTTTCTCCCTGCCCCGCCGCCCCGCTGCCCCGCTGCCCCGCCAGCCATTCCCCTTCCGCGACGATTCCCTCCTCGACCACCCTCCGTGCCTCGCGGGCCGCCGTCTCGTCCACCGCTCCCCGTGCCGCCGCGAGCGCTTCCTCCACCCGCTGGCGCGCTTCCAGCAGATAGGCTCGCGCCTGCTTCCGGCCCTCGCGCTCGGCTTCCTTTTCGCGGCGCTTGAGCTCGGACTCCCGGGCGGTCTGGGCCTCCTGCTGAACATTCAGCCGGGCGGCGAGCGAATCGAGCTCCACCCCCCGCTCCTCCAACGCGCCGTGGGCCAGCCGCATCTCGCCCTCGCGCTCCTCGACTGCGGCGAGCAGCGCGTCGAGCCGGCGTTCGGCGTCGGGCACCCGCGACTCGGCATCCGCCAGGATCTCGCCCGCGACGCCGAGCCGCCGGGCGATGGCTAGCCCATAGGAGCGACCGGGCACGCCCTTGAGCAGCCGGTAGGTGGGCGTAAGCGTCGCCGCATCGAACTGGAGCGACGCGTTCACGACGCCGCCGGTCTGGCTGGCGAGATCCTTCAACGCTCCCAGGTGTGTCGTCGCCAGCGTAACTGAGCCCCGCCCTGTGAGGGAGACGAGGGTGGCCGCAGCCAGGGCCGCGCCCTCGACCGGATCGGTTCCGCTGCCGATCTCATCCAGCAGGACCAGACTCTCGTCGTCAGCTTCTTCCAGCACCCGCCGCACCATCCGCACGTGCGCGCTGAAAGTCGAGAGGCTCGCGGCGATGGACTGCCGGTCGCCGATGTCGGCAAAGAATCGCCGGAAGATAGGGACTTTGCTTCCCTGGCCGACCGGCGGGATGATGCCGCTCCCGGCCAGCGCCGCCGCAAGACCGACCGCCTTCAGCAGCACGGTCTTGCCTCCCGTATTGGGACCGCTGACCAGGAGCGTGCGCTCCTCCGCCGTCAGCTCGAGATCGAACGGCACGACCGGGCTGGTGCCGGCCAGCAGCAGCGGGTGGCGCCCGTTCACGATTCGGAGCTCGGCCGGCGCCGGCGCCACCTCGGGCACCTCACCCGTGGTGGCGACCGCGTACCGCGCCCGGGCGACGAGATCGTCCACCGCTACGCACATCTCAACTGCATCGCGCAGCAGACTCAGGTTAGGACGGAGCAAGTCGGTGAGCTCGCGCAGCACCCGCAGCGTCTCCCGCTCTTCCTCCACCTGGGCCTCGCGCAGCGCGTTGCCCAGCTCGATCGTCTCCGAGGGCTCGATGAACAAGGTACCCGCGCTGCCGGACTCGTCGTGGATGATCCCCGGTGGCCGGCTACGGGAGTCGCGCCGAACCGGGATCACGTAGCGGTTCCCTCGCACCGTCACCGCTGCATCGGATGGCGCGGAGCCGGACTCGAGCCCCCGAAGCAGCGCGTCCAGCCGCCGAAGCAGGCGCTGGCGGGCAGCCTGTACCTCTCGTCGAGCGGCGGCAAGCCGCGGACTGGCCGTGTCCAGCAGGTTGCCGTCGGAATCGACTGACTGCTCCAGCCGGCGCTCGATGGCCCGGTCGGGCAGCGGTCGCGCCAGCGAAGCCGCGGCGGGAGCCGATTCGGCGACCCGATGCAGATCGGCATGGATCGCGCGGGCGGCAGCCAGCGTTCGCTGCAGCGCGGCGAGCTCCATGCCTTCGAGCACACTGCCCTCGATCCGGAGCCGCGCCAGTGTGCGGGTCACGTCGGGGATGGGTTCTGCCAGGAGTCCGTCGCCCCGGCGGAACAGCCCCGCAATTTCTCCCGCCCGGACCAGCTCCTCCCGGATCCACACCAGGTCATCGGTGGGCCGGCGGCCTCGCAGCCGTGCGGCGCCCAGCGGGCCGACGGCGTGGGCCGCGACCAGCTCCAGCACCGGGCCGAACTCGATGGTCTCGAGAGCGTCCGCGGTCTGCTCCGCTGGCAATGGCAACGGGGTGCCGCCCTGCTGGGCCGGCACCCCGTCGGGAGAGAGTGATTGCACCTGCGTCATCAGCCGGCCTGAAGCTCCTCGCGGACGATCTGGTTGATCAGCTTGCCGTCGGCGCGGCCCTTGTACTTGGGTAACACTTGCGACATGACCTTGCCGATATCCTTGGCGCCCCCACTGATAGCGCTACGCACCGCGGCCCGGATCTCTTCCGGATCCACCGCGGGCGGCAGGAACTCTTCCAGCACCTTGATCTGGGCCGACTCCGTGTCGGCGAGATCCTGCCGTGCGCCGGCGGTGTACTGCTCGATGGCTTCGCGCCGGATCTTGACCCCTTTGCGCAGGACGTCGGCGACTTCCTCGTCGGTGGAAGGCCGGCGAAGCTCGATCTCGCGATTCTTGAGGTTGGCGAGGATGGTGCCGAGGACGAGGGTGCGCGCTTTGTCCTGCGCCTTGCGGGCCGCGTTGAGGGCGGCGCGCAAGGTCGACGCGAGGTTAGGCTCGGGGGACACGGGGGCCACGACGAGTTTTGCGGACCGCGGCACTCATCTTCCGCTTCCGCTTCTCACTTGGCTTCTCGAAATGCCGGTGCTTGCGAAGGTCGGAGAGAATACCGGCTTTCTCGCACTTCTTTTTGAACCGTTTTAGCGCCCGCTCGAAGCTCTCGTCATCGTGAATGATGACTTCTGGCATTCGCTTACTCACCCCTCTCAGGCCCGGTAAGGGCAGCAATCTGAACAGGTTGAGAAATTTATTCGGAGGTGGCTTGGAGCGGAAGGGAGGCGGTAGATGAGGCGGCGGTAGATACTGCGGCGGTAAGGCGGTTACCGCCTTACCGCTCTCAGCCTGGCGGCCAGGTCATCTTCCTGCCACCTAACACGTGAAAATGCAGGTGATCCACGCTTTGACCCGCATTCTTTCCGGTGTTCGTGACGATGCGATACCCATCGCCGTCCAGTCCTAGCTCGCTCGCCACCTCGCCGGCAAAGGCCAGCAGCCGGCCCAGCAATCGCTCATCGTCCTGACCCTTGGCGTCTCGGACCGCCGGTATATGCCGGGTGGGGATCACCAGCACGTGGACCGGCGCCTTGGCATCGATGTCCCGGAACGCCAACGCATCGGCCGAACGCTTGACCACCTTCGCCGGGATCTCGCCCGCCACGATCTTGCAGAAGAGGCAGTCAGCCATTCAGTCCCCGCATTCTTGCCTGAGCCATCGCCGCGGCCGCCGCGAGCGCCGCGGTCTCGAATCTGAGCGTGTGCCGGCCGAGCGCCACCGGTCGGTACCCGGCCAATAGGAGTGCCTTGCGCTCAGCGTCGGTAAGACCGCCTTCAGGGCCGACGACCGCCGAGACTGGCGTCCGATCCAACCCGACGGGTGGTGCAGCACCGGCGATGTCTGCCAGCCATCCTTCGCCCTGAAGCGACCGCCGGGCGTACTCCTCCAGAGGGACCAGCTCCTCCACCGACGGCGCCCACGCCGCACCGCACTGCTTGATGGCTTCTGACGCGGCTCGGCGCAGCTTCTCCAGGTGAGCTTGCTTCAGCCTGGAGGCCACCCCCGCGGTGTGCGCCGTCTCCAGGGGAACGATGCGGGTGACGCCCAGCTCCGCCGCTTTCTCCACCATCCAGGTAAACCGCTCCCGGTCTCCCGCCGCCACCGCCAGCGTCAGTTCCGCCGGGCGGGCCTCGTGATCCAAAGACTGGATCTGCACCGCCCACTGCTTCCCGTCCTGCACCAGGCGACCGGTTCCCCGCAGGCCCTCTCCATCCAGGACCTCTACTGCTTCCCCATCCTTGGCTCGACGCACCCTCAGGTGATGCACCTCGTCTGCATCTAAGCTGACCCGCTGCCCGGCTGCCCGCGCGCCCGGAGGGCACCCGCCCCGCTTAATCAACACCTTCATCGCGGGCGCTTGGCCGCCACTCCCCACCAGCCCGCATCCAGCGCTTCCTGCTCCAGCGAAAAGCCTGCGTCGCTCAACGCACGGCGAAACTCCTCGGCCTCCGCGTGCTCCATGCCGGAGAAGATCGCCAGGCCCCGGGGCCGGAGGGTCTGCAAGATGACCGGCAGCAGCAACGTGTTGACCGAGCGGAGGATGTTGGAGAGGAGAAGATCGGCCGGGCCCAGCAGCGCCGCGAGCGCGCCCGCGTCGCCCTCCAGAAATTCCACCCGGTCGGCGACCCCGTTGCGGAACCCGTTCCGAGCCGCGACTTCATTGGCCTCAGGATCGGTGTCAATGCCGATGGCGCGGGCCGCGCCGAGCTTGATGGCGGCGATGGCGAGGATCCCGCTGCCGCTGCCCAGGTCGAGCACTCGGTCCCCGCGGCGGAGTAGGCGAGCCAGCAGCGTCAACGCGACCCGGGTAGATCCGTGCTCCCCGCTGCCGAACGCGGTTTCCGGGTCGAGCACGATGGTGAGCGGGTCGGGGTCGGACGCTTCCGGAAGCCAGGAGGGGATGACGGTCAGCTGCTCGATCCGCCTGGATCCCAGCCCGTCGCGCCAGCGGGTGGACCAATCGGTGCCATCGACCGGCCGGCGCTGGGTTTGCACCGGCTGATCCGCCTGGCGGCCCACCTCGGCCTCCAGCACCTCGGCCGACCGCTCGTCAGGAGCAAAGGCCACCAGGGTTCCGTCGTCCCGCTCCTCCACCGCGTGTCCGGTCTGGGCCACCAGCCACGCTCCCATCGAGTCCCTTTGCTCGGCGGGCGTCCGGACATCGATGGCCCACCAGCTCATGCGCCCAAGGCCTCCTTGAGCTTGGACCAGAAGCCCGGCGAGCGCTTGGGCGGCTCTCCCTCCAGTTTGGCCAGCTCGTGAAAGAGCCGCTGCTGCTCGTCGGTCAGCCGCTCGGGCGTCCAGACGTGGACCCGCACCAACAGATCGCCCTTGCTGTCCTGGCCCAGGATCGGCAGACCCCGCCCGCGGATGCGGAGAACCGTCTCCGGCTGGGTGCCTGCTGGTAAGCGGAGGCTCTCGTCGCCGTAAGGGGTTGGCACCGGGTGCTCGCCGCCCAGCGCGGCCTGGGAGAAGGAGAGCGGGAGGTCGTAGACCAGATCGTCGCCCTGCCGCTCGAACCGCTCGTCCTCCTTGATGTCGAGCATCACCAGCAGATCGCCCTTGGGGCCGTTGCGGGGGCCCACAGCTCCCTCGCCCCGGAGGGTGAGATAGTTGTTGGTGGACACGCCCGCGGGAATGTCCACGCTCACGGTGCGTTCCGCCCGAACCCGGCCCTCGCCCCGGCACACCTCGCACGGGTGACTGATGACCATCCCTTCGCCGGCGCAGGTGGGGCACGGCGCCACCGAGATGAATTGCCCGAACATGCTTCGGGCCGCGCGGCGGACCTCGCCGCTCCCGCTGCAGGTGCTGCAGGTGACCGGCTTGGTGCCGGCCTTGGCGCCGCTCCCCTTGCAGGTTGCGCACTGCTCGAGACTCTTGAGCTTGATCGACCGCTTCACGCCCAGCGCCACCTCGGTCAGCGTGAGCCGAACGGTGACCCGGATATCCTGACCTCGTCGATCGTCCGTTCGCGACCGCCGGCTCCCGCCGAACAGCGATTCGAATCCGCCGAAATCCCGCATGAAAATGTTGAGCGCTTCGCTGAGATCGACGTGGTGGAACCCGAACCCACCTCCTCCGCCGCCGAGCCCGGCCTTGCCATAGCGATCGTAGGCGGCCCGCTTCTGCGGGTCGCGCAACACCTCGTAGGCCTCGGTGATCTCCTTGAACTGCGCCTCCGCTTGGGGCGATGGGTTCCGGTCAGGATGAAGCTCCATGGCCAGCTTCCGGTAGGCCTTCTTGACCTCGGCCTCCGAAGCCTCTCGGGAAATACCGAGGAGGACGTAGAAATCGCTCACTCCAGCAATCCTTCCACCAGGCGGCTGGTGTGCTCCACCAGTCCGATGATCTTGTCGTATGGCATCCGGGTCGGCCCCATCACTCCGATGACTCCCTTCAAACCCCCGGCCTCGTAGGAGGAGGTGACCAGGGTGAAATCGCTGAGCCGAGCGTCGGGGTTCTCTCCCCCGATGGTGATCGAGAGCCCCCGCTGGCGCCGGGAGTCGAGGGCCTGCTTCAGCAGGTCCCGGCCTTCGGTCAGCCGCAGCAGGTCCCGCATCCGTGAGTTGGACGCGAACTCGGGCTGCTCCGCCAGCATCTGGGCGCTGCCTATCACCACCGCATTCTCCTCATTGGAGAGATCGAACAACCCGTCGCCTTCGGCGATGAAGATGTTGAGCAGCTCCCGTCCCTCCTGACTGCCGCCGGCATCGCGCAGCCGCTCCGGAAGGTTGCTCCGGATCTCCTTCAGAGTCAGTCCGGAGAGCCGCTCGTTGAGGGTCTGCGCCACCTGCTGAACCGACGCGGCTCCCAGTAGGCCGGGGACCTCGACAAAGATGGTCCGCACCACCCCGCTGTGCAGGTTGAAGACCAGTAACAGCCGCTCGGACGATACCTGAACCAGCTCCAGCCGCTCCAGGATGACCTGATCCAGCGCCGGCGCCACGGCCACGCCGAGCTCCTGGGTCAGGACGCCCAGCACCTGGGCCGCCCGGCGAAGAATCTCCTCCACCGCGCTTCGGGTTCCCGTGAGCTCGGAGCGCAGGGTGTGCTGCTCCTGGTGACTGGGTGGCGAGAGCCGCATGATGGCGTCCACGTAGACCCGATAGGCCCGATCGGTGGGAATCCGGCCGGCCGACGTGTGGGGGTGGAACAGATACCCCTTGTCCTCCAGCTCGCTCATCGTGCTCCGGATGGTAGCCGGGGAGACCCCAAGCCCGAACTTCCGGGCAATGGTCTGGCTCCCGGCGGGCTCCGCCGTCTCGATGTAGGTCTGGACGACCGCCTCGAGCACGCGCAGCTCCCGCTCACTCAGTTGGTCTGAGGTTGGCATAGGGGAAATCTAGAACCGGCCGAGGAAACGGAGAAGTGAAAACGATGGCACAACTACGCTTTGATAGCTGCTACCAGCCCGTCGAGCCGGAGCCAGCCTTCGGGAGACAGCCGGATCCGGTCCTCCGTCGCGCTGGCCCAGCCGGCTTGCTCCCACTCCAGCCGGACTGGTGGTGGAACCCGGTTGAGGGCCGCCCCTTGGCTGGTGCGAAGCGAGAGATACAGGTCCTCGAGCGCGATGGCGGCATCGTCCAGCAGCTCGCGTCCCTCCAGGGGAGATTTCCCCGCGGCGACGATCCGCTCGTAGGCCGCCCACTCCCGGACATTCCACCGGCGCTCGGCGGCAAACCCGCTGTGGGCCGACGGTCCCAGCCCGATGAACGGCGCCCGCCGCCAGTAGGCGGCGTTGTGCCGGGCGCGATGGCCCGGTCTGGCCGCGTTGGACACCTCGTAGTGCTCGAACCCGCGAGCCACGAGGGCGTGATCTGCCGCCAGAAACTCCGTGGCATAGGTCTCCTCGTCCACCGGTGTGACCTCGCCTCTTATGGTCCAGCGCCCCAACGGGGTGTGAGCCTCGACCGTGAGACCGTACAGCGAGACGTGGTCCGGCGCGAGGGCAAACACCTGATCGAGATCCCGGCGCCAGTCCCGCTCCAGCGCCGACGGCAGGCCAAAGATCAGGTCGACGGATAGATCTTCGATCCCGGCACAGCGGAGCGCCTCCACCGCCCGGGGCACCTGGTCGGCGGTGTGAGTGCGGTGCATCCACTGCAGCACCCGGGGATGGAACGACTGAACTCCCAGCGACACCCGGTTGACCCCAGCGTCTCGCCAGGCCCGCGCCACGCCGGGCGTGACGTCGTCCGGGTTGGCCTCCAGGGTGACCTCGGCGCCCGACGCAATCGCACGATCGGCGGCAATCTGCTCGAGCAACCGGGCGATGGCCTCCGGAGTCACTCGCGACGGAGTCCCGCCGCCGAAATAGATCGTGTCCACTTCAGGTGAGACGTCCCACGCCGGATCGGTCTGCCAGAGAGCCCACTCGCCGAGCACGGCCGCGACGTAGGCGTCGGAGGGGACCTGCTTCCGCACCGCGATAGCAAAGTCGCAGTAGCTGCAGCGGCGGGCACAGAAGGGGACGTGGACGTAGAGGTGCACGGCTGGAATCTAGACGGGCCGGCGCTGTTCTCTGGGGAGCCGCCCTACCCATCGCTTCTCCGCCCCCCGGTGGCTCAAACGGCGGGGAGCGGCGCAGGAGCAGCTGCCCGTGAAGGGCGCGTCAGTGCGCATTAACCCTCTGCGCGATCCCCTCCGACGAAGCGCACTGCAGCGCACGGAACGGGTGGCTGCTCCTGGCGCACGCGAACGAAACCCAATTGCCTAAACCCGCCGAAACACTCTCCCCGGTCTCTGCTCCACGACTCCAGCGATCTCCAGCCCGCTGAGCAAGCCGAGCACTTCACCGATCGGCCGCTGCAACCGGCCGGCGAGCTGATCCGGATGAATCGCGTCGCTGCCCAGCAGCTCCGCCAGCTGCCGTTCCTCCACCGAGAGCGCCTCCGGCAGCGGGCGGGCCGAAGCTGGCATGACCGGCTTTGCCCCGACCCGGCCGGCCAGCTCGGGAAAATGCTGCAGCAGATCTCCCGGCTCGAGCACCGGTGCGGCGCCATCACGAATAAGCTGATTGGTGCCCACCGAGACCGGGCTCGTGATGTTGCCCGGCACCGCCATCACTTCCCTGCCCTGATCCAGCGCCGTCCCCGCTGTGATGAGCGCGCCCGAGCCACGCGCCGCCTCGACCACGACCGTCACTCGGCAGAGTCCGCTGATGAGTCGATTCCGCCGAGGAAAGCTCCCGGCATGAGGCCGCTCGCCGGGCGGAAACTCGGTGAGCAGGAGCCCGTCCTTTACCACCCGGTCGTACAGCGATCGATTGGCCGAGGGGTAGACCACGCCATGACCATTACCCAACACGCCTATGGTTGTGCCGCCGACGTCGAGCGCGGCCGTTTGGGCGATGGCATCGAGCCCCCGCGCCATTCCGCTCACGATGACTACTCCTGCCGCGGCCGCTGCAGACGAGAGGGTGCGGCAGACGTCGGCGCCGTAGGACGAGTGGTCCCGGCTGCCTACGATCGCGGCGGCCGGCCGGCCCAGCAGGGCGTGATTCCCCAGGGCGAACAGCACCGGCGGCGGATCGGGGATCGGGGTCAGCAGTGCCGGATACTCTGCATCCTCCGGCACCAACACCCTGGCGCCCAGCCGGCTGGCGTGCTCCAGCGTCGTCCGACCGGTCTCCAGCGGCGTCGCTTTGAGCGCGCTGGCGAGGGCGCGGGAAATGCCGGGCACGGTGCATAAAAACGGGAACGGCGCCGAATGGGCGCCGAGTGCGGTGGGATACACGGTCAAAAGGCTCTTCAATCGGGCGCTGCCCATGCCGGGCACCTGGGTCAGCGTCAGGTAGGCGATGCGTTCATCATTCACTCATAGCTCCTCCCCCGCCCACGGGGCGCTCGGCTCGGTGGCCTCGCTGGCCTTTGCCTGTTCTACCTGCTTCCAGAGGTACTCCTTCAGCTCGTCGATGCCCTGCCCGGCCGCGCTCGAAATAGCCACAACTGCTGCCGCCTCAGGGGCATCGATATGAGGTACCGCGGCGGTGGCCGGCAGTAGATCGCGCTTGGTCAGAATGACCACGTGCTCCTTGTCCGCCAGGGTCTCGCTGTACTCCCGGACCTCATGACGCAGCCGGTTGTACGCGGCCTGCGGATCCTCGCTGTCGAGCGGAATCAGAAAGGCCAGTGCCCGAGTTCGCTCCACGTGCTGGAGAAAGCGGAAGCCAAGTCCCTTCCCCTCGTGGGCGCCTTCGATGATCCCGGGAATGTCGGCCATCACAAAGGTGCGATGTCCCGAGAGCGCGACCACTCCCAGATTCGGCTCCAGTGTGGTGAAAGGATAGTCCGCGATCTTGGGCCGGGCCGCGGAGACCACCGACAGCAGCGTGCTCTTGCCGGCGTTGGGCTCTCCCACCAGGCCCACGTCGGCAATGAGCTTCAGCACCAGCTCGATCTGCCGGTCCTCTCCCTCTTCGCCCGGCTCCCACTCCCGCGGGGCTTGATGGGTGGAGGTGGCGAATCGGGCGTTGCCCCGGCCGCCTCGGCCGCCGCGAGCCACCCGCAGCGTGTCCCCCGCCTCGAGCACCTCGCCGATCAAATTGCCGGTGGCCGCATCGCGAACCACCGTTCCCGGTGGTATCGGGAGATAGATGTCCGAGGCCGACCCGCCGGTCCAGGTCTTCCCCTTTCCGTGCTGGCCCCGGTCCGCCTGCCACAGCGTGCGGTAGCGGTAGTCGAGCAGGGTAGAGAGGTTGGGATCGGCTTTGACGTACACGCTGCCGCCGTGCCCGCCGTCTCCCCCGTCGGGCCCGCCCTTGGGCTTGAATTTGAAGCGTGCGAAGGAGCAGGCACCCGACCCGCCGGTGCCGCCCACCACCCGTACTACCGCGCGATCGATCAGCATCATTGCCCCTGCGACCAGCCCTGCTGCACCGTGCGCCAGAGCTGTTTGACCTTTTTCCACTGATCGAACGACAGCAGCGGATTGACGATGGACAGCGCCCCTTCGATCTGCCCCAGGGTGGCGCCGGCATTGATGGCGCCGCGCAGGTGGGAGTGCAGCTGCCGGGGAGCCTCGAGCACGGCCGTCTGAGCCACAGTGCAGAGCTCACGCCGTCTCAGGTCCAGTCCGGGACGGGCGAGAGTGCGGCCGTATCCCTCGGTGATCATCCAGCTCTCGACCGCCGGGTGCAACGCCCGGACGCTCTCCCGCAGCTTGGGATAGTTCTCACCGTACACGACCTCGCATAGCTCTTGCCCCCGCCGGGTCCACTCCGCCGCCCGGCCGTAGTCCGCTTCGGGATCTGCCGCGGGCGCCGGAGCCCCACCCAGCTTCCGCCACACCCCGAGCGCAATGAGCGCGCGCGGGTACCCCACCATCAACACGCTCTGCAGCAAGAGCTCTTCGACCCACTCCGCCGGCACCTGGGAGGACCGCAGTTTGGCCGCCCGCTCGCGCAGCTCCGGCTCGTACCCCTGGGCGATGGCGGCGGCGAAGCGCACCAGATCGCGGGTTTGAAGATCGAGACGGTCCTGTTTCGACATCATCTTATCCCCTCGAAGGCCGAATCACGGATCAAACCGGCGCACCAGTGCACCCGGCCGCGCGAGCGAACAAGATAGTAATTAGGTTTCGCCCCGATGCCGGCATCAATTCGCGTTCTCCTCGTCGCGACGGCCCTGGCCGGCGTCCTGTCTCCCGCGCCGGCCCGCGCCCAGGCCTCCCCCTACATCCCGTTGGACGATCCGCGTCTCCCGCTGCTCGAGCATCTCATCGCTCGGGGAGAAGTGGAGGATCCGTCGCCTATGATGCGTCCCTTCCGGCGAGCCGACGCCGTCCGCGTGCTTGCCGCAGCCGACACCTCCGCTTCCTCACCCGACACTGGTCTGATCCGGCGACTCCGGGGTGAATTCGCCGATCCGCCAGGCAATTCCTGGCGCCTGGAGGCTCGCGCCGGGGCCCAGGCGTATACCCACGGCCGCCGCGACCTGCTGCATCCGACCGGCGCCGGGCGAGTCCGTCCCTTTGCCGAGCTGGGCGGATCGGCCGTCTTCGCCAATGTGGTGGTCGCCACCCGGCCCATGGCCGAGCCGGCTTTGCTCGATGACCCCGATTGGGGCGGCCGCACCGATCTCAAATTCACCGGCCGAATCGCCGATGCGTACATCAGTGCCCAGTTCAAGTACGGGAGCTTGTTTTACGGCCAGATGGACCGGAATTGGGGTCCGGTGGGTCTTCCGGGGATACCGCTGAGCAACTACGGCTACGAGCATCAGGGACTGGCGCTCGAGATCGGCAACCAGGATATCCGGCTCTCCGCCTTCGCCACCGACCTGCTGGATGAAATCGATTCCCTGGGACAGACGGTACATCGGTACTACTTCGTCCATCGGCTGGATGCCCGACCGTCGCGGCGGCTCACCCTGGGCATCTGGGAAGGAGTGGTCCTGGCCGGAGCCGATCGCAACTTCGAGACTCGTTACCGCAATCCCCTCTCGATCACCTATCTGGCCACCACCATCGGCCTGGGCGACCGAGGGAATGTCATCCTTGGCACCGATATCCACTGGCGGGCATTCCGCCGGACCACTTTCCAGGCGCAGCTCGCGCTCGACGACTTCTCTTATCAAGACCGCAGCGGCCCCAACCGCGCGCCCGACCGGTGGGCGCTTACCCTGTCGGCGTTCGGTCCCCTCGGCTCCGCCCTCGCCTGGCGGGCCTTCTATACTCAGGCATCCAGTCTGGCCTTTCGCACCTTCAATCCGTTCGAGAACTTCACCGATCATGGAGTCGGGTTGGGGCGGAACTTTGCCGATATGGATCAGCTCACGGTAAGTGTGTCGCTGCCGGTTGCCACCCGATGGCTTCTCAGTCCGGACCTGACCGTGCTGCGTCAGGGAGAGGGAGCCATCAACGCCCCCTATCCGGCGGCCCCGGTCGAGCTGTCGCAGACTCCTCAGCTCTTCATCGGCGTCGTCGAAAAGACCTACCGTCTGGGGCTCGGCCTCCACGGCCGGCAGGGTCCCCTGGATCTCGCTGCGGATGCCGGCCTGCATCACATCACCAACTGGCAGCACGTCGCAGGACAAACCACCGACCGCTTCGAAGGGCGGGTGCAGGTGACCCTGGGTCTCAGCCGGGAGGGCACGCTCCGATGAAACAACCGCCCCAGCCGCTCACCCGGGACCGGGTAATTCAGCTGATTCAGAAGATGAGGAGCAGCCGGGTTGCGGTGGTGGGCGACATCATGCTGGATCGCTACCTCATCGGTGATACCGAGCGGCTCTCGCCCGAGGCGCCGGTGCCAGTGGTCACCTTGAAGGAACGCCACGCCGCCCTCGGTGGTGCGGCCAACGTCGCCGCCAACGTCGCCGCCCTGGGGGCAACGTGTCTGCTGGTAGGCGCGGTGGGCGACGATGCCGACGGCGCCGCCATCCGCCAGGAGCTCGCGGTGGCCCGGTTGGAGGATCGCTTCGTCCTCACCATCGCCGGACGGCCCACCACGTCCAAGACCCGCATCATCGCCCGAGGCCAGCAGATCGTCCGGATCGACGACGAGGTCGATTCCCTGCTTCAGGGGCAAGACATGACGCGACTGATAGCGGCGGCGCGCGAGGCTCTCGCCGACGCGGACGCGCTCCTGCTGGAGGACTACAACAAGGGCGCCCTCTCGCCCGAGCTGATCGCCGCGGTCATGGAGATCGCCCGGCGGCGGGGAATCCCCGTCGTGGTGGACCCGAAGTACCGCCAGTTCTTCGAGTACGCCGGCGCCACGGTCTTCAAGCCCAACCGCCGGGAGCTGGAGTCGGCCCTCGGCGCGGCGGTGGACCTCACCAATGGGAACGCGCTGCCCGAGGTCCTCGCCCGGCTCAAGGTGGACAATCTGCTGGTGACGTTGGGCTCGGAGGGGATGGTGCTGGTTACTAAGGATGGGAACCTGACCCAGATCCCCAGCATGGCGCGGGAGATCTACGACGTCTCTGGCGCCGGCGACACCGTCACCGCATGGCTCGGCGCCGCCCTCGCGGCGGGCGCCTCGCTTCGGGAAGCGGCGCAGCTGGCCAACTATGCGGCGGGAGTGGAGGTCGGAAAGCCCGGCGTGGCTACAGTGTCACCCGAGGAGGTACTGGCCGTGCACGAAGAGCGATTCGATCAGATCGGGAAGCTCAGGCGAGG
>DASYIX010000138.1:0-36015 GCA_035997125.1 Gemmatimonadales bacterium
CGATCGGGGGTGCCGGCCGGTTTCGTCCGACAGCCGCCCCGTTGGGGCGCTGCGGATTGGGTGGGCGTGAGATCGATTGCCGCATGGAGATAGTATAGAGGCCGGCTCCTCTGCTGTCAAGAGAAATCTGCATAACCTGCAGAAATGCGTCGACAGTAATCCAATTAATGGGACAAACTGACTGATTGTAGGGCCTAATTATGCTTTTTATGCATATTCTTGCTCGCAGTCACGCGCCCCCAATAGCCCTGCCCAGCCCGGCCGGCGGTGGCCGACGCCGACGGACCGGTTAAGCTTCACCGCCCAACTCCAAGTCCTGGCGACGCATGACCCCACCTTCGACGGAGCCGACGCTTTCCCGCCGACGCCAACGCCCCCCGCGACTGGGGCCGGCTTTGCTCGTCGCCCTGCTCATGATTGGGGCCGTGCTGGGGGGTTGGTTCCTCTTCATCCGCCGTACCCTCGTCTTCACCAACCAGCTGGCGGCGCCCATCTGGATCGCCGTGGGTCAGGCGTCGCCGGTCGCCCTGCCGGCCGGTCAGACCATGCGGCTGCCTGTCCCCGGGAGTGGTGCCCAAGTAGTGCAGTGGAACCTGGCTCGCCCGCTGTCGCCGGACGAGCGGCCACTGGGGGAGGAGCTCCGGGGATCGGTGGTGGTGCGGCAGCCGCGGGGGACCGTTCACCAGAGCGCGAGCGCCCGGGGGACGGATACCGACTACTTCGCGCCCCTGATCACCAACGCAGGTGACGGTCTGCTTCGGGTGGTGGTCAATGCTGGCTTGGAGGGATCGGTGGACTGCAATTGTGCGGTGCGACCCGGGGTCCGCCGGGTGTTCATCGGCTACTATCGGCTCTACCGCAACAGTACGGTGCAGGCGAGAGATCCGGCCGGCCGGAGCGCGACCTTTCGCGAGGTGGGGTCCAGCGTGACCACTCCGGACGGCATCGTCGGGCTTCGATTCGAGTCCAAGGATTTCCGCTGATCATTCGTCGGATCGCCGGCGGCGAAGGTCGAGCAGCGATCCCGGGGTGACCGCGTCGAAGCCGTACTTTCCCCGCACCTTGTCCACCGCCACCGTCAGCTGCCGGAGCCGGGTCCGCTCCGGAGCTTCGAAGAGGTCTTCCTCCGCCGCCGTCCCCAGATTGGTGGCGGCAACTCCGATGAGCCGCACTCCCCGGTCGCGATCTCGCACTTCGGCAAAGGCCGAGCGGAAGAGCTCTCTCGCCACCAGGTAAATCTCCGCATCCAGATCGGTCGCCAGCTCCAGCGTGCGCCGTCTGGTCACGGTCCGAAAATCGTCGTGCCGGAGCTTCAGGGTGACGGTCTTGGCCAGGATCTGTTCATCCCGAAGCTGGGCCCCGACTCTGGCGGTCAGGAGAGCAAGTATTTCCTCCAGCTCGACCGGATCTCTCAGGTCCCGCGAGAGGGTGGTCTCTCGGCTCACGGATTTGGGCAGCCGGCTGGCTCGCAGCGTGGTGCCGCCTTGGCCATGGGCCCGAAGCTTCAACTGCCGCGCATCCGGGCCGATGAGCTTCTCCAGCGCGCGTTCGTCCATCAACTGCACCTGATGCACATCTCTGAGACCCAGGTCGGCCCACCGGGTCGCGGTCTTGGGCCCGACCCCCGGGAGAGCGCCGAGCGCCAGGCCGGCGAGGAATCCCGCTTCCCACCCGGCGCGCACTTCCATAAGACCGCGGGGCTTGGCGTAGTCGGAGGCCAGCTTGGCGACCATGCGATTGGGACCGATCCCCACGCTGGCGTCGAGCCCCGTCCTCTGCTTCACCTGATCGCGTAGCTCCTCAGCGACTGGCATCAGTGAGACCGGATGCAACCGTTCGGTCCCGCCAAAGTCCAGATAGGCTTCGTCCAGCGACGACATGACCACGGTGGGGGAGAAATCTTCGAGAACGGCGCGAACCGAGCGGGAGGCCTCGCGGTAGTGTACGAAGGCCCCCTGGAAGAACGTGGCCTGGGGACAGAGTTGCACCGCTTCACCGATGGGCATGCCGGCGTGGATTCCAAATCGGCGGGCGGCATGAGATGCCGACTGGACTACCCCGCGCTGGTCCCGGCGTCCACCGACGACCAGGAGCTCGACATCGCGCAGCTCCGGATGGTACTGGCGGGAGACCTCGACGAAGAAGGCGTCCAGATCGACGTGGAGAATACGAGCGGACATGGATGGAGCTTACACCAGAAGGATGGCGGTTGCCTTGAACGCCAGCATCACGGATCTTCCCGGGGCGAGACCCATCTCCTCACTCGATGCGGTGGTCACCGA
Source organism: Gemmatimonadales bacterium (assembly GCA_035997125.1). GTDB lineage: Bacteria > Gemmatimonadota > Gemmatimonadetes > Gemmatimonadales > GWC2-71-9 > CAVVWJ01. Next base: position 2,283 of record DASYIX010000138.1, read on the forward strand.
CGCGATCAACGGCCGTCCCACGTCCAGGTGCACCAGGGTGACTGGCCCCAGCCGTTCCAGCCGGACCACCCGTCCTTCCATATGATTGCGGGCTGAATCCGGATGCGGGGTCAGGCTGAGCACGATGTCCTCAGGCCGAATGACTGCGTGAATCGGTCCTTCTCGCTCGGCCACCACGTCGAGCGCGAGGGTGCCGCCCCGAAAGCGACCTCGAAACGCCCCGGTCGCCCCCGGCTCGGTGCGCTCCACGGTGCCGGCAATGACGTTGCCGGTACCCACGAAGCGGGCGACAAACGCCGAGTTGGGGTAGCGGAAGACTTGCTCCGGTGTGCCGCTCTGCGCGATTCGTCCCTCGGATAAAACCGCGACCAGATCGCCCAGTCGCAACGCTTCATCGAAATCGTGGGTGACCTGCAGCGTCGTGATCTTCTCCCGCTCGTGCAGCTCCTGGAGCTCCCGCCGAAGCACTTGCCGGGTGGCGGGGTCGACCGCGGCGAACGGCTCGTCCAGCAGGAGGATGGATGGACGAGGCGCCAGCGCGCGAGCCAGGGCCACCCGCTGCTGCTCACCGCCGCTCAATCCCCGGATCGAGCGATCCAGCAGCGGAGTAATGCTGAGCATGTCAGCCAGCTCCTCGACCCGCCGGCGGGGGTCACGGTCGTGGTCGGATCTCTTGAGTCGGGAAATTCCGTAGCCGATGTTCTCCCTGACGCTCAAGTGAGGGAAGAGATGATATTGCTGATAGACAAACCCCAGACCTCGCCGCTCCGGGGGGAGCCCGGTGACGTCTTCATCGTGCATGAACACCCGGCCCGCGCGAAGTTGAGCGTGTCCCGCCACCGCCTCCAGCAGCGTGGTCTTGCCTGAGCCGGTCGGTCCTATGATCAGCGCGTACCCACCCTGGGGAACCTCCAGCGAAATATCCCGCAGATCGAAGTCGCCCACCCGGACGTGGAGCTGCTCCAGCCGGATCACCGGCGCTCCTCCGGCTGCAGCACCTGCACCAGGATGAAAACGGTCAGTGCGACGAGCAGAAGGATCACCGCCGCCGGTACCGCCGCCTTCAGGCCGAAGGCGGTGAATCGGTCGAAGATGAAAATGCTGGCGACCTTGGGGTTGTAGGTGAGGATCACGATCGAGCCGAACTCGCTCACGCTCCGGGCCCAGGCGAGAATCGAGCTCGCGAGGATTCCGCGGCCCGCGAGGGGCAGGGTCACCCGCCGGAAGGCACCCCAGCCGGTATCTCCCAGGGTTCGGGCCACCCGCTCGAATTGGGGGTCCACGCTGCGGAACGCCTCCCGCGCTCCGCTCACCAGGATGGGAGAGGAGACGAACAACATCGCCGCGATGATGCCCGGCACGTGGCTCACGAAGTCGAGCCCGAGCTGCGCCAGCGCGCCGCCTACCGTGGACCGCCTGCCGAGGAAGAGCAGCAGCGCGATGCCGGCGACCGGATGAGGAATCACCACGGGGAGATCGATCAGTCCCTGCACGATGCGGCGCCCGGGGAACGACCGCCTGGCCAGCAGGTATGCGAGCGGAATTCCCAGCAACGCAGCCAGGAGTGTCGCTGCACTGGCGGTGAACACGGTGAGAAGGATCGAGCTCTGCAGCTCGGCATCGTGGAGTGCGTCGGTGAGACTTCGGGGGGAAGATTCCCCCAGCAGCCGGAGCAACGGACCCACGATGAAGAGCACTAGGAGGGCCCCGAGCGCCGCGAGCGTGGTCCGGGACCAGAGGGAGCGCGCTGCCATGGACAATACTAACTTGCCCGCCATGCCCGTCGCATTCCTCGGCCTCGGCGCCATCGGCACACCCATGGCTACCCATCTGGCGCATCGCTGGCCGCTCGTCGTGTGGAATCGGACAACGGCACGGGCGGGCGATTTTGCGGCGCGACACGGAGCCCGTGCCGCTGCGACTCCTCGAGAAGCTGCCAGCGGTGCGGACGTCGTCATCACCTGCCTGCCCACCTCCCGCGAGGTGGAGTCGTTGCTGGACGGCAGCGACGGTCTGCTCGCCGGCCTGGCGAGCGGGTCCCTTCTGCTCGACTGCACCTCCGGTGACCCGGCGACCTCTCGCCGTATCGCCGCGCGCCTGGCCGACCGGGGCATTTCCTTCGCCGACGCGCCGGTGAGCGGTGGCACCAACGGCGCCGAGGCGGGCACCCTGACGGTGATGGTCGGAGGCGATGAGGCGACCTTTCGCCGGGCCCAGCCGTTTCTCGCCGCCTTTGGCAAGCGGATCGAGCACTTGGGACCGGTCGGGAGCGGCCACGCCATGAAGGCGGTGAACAACGCGCTGCTCGCCGTCAACATCCTGGCGGTGGGTGAGGGCTTGGCGGCGCTGGCGAGCTCCGGGGTCCGGCCGCGCAAGGCACTCGAGGTTCTCAACGCATCCAGCGGCCGCTCTTTCGTGAGTGAGACGCTGGTCCCGGAGCGGGTCCTCACCGGCCTCTGGCCCCGCACCTTCAGGCTGGCGCTGCTGAACAAGGACGTCGGCATCGCCCGCGATTTCCTCGCTGAAGTTGGTGTGCCCGGGCCCATGATCGACCTTGCGGGACGGCTGTTCTCCCAGGCCGGGGCCGAGCTGGGGCAGGAAGCCGACTACCTCGAGGCCATCAAGCTGATCGAGGCTCAGGCAGGGGTCGCAATCCGGGACTAGCCCAGCCCCACTTGCCGCCGCTGGCCTGGGTCGTTCAGTTTCCGGCCCTATGTGCCGAAGAATTCAATGACCGACTGGGGCGCCACGCAGCGGGTTCCGGCGAGGGTGGTGCTCGCGGAAGGCGTCGTTCTCTCCGGGGAACTGCACCTCCTGGCCAGCCCCACTCATCCGTCGGATACCGAAAGCCCACTCGAAATGCTGAACCGGGACGAGCCCTTCTTCGCGCTGACTCAGCCTGAAGGCGGAGTGACATTCGTTTCCAAGGCGCAGGTCTCGGTGGTCTCCTGCCAGGAACACAAACCGCTCGAGGACGACCCGGACCGGGCCTCGGCGGCAACATTGGTGTCTCTTGCGGTCCAGCTGACGGATGGGGTGGAGTACCGGGGCCGGTCCGCCTTTGAGCTTCCGCCCTCGCGCGCGCGGGCCCTGGACTACGTAAATACTCCGGGCCGCTTCTTTACCCTGGGGACCGATGACCTGACCCAGTACATCAACAAATCCCTGGTACGCATGATCCGCCCTCTCGACTGAGAATCAATGGCCCGACTCGATAAGCTGATCCAGGTGATGCAGGAACAGCGAGCCGACGCGCTTCAACTGGCGGTCGGCAAGCCCGCGTCTCTGGTGCAGAACGGATCGGTGCGCCCCATCACTAGAGACCCTCTGAATGATGCGCAGATACAGGGTCTGGTGCGGGAGATCGCCTCGGCGGAGACCGCCACGCAGCTGGGTTTTGCGGACGTCTCCTTTTCCTACCGCTCGCCGTTCGGCGAGATCCAGGTAGAGCTCAAGCCCGGGGCCAACGGCACCGCCGTGTTGCGGCCCACCACGCCGGCCCCACCGGCGCCGCCCCAGACCAGGGCCGCCCCGTCCCCCGCCCGCGCTCCCGTCTCACCGCCCTCCTCACCCACTCCTGTCGCTCGGCCTGCAACCGACGCCGGGGGACACCGGGCCGCGATGGAGGACCTCTTTCGTCAGCTGGTCCAGTCGGGAGCCTCTGACCTGCACCTCCGGACCGGCGAGCCGCCGATGCTGCGCCTGCACGGAGAGCTGGCCCGCCAGGGGCAGACGGCGATGACAGCCGATCGGCTGGAGGCGATGCTCCTCAGCATCATGACCGAAAAAGAGATCGGGGAATTCCGGGAGGGCGGGGACACCGACTGGGCCTACGAGATCGAGGGCCTGGCCCGGTTTCGGTGCAACGCCGGCCGGGACCGGTTTGGCGCCATCGGGGTCTTTCGGATCATTCCCAACCAAATCCGCACCGCCGACGAGATGGGGCTGAGCCGGGAGGTGCAAAACCTCTGCTATCTCACCAAGGGACTCGTCGTCGTCACTGGTCCTACCGGCTCGGGAAAGAGCACCACGCTGGCCGGACTGGTCGACCTCATCAATCGCACCCGGACCGATCACATCATCACCATCGAGGATCCGATCGAGTTCGTGCATCCCAGCAAGAAGTGCCTGGTCACCCAGCGGCAGGTGGGGCTGCACACCCGGTCGTTCAAGCACGCCCTCCGTGCCGCGCTGCGGGAAGATCCGGACATCGTTCTGGTGGGCGAGATGCGCGATCTCGAGACCATCTCCATCGCCATCGAGACCGCCGAGACCGGTCATCTCGTGTTCGGCACCTTGCATACGACCACGGCCGCGTCGACCATCGACCGCATCATCGACCAGTTCCCCGCCGACCGGCAGTCGCAGATCCGGGTCATGCTGTCGGAGTCGTTGCGGGGGGTCATTGCGCAGACCTTGTGCAAGAAGGTCGGGGGTGGGCGGGTGGCCGCACGAGAGATTCTGCTCTCCGTTCCGGCGATCTCCAATCTCATCCGGGAGGGGAAAACGTTTCAGATTCCCTCGATCATGCAGACCAACCGCAAGAGCGGGATGATTACGCTCAACGACGCCCTCATGGAGCTGGTCGATAGCAAGCTGGTGGAGCCGAAGGAGGCGTATATGAAGGCGGTGGAGAAGTCGGGGATCGCGGCCGCCCTCAAGGCGAAACGACACGACACGTCGTTCCTGGGAGATTGATGAGCCTTGCACGTCCGACCACCGATCCTCGTCCTGGTAAACCCACAAGACATCGTCAACATCGCCAGCGCCGTGCGGATCGCAAAGAACTTCGGGATCGAGCAGGTGCGGCTGGTCAACCCCGAAGTCTTCGATCCCTATCGGATCGAGGGAATCGCACACAACACGGCCGATCTGGTGGCCCGGATCGAGATCGTGGATTCCCTACCAGCGGCGATTGCGGACTGCGTGTTCACCGCGGTGCTCACGGCCCGGGAGCGTGCGGCCAAGCGTCGGGTGCTGCGGCCCAGCGAGGCCGCGGCGGCCTTAGTCGATGAAGCCACCGCGGGACCGGTGGCGATCATCGCCGGGCGGGAGGACAGCGGGCTCACCAATGAGGAGCTGGATCTCTGCCATGCTCTGGTGACCATTGCTACCGATCCCGGCCACCGGTCCCTCAATCTCGCGCAGGCCGTTGCGATCATGAGCTACGAGTCGTGGATCGCCCGGGGGGGTGAGGGGGTCCCGGTTAAGCCGCCCCGAAATCAGGCGGCGCCCGCAACCTCGAGCCAGCTGGAGGAGCTCTTTGCAGACTGGACTCGCGCGCTGGAGGCCATCGATTTCTTCAAGACCAGGCTGCCGGACAACGTGATGCGATCCTTCCGCGAGATCGTGTTTCGCGCCCGGCTGGACGGCCGGGAAGCCTCGCTGGTCCGGGCCATGGGGATCGAGGTGGTTCGTTTCCTGGACCGCGTGCACCAAAGGAAATCCTGATGGGACGATCGAACGCCTATTGGACCTCAAACCGATACGTCACTGAAGGCGAGGAGCCGGTGCCGACCGCACCGCTCACCGACCTCCCCCCCGCACTTGCCACCCGTTTCCGCACCCTGCGGGACGGGCTGCTCAAGATCGAGGGGGTCGGCGAGCAGGTGCGCTACATGGGACCCATCTGGCGCTGGGCCTGGGAGTATGGGGTGGGCAACCGCAAACTCTGCTGGCTGCACCTCATGCGCGGGGGCGTCGATGCCACGTTTACCCTGTCCGAGAGCGACGAGAGCCGGCTGTCCAAGGGACCCAAGCTGGCGGCAGTGATTTCTCGCGCGCTGCTGGAGGGTCAGCGCACCGGGCCGGTCAAGTGGTGTTGGCTCGAGTTGACCGACCGGCGTGCCATCGAGGCCTTTCTCAATCTGGCCCGGCGCAAAGCAGAGTGGCTCGCGGAGCGACCCACTCCGCGCCGGGCGCCCCGGATCCATGGCGGGAACGCCGGCGCGGAGGGGGTTGAAGCCGACTGAATCAGTCGGATTATCGCGCGGCTCGGGTTGTGTAATCGGATGCGTGGACTATACTTCGGCGCGCGTTGGCCGGAGGTGGGCCAGGATTCTTTTCTTACGGTGAGATGATGATGCGGAAGCTGGCATTCGTCGTCGGTGGCGTTGCAGCCGGAGGTCTGGCTGCCCTCCTCACGTTCGGCGGAAAGCCTCCTCGTGCACAACAGACCACCACACCTGCCGACTCGATCACCGCCCCCGTCATCGCCGCGTCCGACAGTGGTCGTCTCCAGGGCCCTCGCCAGCCGATCTTCTTCCGCCACGACATCCATGCCGGGCAATACAAGATGCAGTGCCAGTACTGCCACTACTCGGTGGCCGTATCCTCCGAGCCCGGCATTCCTTCGGTCCAGACGTGCATGGGCTGTCACCTGGTGATCGGCGGCCGAGACAACTCTCATCAGGCCGAGATCAAGAAGGTGCGGCAGGCCTGGACCGAGAAGAAGCCAATCGAATGGGTGCGGGTGCATTACCTCCCCCGCTATGCGCACTTTCCTCACCAGCGACACATCAAGGCGCTCGGCCCCAATGCCTGCGGCACCTGCCACGGGGACGTTCAGCGCATGCCGCGCGTGTTCAAGGTGAACAATGTGGACCGGATGGGGTTCTGCATCACCTGCCACGTCGAACGCAAGGTCGCGCGGGATTGCTCGGTATGTCATTACTAGTCGCGAGTCTCGTGACTAATCGGAGCACACATGGCTGACGAAGTACAGCCTGCTATAGATCGCCGGCGGTTTCTCACCGTCCTCGGCGCGTCAGGCGCCGGAGCCGTGGCCCTCTCCGGCTGTTCCACCGATCACGTAGAGCGGCTGATCCCCTACCTGGTGCAGGCCGAAGACCAGGTACCCGGCGTGGCGACCTGGTACGCCAGCAGCTGCACCGAATGCCCGACCGGTTGCGGAGTCCACGTGCGCACCCGCGAAGGACGCGCGGTGAAGCTCGAAGGCAATCCTGAGCATCCCATCAATCAGGGCAAACTCTGCTCTCGAGGCCAGGCGGCCCTGCAAGGCCTCTACAATCCCGGCCGCTTGAAAGGGCCGATGGCCCGGGGAGCCGACGGCAAATTCCAGGAGATCACCTGGGACGATGCCATCGCGAGACTGGCCGCCAAGCTGGGACCGGCCGGCAATCGAGTCGCCGCGATATCGGGAGCAGGGCGGGGCACCTTTTCGGATCTACTGGCCGACTGGATCGGGGCGCTCGGTGGCCGGGCAGTGCGCTATCAGCCGTTTGCCGCGGAGCCGCTCCGCGCGGCGAATCATCAAGTGTTCGGACTGGATCAGGTCGCGGCTCACGATTTTGCCAGGGCCAAGCACATCCTGTCGTTCGGGGCGGACTTCTTGGAGACCTGGCCCGGCTCGATCGAGCACCAGCGGGGGTTCGCGCAATCCCACGGCTACAGTCAGGGCGACGTTGCCAAGGCCGTTTATATCGGCCCCCGGATGGACCTCACCGGCCTCAACGCCGATGAATGGCACTCCGTCCGCCCCGGGTCCGAAACGGCGCTGGCGCTGGCGATGGCAAACCTGGTGGCGGCCGAGCGCGGGGGAAATGCCGGGCTGCGTGGCGCGCTGGGTGGCTTTACCGCAGCCATGGCGGCACAAGAAACCGGTCTGCCGGCCGCCACGATCGAGCGTTTGGCGCGGGAATTCAGTGCGGCTCGCCCCAGCCTGGCGGTGGCCGGTGGGGTGGGTAATCAGCACAGCGGCGCAGCCGAGCTCTGCGCGGCAGTCAACGTCCTCAACTTTGTTGCGGGGAACATCGGGCAGACGGTGCGCTTCGGGGCTGACCTGGATACCGGCGACGGCTACGCTGCCCTGGACAGCCTGCTCGCCGCCATCGACGGCGGCCAGGTGGCCGTGCTTCTGGTGCACGACACCAATCCGGCGTACACGCTGCCCAAGGCGAGCGGCATCGAAGCAAAGTTGCGGAAGGTCGGGTTCAAGGTCTCGACCTCGATGTACCTGGACGAGACCGCCGCCCTCTGCGATCTGCTGCTGCCCCAACACCACGCGCTGGAGCGGTGGGACGATCTGCGGCCCCGGGCGGGAGTGTACAGCCTCATGCAACCGGTCATGGAGCCGGTGTTCAACACCCTGCCTGCCGGAGACGTTCTCCTCAAGACCGCCAAGAAGATGGGCGGTCAGCTGGCAAAGTTCACGGCTCCCTCTTACCAGGCTCACCTGCAATCTCGCTGGCAGGCCCTCGCTGCCGGGCGGAAGGAGCGGGATTTCGCCGGCTTCTGGCACAGCGCGGTCCAGCATGGTGGAGTGTTCGCCGACTCACCGGTCTCGGCCGTATCGCTAGCCGCCGGCGCCGGCCAGATCAAGTACACCAAGCCGGTGTTCGAAGGAAACGGCGAGTTTGTCTTTGCTCCCTATCCCCACGGTCTGCTCTACGACGGCCGCGGTACCAACAAGCCATGGCTGCTGGAGAACAGCGATCCCGTCACCAAGATCACCTGGCACTCGTGGGTCGAGCTCAACCCCGAGACCGCCCGCAAGCTCGACGTCGAGGACGGCGAGATTCTCCGGATCACTTCGCCCCACGGCAGCGTCGAAGCTCCGGTCTTCATCTACCAGGGCATCCGCCCCGATGTGGTCGCCATGCCGCTGGGGTTTGGGCATACCGAGTACGGGGCGTACGCGCAGGGGCGGGGCGTGAATGCGCTTGACCTGCTCGGCGCGCCCCGGGGTGGGTTCCTGCCCTATCTGTCGGCCCGGGTCTCGCTCAGCAAGACCGGCGGCTACAAGAGGCTGGCCTCGATCGCGGGCAATCCCCGGCAGCTGGGACGGGGGATCGCCGAAGCCATCCCGCTCGACGCAGCGCGGAAAGGCCTCACGATCGAGCAGGCCTATCAGACTGAAGGTCACGGCGAGCACGAAACAAACACTCCGCTGGAGCTCGAGGCCCTCAAGGGGTGGAGTGAGGCCCAGCGCCGCGCCACTCAGCACGGCGACTATGCCCGAGACGGACTCCCCCGCTGGGGGATGGCTATCGACCTGTCGAAATGCGTGGGTTGTGAGGCCTGCGTCACCGCCTGCTACGCGGAGAACAACATCCCCACGGTGGGCGAGGGGGAGATTTACAAGGGTCGCGAGCTGACCTGGATGCGGATCGAGCGCTACTGGGAGGATGGCAAGACGCCGGACGATCCAGTTAAGGCCCGGTTCGTTCCCATGCTCTGCCAGCATTGCAGCAACGCCCCGTGCGAGCCGGTCTGCCCGGTGTACGCCGCATACCACACCCCCGATGGCCTCAATGGCCAGGTCTACAATCGCTGCGTGGGAACCCGGTACTGCGCCAACAACTGTCCCTACAAGGTTCGCTACTTCAACTGGTACAAGTACAACCAGCTCGCCTGGCCGGAGCCGCTGCACTTGCAGTTGAATCCGGATGTCACGGTGCGGGCCCGGGGAGTCATGGAGAAGTGCACTTTCTGCATTCAGCGGATTCGGGGCACCCAGAACCAGGCCCGGCTGGAAAATCGCTCCATCCCCGACGGCGAGATTACCCCGGCCTGCGCCCAGGCCTGCCCCTCGGACGCGATCGTCTTCGGCAACGTGAACGATCCGACCAGCCGGGTGGCGCGGCTGCACCAGGATCCGCGGGGCTACCGGGTGCTGGAGGACCTGAACACCCGGTCGGCGATCACCTATCTGGCCAAAGTCATGCCCTCGGCGGGGGCTTGAGATGACTGCCATCACGCATCTGCCATCGCCCGTCCACGAGCCGCACACGATGGACATGACCCACGCCGACGTGACCCGCGATGTGGTCGCCACGCTGGGGCCGGCGAGCCGGGGCTACGTGCTGCTCCTGCTCGGGGCCGTCTCGGTCTTCCTGATGGGGCTGCTCACGTTCCTGATCCTGGTCAAGGACGGCCTGGGACACGCCGGCTACAATCCGCCGATCTTCTGGAGCGTGTACATCACCACCTTCGTCTTCTGGGTGGGCATCGGCCACGCCGGGACGCTGATCTCGGCGATCCTGTTCCTGTTCCGGTCCCCGTGGCGGACGGCAGTGTATCGCTCGACCGAGGTCATGACCGTGTTCGCGGTGCTCACGGCCGCGCTGTTCCCGATCATTCACATCGGGCGCCAATGGGTGTTCTACTGGCTGTTGCCTTACCCTAACCAGCGATTTCTCTGGCCCAACTTCAAGTCGCCGCTGATCTGGGACGTCTTTGCCATTTCGACGTACCTCACGGTCTCGACCACCTTCCTGGTGTTCGGGCTGATGCCCGACGTGGCCGCGGTACGGGATCAGGTGTCCGGCTGGAGGAAGGCGATCTATTCCTGGACCTCGGTGGGATGGAGAGGCACTGATAACCAGTGGCGGCACTACTCCCGGGCCTACCTCTATCTGGCGGCGCTCGCTACCCCGCTGGTGCTCTCGGTGCACTCGGTGGTGTCCTGGGACTTTGCGTCGAGTATCGTGCCCGGCTGGCACGGGACGATCTTCGCCCCCTATTTCGTGGCCGGTGCCATCTACTCCGGCCTGGGGATGGTGCTCACCCTGATCATTCCGCTTCGGCGGGCGTTCAGGATCGAGCACCTGATTACCGATTACCACTTCGATAACCTGGCCAAGCTGACGCTGCTGACCGGCTCGATCCTCTTCTATGCCTATGCCATGGAGTACTTCGTGGCCTGGTACAGCGGCAATACCTTCGAGCAGACCACCTTCTTCCGGCGAGCGTTCGGCCCAATGTGGTGGGCCGGCTGGACCATGATCATCTGCAATGCGTTCGTCTCCCAACTGCTCTGGTTCCGCCAGATCCGAGTCAACCTCACCGCGTTGTTCGTGATCTCGATCTTCATCAACGTCGGGATGTGGTTCGAGCGCTACGTGATCATCGTGTCCTCGCTCAGCAACGACTATATCCCCTGGGCCTGGGGCCAGATGAACCCCACGTGGGCGGACTGGGGGATTCTGGCCGGTTCCTTCGGCTGGTTCTCCATGTGGTTCCTCCTCTTCGCCAAGAACTTCCCGATTGTGGCGATCCAGGAGATCAAGGAAATGATTCCCATGCCCCGAAGACGGGGGAGCCACCACTGATGGCGCTCTTCAAGCGGACCAAGCGTCCGGTGCCGGGCATACTGGCCTCCTTCATCCACATCGATGCAGCGGTGGATGCCATTCGCGCGCTGCGGGCCATGGGCCTGCGGAACCTGGTGGTCTACAGCCCAGCGCCGAACCACGAGATCGAGGAGGCGCTCAACCATCGGGTGAGTCCCGTCCGGCTGTTTACCCTGATCGGCGGCCTGAGCGGATGCACCGCGGGCTTTGCCATGACGATCTGGATGTCCTACGACTGGCCGGTGGTGGCCGGCGGCAAAGCGATCGCCTCCATACCGCCTTACGTCGTAATCGGCTTCGAGCTCACCATTCTGCTTGGGGCGCTGAGTACTGTCGCCGCCGTCGCGCTGTTCTCGGTCCTGATGGGGAAGCCCGGCATAGCCTACGATCCCCGGTTTAGCGACGACCAGATCGGGATCTTCGTCCCGGGGAGTGGGGAGCAGCGGGACTCGGTCGAGCAGTTGCTGCGCTCGGCGGGCGCGGTGGAGGTGCGCTATGAGAGCGCCTAGGGCAGCTCTGCCCGCCCTCCTGCTGCTACTGGGCGCCTGCGACTTCTACTACTACCGCCTCCCCTCACCGGACGATCTGTGGCGGATCATCCCCTGGTTCGATCAGATGGTCCATGCCCGGTATATCCGGCCCTATGAGACAGCGCAGGTCCCGCGATATACCCCGGAAGGCACGGTGCCGGTGAGCGGCGGTGAGCCGGACTGGTCAGCCGAATGGACCACGGGGAAGGCTACCACGGCAAACGCGCTTAAGAACCCCTTCCCTGCAGCTGGCGGCAGCGCCAGCCGGCCGGGTCCCAGCGTGCCGGAGATTCCCCGGGAAGTGGCCGCCGCCGGCGATACCCTCTTCCACACCTTCTGCAGTGTGTGCCACGGCCCCACCGGAAACGCCGATGGCACGGTGTCGCGGCAGATCGGGGCGCCGTCCTTGCTGACCGCGCGGGCTCGCGGATACAGCGACGGCTACATCTACAGCATCATTCGATACGGGCGGGGTGTCATGCCGCGCTATGGTGACAAGGTGTACGATCCCACCGACCGTTGGGCCATCGTGACCCATGTGCGGAAGCTCCAGGCAGCGGCGCCGGCCCCACCAGGTCCTCCCGGGGCTGCGGCACCCGTACCTCCCGGACCGAGCGCCACCGGCTCAACCTCAGCGGCGGGCCGATGAGTCCGACTCTGCGGGATCGCCTGGCGCAGCGAGCGGTGGCCGGGAGGTACGGCCTGTTCATGGGGATCGGGCCCGGCCTCGCTATCCTCGGCCTGATCCTCTTCGTGCAAGCACTGTTCGCGGGACACGCCCAGGCCGATCGGGCCTGGCAGCTCTTTCACGTCAACTGGATCTATTTCACCGGGTTGGCCGCGGGCAGCGTGGCCTTTGCCGCGGTGCAGAAGATCACCAACGCCAAGTGGTCCGGAATGATGATCCGGTTCAGCGAGGCCTGTGTAGCCTTTCTGCCGATTTCGCTGGTGGGCCTGATCCTGATCTTCACCGCAGGCTACGAGTCCATCTACGGCCCCATGCACGGAGCACTGCACGAGCTGCAGCACGCCAAAGCGGTCTGGCTATCTCACGACTTCATGTTCGCCCGGCTCGGCCTGGGACTGCTGGCGCTGGTGATTGTGGGCTGGAAGCTGGTCTGGGCGGACATGGTTCCCGACATGTACGCGGTCAAGGCCGTAGCGCCGGACTCACGCCGGCTCCGCTATGAGCGCTGGTCACGGGCCTTCACCGGCAGCGCGACCGACGTGTACCAACAGGAGCTGCGGATCCATCGCCTGGCGCCGCTCTACGCGGTGATCTACGTCTATGTGCTGACCCTGGTCGCGTTCGACGGGATTATGGCATTGCAGCCGCACTGGTTCTCCAATCTGCTGGGCGGCTTCATCTTCATGGGAGCTTTTTTGGGGGCTCACATGCTGCTTGCCCTCCTGCTGATTCACGGCGGGGCTCACCTCGGTGTGAAAGACCTCATCTCCCCCAAGCAGCGCCACGACCTGGGCAAGCTGTGCTTCGGCTTCACCGTGTTCTGGACCTACCTGATGTGGGCCCAGTTTCTGGTCATCTGGTACGGCAACCTGCCCGAGGAGACCGGATTCGTCTTCGCTCGCCTGTGGGGCCACTGGCTGCCGGTGGGGACGGCGGTGCTCTGGGGGATGTTCATCATTCCCTTCTTCGGGCTGCTCGGCGTGGCGCCAAAGAAGTTCAGGGTGACCCTGGGTTTCTTTGCCACGGTGAGCCTCGCCGCACTCTGGCTGGAACGGTATCTGCTCGTCATGCCCTCGGTGACCGCCCTTCCGGGGCCCAGATTCGAGGCGCCGGAAGCGGGTCCCACACTCCTTTTTGCCGGCTTATTCCTGTTTTGCTACGCTATGTTTGGCCGAACCTTCCCCATGATCTCGCCCCGGTTGGCGGAGGTCACGCTCGACCGGGAGCGGGGACATACTTTGACTTCCCTGGAGTTCGACCACGAGGAGGGACCTAAGGACTACGTGTCTCCGGAGTTGCTGGAGAGAAGGAACCGGCCTCGATAACAAAAAGCGTAAGCGGGACCAGGACAAGCGTGAGCGCTTACCGCCTACATTCGTCCTGGTCCCGCTTACGCTTTTTGTTTACTTACTCCGCATCTCCGCATTCAACCGCCGGATCATGGCCAGGAGACTATCGGACGGCAGCGCACCGGTGATCACCAGCATCCGATCGCCTCGCTGCATGGCCATGGTACGATCGGGGCCACCGGTGACGCGATTCGAGTCGATCCGGGTGGACGTCGGGTCCTGATCGCTCACCGTCCGTTGGGCAAGGAGGTGAGACACGTCATTGGTGGGACCTTCGATAGTCCGGATCACCTCGCCGGACGAGAGTTGCTGTGCCACAACCATGAGAGGCTGCTTCCCCTGGTCGGTCGGGAGCAGCTGGAGCTGCACCCGCACCACTGGCAACCCGTCGATGTGGGGCAGCTTGTCACCGGCTTCCGCCTGGGCTCCGTCCCACGACATCGTGCGCCACATACCGTTGAGCTCCATCTCCGGGTGGGGAGCGTCGACCGAGGAGGAGAGCTGTAGCGAGGGAGGCGCGACAACCGGAGTGAGCTTGACGTCCGAGTCCGAGGCGGTCGGGGTGGCATGCCCGCGACTGACGCGGCGGACCACCGGCGAGCTCTTGGGCGGCGAGCTCTTGATCGATGGGACCACGGCCGCGGGAATGGCTTGAGCCGTGATGGGCGGCCGGGCTACCGTGCGGCCAGCCAGGTCCCTAGGGGGGCTCGCTTGCGTCGTCAGCAGATGATTCGCCATCCACCCCAGGCCGACCGCGACTACCACGCTGGCAGCCCAGGCCGCGATTTGTATACGCCGCCGGCGCGCGGTGGCTTGGACGGCGGCGCGGCGGCGGAGGGACTCAAAGGCGGGAGGGAACCCCCGGGGCGGGGCGAGCTTGGCCAGGAGAGCGGTAGTCCGGTCGCGCAGCGCCGCGATGGCATCTCGAGCGGCTTGGCACGAAGGACAGGCAGCAAGATGGCTCTCGATCTCGACGCACTGGGACCGGCTCAGCCCCTGGTCGAGATAGGCGTGCAGCTCCTCCTCAGGAATGTGCCGCATGGCTCGCTTTGGATGCGTGCTGCCGGTCATGCGCTTCCACCAGACGCCGCCGAGCCCGCGCCAGCGTAGTTCCCACCGCACCAAGGGCCAGTCCGGTCTGGGCGGCGATCTCCGGATAGCTCAGCCCCGCGTCCCACAAAAGGAGGATCTCCCGGTCCCGTGGCGTCAGCGTGGTCAATGCCTCCTGCACCGAGGCTACCCGTTCATCGTGCTCCACCAGGGTATCGGCCGCGGGCTCCATGGTGGGCTGCGCCACCGGATCGCCCTTGAGCAGCGTCAGGTGCCGTTTCCGGCGCATGGCCGCCCGGGCCTCGTCCCGGGCGAGGTTTGCGGCCACGGCGAACACCCACGCCCGCGGCTTCTCCGGCCGGTGAGCCAGGGCCCGCACGAACACTTCCTGAGCCAGGTCCTCCGCCCGCTCGGCGTCCCACACCTTCCGGTAGAGGAAGCGCACCACGGCGGTGTAGGTAGTCTGGTAGAGCTGTTCGAGCTCGTCCATCAACGGCACTCCTGGGATTCAACGGGGCCCCAGCGTCCGGGCTGTATCGCCCTTGAGGACGGCCCACAGGTCTGAATTTGCACAGTTATTTCGTCATGCTTGCCGACCGTGGCGGGCGAACACGCAGCCCGGATGCAGGTCCTGCTTCTTCGGGGGCCACTCGCTGCACAGGTCCGGCTTGGCTGGGCGGCCGTCGGCCCTCTGACGCCCATGCAGGCTGCAGCCGATCCCGTCGTCGTCGAGGTAGCCGCAGGCCGAGATAATTTCGGCTTCAATCGAGAAGTCCCCCGCGCGTTCCACTTTGCAGAGATACGGCGAGCGGCGAGAACGCACCAGTGCCTCCAGCTTCCGCTGCCGCTTGGTGCACATGATCTCGATCTGGAGATCCCGGCAGCAGGCCGCCCCCCGGAGGTTGTCGGCCGTGCGGCATGGCGCGAGCGCACAGGGGTTGCCACCACTCAAGACTGGAAGGCTACGGGCCGGTTCCGGCAGCGCCCGAAGCGCGGTCCGGCAATTGTCGACGATGAGAAACCGGCTCCGGCTCAATCGCCGGGGCTGCTCCCGCTTATGGGGCCCGTGAGGAGCGGGCCCCGCGTATCCGTGGGCAGTGCATTGGGCACGGGTACCATCCCGACGCAGATACCTGCAGGGGACGTGCAGCATTGCGTCCACGTACAGCTCTCCCTCGTCCTCCCAGAGGTCGTAGAAGCTGATGTTCTGGGTATGGCCGATGAGCCAGGTCGCTTCATGGTCAAGGGAGGTGCTGCCTTCCTCCAGAGGCCCGACCCGGAGGGTGACGGGCACTCCCCGGCACTGGCTCCCCAGTCCCCGGCAGGGAGGCGCGGCTGAGTTTCGAGGAGGAGGTCTGGAGTCGACGGAGGAGCCCATGAGTACCCAGGGGGAGCGAAGCCGGCAATCGCATCAAAGCTAACGCTCTTGGTCCAGACCGGCAGCCTGCCAGCGCCACTTCCGTTTGTTACCCCCCCGCTTATAGTGAAAGGGTTCACAAAGTGGGCAACTTCATGTCTGGGAGGCAAGGCGGCGAAAATGCGGACGACTTCGATGGTGGCGGGGCTGACCCTCGCCTTGGCGGCCTGCGGCGGCGGCGAGAAGAAGACTGAGCAGCCGGCAGCCGGAGACTCAGCAACCACCCCGGCTGCGGCGCCAGCCGCCGCTCCTGCGGCAACGGGAAAGACACATGATGTCAATATGGAACTGGACGGCTCCAACTATAAATTCTCCCCCTCCAGCCTGGTCATCAGTGCGGGAGACGTGGTCCGCTACCACAACAAGAGCGGGGGGCCCCACAACGTCTCGTTCTGGCCCGACAGCATTCCGAAGGGGGCGGCCGACGTGTTGAATAAGAGCATGCCGAATCAGATGGCCCCCCTCGAGGGACCACTCCTCACCGACCCGGAAGGAACCTATGAGGTGAGCTTTGCCGGTGCGCCGAAGGGGGTCTACAAATTCTTCTGCCTGCCGCACCTGGCCCTTGGCATGAAGGGCAATGTCACGGTGCAGTAAGAACAAAGCGTGAGCGGGGAAGAAAAAAGCGTAAGCGGTACGCGGGAGCTCAGCAACAAAAGACCCTCCTTGTTTCACCACAGGGAGGGTCTCTTGTCGTCGGAGCAGCCCGCTCACAGCTTCCGCCCGTCCTAGCCCCGCTTACGCTTTTTCTTCCCTGCTCACGCTTTTCCCTACCACCCCCGTCACCAAGCCTCCCACCGCCAGCCCTGCGAGCGCATCCACTCCGTAATGCATCTGGCAGTACACGACACCCGCGGTGAGGAGCAGCGTCGGCAGCAAGAGAATCAGACCGAGCCGTCGGGAGGTGCGCGCCGCGGCCAGGGTGGCCGCCAGCGCTGCTGCGACATGGGAGGAGGGAAACGCCGCGCCGTAGGAGCTCCCGCTGGCCAGTGCCTGGTATGCGAGCCGGGCGGGGAGATTGTTGGTAAACCAGGGAGCCGGACGAGGAAACTGGTAGTACGGGCCGGCCACCGGGAAGAACAGGAAGACGAGGTAACACACGATGAAAGTTGCCATCACTACGAGGACAAAGCGTCGGACAGCCGGCAGATCTCCCCGCCAGGCAAAGTACAGGGCTGGTGCGGACACGATGAAATAATATGAGAGATAAGCGCCGTGTAGCACGGTGGACCAGAAGGTGCTCGGCGCCATCTGCCACCATTCGCGGCTGATCTGGGTCCCGAACACCAGTAGCTCCCACCGCTGCACGATCTGGTCATGTACTGCGCCAGCTCCGGAGGTGAGGACATCCAGCTCGCTGTACAAGCCTAGGAGCAGGAGGAGCGGGTAAATCTCTCTCAGGGTCCGGCCCACCCGACCAAGGTTCGGGCGCGTGAGTAGGAAGAGCAGGAGTACGAAGAGCGCATGGGCCACCAGGACCAGCCACCAGCCCGGCCGGCTGGAGGCGCGCACGACGGCGACAATCGAGACAATCGTCAGGTAGCCCAGGAGCAGCAGATCGACGGCCCGGAGCCGACCTGACTCGGTTGCGCCTGATTCTGTGGACGAGACCGTCAGGGCTACAGCCACCCGGCCTTCCGATACCATTGGTAGGTGTCTGCCAGGCCGGTGCGGAGGTCGTATGTCGCACGCCATCCCGAATCGCGGCTCAGGGCAGTGGGATCCCCGGTCCAGGCGGTCTGAAAGAACTCGTTGGCTTTGTCAGTGGTGAGAATGGTTGCCTGACGGGTGAGCCAGGCGGAGGCCTCGGTCACGGTCAGCAGGGCCCGCCCGAGCAAAGCCGGGATATGCACCGTCCCGACGGACCGGCCCATCGCCAGCCCAACTGCTCGCCCCAACTCGCTGCTGGTGAATACCTCTGGGTGGCAAGCATTGTAGGTACCCCCTACCGTTGCCTGGCTCTGGCCGGCCGCGATAAGGGCGTTGGCCAGATCGGCCGCGTGGACTGCCGAGAGCTCCTGCGATCCATCACCGAATACGGGAGCAATGCCGAGGCGGGCGATCCGAAAAATCTTGAGGACCTCGCGGTCTCGAGGGCCGTACACGATCGGTGGCCGCACAATGGACCAGGGAAGACCGCTCTGTCTCACCACCTGTTCCGCCGCCAGCTTGCTGCGACCGTACGCCGTTACCGGCTTGGGTGGCTCGCGCCCGGTGAGCGGGGAGCCCCGGGGAGCCGGTCCGCCAGCGGCCAGGGAAGACACCAGGACAAAACGGGGCTGACCGCTGCGTTCGGCTGCGGCAACCACGTTTTGGGTACCTTCCCGGTTGGCTAGCAGGAACTCCGCTTCGCCCCGTGCTGCCACTACCCCGGCCACGTGGTAGATGACTTCCTGGTCGTGCGACGCGCTTTCCAACGCTGCCGGGTCGTGCAGATCTCCCCGCACCACCCTGACGCCCTGAGCCGTGAGCGCCGAAGCCTTCATCGGAGAGCGCGCCAGCGCGGTCACTTCAACCCCACTACGCCGCAGGGCCTCGACGAGATGGCTCCCCACAAAGCCGGTTGCCCCGGTCACCAGCGCCTTCATAGCCCCCGATCGTACAGTCGGTAGGTCTTGTAGACCCGGAAGGTCATCTTCTCCAGGCCGGCGTTCATTGCCGGATTGTCCTCCAGAATCCAACCCGCTTCACCCCAGTAAATGCCGCGCTCTCCCGACTTGGTCCAGATCCAATGGTACAGCATGGCATCGATTCCCTTGCCCTGATGCTCCGATACGACGCCAAGCAGAAGGATGCGGGCCCGCCGGATGCGCCTCGTCTTCAGCATCCACAACAGCTTGAGGATCATCGGGAACAGCCGGCCGGAGCGGTTCTTTCGGAACACCACATTGAGATCGGGCAGTGCGATGCCAAAGCCGATCAGCTTGCCATCCTTCTCGGCCATCGGCACCAGTTCGGGGATCACCACCGGCTTGAACTGTTCCGCCAGGTGGTCGATCTCGTGCTCGGTCATCGGAACGAAGCCCCAGTTCTTCTCCCAGGCCGAGTTGTAGAGCTCCTTGATCCGCTCGACCTCGCCCTCGAAGTCCTTCATGTTGAGCGACCGAAGGGTAATGCCCTGGCGCTGCCGGATAAGCTCGGTGGCCCGGGCCAGCCGCTCTGGCACGGGGACGTAGCGCTCCTCGCTGCCCCCCTGATAGACCCAGAGGTCCTTGGCCTTGGTGAAACCGGCCTGCTCCAGCAACGGGATGTAGTACCGAGGGTTGTGCGGCATCATCAGGCTCGGCGGCGTCTCGAAGCCATCTACCAGCAGCCCGCACTCGTCGTTGACGGAGAAGGACGCGGGACCACGGAGGACATCGTGGCCCTTCTCTCGGCACCAGTCCGCTGCTGCGCGGAACAGCGCATTGGCGACGGCCTGGTCGTTGGTGCATTCGAAAAAGCCAAAGAACCCGACCTTATCGCCGTGAGTTTCGTTGTGGAGACGATTGCTGATGGCGGCGATGCGCCCGACCACCTCACCGTTCTGTTGGGCGATGAAGTATTCGGCCTCAGCGTGCTCGAAGAAGGGATTCTTGGTGCGGGAGAGCAGGGTCTCTACGTCCCGACGCAAAGGCGGGACCCAGAGAGGGTCCCGCGCATGCAGCCGGTAGGGGAGGTCGATGAAGCGCTTCAGGTCTTGCCCGTCGCGCGCCGCTCGGACGCGCGGGTCGGTCAGATGACCCCCAGGTCCCTGCCGATCAAAGCAAACTGCTCCAGCGCAAAGTCAATCTGCTCGAAAGTGTGGGTGGCCATCAAGCTGGTCCGCAACCGGCATTGGGTGGGCGGCACCGCGGGCGGGGCAACGGGATTGGTAAAGACCCCGGCGTCGAACAGCCGGCGCCACATCAGGAACGTCTTCTCCATCGGTCCGATGAGCACGGGGACGATCGGAGTTTCCGTCGGTCCGATGTCGAAGCCGAGGCTACGAAACCCTTCGTGAAGCCGCCGGGTGTTGGCCCACAGCTGATCCCGCCGTTCCGGCTCCTGCTGGAGGACATGCAGAGCCGCCAGCACACCAGCGGTGTTCGCCGGAGGCAACGACGCGGTGAAGATCAGAGGCCGGCTGTGGTGCTTCAGGTAGTGGATTACGCTCTCCGAACCCGCCACAAACCCGCCGATCGAGGCAAGCGACTTGGAGAAGGTCCCAGCAATGATGTCGACCTCTTCGGTCATTCCGTAGTGGGCAGCCGTTCCATCCCCGTTGGGCCCCAGCACACCGAGGGCATGGGCATCATCCAAGGCCAGGGCAGCAGCGTACTTCCGGGCGATCCGGGTGAGGGCCGGCACATCGGCAATGTTGCCCTCCATGGAGTACACCCCGTCCACGACGATCATCGCGCCGCGGCTGTTCCCGTTCCGCTCCAGCCGGCGCTCGAGGTTGGCCAGGTCGCCATGATTGAAGCGCTCGGTCTCGCCGTAGGACATTTTGGCCCCGTCGACGATCGACGCGTGGTCCAGCTTGTCCAGGTAGACGACATCTCCCCGGCCAACCAGTCCCGAAATCAGGCCCAGATTGGCGGAGTAGCCGGTCGAAAAGACCAGGCAGGCTTCTTTGCCGAGGAACTCGGCCAGGGCGTTTTCCAGCCACTCGTGGAGGTCTAGTGTGCCGTTGAGAAACCGGCTGCCGGTGCACCCGGAGCCGTAGCGGCTGAGGGCCCGAGAGGCCGCTTCCAGAACCTTGGGATGGTGGGTGAGGCCGAGGTAGTTATTCGACCCCAGCATGATCCGCTTCTGTCCATCAATGACGACAACGGTGTCCTCCGATTCGGAAATCGGATTGAAGTACGGATAGAGGCCGACCGCCTGCAACTCGCGCGCTTTAGTGAACTGCCGGCACTTCTCAAACAGCGCGACCTGTTGAAGTTCTTGTGTGTCCACGGTCCCTCGGCACGAGAGGAGGTCAGAGATCCCCACATCACTATGTCGCTGAACGGCTTAAACTAGTGCGATGCAGGAAGTGGCACAAGCGGCCATTTCTCGCTCCGAAGAGCGGTTTCGGCGGCCTTGGAGCAAGGGCTGCGCCGCCCGAATTGGGCGGGATCCGGAGCTGGCTTTGCGGGCACTTGGAAACGTGCAGAGTCTCCCTGGCCTGTCGCTTTGCCGCTTGGGGATGTTATCCTAAGTGCTTGCCCGTCTGACGCTTCTCAAAGATCGCTTGACTTAGCAACGCAGAAGTCCAAGCTTAGGACCGGACCGATGTCCCAGCCCAACCATCCAACTCGCCGTCGCTTCCTTTTCACCGCCGCCGGCCTGGTCGCAGCGGGTCTCGTGGCCCGGGCTGAGGTTGCTGCTGCCACTGCGCTTGCATCAGGTCCCGAAGATCCGGAAGTCCCCAACGAAAAAGTCGCCCGTATCCTCAAGGATCTGTTCGGCGATCGTCCCATCCGGCGTGGTCATGTGGAGCTCGACATGCCGGCGGTGGCGGAAGACGGCCGGGTGGTCCCGGTGATAATCGAGAGCGATCTTCCGATGAGGGGCGATCAGTTCGTGAAAGGCGTTCATCTCATCGTCGACCATAATCCCGACGCCCATCTTGCCGCTTTCCATCTCACTCCTGCCCTCGGCCGTGTATCCATATCGACTCGCATCAAAATGAAGCGAACCACGTGGGTCCGGGCGATTCTGGAGACGAATACCGGCGAGGTCTGGGCCGGCTACACTCGCGTGCTCGTCACGCTGAACGGTTGCGGATGATGACCTCCAACATCGGCGAAGCCAGAATCAGGGTCCCCGACCAGATCAAACGCGGCGACCTGATTACCGTGAACTCTATCATCTCCCACCCGATGGATACCGGCTTCTTCCGGACCGCGGAGGGGGACCCTATCCCGGCCTATTTCATCAAGCACGTGGTGGTTACCTATGGCGATCAGGAGGTCGCCCGGTTCGAGTGGACCTCCGGCATCAGCCGCGACCCGGTGGTCAGCTTCACCCTCGCGGCGGACAAGGAAGCTCCGCTCACGATGGTCTGGACCGACAACAAAGGCGCCACCTTCAAGCAATCGGTCAACATCAGCTTCGCTTCAGCCTGACCTCACTGGCCCCGCTTCAAGCCCTGGGCCTCGCTGCCTTCATCGGAAGCATCGGAGGCCCGAAGCCCCCTCCCTTTCCAATACGCCGGCTTGCGCCCAATGTCTACGCGGTCCTGGGGGATACTGGCCGGGGGTCGGAGGGAAGGCCCAATGCCGGCTTCATCGTCACCTCGGCGGGGGTGGTGGTGATCGATGCCCTGGCCAGTCCGCGGCAGGGTGAGCAGTTGGTGCGGGCGATCCGCTCAGTGACCGCCGAACCGATCAAATGGCTGATCCTCACTCACCATCATCCGGACCATCATTTCGGTGCCGTCGTCTTTCGCCGACTCGGGGCCAGGATCATAGCCCATCCGGACCGGCGGGTACTCGCATCCGAGGCCGGCGAGGACGCGCTCATGGCCGATTGGGTCAGGGTGGTCGGCCTCGATGCGATGCGGGGGTTCGAGTTTGCCGACACACCTGATATCCCGGTCACCGGTACCGACACCCTCAACACTGGCGGCCATACGATCGTCATCAGCCACCCTGGCGCGGCCCACTCGGCCGGTGATCTGATGGTCTGGCTCCCGCGCGAGCGAGTGCTGTTTGCGGGCGACATCCTCATCGAGGACGGGGTGACCATGGTGGTTGACGGCAACTCGAGCCGGTTGTTGGAGGCCCTCGCGGCGATCGACAGCCTTCAGCCAGCCACGGCGGTTCCTGGGCATGGGGCGATCCCTCCCGATCCCGCGGCGCTGGTGGGCAAGACCCGGGGCTACATCACTGAGCTTCGCTCGGCTATGCGAGCTGCGGTGGAGCGGGGGATTCCTATGGGGCGCGCCCTCGCGCCTTTGCCACCGGCGGATCAGACTCGACCGGTGTCGCTCAACTCCAGGCGACGCCGCAATGCTGTGCGAGTATACCTGGAAGAGGAGCGGGCCTATATGGGATTGGACTCGGTCCCGTGAGAGGACGCTGCGCGACGTTCCTCGTGCTGGGCGGTCTTTCCCTGGCCTGCTCAAGCTCCAACCAGGCGGGGGAGAGGCTTCCACAACTGGTGTCCACCGAACAGCTGGCCCGATGGCAGGCCGACCGCAGGGTCCACGTGGTGGATGTACGAAGCGATGTGTTTACCTACCTGAAGGGCCATCTCCCCGAGGCGGTGTACCTGAACCCCGAGACGTTGAGAGCCAGCGAACGGGGAGTTCCGACGCAGTTGCTGAGCGCTCGAGCCTATGGGGAGCTGTTCTCCCGGCTCGGACTGGGCTTCGACGAACCGGTGGTGATCTACAGCGCCGGAGAGACTCGGAACATCGACGCCACTTTCCTCGCCTGGCTCTTGGCCGGTTTCGGCTATCCCCAGGTGTATCTGCTGAACGGCGGCTACTACAAGTGGGAGCTGGAGCAGCGGCCGATTGCCCGGCGGTACCCCCGGGTGAGCGCGGTAGGATCCTCAGCCAGAGCATTTAGACCAGAGCGCGCCGGATTGGAGGAGGTCCGCTCGGCGATGGCGAAGGGCGACGCCGTTCTGGTTGATGCCCGGCCGCCCGACCAGTATGCTGGCGATGCGGGCGCCCAAATTCGGCGGGGACACATTCCCGGGGCCATCAACCACTATTGGCAGGATGATCTCACTCAAGTGGACTTCGGGCACGTCTGGAAGAGCTCGGCCGACCTGCGCGAGAGCTATGAGGCGCAGGGAATCACGCCGGCGCGCGACATCATTGTCTACTGCAACAGCGCCACTGAAGCCAGCCATGTTCACTTCACATTACGCTACCTATTGGGCTATCCCCGGGTCCGGATCTACGTGGGGTCATGGACTGAGTGGGCGGAACGGGAAGAGCTGCCAATCGAAGCAGGGCCGCGGGGCAGGGGGGCAGCGGGGCAGTAGGCTGTGGGTTGTCTGGATGAAATGCAAAAGGCCGAGCTCTTTGTAGCCCCGGCCCTTCGTTCGTGAGGATAGTAGTTGCTGCCCCGCTGCCCCGCCTATTTCAGCGCTATTCCACTCCGCAGCTGCCCGGGCCGCCAGATTTGTCCCGCCTTCATGACCCATTCGACGGAATCGAGATTGTCGATATCCACCAAGGGATTCTTGCTCAGGAGCACCAGATCCGCATAACGCCCGGCTTCAATGGTTCCCAGACGACGGGCCGGGTCGCCGCCGATTGCGCGGGCAGCGTCGCGGGTGGCCGCGAGGAGCGCCGCCCCCGGTGTGAGTGCGATCGAATCCACCAGAAGTCGGAGCTCGCCGAAGAGTGAGGCCCGCTCGCTTGCGGGGCCATAGGCCACGTGGTCGCTGCCGGCGCTGATCTTGACACCGCGCCGAACGGCCTCGCGGGTGATCTCCATCCCGAAGCCGGAGCCCGCCCGCACGTATTCCTCTTGCTCCGACGGGATATGACGCCGCTTGGAGTCGAAATAGGCGACGCTATGCCGAGTGGCATCCAGAGTTGGCTCGAAGAACGTGCCCATCTTGGCCATGGAATCGAGCGCCTCGCTAATGCGAGGATCATGCGCCGACCCTACCGTGGCCACTTCCGCGGTGGCCATCTGCAGGTCGCCATCCCTGACGAGCGTGTCCCGCTCCTCGGGCGAGAACAACTCGCCGGCCAGTCCAGCCGCATGCACCACGCCATCCTGCCCGGCTGCGGCCTGCTCCAGGGCGCTGGCGGGCTGCACCCAGGCATGGCCCCAGACCGGCATGCCGGCTCGATGAGCCGCCGCGACCAGCTTCTTCACCGATTCGAGATCGAGCTGAGCGTAGAGCTTGAGGCCCATGGCGCCCGCGTTCCGGGCCTGCGCGACCACCGAGTCGGGGTCATCGTCGCGGTTAAAAAGGATGGGAGTCCAACCGAGCGACTGCATGGTCATGGCCGGCGGCTGCCGAAAGACCACGCCCCGTGCGGTTCTGACGCCGCCGAAACCATTGAAGAAGAAGCGGCGACCCGCGACGAGCTGCATAGCATAGACGCGGGGCGCGGCCGGTAGGGCATTGACCCGCGACAGGAGCTCAGCCGGATTAGTCCCCATATCTCGTACGGTTGTGATCCCCTGTGCCAGGAGATCGCGAAGGTCGAGGGAGAGCTCTTCCGTGGCGCTGCCTTGAGTGAGGAAAAGCAGGTGCACATGGCTGTCGATCAGGCCGGGGATGAGCCATTGGCCGTGAGCATCTATGATCCTGGCGCGCGGCGGGATCGGGCATTCACCGGCGGCTCCAGCACATAGGATCCGGTCTCCCCGCACCAGAGTCACCGCATTTGCCACCGGCCCGCGGCCGGTACCATCCCAAAGATTGGCCCGGATGATGGCAATAGAAGGATCGGGGGCGGGGGTCTCACGGAGCCGCGGCGCACTTCCGCCACAGGCGCTCAGGACCAGCGTCGCTATTAGAACAAAGGAAAGGACCGAGAAGGACTGCCTCATACCTGCGCTCCCTGGCGCGGGCGGGCGGCGCGGCACATTTGCCGTGGGGGCCGGCGCCCACCTGACCTGCTTCAAGTTGCGGGGAAAGAGTGCGTTTGGCCGTGATACCCGGCGGTGCTTGCACCGTGACCAGGAACACTACGCCTGACCGTTGCTAACCCATTCTGCCTACGCAGGGTGCAAGACCTGGCCAAGCTCGAGGCCAAACTTCTTTCCTAGTGTAAATCCTCCTAGACTTAAACGTGAAAGCGGGAAATTCGGTTCTGTTTCCTTAAAGGGCAAAGCACGTGCCACTTGGGGTGCAACTCTTCGTTCTGGTTGCGGGGCAGGCCCCCGGTCCGTAGTCTTCCTTTTGTGCCCCTCCCCCCTACCAACCGACCCCGGCGAAGGCGCCGAACCGCTGCGATGCGGCAACTCGTGCGCGAGCACCAGCTCTCGCCGGCCGACCTGATCCAGCCTCTGTTCGTGGTCCACGGGGCCCGGGTGGAGCGCGAAATCGAGTCCATGCCAGGCGTTTTTCATCGGTCAGCCGACGAGATGCTTGACCGGGAGGTGGACGACCTCCGTGCCCGGGGAATCCCTGCTGTGCTGCTCTTCGGCATTCCTGCGTTCAAGGATGAGATCGGATCGGAGAACTTCTCGGATGACGGAATCGTGCAGCGCGCGCTACGCCGCCAGAAAGAGCGGCATCCCGACCTACTTCTGATCTCGGATCTGTGCTGCTGCGAGTACACCAGTCACGGGCACTGCGGCGTGATCCGGGACGGGTCGGTGGACAACGATGCCACGCTGGAGATTCTCGGCCGTGCAGCGGTGAGCCATGCCCGGGCCGGTGCGGACATCATCGCTCCCAGCGGCATGATGGATGGGATGGTGGGCGCTGTTCGTGCCGCGCTGGACGGCGCGGGTTTCACTGACACCGCGATTCTGAGCTATGCGGTGAAGTACGCCAGCGCCTTCTATGGTCCCTTCCGCGAAGCAGCCCACAGCGCCCCGTCCTTCGGGGACCGGCGCCAATATCAGATGGATCCGGCGAACCTTCGCGAGGCCTTGCTCGAGGCCGCGCTCGACGAGGCGGAGGGTGCCGACCTCCTGATGGTAAAGCCGGCCCTCGCCTACCTCGACGTGGTGAAAGCAGTACGGGAGCGCACTCATCTGCCCCTCGTTGCTTACAACGTGAGCGGCGAGTACGCCATGGTGAAAGCCGCCGCCCGCCAGGGGTGGGTCGACGAGTGCCGCATCGTTCTGGAGGCGCTCACCGGCATGCGTCGCGCCGGGGCGGATGCAATCATCTCCTATCACGCAAAGGATGCCGCAGTCTGGCTGGGATCGGAGGACGTCCTCTGACCGACCTCCGGGTAGCGGCGCGACTGACGTCCGCGTCCGAGCGACTCTTCGCCGCCGCTCAACGGGTGCTGCCCGGAGGCGTCAACAGCCCGGTGCGGGCCTTTAGAAGCGTAGGGGGAACGCCCCGGTTCATTGCCCGGGGTGAAGGCCCCGCGCTGGTCGACGCCGACGGTAACCGCTACGTAGACCTGGTCCTCTCCTGGGGTCCGCTCATTCTCGGCCATGCCCATCCGGAGGTACTCGCGGCCGTGGTACAGGCTGCGGGGCAGGGCACCACCTTCGGCGCGCCCACCGAGCTCGAGGTCCGCTTGGCCGAGCGCGTCGTAGCGACCTTTCCTGGCCTGGAGATGGTTCGCTTCGTGAGCAGCGGCACCGAGGCGATGATGAGCGCAGTGCGCTTGGCTCGCGCAGCCACCGGACGCCGCCTGATCGTGAAGTTCGACGGCTGCTACCACGGGCACTCCGACGCCCTTCTCGCGGCAGCAGGCTCCGGTGTTGCTACTCTGGGCTTGCCTGATTCGCCCGGCGTCACGCCGGCCACCGTGGCCGATACGCTGGTGGTTGCCTACAACGACTTGGCTGCGGTTGAGACGTTGTTTGCCGCCCGCGGCTCGGAGATCGCTGCTGTTCTGCTGGAGCCGGTCGCCGGGAACATGGGAGTAGTTCCCCCGGTTGCGGGCTTCCTTCCGGGAATTCGAGAGGTCACCCGGCGGCACCAGGCTCTGCTGATTTTCGACGAAGTCATGACCGGCTGGAGAGTGCACCCGCAGGGCGCGCAGGTCCTGTATGGAGTCCAGCCCGATATCACCTGTCTGGGCAAGGTGATCGGTGGGGGCCTGCCGGCGGCCGCATACGGAGGAAGCCGGGCGCTGATGGAGCTGATTGCACCTTCAGGCCCGGTGTACCAGGCGGGAACCCTCTCCGGTAATCCGGTAGCGATGGCGGCAGGCCTGGCCACCCTGGAGGTACTCTCCCGGCCTGGGACCTGGGAGCGAGCAGCCAATTGGGCGGAACAGGCAGCCGGGCTCATCCTAGCGGTGGCCGAACGGGCAGGTGTCGCGATCGAAGTGCAGCGAGTGGGTACCATGTTCACACCCTTCTTCATTGACCGCCCGGTCCGGTCCTTTGCCGAGGCAAAGCAAAGTGACCGTGAAGCCTACAGCCGCTTTTTCCACGCCATGCTGGAGGGAGGTATTTACCTGCCCCCTTCAGCCTTCGAGGCGGCATTCACGTCCTCGGTGCACGGTGGAATTGAGCTCGAGCTGCTCGAGAGCGCACTCGAGGCTGCATGGCCGCGGTAGCGGTTATTGGTGCCGGTCTGACGGGACTCACCGCGGCTTATCGGCTGAAGCAGCGGGGAGTCAGGGTAGTGATCTACGAGGCCGGTGACCGGATCGGCGGGGTGGTGAAGTCGGAGCGCAGGGATGGTTACCTGGCTGAGCTGGGCCCCAATTCGTTAGCGCCCCCGCCCCCGCCACTGGCGGGTTTGCTCGACGAGCTCGGCCTGGAAACACGCGTGGTCACCGCCTCGCCCCTGGCGCGGCATCGTTACATCGTTCGGCGGGGACGACTGGTCCGACTCCCCACGACACCCTCCGAGCTGCTTACCTCTCGCCTGCTCTCGAACAGCGCCAAGCTGGCGATCTTCGGCGAGCCGTTGAGCGAACCGGGTGATTCTCCCGTCGATGAGAGCGTAGCCGCCTTCGTCCGCCGCCGGTTCAATCAGGAGGTGCTGGACTACCTCGCGAATCCATTTGTGGCCGGCACCTTCGGTGGTGACCCGGAGCAGCTGTCCGTCCGTCACGCCATGCCTCAGCTTCAAGCGCTGGAGCGAACCCACGGGTCGGTGATGAAGGCGTACATGAAGATGATGAAGGCGCGCCGGGAAGCCGGGCCGGCGGCTGCCGAAGCCGAGGCTCCGATCTCCTTCCAGGACGGACTGCAAGAGATACCCAATGCCTTCGGTCGCGAGCTGATGGCCGACGTACGGCTTCGTTCCCCGGTGACCCAGCTGCGCGGGGGCACCCGAGGCTGGACGGTTGGAGCCGCATTCCAGGCTCCAGAGTTGTACGACGCTGTGATCTATGCCGCGCCCGCACACGCGTTGGATGACATCGACCTCGACTTTCCGGCCGGACCGCGTCTGTCCACCCTATCGAGCATCGTCCACCCTCCCATTGCCGTGCTGGCCCTGGGTTTCCGCCGCGAGCAGGTCGCCCACCCGCTGGATGGCTTTGGCTTCCTCGCCCCAGAGGTGGAGCGCCGCCGGGTTCTGGGTGTGATCTTCTCCTCCTCGATCTTTCCCGGCCGCGCGCCCGAGGGGCACCTGTTGCTGACCGTTTTTGTAGGCGGCACTCGCGATCCTGATTTCGTCCAGTCCGATACCCACACGCTGACCGCCCGGGTGCTCGACGACCTGCGTCCCCTGCTCGGGACTCATGACGAGCCAACTTTCCGAGCCGTCCAGGTCTGGCCCAAGGCAATTCCGCAGTACGTCCTCGGCTATGGCCGCTTCAAGGACATTGCCGATCAGATAGAACGAAGCAACCCGGGCCTGGTTCTGGCCGGCACCTACCGGGACGGAGTGTCTCTGGCCGAGGCGATTGGATCCGGCGAGGGTGCCGCTTCCCGGGCCGCGGGGCTGTTGGGGGTCGAGGAGGTCGCCCTGGACGCGGAGCGAGGTTGAGGTCTCAGCGGACTCCGCTTCGGATTGGCACTCGAGGCAGTGCGTTGGCGCTATGGCAGACCGAGCGGGTCCGGGCCTTGCTCCATTCGGCCGGTCACCAGACGGTGGCGGTTCAGATCAAGACGACCGGTGATCTGGCCGCTGACGCCCCCTTCGCTCGAATCGGCAGTCGCGCGATCTTCACCAAGCAGATCGACGATGCGCTGCTCGAAGGACGAATCGACCTCGCGGTGCACTCTCTCAAGGATCTTCCGACCCAGCTTCCCGATGGCATCACGATCGCCGCCGTAGGTTCCCGAGAGGATCCCCGGGACGCCCTCGTCGGCCGGACGGCGCTGCGCTGGAGCGAGATTCCCCACGGCGGTGTAATCGGAACCAGCAGCCTGCGCCGGCGGGCTCAGCTGCTGCACGCCCGCCCCGATCTCCTGGTGGCCGACCTCCGCGGGAACGTGGATACTCGCCTGGCCAAGCTCGACGCGCACCCGGAGTGGGCTGCCATCGTGCTGGCCACCGCCGGCCTGGTCCGGCTCAATCTGGGGCACCGAATCGGAGAGCGGCTTCCACCCGAGCTCATGCTCCCGGCGCCGGGACAAGGTGCCCTCGCGGTGACGGTGCGGGCCACCGATGCGGAGATTGCGACTACCGTTCGGCAAACTGTTCACGACCCCGTGACAGCCGTGCCCGTTGCTGCCGAGCGGGCTTTCCTGCACCGTCTGGAGGGAGGCTGCCAGGTGCCGATTGCCGCGCACGCCGAGGCGAGCGGCAGTGGAGGTCTCCGTCTCCATGGTCGGGTGATTTCCACGAGGGGTGACGCGATGGTTGAGGGGCATGAAATCGGACGAGCAGCCGACCAGGATGAGGCTGCGGCCCTCGGCTGCATTCTCGCGGAACGTCTGTTGACGGAAGGTGCCGGAACGATTCTGGCGGGAGCGCGCGCCGCCGGAACGCCGGCCGTCAGCGAGCCTTAATGGCTGATACCGTAGTGCTCACCGCGTCGGCCGGCACATTCCCTGGATTGGCTGAAGCCCTGAAAGAGGTTCCGGTGATACTGGAAGAATGTCCGCTCCTGAGCTTCGGCCCACCAATGGACTGGGGGCCGCTGGATGCGGCACTCGACCGGATAAGCAGCTACGGAGGCATCGCGTTCACTTCGCGCCGCGCGGCGGGGGCCTTCCTGGCGAGGATGCAGACCCGAGGTAAGTCGTGGACTGATGGAAACGATGTGCCTGACGTCTGGGCGGTAGGCCCCGCCACTGCGGCCGCGCTTGGAGGCGCGCTGGGCCCCGTTCGAGTACCAGGCCGGCGCGCTGAATCCGGAGTCGGGGCGGCGGAGCACCTCGCGCGGAGCATGATCCAGGAGGGGCTGAGCGGCCCGGTGCTCTTTCCGTGTGGGGATGTTCGGCGCGACGAGCTGCCCAAGGAGCTAGGGCAGAGGGGAATTGAGGTGCACGAGGTGGTGTGCTACCGCTCCGTGCTGGCGGACGAGTCCCAGGCCCGGACGGCCGCCGCGACGGGTACCGTGCTGGTCGTGGCAAGCCCCAGTGTGGCTGACCTCCTGGCTCGTGCCTGCCCTTGTGCCCCCCGCCCCGAGCTACTCGCCGTCGGACCGACCACCGCCGCGTCGGCCCGCGCGGCGGGCTGGTCGCCCGCCGTGGTTGCGAGCGAGCCCACGGTCAGGGCCCTCTCCGCTGCGATTCTCGACCTGTTGGCCAGCCGCTGACCGATGAATGACCTTCTGCTGCGTGCCTGCCGCCGGGAACCGGTCGAGCGCACCCCCGTCTGGATGATGCGGCAGGCGGGCCGCTACCTGCCGGAGTACCGTGCGGTGCGGGAGCGGGCCGATTTCCTCACCATGGTGCGAACTCCCGAGCTGGCAGTCGAGGTCACGCTACAGCCGGTGAACCGGCTCGGGGTAGACGCGGCTATCATCTTCAGCGATATCCTGGTCGTCCCCCAAGCGATGGGCATGAGGCTGTCGGTAGAGGATGGGGTGGGCCCTCGATTCCATGATCCACTTCGTACCCCAACCGAGTTCGATCGGTTGCACGATGTTACCATCGAGGAGGGCCTGGGCTACGTGCTCGACGGGCTGCGGCTGGCTCGGGCCGAGCTGGCGGAGAAGGTCCCGCTGATCGGTTTTGCCGGCGCGCCCTGGACTCTCATGAGCTACATGGTGGAAGGGAGCGGCACCAAATCTTTCAGCCAGGCCAAGCGTTTGCTGCAGGAAGACCCGGGCCGCGCGCATCGCCTCTTGGCTCGCCTGGCGCGAACAGTAGGCGAGTTTCTGGTCGCCCAAGTCAAGGCCGGTGCGCAGGCGGTGCAGCTATTCGACTCCTGGTCCGGGGCACTCGGGCCCGCGGATTTTCGCGAGTTTGCCCTTCCTTATTTGAGTGACGCCGCCCGGCTCGCCCGATCGGCGGGCGCGCCGGTCATCGTCTTTTGCCCCGGATCCGGTTGGGCTCTGGATGAGATTGCTCGGGCGACCGGAGCCGATGTGATTGGCGTCGATTGGCAAACCGATGCGGCGGAGGCTCGGAAGCGCGTCCCGCTGCCGCTCGCCGCCCTTCAAGGCAATCTCGACCCCACCTGGCTGTACGGCTCCCCGGCCTCCATTCGGGAGCGGACCCATCGCATGCTCGACGGATTTGGCGCCCGGGGCCACATCGCCAATCTGGGCCACGGGATCCTGCCGGATGTCCCGGTGGGCCACGCGCAGGCGTTCGTTGAAGCGGTGCAGGAGTGGCAGCCGAGATGAAAGAAGGCAGGCGATTCCGCGATGAGGTGACCTCGCGCATCGAGAGCCTCCACGATCAGGCGACGGAGCTCTTCACCTCCCTGGACCGGGGCGGCCAATTCCGGGAGGATGTCTGGCAGCGGGATGGCGGGGGTGGCGGAGTCAGCCGCACCCTTACCGGCGGCGCTACCTTCGAGAAGGCCGGCGTCAACCGCTCCGCCGTCGAAGGGGTGCTGGTTCCCCAGCTCGCTCAGCGAATTGGAGCGCGGGTCTCGGGCCTGGAGCCGAGCAGCTTCTTCGTTACCGGCCTCAGTCTGGTAGTGCATCCCCGCAGTCCCATGATCCCTACGATCCACTTAAATGTGCGGTACTTCGAGCTCACGGGTTCATCAGGCAAGCCAATGGATGCCTGGTTTGGGGGAGGAACCGATCTCACGCCCACGTATCCGTATCCAGAGGACGCGATCCACTTTCACCGCAGCTTGAAGGCGGCCTGCGACCGGCACCATCCCGAGTTCTACGCTCGATTCAAGACCTGGTGCGACCACTACTTCGTGAACACTCACCGGGGCGATGAGCGACGGGGAGTCGGGGGAATCTTCTTCGACAACCTCCGGGACGGAGAAGGAGGCCTTTGCCTGGAGCGGCTCCTGGCCTTCGTGGCGGACGTCGGTAATATGCTGCCCGAGGCTTATCGTCCGATCGTGGAGCGCCGGCGGGATACCGGCTATGGCGAGCGGGAGCGCCGCCTGCAATTGGCGCGACGAGGTCGCTATGTCGAGTTCAATCTGGTCCACGATCGCGGTACCCTGTTTGGGCTGCAGACCGGTGCCCGGATCGAAAGCGTGCTGATGAGCCTGCCCCCACTCGCGGCGTGGGAATCGGCCACGGCCTACCCGCCCGGCTCGTTCGAGGCTCAACTGGTCGAAATGCTGGAGCCCCGCGATTGGGCTGCTGGCTGAGGCCAGCATTTTCGAGCTGAGCTCATGAACACTCCACTCATAGGAAAACTTCAAGCGACGGTGAGCCTGGGCCTCGTCATGGTCCTGGCCTTCTGCAGTGGCAGCACCGACAACGGTCCCACCGCGGGACCGGTGGTGGCGTTCACGCCGACCTGCACCGGGCTGACCTGCATCTTTGCCGATCAGACCACCGATACCAGAGCTATCGTGAGTCGCACCTGGGACTTCGGTGACGGCGCCAGCTCGGGGGAGCCCAACCCGACGCATACCTACGGCCACGCCGGTTCCTTCATGGTCGCCCTGACAGTGGTGGATGAGCTGGGCGCGAAGAACTCCAGCTCAAAGGGAGTCACCCTGGCACAAACAGACGTGGTCTTCGTGGGAGCCGGGGACATAGC
>DASYIX010000139.1:0-24182 GCA_035997125.1 Gemmatimonadales bacterium
GTTTTCCTGGCGTCGACGCCTCTCCTTGCACATTGCCGGGCCGGTCACCCGATCTGCCTGATGGAGCGCGGACTGCAGTTTTCTTCACTGCTCTATCTCATTGATAAATAATGACGGACGGCCAGGGTCAACCGTTTCACGATCCTTGCTCAGTTCGGACCTCCCGCCAGCCGCGAAACCAGGACTCGAAGGAGGTCTGAACCATATGAGCCAGCCATTTTCCGGGATCCCCGATCCAGGGGCCCCGCGTCCGTTCAAGCGGCGCTTTCAGCCGAGCGTCGTGCAGGACATGCTGCGGGATGCGCTGCGCGGCGCCCAGCGGCATGGCGATGCAGCGTTCCGGGCCGCGAAGCGACACGGCCAGGAGCTGTGGTACCGGGGGAAGCGCAATCCCCGCACCGTCGGCATCATTGCTGGAGCCGTCGCGGTGACGCTGGTGGGCGCCTACGCCCTCAGCGCCTCCGGAGCCGGGCGATCGCTGTGCCCCAAGGGGGTTCCCAAGACGCAGTTCCTCCTGCTGATGGACCCGGTGCTCAACCAGGCAGCCGGATCGGAGCTGGACATCCACTACGACGTGTGCGGGTTAAGCTCCGGCACGCCGTATCGGGGTCGAGTGCAGCTCGCCCAGCAGAAGCCGGCGGGGAAGACTGGAAAGAAAAAGCCACCCAAGCCCAAGCCGCTGGTGGCCACCTTCCGCGATAAGGTAGACGGAGTCGCCACCCGCCGGAGCCAGCCGCTGGATCTCACCTACACCAGGCCGGGCGCCTATACCCTCGAGCTCTCGGTGGTCGACAACCAGGGCCGGGAGCGCAAGCGGGTCCAGAAACTGGTGATCACGCCGAAGTAATTCCCTCACCGCCGGCTGTCGGCGGTGGGGCCGTAAAGTGACGGAAGCGGCACCTCGCGCAGCCGCAGGTAGACCGAGAGCTGCCCGCGGTGATGAATCAGGTGGCTCAGAATGAACCCGCGCAGCACAGCGGCGCGTGGCATCGAGAAAATCGTGGTTCCCCGATTCTTCAGCGTCCAGGTCACGCCCAATGCGCCGTCGGCTACCGAGCCGAGGGCGGCGCGGGCTTCCCGCACATTCCGGTCGAAGCGCTCGAGCAGCTCGGGCACGGTCGTGAACGGCATTTGGGCGATCGAGGCATTGGCCGGTGAGCCGAGGTCGAGCTCGGGCTGCTCCAGGACGAGCTTGGCCCAGAGGGGCAGGGTCGTAATGTGGGTGGCGAGCTCGCCGAGCGGAGTCGATTTGGGATGCGGCCGCCACGCTGCATCGGCGCCCGGCACGACTTCGAGCAGCTTCCGAGTGTTCGCCATCTCGTGATCGAACTCGGGCAGCAGGGTTTGAGCAATGGACATGGTGCCTCCATTCTGGTACCGGGAGTCATGGTCGCGAGCCGCACCTACGCTACTCGGCTACTGTCGCACCGCTAGACCAGGCGACGGCTTGCTCGGCACCGGCACTACTGGGCTCTTTGGCCCCCTCGGCACCATTTGCGGCACATTCGCCAGCTCCCACGCCGTCACCGCCATGACCGCTGCCGCCTGCTTCAGATCGCCCGGCACCGCCTTGTCGTAGGTATCCGTCTGCGAGTGGTGGGTGTGATTGTACCCTCGCGACAGTTGATCGAAGTTGAAGCCGGGCACCCCGTACGGCAGGAACGAAAGATGATCGGTACCATTCTTGTTGGCGTCCCGCACGCTGTCGGCGTCGAGCGATGCCACCGGCGCCAGCAGCTGCTTCCACAATCCTTCCAGGTCCGTTCTTCCCTGCAGCGCCTGGCCGGTGATCGCCCCGGTGCCGTTGTCCAGCACCAGCACCGCCTGGATGCTGTCCGCCTCGTTGGCGTGGGCCGCGGCGTAGGCCCGCGAGCCCAGGAGTCCCTGCTCTTCCCCACTGAATAGAATGAACCGGATCGTGCGCTTGGGCTTGAGCCCCGACTGCGCCAGTATGCGGGCGGCCTCGAGCACAACCATCGAGCCGGTGCCATTGTCCGTGGTCCCGGTGCCGAGGTCCCAGCTGTCGAGGTGAGCGCCGAGGATCACCGCCTGTGCCGGGTGCTCGCTCCCCCGGATCTCCGCCACCGTGTTCCATTGCTGCACCGGCTGTTTCCCCAGCCGGTTCTCGACCCCACCCTCCAACCGGGGAGTGAACCCGGACGAGATCTGCCGGTGGAACAGATCGTAGTCCTCATGGGAAATGACCAGGTTGGGAAGCGGCGCCACCCGGGTGGGAGAGCCGCTCATGGTCATGAGGCCGTGCTCCTTGGAGCCATCTACCAGAGTGCCCAGTGCTCCGGCGGCTTTCAGGACATAGGGCAGGTCCAACTGGAACTGGCGACGGGCCGCCACCGCGGCCGCTGATGTATCCGCGGTCAAGCTGGCCCGACGCTTCAGCTGTTCCTGGAGTCTGGTGGAATCCTCGGCAGTCATTGCGGGGCCATCGGGATTCCAGATCGGATAGGAAGCGCGAGGCAGGATCCACGCACCCTTCACCTTGTCCCGATAGACCGCCAGGCTCTCGGGAGTCGTGAGATCGGTGGCAACCACCGGACCGGTGAGGGTCTTGCCTCGGGTACCCTCGGTCCAAGCCCAGCTCTGCGCAATGACGGCTCGGGTGAAAGGGGCGACCAACCGCAGCGAGGCCGAGCCCCGCTCCCAGGGAACCCCGAACTGATAGGGCTCCAGCCGCACCGTCAGTCCGTAAGCCTTGAACCGCTCGGCGGTCCACTCGTTGGCCCGGCGCATCGCGGGCGAGGTGGAGAGCCGGGGACCGATCATGTCAGTTAAGTACCGAAGATTCTGCATGACTTCGGAGCGGTTCATCGCCTGATCGACCAGTCGGCCGACTCCCGCGGTGTCCACCGCCGGCGCTGGAGCAGCGGTCTGGGCGGCCAGGGGAGTGGTGCCGGCCAGGATCAAGAGGAGGGACAAGAGCCGCATGGGCGAGCTGCCTCTGGGTTCGGGTGGAGTTGGCCTGCGCCCTGGGTTTTATCGGGTGGGGCGCCCGAGTGCAAGTGGCTTCCTTGAGTCCCGCCATCCCTCTATAGTTGGATATGAGCAGCGAACCCCGAACGTCTCCACCACCGAGGACCCCACGCGTGGCCAAGGACAGCGTCACCCTCACCGACAACCGCACCGGCAAATCGTACGAGCTGCCGATCACGGACGGGACCATCCGGGCCACCGACCTGCGCCAGATCAAGGTGTCGGACGACGACTTCGGCTTGATGACCTACGACCCGGCGTTCATGAACACCGCCGCGTGCCGGAGCGCCATCACCTTCATCGATGGCGACAAGGGGATCCTGCGCTACCGGGGCTACCCGATCGAGCAGCTCGCGGAAAAGGCGTCGTTCCTCGAGGTGGCGTATCTCTTGTGCGAGGGCGAGCTGCCCAACCGGGAGCAGCTGACCAAGTGGGAGGACGAGATCAAGTTTCACACCTACGTCCACACTAACATCACCAAGTTCCTGGAAGGCTTCCGCTACGACGCCCATCCGATGGGCATGCTGCTCGGCGTGGTCGGCGCGCTCTCCACTTTCTATCCCGACGCCAAGAACATCCACGATCCGGCCAACCGCTACCTCCAGCGGGTCCGGCTCCTGGCCAAGCTCCCCACCATCGCGGCATTCGCCTTCCGCCACTCCCGCGGGCTGCCCTACGAGTTCCCCCGGAACGACCTGGACTACATCGGGAATTTCGTCAACATGACGTTCAGCATCGGCGGACGGCATCAGCCCAACAAGGTGCTGCAGCGGGCCTTGGAAATTCTGCTCATCCTCCACGCCGACCACGAGCAGAACTGCTCCACCAGCGCCGTGCGCGCCGTCGGCTCATCGCACGTGGATCCGTTCTCCGCGGTAAGCGCGGGAATTGCCGCCCTGTATGGCCCGCTACACGGCGGCGCCAATGAGGCGGTGTTGCAGATGCTGGATGAGATCGGCGAGGTGAAGAACATCCCGGCCTTCATCGAGAAGGTGAAAGGCGGGTCGGACCGGCTGATGGGGTTCGGCCACCGGGTGTACAAGTCCTACGATCCCAGGGCCAAGCTCATCAAGAAGGTGGCGTACGACGTCTTCGAGCAGACTGGACTCAACCCCAAGCTGGAGATTGCGCTCGAGCTGGAGCGCATCGCGCTGGAGGACGAGTACTTCATCAAGCGGAAGCTCTATCCCAACGTGGACTTCTATTCCGGGCTGATCTACCAGGCCATGGGATACCCGACCGACTACTTCACCGTGCTCTTTGCCATCGGACGGACCCCGGGCTGGCTGGCGCAATGGGAAGAGATGCTGCTGGATAAGGACCAGAAGATCGCGCGGCCGCGGCAGATCTATGGCGGATCGCAGGAACGGCCGTATTTACCGGTGGAGAAGCGGGGAGATCGGAGAAAAGTTGAGAGGGAGAGAGTGAGTAAAAGATAAAAAGCATGAGCCGGACGAGGACGAGCGTTTGTCCTCGTCCCGCTTACGTCTTTCTTTCCCCGCTCCCGTTTTCCTCGACCGGCACATCCCCTTCCAAATACGTATATCCCTCCAGCCCCTCCACATAATCCGCGATAAAGCTGTTGGCCTCCTGCCGGCTCAGCTCCTTCGCGTTGCCGACCTTGCGCCGGAACGTGGCCAGCAGATCCGAGGCGTTGAACTGCACGTAGTTGAGCACCTCGGTCACGGTGTCACCGTGGACCAGGTCGGTCACCTCGTAGCCGTGCTCGGTGAGCCGGACGTGCACCGCGTTGGTGTCACCGAAGAGGTTGTGCAAGTCGCCCAGAATCTCCTGATAGGCGCCGGTGAGGAAGATGCCCAGGATGTATGGCTGCCCTTCATCCACCGGGTGCAGCTCCAGGGAGGGCTTGCCCTTGCGCCCACCGGTAAAGCGGTCGATGACCCC
Source organism: Gemmatimonadales bacterium (assembly GCA_035997125.1). GTDB lineage: Bacteria > Gemmatimonadota > Gemmatimonadetes > Gemmatimonadales > GWC2-71-9 > CAVVWJ01. The sequence goes on from DASYIX010000139.1 coordinate 4,894, forward strand.
GTCCGAGTCGCAGGTGACGTCCTGGAGGGTGCCACGGCGGGTGGGCGGCTGGTTCAGCCGGTGGATGGGCATGATGGGAAAGAGCTGATCGATGGCCCAGTTATCCGGCAGCGACTGGAAGACCGAGAAGTTGCAGAAGTAGCGGTCCACCAGGGCCGACTCGATGTGGTTCACGATCTCGGGAAACGAGCTCCTGTCCTCGCCCATGGCGTTGGAGATGGCATTCAAGGTGACCAGATAGAACTGGTCCGCGTCCGCCTTATCCCGAAGCGAGAAGACCCCGCTGGCGAAGTATTCCTGGGCCCGTTCCTTGGCGAAGACGACGTCGTGGAAGACCTCCTCGATCCGGTCTTGAGTGAGGCCTTCCAGATTCTCCGCCATCTCGATCAGCAGCGGGTGGGGCTCTTCCCGTAACTTCGGGGCCACCGGCTCGACCTGCGATTCCACGTCGATGACGTTGATCAGTAGCAGCGAGTGGTGGGCGGTGAGCGCGCGGCCGGATTCCGAGATGATGCGCGGCATCGGCAGCTCCTCGTTCCGGCATACCGAGCCGAGGGTGTACACCACGTCGCTGGCGTACTCCCGCATCGAATAGTTCACGCTGGCAGGGCGGGTCGAGCGGGAGCCCTCGTAGTCCACGCCCAGTCCCCCGCCGACGTCGACATGGGTGATGTCGAAGCCCATGTTCCGAAGCTCGGCGTAATAGCGGCCGATCTCCTCCAGCCCCGCCTTGACGTAGCGGATGTCGGTTATCTGGCTACCCAGATGGAAGTGCACCAGCTTGAGGATGTCCTTCCGGTCCAAGCGGTCGAGCCGGTCCAGCAGCTTCATCAGCTCGACCGAGTCCAGCCCGAATTTGGAGCGCTCTCCCCCACTCTTGGCCCAGCGGCCCGAGCCTTCGGTCGCCAGCTTGATGCGCACGCCAGCCGTCGGCTTGACGTTCATCTCGTCGGCCACCTTGAGCAGGACCTCCAGTTCGCTGAGCTGCTCCAGGACGATCATCACGCTGTGCCCCAGCTTCTGACCCATCAGGGCGAGCCGCATGAACTCCTCGTCCTTGTAGCCGTTGCAGACGATGAGATGGTTGGTCCCCTCGTTGAGGCCGAGCACGGCCTGCAACTCCGGCTTGCTCCCGCACTCGAGTCCCACGCCATGCGGGGCGCCGAACTCCACGATCTCCTGCATCACGTGCCGCTGCTGGTTCACCTTCACCGGGTAGACCGTGGTGTAGGTGCCGTCGTACCCGAATTCCTTAATGGCGTTGCTGAACTCGGTGGCGAGCGCCTCGATTCGGGAGCGGAGGATATCGGAGAAGCGGAGCAGGAGCGGCAGTCCGACTCCCTGGGCGTGGAGGTCCATGGCCAGGTTGTAGAGATCGAGGCCCCGCTTCCGGTTGGCGTCGGGATGGACGGTGACGTGACCCTCGGGATTAACCCGGAAATACCCCAATCCCCACCCGCTCATGTTGTAGAGCTTCTCGGCGTCCTTGGTGGTCCAGGTGGGCGGGGCGACAGTCGTGGCGATGGTGGATCTCCTGGAGGGAAGGCGAAGGGGCAATTGTAATTAGATCGAGAGTCGGGGGAAAGCGGGTTTTGCGCCCCAGTCCCAGTAGCGGGCGCGCTACAGGAGCAGCTGGGCCGGCCGGCGCCTGGCTCGGGAGCCGGCCACTAAATCATTCCGGTACAAGCCCTTCGGTTGAGTCAACCCGGAGCATTCTCCCGGGCAGCATCGGCACAAAGATCGCATTCCTGAAGGGGCGTAAGTGCAAGAATTACCACTATCAAGCTGCTAATCCGCCATCGAGGATTGAATGAAACGGTTTTCCGCTGCCACCCACCTCCGGGTTCAACTGGTCTTTGCGCGAGCGCTGGAGGCGCTGGCGGAGACCTATCAACTGCAGGCGGCCGAGTTCGTCCGGCGACTCAAGTCCCGCCTCACGGTCGACGAAGCGCTCCAGCGCTTCTTCCGCGAGGTCGCCGTCCCGGCGCCCCTGGAGGAGACGGTTCGGGCGCGCGCGTTGATCTCCCTGTCGGGGCTGATCGAAAACGCCTCCCGGCAGGAGAGCCGGGCAACGAACTGGACCATCCTTCGGCCGGACCAGCTGCTGGTGGCGCTGCGGCGGCGGGTTCAGTACGTCGAGGAGACCAATCTCGATTGCCGGCTGGCTGCATCGATCTCGGATGAGGCCGTGGCTGCAACCCACGTCCGGATGGCGCTGGAGACCTCCCAGGTACTGGCCGATGAGGTGACCCCAAACGAAGCCATCATGCTCTACATCCACAGCTTCAATCTGCCATCGATCGACGCTCAGGTGGTCTACCGGACAGCAATGGCGCAGTGGGCAGAGCTGCATCCGCTCCCCGGCGAAGCCCACGCACCGGGACGGCTGCCGGCTCCGCCGATTACGGCCACGCGTCCCCGGCTCGAGCTGCGGTCCCGTCCCGAGTTCGGGTTGCGAGTGATCGTGTAGGCGGGTAAGTGAGCAGGCGAGTAAGTGGGTAGGCCAGGTAGCGAAGGAGAACGAGGCAGGGCAAAGCGGCACCGCGCCCCAGTGGAGTCCCGGTTATGTTTCGCCGGGAGGTACCAACCGAGGCGCGGCAATGAAATGGTCGTATCGAATCGGACGGATCGCAGGTACCGACATCAAGGTGCATGTGACGTTCGTGCTGCTGGTGGGGTGGTGGGCAGTGATGGGCTACCAGGAGGGCGGGCCGAGCGGAGCGCTGACGGGCGCTCTATCACTGCTCGCCCTTTTTGCGTGCATCCTCCTCCATGAGTTCGGCCACATCCTGATGGCGCGGCGGTTCGGGGTGCGCACTCCCGACGTTATCCTGCTTCCCATAGGCGGCGTCGCCCGGCTGGAGCGCATTCCGGACGAGCCCAAGCAGGAGCTGCTGATCGCGCTTGCCGGCCCAGCCGTGACGCTGGCGATCGTCGTCCTGCTCTACGCCATCCTCCAGCTCGGTGGTAGCCCCGTCTCGATCGGCGAGCTGACGCCGGACACGCCGTTCCTGGCGCAGCTGATGGCGGTCAACATCTACCTGCTGCTTTTTAATCTGATTCCGGCGTTTCCCATGGATGGTGGCCGAGTGCTGCGGGCCATCCTGTCGAGCCGGATGGGCCTGGTACGAGGCACCCGGGTGGCGGCGAAACTGGGGCAGATGCTCGCGGTCGTCGGCGGGCTATACGGGATCACCAAGCCCGCGCCGCTCCTGGTATTGGTGGCCTTCTTCGTATTTCTGGGAGCCAATGCCGAGGCGACCTCAGTGGAGACCCGCGCCGCGGGCGAGGGACTGCAGGTGCGGCAGATGATGGTCACCGATTTCCGCACCATCCCGGTACACGCGACGCTCAATCAGGCGGTGGAGCTGCTCCTGAGCGGTGAGCAGCGAGAATTCCCGGTGCTCGACAACCTGGGCCGTACCGAGGGGATGCTCACTCGGGACAATCTGATCCGGGGCCTATCGCAACGCGGAGCCGACTCTACCGTGGCGGACGCGATGACCCCCGGGGTTCCCAGCGTGTCGCCCACATCGAGCTTTCAGGAGGCGCTCGAGCGGCTGCGCTCCAGCCGGTTGCCGGCTTTGCCGGTGGTCGACAGCAGCGGGTCGTTGGTGGGCCTCTTAACCTTGGACAACATCACCGATCTACTGCTGGTCCGGCGCGCCCGACGATAACGGGCGGACGGCCCCCCCTTATCGCGATCGCTCGTTATTGGAGCGATCTACGTCCGGCAGCGCCCGCCCCGGATCCACCACCACCTTCCTGACTGATTTTCCCTCCCGAATACGGTAGGCAAAGCGGGGTCCCAGGTTCCACATCTCGACCGGGAGCTGGATCCGCTCGGTCGCTCCGTCCCCGTAGGTGAGCTCCATCTCCAGCGGCAGCGTCATGGTTCCCCGGTTGGCTAGGAAGATCTTCTCCCCACCGATCGAGTCGACCGCCTGATCCAGTCGCGCCGTGGAATAGATCCAGTCGCGCCAGAACCAGTCGAGATCCACCCCCGACGCATCGCGCATCACCCGAAAGAAGTCGGCCGGCGTCGGATGCTTGAATGCCCAGGCCTTGATGTATTCCCGGAAGGCGTGATCGAAGCGATCCTTGCCCAGTACCTGATAGCGCAAGATCTGCAGCATGAGCGCGGGTTTCTGGTAGCCGGTCCAGAAGAGATCCTTCGACTCAACCGGCCGGCTGATCAGCGGCTGCTCCTGACCTGGGATGGTGTGATCCGGATACAGATGTAGCGGGTGGACCTCGATGGTGTCGCCGTAATGGGTGCCATCGAAGTAGTGCGCTGCGCCCGCCAGGTCGATGAAGGTGTTGAAGCCTTCATCCATCCAGGGGTAGAGCCGCTCGTTGGAGCCCACCACCATGGGGAACCATTCATGTCCAAACTCATGGGAGAGCACCCACTGTTGCTCTTCGCGGGACGGGCTGTTGGGCACGAAGGTCAGCATGGGATACTCCATCCCCTCGATCGGACCCTCGACCGTGGTGGCCTGGGGATAGGGGTAGCGATACCACTGCTCGCTGAAGTACTTGATCGCCTCGTGCGCCATTCGGTTGGCCTCTTCCCAGCGGTTGGCCTTCGGCCGATAGAAGGTCTGGATTAGGATTCCCTCGTACGAGCTCGCGTCCCAGCGCAGCTCCGGGCCGGCGGCAAAGGCAAAGTCCCGGACATTGTCCGCAGTGAAGCGCCAGGTGAGCTGGCCCTTGCTCGAGGGTCGGGTTCGCTCCGCATGTCCGGCCTCATCGGCGGTGATGATCGCCACCGGGTGGGTGGAAGTTCGGGCGATTGCCAGACGGCTCCGCTGCCCGGCGGTGAGGACCTGCTCCGGATTGCGCAGGATGCCGGTGGCAGCGACGACGTAGCCCGCGGGTAGGGTGAGCGCGACATCGAAGCTGCCGTACTCCAGGTAGAACTCCCCTGCCCCGATGTAGGGCTCGTGGTTCCATCCCCGCACGTCATCATAGACCGCGAGCCGGGGGTACCACTGGGCGATCTGGTAGAGCGATCCGTCCCGGCCCATGCGGCCAGCGCCGTAATCCGGTACCGGGAAGTGCCATGCCAGCTCCAGGTCCAGGACTCCACCGGCCGGAAGCGGCCGGGGAAGATCAATCCGCATGGTGGTGCCGTAGATGACGGGGCGCACTGCGCGCCGGAGCACCGTCACCCGCTCGAGCGTCACGCCGCCATTGAATCCCTTACACGAGAAGTCGAAGGTCGAGCCGAGGAAAACCAGCGCGGGCTGATCCAGCTGGTTGGTGACACTGTGGGGAGCGCAGATGTTCTGGTCCAGGAACATCCAGAGATAGGAGACCGTGTCGGGTGAGTTGTTGGTGTAGTGGATGGTCTCCCGCCCGTGCAGCCGGCGCTGCGCGGTGTCGAGCGTGGCCGCGATGCGGTAATCGGTCCGCTGCTGCCAGTAACCCGGTCCGGGACGGCCGGAGCCGGAGCGGTATTCGTTGGGCCCGGGCAGCAAGAGCGGCCGGAACGGCGAGAGCGGAGCGGCCAGGGTGTCGCCGGAAGGGCGGGCCTGCGCCAAGACCGAGCCCTGGAAGGCGGCGACGAGAGCGAGCACTCCGAGAACCGCACGCGCCATGAGAGCCCCACTGGGTGGTGGATCGCGAGAACATACCTGAGGCGGGCGCGCGGGCAAGCGGCTCCAGTCGCCCACTGGCGCTGAGGGCCGGATGGGCGCATTCTTGGCGCGCCCAATTTCACCCCCTCAACAGGAGATCGCATGCGCCGTTCGGTGAGCCTCTCTGGCCTGGCAATGGTCGCCGGCTTCACGCTGGCCGCTTGCAGGTCCGATCGCCCCACTCCTCAGGTCGCCGAGTCGACCACGACCTCGGTCACGCCCCACCCGGATACGGTCACTATCACCGCGACTGACTACGCCTTCGATGGCCCGGCGCAGGTTCCAGCCGGAGCCACCACGATGCGTCTGACCAACCAGGGCAAGCAGCTGCACCACGCCCAGCTGATCAAGCTCGAGGAAGGAAAGACGGTGGATGATGTGCTCAAGTTGGTGAAGACGCCCGGACCCCTGCCCCCCTGGATCAAGTTCGTGGGCGGGCCCAATGCGATCCCTCCGGGGCAGCAGGCGGTAGCCACGGCAGGGCTCGCGCCCGGTAAGTACGCATATGTCTGCGTGATTCCCGGCGCGGACGGAGTGCCCCACCTGGCCAAGGGGATGATCAAGGGCTTCGAAGTCACCGGCCCGGCCGGGGCCGCGATGGAGCTGCCCGCTCCCGACGTTACCATCACCCTGGCGGACTATGATTTCAAAACCTCGGGTCCACTCATTCCCGGCGTCCGCACGATCAGGGTCGAGAACGCAGGCCCCCAGGTGCACGAGCTGCAGCTGCTCAAGCTGGCGCCGGGGAAGAAGGTCGAGGACTTTGGGCGCTGGGCCGAGACCGGGATGAAGGGAGCACCACCGGCGGAGCCGGTCGGAGGCGTGGTCGGTCTGGATAAGGGGGGCAACGGATCGTTCACCGCCAACCTTACCGCCGGTGACTACGGTCTCATCTGCTTCGTGCCCGATGCCAAGGACGGCAAGCCGCACCTGGCCCATGGGATGATGAAAACGATCAAGGTGGGCTGAGGCAGCGTCCTCGGCGAAAATCCTCGGGCAGGCAGTGGAAGCCGGGCTCGGACCAGAGGCCCGTGCCCCGCGCACGGGCCTCTTTTTGCGCCCGCTCCAGACGCTCGGCATACTTCACGTTGGGCGGAACGGTGTACAGGACCGCCCAGCCGTCTTTCACCATGGCCTCATTGACCAGCGTCGAACCGATCCAGACATAGGCCAGAACCCGGCCGTAACGGTCGGTGGGGGCGACATCCTGCTGGAGCACGACGGCCGTTCCCGGAGGGAGAAGCTTGAGCAGCGCGCGGCGGGCCTGGTCGCCGAACGGATGCTGCTGCCGCTCGGGGCTGTCGACACCGATCAGGCGAACCTTTTGCCCATCCTGGCAATAGAAGGTGTCGCCGTCCACCACGTGGCTCACCACACAGCTGTCCGGTGGCGGCGGCACGCGCTGAGGTGCCGCGCAGGCTAACGGTTTGACGCTGAGAGCGAACCCAAAGAAGACGGCAGTTCGAGTCAACACGGCCCGGAATGTAGAGAGACCCGAGGACAATGGCATCATCCTTCGAGCGCGAAGGCCCCGGATTCCACATCGCCATGACCGGCGGCAGCGGGCTCATCGGCGCCGCACTCATGCACTATCTGATCCCAGATCCACACCACCGGATCACCCGGCTGGTCCGTCGTAAGGCCGGCCCGGGGGAAATCACCTGGGATCCGGTCGGAGGAAGACTCGACCCGGCCGCGCTCGAGGGAATCGATGCCGTGATCCATCTGGCGGGAGAGAACGTGGGAGCGCGTTGGACCCAGAGCCGCAAGCGGCGGATCCGGGAGAGCCGGGTGAGCGGGACCACACTGCTGGGTGAGACGATCGCCCGCTTGCGGCGACCTCCCCGGGTGCTGATCTCCGCCTCGGCGGTGGGCATATACGGAAATCGGGGCGACGAGACTCTCACTGAAGCGAGCAGCCTGGGAGACCCGAGCAGCAATTTTCTGGTGTCAGTGTGCCAGGAGTGGGAGGCGGCAGCCGACGCGGCGCGGGCAGCGGGGGTTCGAGTGGTGCACCCCCGGTTTGGGGTGGTGCTGAGCCCATCCGGTGGGGCGCTGCGAAAGATGCTGCTCCCATTCCGGCTCGGTCTTGGAGCCCAGCTGGGGCGGGGCACGCAATGGCTGAGCTGGATCTCGATTGACGACGCAGTGGGGGCCATCCATCACGCGCTGAAGACCGACGGGTTGAGCGGGCCGGTGAATGCCACCGCGCCAAATCCGGTGACCAATCGCGATTTCACCCGAACCCTCGGCCGAGTGCTCCGGCGCCCAGCTCCGTTCACGGTGCCGGCAGCGGCGCTACGGCTGGCCCTGGGAGAGATGGCGGAGGAAACCCTCCTGGCCAGCGCGCGGGTATTGCCGGCTGGACTGCTTAGGTCACAGTACCAGTTTCGCCATCTCGACCTGGAGAGCGCGCTGCGCCATGTGCTGGGTAAGCAGCCCGGCAGTAAGTTTCCAGCATGACCCAGCAGCCGAACGCCGTGATTCTTCTGAGTGGAGGCATGGACTCGGCCACCACGGCGGCCATCGCACTCAGCCTCGGCTTTAACGTGCATGCCCTGACCTTCCGGTACGGCCAGCGGCACGCGATCGAGCTGGAGGCTGCCCGCCGGGTGGCGAGCCACCTGGGAATCCAGCGGCACATCGTACTGGACATCGACCTCCGCTCTTTTGGAGGATCGGCGCTCACCAGCGAGCTGGAGGTACCAAAGGACACCCCGATGGAGCAGATCGGCCAGCGAATCCCGGTCACCTACGTCCCCGCCCGGAACACCATTTTCCTGGCGTTTGCACTGGGTTGGGCAGAAGTGCTGGGCGCGTCCGACATCTTCATCGGGGCGAATGCGATGGATTACAGCGGCTACCCCGATTGCCGGCCGGAATACATTCAGGCGTTCCAGCGCATGGCGAACCTGGCCACTCGCGCCGGGGTGGAGAAGGGACGCCGGCTCACCATCCACACCCCGCTGATCGAGCTGTCCAAGCGGGAGATCGTCGAGCGCGGGTTGGCGCTGGGCGTCGATTACGCGATCACCCTGACCTGCTACGATCCCGCTCCCGACGGCGCGGCGTGCGGCCGCTGCGAGGCGTGCCTCATCCGGCTCAAAGGGTTCCGCGAGGCCGGCATGGACGATCCTGCGCCGTATCAGACGGTAGGCGGGGAAGCCATATGACTTATGCGGTGAAGGAGATTTTCTATACTCTCCAGGGCGAAGGCGCCAACACCGGCCGAGCGGCGGTGTTCTGCCGATTTGCCGGGTGCAATCTGTGGACCGGCCGGGAAGAGGATCGCGCAGAGGCAATCTGTCAGTTCTGCGATACCGACTTCGTGGGCACCGACGGCCCGGGTGGCGGGAAGTTCGCCTCCCCGGAAGCGCTGGCCGCGGCCGTTGCCGCAACCTGGCCCGACGCCAATCCTGGCCGGCGCTTTGTGGTCTGCACTGGCGGAGAGCCGCTCCTGCAGCTCGATGCCCCGCTCCTGAGTGCACTCCACGCCGAGGGGTTCGAAGTGGCGGTGGAAACCAACGGGACGTTGCCGCCACCCGATGACATCGATTGGCTCTGCGTGAGTCCCAAAGCCTTGGCCCCATTGGTCGTTCGGACGGGCGACGAGCTCAAGCTGGTGTACCCCCAGGAAGGAGTAGACCCCGCGCAATTCGAGCAGCTCGGGTTCGAGCACTTCTTCCTTCAGCCGATGGACGGCCCCGAGCTGGAGGCCAATACCGCTTCCGCGCTGCAGTACTGCCTGGGGCATCCGCGCTGGCGGCTCAGCCTGCAGACGCATAAGCTTCTCGGGATTCCGTAGGCGGGGCCGCGGGGCAGACGGGCAGTGGGGCAGTTTTACCCTGTTGAGCGCCGTCTACGTGTGCGCTTTTGCCGCCCCGCCGCCACGCTGCCTCCTCTGCCCCGCCGAGAATGAACGGCTACTCCGACCGCATCAATCACGCGTTCGCCTTCGCCGCGAAATATCACGGTGCTGTTGCGCCAGCCGGAGCCGGCATGGACTACCTGGCGCATCCGGCCAACGTCGCCATCATCCTGGCCCGGTACGACTGCGACCAGATCACGATCGTTGCCGGGATCTTGCACCACGTCCTGGAGGACGCTGTCCCCACCGAGCGGGCGGTTCTGGAACGCAAGATCACGGACAAGTTCGGGCCGGTGGTCCTGGCCGTGGCGAAGGATGCGCTCGAGCCCAAGTTCGACCCCCGGGGCACCGAGCGTGCCTGGCAGGCTCGGAAGCAGGAGTACCTGACCCAGCTTTCCATTGCAGAGCCCCGGGCGCTGGACATCTGTGTGGCCGACGAGATCCATGCCTGCGGATCGACCATGACGGCGCTGCGCCGCCTGGGAGTCGAGTACCTGCGGGCGGTGTCGCGGGCCAGCTCGGAGCAGACCATCTGGTGGTACCGTTCGATGCTGGAAATTCTGACGGCGCGCTCGGACTGGCCCCAGCGAGAAATGATCTCTGAATTGAGACTGATGAGCGCCGACCTGGTGCGCAGTCTGCGGCAACGAGAGGTGGACCTGTGAGACGGTTCCGAACTCTGGCCTGGCCCATCGCTCTAACGGGGTGTCTGGCGGGCAGCGCGCCGCCTCCCATTCCGCTCAACCCGGTTCGTTTCTTATCGATCAACGATGTGTACGTCGCCGACACCCTGGCCGATGACCGCGGAGGCCTGGCCCGGGTGGCGACGGTCCGGAAGCGCCTGGCCGATCAGGGGCCGATCGTATTCGTGCTGGCGGGCGACGTGCTTAGCCCCAGCCTTACCAGCAAGTATTATCGCGGCCGGCAGATGATCGAAGCGCTGAACGCGGCCAAGCTCAACTACGCCACCTTCGGCAACCACGAATTTGATTTCGAGGCAGACACCCTCCTCGCACGAATCGCCGAGTCCAATTTCAAGTGGATCTCCAGCAACTGCACCCGGCCTGACGGCACCCCTTTCCCGAAGGTGCTGCCCTGGGACACGCTGCGGGTCTCGGGGCACAAGGTGGGATTGTTTGGGCTGACTCTGGAGGGCGCCTACCCCAGCTACGTGCGCTGCTCCAATCCCGACACGGCGGCGCACCGGGTCATCGAGACGCTGAGCTCGGAAGGCGCCGATCTCATCGTGGGCCTGACTCACCAGACCATGGAAGCGGACCGTAACCTCCTCGGCCGAGAACCGAAGCTCGACCTGATCCTCGGCGGCCATGAGCACGAGGCCCAGGACTCGGTGGTGTCCGGGCGTCACGCGGTGAAGGCCGACGCCGATGCCAAGACCGCACAGTTCGTCACCCTGTGGGGCGGCAAGGCCAATTGGCGCCAGGCGGTCGGTCTGGTCGCGATCAACGGCGCGCTCCCCCGGGATACCGCCGTGGCCAGAGTGGTCGCCCGGTGGAGCGACAGCCTACAACGCCGACTGGGCCCGCCACGTCCGGTCGGTCAGACAGCGGTCTGGATTGGTGAGTCGAACGGAATATCCCGGCGAAAGGAATCGGTACTGGGCGACCTGGTCACCGACGCCATGCGAGCGGGCACCGGCGCGGATATCGCGCTGCTCAACTCGGGGTCGCTCCGGCTGGATCATCCCATTCAGCCGGGCACCATCACCAACCATGAGCTGGAGGCGATCTTTCCCTTTGCCGACCAGACCCGGGTGGTCACCTTCCCGTTGACCGGTGCCCGGCTGAAGCATCTGCTGGAGCAGGGGGTTTCGGAGACCGTCCTCGGCACCGGGGGGTTTCTTCAGGTATCCGGCGTGACTTTCAAGTACGACCCGCGGCGTCCCTCCGGCACCCGGGTGCTGGGCGATCTCCACCGGGCCAATGGCAAGGTGGTGGGTCCCCGAGATACCGTCACGGCGGCGTTCGGCGTCTACATGGCCTGCGAAGGGGGAGATGGGTATTCGGTCCCCGAAGCGGAGGCTGCCTGCGGCCGGAAGCTCTCCGCCCCCAGGGCGGTGGACCTGCTCACCCGGTACATCACCGATTCCTTGGGAGGCCGGATCGAGGCACCCAAGAATGCCCGCGTCGTCGAGGCCCAAACGACAAATCCCGGCTGAGCTGAGTGCTCGCCGGGACCGGAGCTTTAGCAGTTTTGATCACCCAGGCTGCAAAGCCAAAATCCCTGGGGCCCCGAAGGGCTATGTCCCTCAATTGCTTGCTGAAGGAATGTAATCAACATCCGGCTGCGCCACAACCCACCTGAACCGCTCCCCCCAGCCTCGGGGTGCGAGTATTATAGCACATGGGTTTAACTCCTTACCCATCGCTCGCCACACTACCCAGCGCCTTCGCCGCCGCCTGCCGGCTCTCCCGGACCGAGGGGGAGCTCTTCGAGCGCTGCCGGATCGCGCTGGTTCGTCGGTTTCAGAGCGAACGGATCTGGCTGAATCTGGTCTCTCCAGCCGATTCGCTCCGCCGGGTGGGGCCGGGGACAGGGTACGAGGACGCCGTGGAAGTAGCCCGGCTGGCCAGCGGCCAAACCGAGGTCATCATCCACGCCGACCCGTTGGTCGCCCAGGAGATGCGCCCGGTGGCCATGTCACTGGCCCTGGGCCTGAGCGTGGTTCTGGAACTGCGCAGCATCCTCCTGGAGCGACAGGCGGCGCTGGACGATGCGGTCTTCCAGCTCCGAGCTCTCCGGCAGGTGGCCCGCCTGCTCTCATCGGTGCATTCGACCGAGGAGACCGAACAGCTGATCCTGGATTTCATGGCAGAGGTCTTCTTTGCCTGGTGGGCCTGCCTCTATCGACCGGAAGCCGAGAGCTACACCCCCACGGTGTTTCGGTCGCTCAATGACCGGCTGCGGCCGGCGCCGATCGCCCGCATCACTCTGGACCAGGCACTGCCGCCGGGGAGTGCCGCCATCGGAGGGGACGACGTCTCGGTGGCGGACCTGGTTGGGCCCGGGGCCGAGCTGGTCGTCCCGCTCGACGCGGGGCCCGAGCGCATGGCCGTGCTGGTGCTGGGATCGCGCATCAGCGACAAGCTCTATGGTCGCGCAGAATCGGAGCTCGCGGGTACCCTCTCCTTTGCGGCGGCTATCGCGCTCAAGAACTCCGAGCTCGTCGAGCAGCTCCACAGCGCTGCCACCACCGACGAGCTGACCGGGCTGTGCAACCGGCGAGCCCTGGAAGACCGCCTCGCCGCGGAGATCTCCCGCAGTCTGAGGCACCAGCTCCACACCAGCGTGCTCCTCCTCGATCTCGATCGTTTCAAGGTCGTCAACGACACCATGGGTCACGCCGCCGGCGATCGGCTGCTGGTGCAAGTCGGCCAGGTACTGCGCCGGCAGTGCCGGGCCCTCGACGTGGTGGGACGGCTTGGCGGGGATGAGTTTCTGGTGATTCTGCCCATGACCAAGCCCGCGGAGGCGCGGGTGTTCGTGGCGCGAGTGCAGGCCAGCCTGCGGGAGATCGAGAAAACCAACCCGGAATTCGGCGCCTGCACCCTGAGCATGGGAATTGCCGAATCGCCTCAGCACGGTACCACGGTCAGCAGCGTTCTGGCGGCAGCCGACAACGCCCTCTATCGCGCCAAACGCGGCGGCCGGAACACAGTCGAAGTCGCGGAGGCCTAGCCGGCAATGTCACAATCGGAGTTTACCCTGTTGGGTGACGCGCTCTGGCTGGACTTCGTGAACACGGCCCGCGGCCGCACCCCCCTCCCACCTGACCGGTTGGCCGACGAGGCCGCCATGGAGCGGTGGGCGCAGACCCAGCGGCTCCTTACCAACGGCGATGCCTTCCCGTTGCTGGAGGTTCTGCGGTTGCGCGACCGGCTCACGCTGTTGGCGGAGGCACTGCAGGGAGGCCTGCAGCCGCCGGCAGGATCCATTGCCGCCATCAACGAACAGCTCGCCCGGGGAGACGGGCGCCATCAACTCACCCGAGTGGGAGGCGAGTGGCAGCTGCGCTTTGCCCCCATGCGGCGGCCAGGGGTGCTGGAGGCAATCGCGCAATCCGCGGCCTCCAGCCTGGCCGACCCGCTGCGCTTCGTCCGCCGCTGCGCCGGCGACGGCTGCTCGCTCTTTTTCGCCGACGACTCCCCCAATCAGAGCCGGCGCTGGTGCAGCGCGACGGTGTGCGGCCGCGAGGTCAAGGTCGAGCGACGCCGCGGGCTCCTGCGCTGACCGCGACGGAGCCGTCTCGCTACTTCCAGCGCACCCAGGACGCATTGGGTGGCCGCTATCGGCTGGAGCGAACCGTGGCCGCGACTTCGGACCAGGTTCTGTTCGAAGCCTACGACCTGATCCTGAAGCGCCGGGTCAGCCTCCGGGTGAACTTCTACTCCGAGGACGCCACCCGGGCCTGGTTTCTCCGCGAGGCGGAAGCGCTGGGCCGGCTGGATCACCCCGCCATCCGCCATGTCTATGACGCAGGCATGATCGGCGATCTGGCCTTCCGGGTGGGCAACTGGATCGAGGGGGAAGGTTTGCAACAGGCGCTGCACCGGGGCCCCCGTCCCATTCCCATGGTCCACAGCCTCGCCCGGGACATCCTCAGCGCGCTGGAGCACGCGCACGGCTACGGCATCGTCGTCCGCCGCATCGTTCCACCCTCGGTGCTGCTGAGCACCTCAGGCCGGGGGACCGTCGCCGACCTCCGCTTCTGCAGTTATGTGCTGCCCGCCATTCCACCCGGCATCGTACCGACGGCCCTGAGTTACATGGCCCCCGAGGTGCGGACTGGAGCGCCCGGCGACGCCACCAGCGATGTCTATACCGCAGGCGCCTTGCTCTACGTCGCGGTCACTGGGCAGGAGCCGGCACTCGATCCGAGCGCCATTCGACCGCCCACCGAATTGAGACCCGCCTGTCCCCGCGCGCTCGAGCGCGTCATCCTCAGAGCGCTCCAGCCGGCGCAGGACGACCGCTACCTGACCGCAGCGGAGATGCTGGAGGACTTCCTGTCCGATGCGGGTACTTTCGAGACCCCGGCCGTGGCGGTGAGCCCGGGTTCGCTGGCCGACGCCGAGGATAATGCCCGCTGGGAAAAACGTCTGCGCCGGGCCTTGGGCGATGACTACGAGCTTCTCAGCCTGCTGGGCACCGGCGGATTCGGCCGGGTGTACCGGGTGCGGGACCTGCACCTGGAACGAATGGTGGCCCTCAAGGTGCTGCAGCCGCTCCTGACCAGGGATCCCGAGGTGGTCGAACGCTTCCGGCGGGAAGCTCAGCTGGCGGCGGGGTTGAGCCACCCCAACATCGTGAACATCTACGACATCGGAGGGCGCTCCGGGCTGCTCTGGTACACGATGGAGCTGATCAATGGGCCGAGCCTGGCTCAGCAGGTCGAACGGGAGGGACCGCTTCCGCTCGACCGGGTGCTGCGGCTGCTGCGCGAAGCGCTCTCCGCCCTGGCCCACGCGCACGGCTCCGGGCTGGTGCACCGCGACATCAAGCCGGAGAACATGCTGATCGACCCGACCGGGAGCCTGCAGATCACCGACTTCGGACTCGCTCTCGCGCTCCGGGGAAAGTACGGCGGAGCCACCAGCCAGAGCGGGACGCCCCAGTTCGCCAGCCCGGAGCAGCTCCTGGGAGAGCGGGTGGATCAGCGGTCGGATCTCTACAGTCTGGCCGCGGTGGCCTACTACGCTCTGCTGGGAACCGCGCCGTTCCCGGGGAGGACGGTGGAGCAGGTGTTGGCCAAGCAAACCACCAACCAGTTTCCCACTTCGCGGGGACAGCGGGACGATGTGAGCGAGGCGCTGGAGCAGGTGCTCGACCGGGCGCTGAGCGCGGACGTCGACCAGCGCTACTCCTCGGCGGCCGAGTTCCTTCAGGCGGTGAATCAGGCGACGGGGAGTCCGCCGCGAGAGCCCGTGGCCGACTGGGCTCGGGCCGCGGCCCGCTGGTTCCGCGGCTCCCCCCTTGACTAAAAACGGTCGCTATACAAACTTGTCCCCGCGATTTGGTCACTACCTGAAGCTGACCTACCGGTGCAATGGCACTCAGAGACCCGGCTGCGTCGCGGCGGGTCTTTTCATTTTTTATGACGCAGGACGGGCCTGCGCTCATAAAAACTCGGCGTCCGGAGAGTCCGGCACCGGCGCAGGCCAATAAACATGGAGTAGGCGCAATGGCTCGCACCATCGGCACGGTGAAGTGGTTCAACGACGCAAAGGGTTTTGGTTTCATCACCCCGGAGAATGGGGACAAGGACTGTTTTGTCCATCACACCGCCATCAAGGCGGAAGGCTTCCGCAGCCTTTCCGAGGGCGACCGGGTTGAGTTCGACATCGTGCAGGGTGCGAAGGGCCCCGCCGCCGAGAACGTGACCAAGGTTAAATAAGGCCGACCTCCTGGTCGGCCTGGTCTGGAAACAAAAGGCCGCTCAGTTGAGCGGCCCTTTGTTGGTCTAGAGTCAAGAGTCAACGACAGCTCGAAACCCTAGACTTAGACTCTCGACTACTTGTGACGGTAAATCACTCGCCCTCGAGTCAGATCGTACGGCGATAACACCACGCTCACCCGGTCACCCTCCAATACCCGAATCTTGAATTTGCTCATCTTCCCGGCCGCATAGGCCAGAATCTCGTGCCCGTTCTCCAGCATCACTCGGTAGTTCCGGTCAGGCAAGACCTCGGTCACCACCCCTTCCATCTCTATCCCTTCTTCTTTGGCCATCCAGTATCTCCACAAGAATCACCAGGAACCCTGTACCCGAAGGCCAGGAGGAAGGAGCGCTTCAATCTTGCCGCTCCAGCGGCGGGAATCAACTGCGGGGGAGCTCCGCCCGGACTCGCTCGATGTGGGCCTCCACCAGCTGCACCAGCTCTCCGATGGCATCGGCGTCAAACGTGAGCCGGGCACCGGCGGCACGGTAGATCTCCGGAAGGCTGTGAACGGCCCCCAATCCCAGGGCTCTGCGGTAGCGGGAAACCGCGGCGCGAGGATCGTTCAGGCTGTTGCGCCAGATTTGCAGGGCACCGATCTGGGCAATGCCGTACTCGATGTAGTAGAACGGGTACATGAAGATGTGGAGCTGCCGGTACCAGCGGGCCACCCGCTCCTGCTCCAGGCCACTCCAATCGACTCCCCGCTCGAACCGGCTCCTCAGCCGGAGCCAGGCCTGGTCTCTGGCGGAGGGATCGTCGCCCTGACCGCTGGTGTAGATCCAGGTCTGAAACGCATCAACCGACGCGATGTGCGCCAGACTGATGAGCACATCTTCGAGATGCTCCAGCCAGGCCCGTTTGGCATCCTCGGAGCTAAAGTAGCCCGCGGGCTCCGTCAGATAGGGCGCCGCGAGAAACTCCATGGACATGGAGGCCAGCTCGGCGGCTTCAGACCCAGGGTGGCGTTGCCAGATCAAGGGTAACTGGTGTGAAGCGAAAGCGTGGAACGCGTGCCCCGCCTCGTGCAGCAGGGTCATGACGTCTTCCACCAGCCCGACGGCGTTCATGAAGATGAACGGCCGGCCGTGAAAGTGTAGCGTCTCGCAGTATCCCCCCGGAGCCTTGCCTTTCCGGCTCTCGAGATCGAGCAGGCCCTCGTCAATCATGGTCTGGAACTCGCCGCCAAACGCCGGGTCCACCTGCTCGAACACCTGCCTGGCCTTGGTGACCAGTTCGCCGGCGTCGGCGAAGGCCCGTAGCGGCTTGTCCCGGTACGGATCCACCGAAAGATCCCAGGGACGGAGCACAGCCACACCCAGCCGCCGGCGCCGGGCCTCCAGCACCCGCTCGACCGCCGGAGCGACGGAGCGCTCGATGGCCTCGTGAAAGCGCTCACAGTCCGCCGGCGTGTAGTCGAAGCGGAACTTGGCTGGGAAGATGTAGTCCCTGAAATTGGCAAAGCCCGCGGTCCGGGCGGCCCGGGAACGTAGCTCGTACATTCGGTTGAAGAGCCCGGCCAGCTCGCCGCGCTTTTGAATGTACGGCTGGCTGCCGGCGCGGAACGCACGCTCCCGGACCGCCCGGTCGGGGCTTTTGAGAAAGGGCTGCAGCTGGGGCAGCGGCCGCTCGACGCCATCCCACTCGACGGTCATGGATCCGGTGATCCGCTGGTACCGGGTGCTGTGCTCCTCCAGCTCAGCGAAGATGGGGACGTTCTCGTCCCGGAAGATCTCGATCTGGGTCCGGAACCGGGCCAGCGTGGTGGTGAGCGCCGGCGTGGAATAGCCCGACTCCAGCAGCCGACGAGCCAATTCCACGCTTCGCTCCTCCATCCGGGGAAGCACCTCGGTGGAGAATCGAAGGTGATCGGCCTCCTTCTCCTGATTCCCCGTGTCGACCGTGTAGGCGATCATGGCCCGCGCGGCGGCTTCGGTGACCAGCTCTTCCAGCCGGGACCACTCGCTCAGCCATCCGGCGATCGTGTCCGAGTCCAGCGGCCGCGCGGCGAGATCGTCGAAGTAGGGGGCAACGTCTCCCCAGGTCGCCTTGGCAAATGCTGCAGGAGACGGGGGCAAAAGCGACACGGTCACGATAACTCCTCTTTTCCGGAACCTTGATCGACCGATCCCAGATATAACGAGGGCCCGGCGGCGGTCACAATCCCGGCGGCCGCAGCCGGTGAAATCTCGTGCGCGCCTGATAGCGGATTCCGATCCCGAGCAGGGTTCGCTCCGAGAGGGCTCGGCCGGTGAGCTGAAGGCTGGTCGGTAATCCTGCCTCGCCTACCCCGTTCATCAGAAAGAGTCCCGGGACGCCACACAGATTGGCCGCGCCACCGATGCTGGCACCGCCGGGGTAGTTGGGATAGACCTTGTCGAACGCGGTGTCGAGCGGCCACGCGACGGTAGGTAGTGACGGAGCGGCGATGGCGTCGACCCGACTGAGCAACCGATCGAGCGCCTCCGCAGCCAGACGGCGTACCCGCAACGCCTTGAGGTAGTCCTTGGCCAGGATCACCTGTCCCGGATAGCCGCCCAGCCGATCCTCCGGAGCGGTGAGCTCGGTGATGCGGCCGCTCTCGAACAACGGCTCGAAGGCGCTGGCAGCCTCCGCGTCGATAATGATGCTCGCGGCGGCGTCGAAGGGAAGGTCGGGAAGCTCGAGATCCTCGATCAGCTCGCCCTCCTCCCGCAGGATCTCGATCGACGCATCGAAGTTCCGCAAGACCTCCGGCTGGGTCTTGTCCCGGGTGCCCCGAAGAACGCCCAGCCGATATCTGCGGGAGCGAGCCTTGCCCGGAGCCACGAACCGGGCAGCGAGAGCGCTGGGATCCTGCGGGTCGGGTCCCGCGATCGCAGCAAGGATAAGCCCGCAGTCATGGGCGGTGCGCGCCAAAGGGCCCAGCTTGTCCATGGTCCAACTCAGCGCCATGGCTCCATGCCGGCTCACTCGGCCATAGGTGGGCCGCAGGCCGGTCACGCCACAAAACGCCGCTGGAAACTGGATCGAGCCCCAGGTCTCCGACCCGATGGCGAACGGCACCAGTCCCGCCCCTACCGCCGACCCCGGCCCACTGGAGGAGCCGCCCGACCACCGCGCCGTGTTCCAGGGCGACTTGCCGGGCCCGGTGAAGCTGGCGAACGCCTGGTTGTATCCCATCCCGCCGGCGAGCTCGACCATGCTCAGCTTGGCGCACAGCACGGCCCCGGCCTGGCGCAGCCGTTGAACCACCGTGGCGTCGCCCTGGAGCATCTGGTTGCGATATGGTTGCGCCCCCCAGGTGGTGGGTGCGCCCTGGGTGGCGAGCAGATCCTTTAC
>DASYIX010000140.1:0-3696 GCA_035997125.1 Gemmatimonadales bacterium
CGGCCACCTGCTCCGGCGACCGGCCACTCCCGTTCCACACCGGCGACCACTGCCACTGGATCGCCGCACAGTTGTACGGCTCCGCCAGGAACATCGCGCCGTAGTACCCCGCCTCGGCCGCGCTCACCTGATAGCGCCGGACGGTGGTGTCGCTGTAGGTGCCGTAAATCGGGGTTCCCGGGACCTTGGGTAAGCAGGACCCCTTGGACACCGGTCCGCAGCCGCCGTCCAGCGCGTTGAACCAGAGAATGAGGCCGAGCTTCTGCGCCTTGGCGCTGCCCACTTCGGTGTCGCGGTACTTTTCCGGCGGGCCGTCCCGGTAGGGACCGTCGTATTGGGCCCACGCGGCGTCGACCCAGCGCCAGACGTGTCCGGTCATGGACGTGGGCGGCGCCCGCAGAATCGTGGTGGCCGAGTCGCCCCAGAACGATTTCACCACCCCGGCGATCGAATCGAAGCGCGCCAGCCTCAGGGCGGAATCGGCGACACCCCACTCCTTCGACTTGATGTCGTCCCCCACGTAGATGGCGAAGATCGTGGTGTCGCGGAGATAAGATCGAATGTCGGCCGCATCGCGCCAGCTCTCCAGCTCTTCCCTCGAGGCCTGGACGCTGAGCTGCTCGCCGTTATCGAGCATCTTCTTCCGGGCCAGCTGGAGCACCACCCGTCCCTTGCAGTCCCGTACCTTGTCCAGGTCGCGGGCGAGACGGGAAGCCTTGCCCACCAGCGTGGTGCCGGTATAGCCCAGCACCTCGGAGCAGAGGCTGTCGATGGGCAGATGAAAGGGCCCGAAGGGGATCCCATGTCCCCGCGGGGGCGGCTGGGGAGCCGGAGGCGGAGGGGGCGGCGGTGCCGGGAGAATGACCCGGGTCGAATCGATGCCGAGCCAGGTCAGCACGACGATATCGCCGTCGTGGCTGGTGTCGGCGAACGTTCGCCGGACCAGGGTGGGCTCGTGGCCGCCGGACCGGGTGATCGAGCTGGACTTCAGGGCGACGATGCCGGCCGAGGCGAACTGGCTGCTCGACTCGGTCTGCTGGTAGGCGTAGGCGCCGGAGACAGCGCCGGCCGCGAGTGCGATCCGTACCAGACTGGGCGGGCCTGCATGTATGAGTCGCATAAGGTGCTCTTTCTCGGTCATCCGGAGCGGCAAGCGCTCCACCCGGAACCTATACCCTCAGGTGGAGCGGGTGCCACGATCCCGGGGCCCGTGATCATGCCGCGGGCCGGACGTCACCGCCGGTGGGCGGGGTTCCGCCGGTTGAGGGTTTAATGTCCGGGCGGGGCGTCGCGAAGACAGTGCTCGCGCTGTCCCAGGAGGCCAGGAGCTCCGCGTCGTGGGCAAAGCGGACCCGGTTGTGCGGAGACATGACATTGACCACCTGGACGATCTCGTTGCCCACGAGGTCGAGGTCGGCACTGGCCCCAACGTGGGCCGAGCGCCCTCCTTGCCCCTGATCCACCGCGGCATCGAACTGGGTCAGAGCCTGCTCCAGGCCGGTGAGCACGGTTTCGGTCAATCCGTTCTTCACCAGCAGCTCCTTCCGGCTCTTGGCCTCGGCCAGGAGGCCCCATGCGGCGGTCCGGAATGCCAGGTAGGGATTGGTTCCCGGCCTCAGGATGAACATCTGGGGCACCTCGGGCGCCTCCTTCCCGGTCACTGCAGCCACCTTTTCCAGATGGTCCAGATGGTCGCGCTTGATCTGACGCCGCAGATCGCGCTTTTGTGTGGTGGCGCTCCGCACCCGGGAGATCCCTTCGCGCTGTTGCTCGGCGAGCTGCCCCGCGCGGGTCATCAGATCCCCCAGCCGGGTGAGAGCCTGGGCGTACCCCGGGCTCTCATCGGAGTGCTCGCGACTGAACTTCAGCGCGCGGCTCCCCATTTCGAGTTTACGTCGCGTTGTTGCCTTCATACAACTAACCTGACCTTCAGTTGGCCATCGGACGGTCGCGCGCCTGACAGCGGGTTGGGTGACTCAGGGGCCTGAACGTTTACGCGACTCGTTCAGGCAGAGGTGGGAGGAGGCATCGACCGTGCCAACTTTCTCGGTCGCGGTGCGAAAATCGAAACCGAATCGCGAAGCTGCCAGCGATGAACGTGAAGGTGGCGGGAAAAATCGCGACGCTGCGAATCACGACGATGTTGCTGTCGGCAAAATCGCGCTGCGGAAAACGACGATGCTGTTCCTGCGGGAGAAATCGCGCTCCGGAAAATGACGACGCTGTTCCTGCTGGAGAAATCGCGAAGGTGGCGCAGCGAATCGCGTTCCTGCAAACGATGTCGCTGATGCTGCGGGATCGAGCGCTACTCCGACAAATGGCGTTGGCGTTGCTGACGGGTCCGATCGTGAATCTGCAAAACGATTTGACGGTCCTGCCGGCCAGTTTGTGAATCTGTCGCGTCCGAACGCGTTCCTGAAAATGACGACGCTGCTCCTGCGGGAAAAATCGCGAAGGTGTCGCATCGAATCGCGTCCCTAAAAATGACGACGCTGCTGCTGCTGGATCGAGTTGTGTCGCTGCCGCAGCCGACGCTGTTGCTGCCAGCCGCGGCGGTGTTCTGGATCGGGAGGTTTCTGTTCCTGGCGGAGTGAGCGCTGCGGCGGCCGCTATATATGGAAAGGAATCGGAGTCGAGTCGGCTCTCGCGCGGCGGTGTCAGCTCCGGGCCGCCGGTTTGGGGTACGATCGCAGTGCCACCAATTGCGGACACTTTGCTGACACACCATGTTCTCGAAAGTGGACATTGCGATGCAACCCGAGGTGGTTCGTGCTGAGTTTTGGAAACGATGTCACTCGCCCGCAGCTCGGTCAGGAACGTGCGCTGCATTGGCACACTCAATGCAACAGCCTCCCACCTTCTCTGCCGGGATGGCGAACGCGGCCCAGTTTCTCACAGCCGCCCTGCTGGTGGGGGAGTTGATCGGAGAAAAGCCCAACAGCTTCCAGGAACCGCGGGAGATGCGGCTGCCCAACTCGCATCTCATCGTCCGCTATTCGACGCAATACTATCGCTTCGTGGACCACGGTCCGAATGGAGTGTACCCCGACCACAAGGTTGTCCCGGGATGGGCAGACTACCGTGACGGCCGCGATCCGTACTTGAGTGGATCTTCCACGCTCACCGACCAGCTGGATCCGAGCCACGGAGTCGCCGTCAACGCCCCCGTGAGCCCGGATACACCGAGGCCAGACCTTAGGCCGTAGGCTTCCCCAGCTTCTTCTGAATTTCCTCTGCCCGATTCAAGTGTTTCTCGATTACCGGCTTGGCTTGCTCAATCAGTTTCTTCAATTCGTCGTTCTGCGCCGCGTCGTGCGCCTTCTCCGCCAGGTCCAGCACCGCCTTGTGAATCCCGATCTCCTGGTCGATGTAGGTCTTGTCGAACTGGGCGCCTTTGGGCGCTCCCTGAAGGGCGGTCATCTCAGCCTGAGCGGCAGGCTTCAGGGGATCGTCCGCCGGCGGCGCCGGCGTGACGTTGAGCCGCTGTGCGAGCTGCTGACCGGCCGCCCGGAGCGCATGGTGCTCACCCATCATCAACTTGGCGAACGCTTTGACGTCGGGACTCGTCGCCTTCTTGAGCGCGTAGGCTCCCCCGGCGCTGTCGGCCGCATTCGCCTCATCCAGCAGTGCAACGATGTTGGCGTCCGTCAGGGCACCCGGGGCTCCAGCGGGGGCTTCGGCCGAATCGGTCCGCGT